>JBAYQJ010000008.1:0-112192 GCA_041677245.1 Spongiibacteraceae bacterium | reverse complement strand
GCCTGCGCCTGCGCCAGTCAACACGGCAACGGTTGCGCCAGCAGTTGTTATTGAGGACCCTGTTGACAAGATATCGAGTCTAGAGCAACTGACCCCGGAGAATTGGAATAGGTGTTTTGATCAGCTGGGTTTTGGCGGTGTTGTAGGTAATATTGCGTCACATTGTGTGCTGGAAAAAATTGAAGGGGATAATCTCTATCTATTGCTGGATAAAGCTAACGCAACTCTGTTTAGCGAGTCTTACACGGCCCGTATCCAATCACATTTAACGGTCGCTTTGAATGCGCCAGTGCAAGTTAAGGTGACTGTTAGTGCCTTGACCGTGGAAACGCCTGCTGTCAGAAAGGCACGTTTGCTGCAAGAGCGTAGACAGCAAGCTTTAGTAGATTTACAGAACGACCCTAATGTACAGTTATTAATTAATGAGTTTGACGCAACGTTGGATGAAGCGTCGATAGAACTGGTTTAAAGAGGTTGCAATGAAAATTAATGATTTGATGAAACAAGCGCAGCAGATGCAAGAGCAAATGCAAAAAGCGCAGCAGGAATTGGCCAATAAAGAAGTGCATGGCGAGTCCGGTGCGGGGTTGGTTAAGATCGTGATGAATGGCCGTCATGATGTTCGCAGGGTGTCGATAGATGATAGTTTGTTGAGTGAAGACAAAGAGGTTCTCGAAGATTTAGTAGCGGCGGCGGTGAATGATGCGGTGCGCAAAGTTGAGGCGACTAGCCGCGATGCGCTGGCGGGTTTAGCTCCAGGCATGGACTTATCCAACTTTAAAATGCCTTTCTAGAATTCGATCCAATCACGTGTTAATCAGGTATCCCGTCAATGGCGTTTAGCCCTTTAATAGATCAATTGGTCGAAGCCCTGCGCTGCTTGCCTGGGGTTGGTCCCAAGTCGGCACAGCGAATGGCGTTTCACTTGCTAGAGCGCGACCGCGAAGGTGGTTTTAAGCTGGCGGGCAAACTTGAAAAAGCGATGGAAGGGGTGACGAGATGTCAGCAGTGTCGCACCCTCACCGAACAGCTTTTGTGTTCTATCTGCGAAGATCAGCGCCGCGATCATACAATTATTTGTGTAGTCGAGACTCCTGCTGATGTGCTTGCTTTTGAGCAATCCGGTATTTACCGCGGCTTATACTTTGTATTGATGGGGCATTTGTCACCGATCGATGGCATTGGCCCGGTAGAGATTGGTGTCAGTCATTTGTTAGCGCGCTTGGAGGCAGAGAATATCAGTGAAGTGATACTGGCCACCAATCCAACGGTAGAGGGTGAGGCTACCGCTTACTATATTATCGAGCAGGTTAAGGCTCGCGGTATCAATGTTTCCCGCATTGCTCACGGCGTGCCGTTGGGCGGTGAGCTGGAGTACGTTGATGCAGGTACCTTGGCCCATGCACTAAACGGTCGTCGGTTGGTCGATTAAATCAGGCGCATTTTTAATAGCCCTATATTGTTCATATCATCACGCCTTTCATATCACCAGGCCTAGACAAGTAATCATTATGGTACTTCAGCACATTGACCCCCCCATTTATATCGATTCCAATGAAAAACTACAGCAGTTTTGCGCCCAGTGGGCACAGGCAAAAGTGCTGGCGTTGGATACAGAATTTATTCGTACTGATACTTTTTATCCGATTGCTGCGCTGATACAGCTTGCCGACGGCAATGGCTACTACTTAATCGATCCGCTGACTATCGATGATTTTAGTCCGTTCAAGGCATTGCTGATCGATGAAGGTATCATCAAGGTTTTGCATTCCTGTAGCGAAGATCTCGAGGTATTTGACCGATTATTTGGTGTGTTACCTCGTCCTTTAATTGATACTCAGCTTGCAGCGGGGCTTGATGGTTTGGGTTTTAGTTTGAGTTATCAGGCAATGACTGAGGCATTGTTGCAAGTTCATGTCCCTAAGGGCGAGACACGGTCTAATTGGTTACAGCGGCCGTTAAGCGAGTCGCAAATTCACTACGCTATGCTGGATGTGGTTTACTTGTTGCAAATGTATCCATTGTTGGTGGACTCTTTACAGCAAAAAGGGCGTTTGGGTTGGTTGCAGCAAGATTGCGATCGCTATGTTGATCAGTTCAGCGATAATCAAGTGATTTCTCAATACTACAAAAAAATCTCATCGGCCTGGAAGTTGAGCGGTCCCCAGTTAGCTATCTTGCAAGTCATTACCGAATGGCGGGAGCAGCAGGCACGCGTTCAAAATATACCAAGGGGCAGAGTACTCAAAGATCGCAGTTGCTACGAAATTGCCCGCTTACAACCACAGTCCTTTAAAACTCTTGCAGCCATTGAGGATATGAACGGTAAGACTTTACGCAACCACAGTGACACTTTACTAACCTTGATTCAAACGGCGCGGGATTTATCCAAGGAAAATTGTCCAGAACCGTTGCCCAAACCGTTGCCGCCGCAAGCGGGGGCCGTGCTCAAGCGGCTGAAAGTGCATGTGCGGCAATGTGCAGAGCGGCTTGGCGTGGCCCAGGAACTACTGGTTAAAAAACGCGATTACGAGGCCTTGTTGCGCTCGGGTCAAAATGGTCAAGCTTATCAATTGCCTGAAACACTGCGTGGTTGGCGTGAAGACCTTATCGGTAACGAATTATTGGCTCTGTTGAGTCGCGAGAACCTATAGCATGAAAGTCATTTGCAGTGTTTTTCGTAGTCCCAAGCAAGAGGGGATGTACTTGTATGTCGATAAAAAAGAAGCGTTAAGCCGCGTGCCTGAGGCTTTGCTCAAGCAATTCGGTAAGCCGCAACAGGCAATGACATTATTGTTGCACCCGGAGCGGACACTAGCACTTGTCGATGTGGCAAATGTGTTAGCCGAGCTCGAACAAAAGGGTTACTACTTGCAAATGCCGCCGCAGCCCGAAGCTTATATGCGTAAACTCCATCAACAAAACCATAAGATTTAAATGATGAGCGAACAAGCCCAACCTTTTTGGGAGACAAAAACTCTCGAACAAATGAGCCGCGATGAATGGGAATCGCTCTGTGATGGCTGTGCCAAATGTTGCCTGCATAAACTTGAGGATGAAGACAGTGGTGATGTGTATTACACCAAAGTTGTTTGCCGGTATATGGATGATCAGTGCCAGTGTACTGAGTACCAGCGCCGTAACGAGCTAGTCCCCAATTGCGTATGGTTGCGGCCCGAAGATGTTGCAGAGTTTCACTGGTTACCTGGCACCTGCGCCTATCGTCTGATTGCTGAAGGCAAACCTCTAGAGGAGTGGCATCCATTAATTTCGGGAAATAAGCACAGTGTTCATGATGCTGGAGTTTCTATACAGGGGCGTGCGCTTAATGAGGAGTACGTTCATCCTGACGGTATGGAAGAGCATATTATTTCTTGGGTAGAGTGATTTTGACGTATTAAAATACCTTGTTTTGATGGTGGTTGACTTGTCACGTGCAAAGAGTGTCGATGAATTTATGAAATGGATAGTCGTTATCAAAACACTTCGCCCGTCCTTTTTACTGTTAACTCCGGTTTGCGTATTTTTAGGAATAAGTACTGCTCTGATGGTGCAGTCACAGACCAGTTTGCTGATGATTTCACTGGTATTACTGGGCGCAGTTATGGCGCATATCAGCGTAAATACATTAAATGAATATTATGATTTTAGCAGTGGGCTTGATTTTAAAACCCAAAAAACGCCTTTTAGTGGTGGTAGCGGGGTGCTGCCGAGCAACCCTGAGTTGGCTGGTTTAGTGCTGGCTATCGGCATAGTTTCATTGCTTATAACAGTTGTAATTGGTGTATATATTACGCAGAGGCATGGGTTCACCATTGTGCCAATTGGTTTGGCAGGCATAGCGGTCATCATTACCTATACTCGGGTTCTTAATCGCATCCCTTTGTTAAGCCTGGTCGCGTCGGGGGCAGGTTTTGGAATCTTTATGGTTGTAGGGACGCATGTGGCATTAACTGGCGGTTACTCTCCGTTAGCTTGGTTGGTATCGCTAGTACCTTTTTTTCTGGTAAATAACCTGCTCTTGCTCAATCAATATCCTGATGTAGAGGCTGACGCGAGTATTGGGAGAAACACCTTTCCCATTGCTTTTGGCTATAAAAATAGCAACTATGTTTATGCCTTTTTTATGCTCGCAGCCTATGCGTTAGTGTTGATGTTAGTGATTAATAAGGCCATACCGAGTTTAAGCCTAATCGCTTTAATTCCATCGCTATTCGCTGTATTTGCGCTTAGAGGGGCGATTAAGGATCCAGTCAATATTGGTAGGCAGCCGCAGTATTTGGGCGCCAATGTGGCAGCAACATTATTAACACCCATGCTGCTTGGTTTAGCGATCATCAATGGCTGAGATGGTAGCATTTTTACCAGCTGAGTTTGTTTGTGTGCTTTTCCAGCGGTTTAGCTATCTATTTACCCGTCCTGCCTTGTACACTACTTAAAGGCCTACGCTACAATCTGGCCAGTCAACTTCTCTATCCCTAGTAAAAGGTTATCTGATGCCCCCCAATCATAACGATTCTGGAAACCCCTGGAATTCAAAACCCTCTTCACCACCTGATCTTGATGAAATTATAACCGATGGATTAAAGCGTTTAAAAAGCCTGTTCTCCGGTGGCAATTCTGGTGGTAATTCGAACGGTAGTTTAGGAGGGAGTTCGGGCAGTAGTCCCGCAGGAATATTAACGGTAGTTGGCTTGGTTTTTGTTGCGATAACTTTATGGTCAGCCTATTACACCGTACCCAGTGACTCTGTCGCCGTGGTGCAACGGTTTGGGTTGTATTTAAAAGAAGTGCCACCGGGGCTGCATTTCAAACTGCCTTTAGGTGTTGATAAAACTACAATAGTCCCTGTTAAACGGCAGTTAAAACAAGAGTTTGGTTTTTCCACACCGGGAGCACAAGATATTTATCAAGGATTTCGGAACGGTAAATTAGAAACTCAGATGGTGACGGGAGATCTCAATGCTGCATTAGTTGAATGGGTTGTCCAGTATCGTATTTCAGACCCAGTGAAGTTTTTATTTGAAGTTCGCAATCCTGCGGAAACTTTACGTTATGTGTCGGAGTCGGTGATGCGTGAAGTGGTTGGTGATAGAACGGTAGATGAAGTTATCACGATTGGTCGGCAGGAAATTGAAGTTGAAGCTTTGGTTAAAATGCAGGAGCTATCAACAAAGTATGTGATGGGTATCAGTATTGATCAGGTGCAGCTAAAAAATATTAATCCACCTAGGCCCGTGCAAGAGTCATTTAATGAGGTGAATCAGGCGCAGCAGTCCAAAGAAAAACTCATCAATGAAGCGCGGCGCGAATACAACAAGGTTATTCCCTTGGCCGAAGGTGAAAAAGATCAGCGTATTCGAGAGGCAGATGGTTATCGTCTAAAGAGAATTAACGAGGCAGAGGGTGATGTGGCGCGATTCAATGCGCTATTTGCAGAATACCGTAAAGCTCCTGAAGTGACTCGCCGTCGTATTTACATAGAGACTATGCAGGAGGTAATGCCGAATATTGAATCCAAAGTGCTAGTGGATGGCGCGATGAGTGGCTTGCTGCCATTACTTAATTTGGATGCACGTAAAGGTGGTAAACAATGAAAAATATAATGACGTTAGCAATTTTGTCAGTTGTGGTTTTGGCGCTATTTGTATCAGCAAATGCTATCTATTTTGTCGATGAGGTTGAGCAAGTAATCATTACGCAGTTTGGTAAGCCTGTAGGCGATCCTGTGATTACGGCCGGTTTAAAATTCAAAACTCCCTTTGTTCAGGAGGTGAATCCTATCGACAAACGAGTGCTTGAGTGGGATGGCTCGCCGTCAGATATGCCAACCAAAGACAAGCTCTACATCTCGGTCGATTTATTTGCCCGCTGGCGTATTGTTGATCCGCTGCAGTATTTTTTGCGCTTACGTGATGAGCGCAGCGCGCAATCGCGGTTAGATGATATCTTGGGGAGTGAGACTCGCAACGCGGTGGCGAAGCATGAGTTGATAGAAATAATTCGTACCACTAAGGATCGTATCCCTTTGCGCGATGCTGTATTAACATCCACCGAGCAGGGTGCCAATATGGGGGCGCTAGTACCTATCGAAAAGGGGCGTAAATTGGTTGAGCAGGAAATTTTTGCTGAAGCTGCAGAAAAAGTCCGTGTTTTTGGCATTGAATTATTGGATATACGCTTCAAACGGATTAACTATAATGACAGTGTTCGGCCAAAAATATATGACCGAATGATCAGTGAACGGAGACAAATTGCTGAGCGCTTTCTTTCTGAAGGTAATGGTGAGGCCGCAAGAATCAGGGGTAACCGGGTTCGAGAGTTAAATAAAATTCAATCTGAGGCGTATCGGGAAGTAGAAGAGATACGGGGTTTGGCAGATGCGAAAGCAACAGAGATTTATGCCAGTGCTTACAATCAAAGCCCGCTTGCGACAGAGTTTTATGAATTTACCCGTACCATGGCGGCTTATCCATCGATTATTGGTGAAAGCACAACGGTGGTATTATCCACTGATAGCGATTTATTTAAGTATTTAAAGGGCATGGCGCCTGTTAAGAAGGAACATTAATAGCCACGGGAGTGGATAACATGAGTAAAGAGAAGAAAAGTAATAAAGAGTCCAAGAAAAAACCGCTACTTACTCAAAAGGAAAAAAAGATCGCGAAAAAATCTAAAGGTGCTGATAAGAAAGGAGTTTTAGGCAATTTATAGGGTGCAAGCCCAGATATTGATAGATTGAGCATGGCCTCGGGGTAGACGTATCTTTGCCCTGAGGTTTGGTTATAAGTTCACAGGCTTACTACTAATAATAAAGCACAAAACTGATTTCATTCTGTTATTTTAGTTTCCCTCCTGATCCAAATGACGGATTGCCTCTGAATTGCTATTGGCTACGGCTTATCTCCCGTGGAATGGCAGCAGCTGTAGAGTGGGTCTTGATCCATCAAAACCTGGTCTGTTATTCAATAACCTGACGATCAAGCAGGCCAATATCGAGTACTGGCGAGGCATCAATATGCTGTGCATCCATCATTTCAGCCACTCTCTGTAATGAAGAAATAATCATAGTTTGTTCCCAGTCCTGTAACGCATCAAACTGACGTGAAAACTGGTCCTGTAAGGGGACTGGTGCGTGCTCAAGCATCTCAATTGCTGGTTGGGTCAGGTAGGCATGTACCTTGCGCTTATCTTCTTGAGAGCGCTTCCTGTAAACCATCTCTCTTTTTTCCAGGCGATCTAAGATAGTGGTAACTGTTGCCTGACTGAGGCTCATTTCATTAGCGATTTGGCCAATGGTGATATCACCGTGTTCGCGAATGGTTTGTAGTAGCAATATTTGTGGTGCGGTCAAGCCTGTGGTTTTAGCCAGATGCTTTGAATGTAAGTCGGTAGCGCGTATCACTCTACGTAGAGCGATGAGTACTGCTTTGATGCGGTCCAATGACTTCTCCTGATTATGCAATATTGTTGGTTGAAAAACGCTCAACTAAGCCTCTGGCTAGTTGCAGGTTTGTTGCTTCTGTTATGGCATTCGCCTTGTTCTTATACCTGTATTAGAAGTAGGCGGCAGCTGTTGTTTACGTCAATCCTTCGCTTAACTGAGTGCGGGCTTATACAGGTCATAGCTTTTAATGGCTGTTTGTTAGCAGCTCGTGATAAGTCTTATATAACTAGCCAAGGCACATGGCAATGGAAAAAAATTATTGTTTAGTGTACAATGTATTTTTTCTGGAGGCTATACGTCTATAACGGTTTAAATTAGCGGCTTTTAAAATATCTGTGTAATTAATCTGTAATATTTATATAGTCATCTAATTAATACCGAGTGAAATAATGTAGGGGATAGGAGTGGATACCTTAGTGCAGTTACGTGCGCCACAATCGCAAGATGGATATGCAGTAAATCAGTTAGTGGCTCGTTGCAAGCCATTAGACACCAATTCTTTGTATTGCAATCTTTTGCAGTGCAGTCATTTTTCAGGCACTTCGGTAGCGGCGTTTTTGAATGACAAACTGGTAGGTTTTATCAGCGGTTATCTGGTGCCAGAAAGAAATAATACTCTGTTTATTTGGCAGGTAGCAGTAGATGAGTCGGCTCGAGGTTTAGGCTTGGCCGGAAAGATGATTTTTAATTTGCTGGGGCGGGAGTCTTGTAAGGCAGTGGAATTTATCGAGACCACCATCACTGAAGACAATCCTGCATCTTGGGCTTTATTTAAAGGCCAGGCTAGACGGTTAGATACAGCGCTTGAGCATTCACTCTTTTTTGACAAGGTGATTCATTTTAACAGTGAACATGAGTCGGAAATGCTGGTGAAAATAGGGCCTATAGCCGCCCGCTAATAACTGGCATTTAGCTTGAGCTAACAAATTCATAAATGAGGAACGTGTAATGAAAATTTTTGATGAGATTGAATCTGAAGTACAGTCGTATGCGAGGTCTTTTCCTCGCGTTTTTGACCGTGCGGTTGGTGAGCATATGTATGATTCAGAGGGTAATGAATACCTGGATTTTCTCGCCGGTGCTGGTACGTTGAACTATGGCCACAACCACCCTAAGTTGAAAAAAATATTGTTGGAGTACATGTTGGGCGATGGTATTACCCATGGTCTTGATATGCATACGCGGGCTAAAGGTGAGTTTCTGCAAACCTTTAACGAGAAAATTCTCAAGCCTCGTGGTTTAGATTATGTAGTTCAATTTACTGGGCCTACTGGTACCAACGCTGTTGAAGCCGCCCTGAAATTGGCGCGCAATGTGACTGGCCGTGAAAATATTATTGCCTTCACTAACGGTTTTCATGGTGTGAGCCTAGGTGCGTTGGCTACAACTGGTAACTCTCACCATCGCGGTGCTGCGGGTGTTAGTTTAGCGGGTGTTAGCCGAATGCCTTTTGATGGTTATCTTGGGGATGATGTAGATACCACAGCATATCTTGATAAGGTTTTGTCAGACTCAAGTAGTGGTATTGATAAGCCCGCAGCGGTAATTGTTGAGACAGTGCAGGGCGAAGGCGGCATTAATGTTGCTAGCTTTGAGTGGCTGCGTAATTTAGAAGTGGTTTGTAGAAAGCACGATGTTTTATTGATCGTTGATGATATTCAAGCGGGGTGTGGTCGCACCGGGACTTATTTTAGTTTTGAGGAAGCGGGTATCAAGCCAGATATCGTTACTTTGTCAAAATCTTTGGGTGGCTACGGTTTACCTTTTGCGGTGGTGTTGTTTAACCCTGCAATCGATCAGTGGAAGCCTGGTGAGCATAACGGTACATTTCGGGGTAATAACTTTGCCTTTGTAACCGCAAAAGCTGCAATTGACCTTTTTTGGTCGGATGATACGTTCTCTAAAGATGTGAAGCGTAAAGGTGAGTATGTAACCAAGCGCTTACAAAATATTGTCGATAAATACGGCGAAGGTAATTTTACTACCCGTGGTCGCGGTATGTTTCAAGGCATTAACTGTGTCAATGGCGAGTTAGCTGGAAAGATCACCCATAAGGCTTTTCAGCATGGCTTGTTGATAGAAACCAGTGGCGCAGAAGATCAGGTGATCAAGTTTTTGTGTCCGCTAATTACCAGTGATGCGAATTTGAAAAAAGGTATCGATATAGTTGAAGCTGCGGTCAAAGAAATGTGTGCAAAGGAAGATTCTATGCCAGAAGAGTCTGATTACTTTGATGATGTCCATGTAACAAATTAATGATGAAACTGGCTGCAGGTGCAGCCATGCTTGACATAAGCGTGAACGAGTCCCTCTAATAAAGTTGGCAGATTTTTTATGGTGTGCCAACGGTGGTGATTGTTCATCTCCTATGTTGGAAGTACTGCCAGTAACAATTAGCAGTAATAAATTAAAAGCGAGATTAAATATGATAGTTAGAACCTTGGCTGAAGCAGAAAAAACCAATCGTAAAATTGTGTCTCCTGATGGCAATTGGGATAGTACTCGGATGCTGTTAAAAAGTGACAATATGGGTTTTTCATTCCATATAACCACTATTTTTAAGGGGGCTGATTTTAAAATGCATTACCAAAATCATCTGGAATCGGTGTACTGCGTATCGGGAGAAGGTGAAGTAGAAACACTGGATGACGGTAAAAAATATCCAATTAAGCCTGGTACTTTATATATTTTAGATAAGCATGATAAGCATATATTGAGGGCTTTCTCTGAAATGAAGTTGGCTTGTGTATTTAACCCACCATTGAGCGGTAAAGAAGTACACAATGCTGAAGGTGCTTACGAATTAGATGCAGAAGCTATTTAGTTAAGCAGTAAAGGTTAAGTCTTTATTGTTGATAAAATTTATTACCAGAAGCGAACGGGAGAACTATGACTGCGAGACATACTGTTGAAAAAATTGGTGGTACATCGATGAGCAGCTACGTTTCCATCAGAGATAACATTATTTTCAACAATAGTGAGACAAAAACACCTTATCAGCGTGTTTTTGTTGTATCGGCCTATGGCGGCATTACCGATAAATTGCTTGAAAATAAAAAGTCTGGGCAGCCGGGTATTTATGGTTTGTTCTCTGCCGGCTTGGTCGATGAAGGCTGGCTGGATGCTATTGTTGATCTTCAGGCGCATATGCACGATATTAATAAAAGTTTGTTTACCACGGATGAGGAATTGACTAAAGCGAATGCTTTTATCGATGATCGTATTGACGAAGCCAAAGAGTGCTTAGTCAACCTTCATCACCTATGTTCGCATGGGCACTTTGAACTGGATAGTCATTTGGCGACAGTGCGTGAAATGCTAGCCAGTTTAGGTGAGGCACATAGCGCCTGGAATATGGCGGCGCTGTTAAAACGTGATGGCATTAATGCTATTTTTGTTGATTTAACGGGCTGGAATACTAGTAAGCATATTGCTTTAGATGAACGTATACGTGAAGCATTTTCCAGTTTGGATTTAGCCAGACAGTTGCCTATTGTGACAGGCTATGCACATAGTGAAAATGGTTTAATGAAGTCATTTAATCGTGGTTATAGCGAGATGACTTTTAGTCGACTTGCGGTGCTGACTGAGGCACGCGAAGCGGTTATTCATAAAGAGTTTCACTTGAGTAGTGCTGATCCGAGAATCGTTGGTGAAGATAAATCGGTACCAATTGGGCGTACTAGCTATGATGTGGCTGACCAGTTGGCAAATCTGGGGATGGAAGCAATTCACCCTAAAGCTGCAAAGGGCTTGCGTCAGAGTAATATACCGTTAAGAGTTAAAAATACCTTTGAGCCAGAGCACACTGGTACCTTGATAACCGGTGATTATGTGAGTGATACTCCCTGTGTTGAAATTATTGCAGGTAATAAAGGTGTGTTTGCGCTGGAGATCTTTGATCAAGATATGGCAGGCAATATTCATGATTATGATCAAGAGGTGCTCAAGCAAATCACTCGCTTTAAGGCGCCTGTGGTGGCCAAGGATATCAATGCCAATACCATTACTCATTTCTTGGCGACCAATATCAAAACCATTAAACGCATAAGTGCTGCCTTGTTAAAGGTGTATCCTGAGGCTGAGCTGACCCATAAACAGGTTGCAATTGTTTCGGCTATTGGTAGTGATATGCATGTACCGGGTATTTTAGCAAAAGCGGTGCAGGCAGTAGCGAAGAAAAATATCAGTGTGCTTGCAGTTCATCAGTCAATGCGTCAGGTTGATATACAGCTTGTAGTCGAAGAGTCTGATTACGAAGAAACGATTAAAAGTTTACATCAAACGCTGGTTGAAGTTCACGATCATGGCAGAGCTATATGCCTCGCATCTTAATACTTTGTGCTCTATTCCTTGCTGGTTTTTCCAGCTTTGGCTGGACGGCGGAGGAGTCGCCGTCACCAGCGGTAGCTGCACAGACTTCTGCGGTTGATATTGATAGTTTGGAAAAGCCGCTGTACTCACCTTTTATTGAGCGCTATATGCTTGATGAGTTGAAGCAGTTACGGGTTGATATGGCGGCTAATAAAAACCAATTACTGCAGCAGATCCTTGATCGCGAGCATAATTCTGTTGATCGTGGGGTGGCTTATGCTACCGACACAATTACCTATTTTTTCTATTTGATTGCCGCGGTATCTTCGGTGTTGGTCATTGTTGGCTGGACATCGATAAGAGATATTAAGGAGCGTGTTCACTCTTTTGCTGATGAGGAAATATCCAAGTTGGTCAGTGAGTATGAACACCGCCTGGAGAGTATAGAGCATCAATTAATGCAGAAAACTCAGCATATAGAAGAAAATCGCGATGAAATAGAATTAACTCAAGAAGTTCAATCATTGTGGTTGCGGGCTCAGCAAGAACACTCATCGATTAATAAAATTGAAATCTATGACCAAATTCTTAAACTGCAGCACGAAAACTGCGAAGCCTTAACTTATAAGGCTGATGCGGTGCTGGATTTGAATGAGCCGCAATGGGCCGTCAACTTGTGCCATCAGGCCCTGAAGGTTGACGCCCAGAACAGCCATGCATTTTATCAGTTGGCCTGTGCTCATTCAGAGATGAATCAGTTTGAAGATGCCGTTCATTATTTAGCTAAAGCATTGGAGCAATCTGAGTCTTACCGGCAAGAATTATCCAGTGATCCAGCCTTAAGGCCCTTGGCAGACTTTCAGCCATTTATTGACTTGGTTGGTAAAGCCGCTTGACCTTGAGTAGCGGTTCAGGGTTTACCCCTTTCGCTTTGCTTAACAGCATATCCGTTGAAAAATCCACGCAACGATTAGATTAGTCTAGAAGGTACTAGTGTTTACGCAGGTATGCGATAAAATACTGGCCACTGGCAAGGCTGTGTATGTTTGTTGGTTTGCGAAAGGTCAAAATATAAGGCCTTCTTTCCCAAAAATGAGTTGTAGTAATGATGGAAACAGGTAGTAATTATTATAGCGCGTGGGCTATTTATCTCTTGGCCGTGTTGGCAGCAGAGCTCTTGTTGTGGTGTTTGGTCAAGCGAATTAAGAGCAAAGATATCCGTTGGGTTCTACATTTGTGTCTGTTGGCGCTGTTGATTACGCCGGTAGCCTTGGATAGCGCTCAACAGTATTGGGTGCCTGCAGTTATGGCGGCCTTAATGGATGGATTGAATATTGGTTGGGATGCAGCCATGCCTAGGCTGATACCGATATTGCTTGTTATGTTGGTATTACTTATTTTATCGCTGGTAGTCAAGTTGGTTAAAGGCGCTGTTGCCAAGTCCGGCAAAAGGACTCGGTGAGGGATGTTGCTGTGGTTGTTAATCTTCAATATTGTGCTATAACTGGCTGTTAATATTGCAGTTTATGTATTCGCCAAGCTTGACCTTTGGAGTTTGGCGGTAGCTCAGGTATCAGCCGGCAATATTTTCGCCAAATTTTCAGGTTAGCCCATAACGAGTTTCAGCGTGTATGCAAATTCTTCGTATTGCCATCTTCTGTTTTAGCGCGGTATTAACTTCGCTAGTCAATGCCCAGTCCAGTGATCCATCGGCTATTATTTTTAACAGTGAATTAAAACCAGATATTCGTGTGGTCATTGATATATCCGGCAGCATGAAACTGAATGACCCTAACAATCTTAGGCGTCCAGCGTTGGAGCTATTGGTACAGCTGTTTCCGGAGGGATCAAAGGCTGGGGTTTGGACTTTTGGTCAATGGGTTAACAACTTAGTACCGAGCAAAAATGTGCAGCAAGCTTGGCGCGAGAGTGCTTTGCTACAGGCAAAAAAAATCAATTCAGTCGCTTTGTATACTAATATCCCGCTGGCGTTGGAGCAGGCTGTCAGCGATATTGATTCTCTCGATCTGCTTTATGATGTGCAGTTAATTTTACTGACCGATGGTATGGTCGATATCTCTAAATCTGCCGCTGATAATGATCGCGCTAGAGAGCGTGTGATCAATGATTTGTTACCAAAATTACGTAAGGCCGGTGTGACTATTCACACGGTAGCCTTGTCGAAAAATGCTGATCAAGAATTGATGGAGCGTCTGGCGGTCGAAACCGGTGGTTTAGCCGCTGTGGCTGAGACTGCTGATGATTTGGCGCGGATATTTTTGCAGGCTTTTGATGCCGCAGCTCCTGCTGAGCAATTACCGCTTGATGGGGGGACCTTCATCGTTGATTCAACTATTGAAGAGTTTAGTGCATTGCTTTTTAGGAAGTCTGAAGCTGCTTCAGTACAACTGATCGCACCAGATGGCACACGCCATAGCATCGATGATCAAGATGCCAGTGTGAATTGGTTTCGGCAGGATAACTATGACCTTATCACCATTAAAAGCCCTATGGCTGGAGAGTGGGCCATTGATGCAGAGCTTGAGCCCGATAGCCGTGTGACTATTGTTAGTCACTTGAATTTGAAGGTGAGTCCGCTGAAAAAAGGCAGCTTTACCGATGACTCCAGACAGCTGTTGGCTTTGTTGGCAGAGGCGGAGACTACCATTGTCAAACCAGAGTTTTTGAATCTGGTGGATATGTCGGTTGATGTGCAGCGAAGAGAGGATAGTCAAAGCTGGCATATATCCTTGTCTGGTTCAGATCCAATTCCTGAGTCTGGGGTGTTTCAAAGCGCTATTGAAATGACCAATACTGTCGGTGTTTATGATGTTACTGTTAAGGCTATAGGTAAAACCTTTAGTCGTCAGCACAAGCAGACTATTGCGGTACGTGAGCCATTTGATATTCGAGTGAGTAGCTCTCACGATAATCCGCTAATTCATACGGTTAACTTGTTTGCCCGTAACCCCGAAATCGACTTTAACAGTACTGAGGTCAGTGCCAATGTAACGCTGGTAGATGGCTCGGTGAAATCAATGCCTGTTGTCGAAACTGCTGAACGTCGTTGGAAGTTGATTATAGATAGTGGGCTGCAGCCAGCAGCTTACAGCGTTAATTTTGAACTCAAAGGGCAGCTGTTTGATGGGCAGAGCTTCAATAAACGCACTCCCTCTGTACAGATAACCCCCGTTGATACAGGTGCGGAGCCCGTGGTGGCTGCGCCAGAGCCGGAGCCACAGGTGGAGGAAGCGCTAACAGTGGCTGAAGATGCTCAGCCAGTCATGCTCCCTGAGCCTAAGCCGACTATGGAGGAGGCAACTGATAAGCGCATTGATTGGGCAAAAATAGCCACTTATGTGGGGGTCGGGCTGGCCAATCTATTGGTTATCGGCCTAGGATATTGGGTTTATAAAGTTGTTACTGGCACTGCCACCAGGTCAGAGGTGTTAGAGAGCAGTGATGATGTTGAAATTGAAGATGGCCTGATGGATACGGATGAAGGCCCTGTAGCACCGGTATTAGTAGCTGATGTAGAGGTTGGCGACGATTCAGATGCGGCCCCTGAGTCCGCTACAGGGCCGAAGCTCGATACGCTCGATGATTTCGATTTAGGTGGTGGTGAGGAGTTGGATTTAGATGAATCTCTGGAGTTCAGTGAGTCGATAGATGTCGATAAGTCTGATATGGCGGAGGTGGATGAATTAGATCTTGATATGGGAGATGATGAAGCTGCAGCAACTTCCATGGTGGATATCGATGATATAGATGATTTTTTGGATTTACCTGAAGATGCTATCGATATTGACCCGTCAAAAGACAAAGGTTAATGACACTGCAGTGATAGCCAGACCACAATCTTAGCTGGATCAGCTGGTCATTTATAACGTGTTAATAAAAGGGGAGCCTGGCTCCCTTTTTGCTTACTGCGCTCTGGGTGCTTTTTAGTGCTGTTTATTTATGGGGAGGCAGCGGGGTAAGCTTGGTGATATGGGCCGTTGTCACGGTTGGTCGGTTACAGTAACTTGCCATTCGAGAGAACTGTGGTTAGTCTAGGCAGCCATTTTATTGTTACCCTTACACGACTCACTTTTAATATTATTCAATGGTCCCAGTATGAAGTTTGAAGGCACAGATTCTTATATCGCGACAGACGATTTGCAAATGGCAGTGAATGCTGCGGTTACGTTACAGCGCCCCTTGTTGATTAAAGGCGAGCCCGGTACCGGTAAAACCTTATTGGCTGAGCAAGTGGCTAACTCTATGGGTATGCGCTTGATTCAGTGGCATATCAAATCTACTACCAAGGCTCAGCAAGGTTTGTATGAGTATGATGCGGTCTCGCGTTTAAGAGACTCTCAGCTGGGTAATGATAAAGTTCACGACATTGCCAATTACATCAAAAAGGGAAAAATGTGGGAAGCGTTTGCTGCCGATGAGCAGGTCGTCTTGCTCATTGATGAGGTTGATAAGGCTGATATCGAGTTCCCCAATGATCTACTGGTTGAGTTGGATAAAATGGAGTTTTTTGTCTATGAGACAGGAGAGACCATTAAGGCCAAGCACCGTCCCATCATCATTATTACCAGTAACAACGAGAAAGAGCTCCCTGATGCTTTTTTGCGCCGCTGTTTTTTCCACTTCATCAATTTTCCCGACCGTACCACCATGCAGCGTATCGTCGATGTTCACTTCCCTAATATTAAACAAGAGCTGGTTGCCGAGGCGCTTGAGATGTTTTTCGACGTAAGAAAAATACCCGGTCTGAAGAAAAAACCATCTACGTCGGAGCTGATTGACTGGTTGAAGCTGTTGATGGCCGACGATATTCCCGATGAGATTTTAAAAAATCACGATCGCAGTAAAGCAATTCCACCGTTGTATGGCGCTTTGCTTAAAAATGAGCAGGATGTGCAGATGCTTGAGCGTTTGGCGTTTATGAATCGTCGTGAAGCTAATCGCTAAAATACTCATTTGAATTGTTAGGTTGTTATAGTGCTAATTAGTTTTTTTCAGGTATTAAAGCAGGTTGGTGTGCCAGTCTCCATTAAGGAGTTGCTGGACTTGATTCTTGCACTTAAAAATCATCTGGCCTTTTCCAGTATTGACGAGTTTTATTATTTAAGCCGTACCATACTGGTTAAGGATGAGAAGTATTTTGATCGTTACGACCGTGCTTTTAGTGCCTACTTTAAAGATTTAGAAACCATTGACGATATTATCGAAGCGATGATTCCCGATGAGTGGATGCGCAAAGAATTTCTGCGTGGTTTGACGCAAGAGGAAAAAGATAAGGTTCAGTCTCTCGGTAGCTTAGAGAAGCTGATGGAAACGTTTAAGCAGCGATTGGAAGAACAAAAAAGTAGGCATCAAGGTGGGTCTAAATGGGTTGGTACCGGCGGTACATCCCCGTTTGGTCACGGTGGCTATAACCCTGAAGGTATTCGTATCGGTGGTGAAGGTGGCAGTGGTAAGGCTGTAAAGGTTTGGGAGAAACGTGAGTTTAAAAATCTGGATGATAATACAGGGTTAGGCTCTCGTAATATAAAAATTGCTCTAAGGCGGTTACGTAAATTTGCCCGCAAGGGCGCTGCTGATGAATTAGACCTTAGCGATACTATTCGTTCTACTGCGAAAAATGCCGGTTTATTAGATATAAAAATGGTTCCAGAGCGCCATAATGCCGTTAAGGTATTATTATTTTTTGATGTCGGTGGTTCGATGGATCCGCATGTCAAAGTGTGCGAAGAGATGTTTTCTGCGGCGCGCTCTGAGTTTAAGCATATGGAATATTTTTATTTTCATAACTTTATTTATGAATCAGTGTGGAAGAATAATAATCGTCGTCAGCATGAACGCATCCCACTCTATGATATTTTTCATAAATTCAGCAGGGATTACAAAATAATCTTTATTGGTGATGCTTCGATGTCACCGTATGAGATTGTGCAGCCAGGCGGCAGTATTGAGCACTGGAATCAAGAATCTGGTGAGCAGTGGATGCGGCGCTTAAAAGAGGCCTATAATAAAATTATTTGGATCAACCCTTTAGATCCTGATCAGTGGGCTTATTCGCGCTCGGTAGAGTTAACCAACCAGTTAGTAGAAGGTCATATGTATCCACTGACCGTTCATGGCTTGGAAGAAGGGATGAAATATCTTTCTAGCTAATACGCTATGATAGAAATGGCGCGGACTTAAGTTTAGCATGCGGCGGTACGGTGGATATTGATCCACCTTGCAGTTAGTGCTGGCCTTGAGTACGAATCTCCTACTTATTTAACCTAATCAAACGATGATAATTACCTAAGTGCTCGACTGCTCGCTTATTGTTTGAAGGCTATTAAAGCGGCGGTAATGGCGACATTGAGTGATTCAACATTATTATTCATAGGGATGGTCAGTTGTTGGTCTGACAGTGCAGCTATTTCTGGTGCAACCCCATCGGTTTCATTGCCTAGCACATAAACAACAGAGTGTTTTGGCTGATAGCTGAATAGAGATTGACTGGCGTGAGAGGAGAGGGTGCAAATACTCGTATTTTGTTGCTGTAATAGTTGCAAGCCTTGCTTGAGTGTTTCGCAATGTAAAATTGTTGCCTTAAATAACGTGCCGACGCTGGCTTTAATCACCAGTGGTGACAGCGCAGCGCAACCTTTTTTAGGGATAATTAAGCCGTCGATATAGCCAGCGCAGGCAGAGCGGATAATCATGCCCAGATTTTGTGGATTGGTAATATTGTTCAAGGCAATCAGCTTGAATGGTTGCTGTTGGCGTTGTTGCAGAAATTGCTCGACGCTTTGGTGTTGGGCAATTTTAATATCAGCGGCCACGCCTTGATCTTGCTTGCTGTTACGTGAAATCCGCGACAGTGATTTCTTATCGTGCCAATGGACCTCAATATTGCGTTGCTCCGCCAGCTGGGTGATCTCGTCAATAATACCGCCGCTTTTATTGGAGTCAGCCAGATGCAGCTTATAAATCTCCAGGCTGTGGTCCTGCAACGCTTCCAAGACGGGCTTACGGCCAAAAATGGTGAGCAAGTTATCAAAAAAGTTTTTCTTTTGGCGGTATTCAGCTGAATCATTCATGTTGATGGTAATAAGCTCTTGGATAGGGGGTCGCTATAATAACAGCACAGCTCAGGTTCAGACATATTAGCGGCAAATAGTTAAGTTGACGATTTCGTTTTTAACAGAGCAAGAAGTGTGCTCGGGCTGTTGCTATGGGTTTATCTTCTTGAGCCTGCCAGGCGGTAATCGAAACATTGGCAATATTGCGCCCTTGACGGACAATATTGCAGCGAGCAAAGCTGTCTGTATGTCTGCCAGGGCGAATATAGTCGATGGAGAAATCTATCACTTTGGGTACTTTGATGACATCAGCATGCATCATTACATAGAGCGCAGCAGCGGTTTCTAAAAAACCGCCCATTACCCCACCATGAATGGCGGGCAGGCGTGGATTTCCAAGGTTGTCGTCATTTTTAGGTAATTTAAAAATAAACTCTTCACCTATAGATAGGCTCTCTATACCCAGTAAATTGGCGTAAGGAATTTTGTTGATGAGCCCAGTCATATCGCGAGAAGTAATGGCGGCGCTAACGTGTTGAATCAAATCATTGCTCATGAGGGATCTCCGGTTTACTCTGCGGATGAGAATTACTTGGCTCAGGCGGGCGCATAAAGGTTGCAACGCAATAAGCGATAGGTTTGCTAATGTCATCCTGGTAGGCAGTACCTCGGCAAAATACGACGTGTTTAGTTATACGGTAAACCTCGGCTGTGGCGTAAACGGTGAGATTGGGTTTTGCCGAGGTCATATAGTCGATGCGTAAATCCAGCGTGGGTGTAATCATGAATATGTTTAAGGCGATGGCAACTGAGAATCCGCAGGTGGTGTCGAGCAATGTGGTTAGCGCGCCACCGTGGATAACTCCGTTTTCAGGGTTGCCAATAATCTGAGGTGAATAGGGCAGTGAAAGGGTCAGATTGGCAGCTGCTATGCTTTCCACCTTGAGGCCCAGTACCCAGCAGTGTCGAGCGGCATTGATTGCCTGCTGGGCTGTTTCAATCATCGAGGCGTTTGAAGTAGTCATGGCTTTATCTGATTCTATTTGTGCTCTTCTGGCTTGTCGTAGGAGTCAATATTAAGGCAACAATAAACTAAAACAACCGCCACCTTCGGGTAGGTTAGATAGGAGAATAGAGCCTTGCCGATCTTTACAGCGGTGTAGGGCGGCTATTTTTTGTGAGAAGAATAAACCTAGATTGGTGCTGCCGCTGTTAAAGTCGATACTACGGTGGTGATTGCTCAAGTGTTTGATGATGGCCTGAGGGTAGCCGTCGCCATCATCGGTAATATTGATGTGTAAGTACGGACCTTTTTGTTCGGCGCTGAGCACAATGCGGGTTTTGGCGTATTTAGCACAATTAATTAGGATGTTATTGATGACTCCCGCAATCAGGTTTTCGTCAAAATATCCGCTTAAGTCGTCATCACATTCAATACTGGCGCTAACATTATGGATGTCCAGTAACAGCTTTTGTTGCTCCACTTGCTCTGCTAAGAAGTCAGCAATGAAAACTTGGTCTAAATTTAAAAATAATTGGTTGTTTTGCAGTCGGTAGAGGCCGAGTAAATGAATAAGGGTGTTGTTTATCTGCGATGCTTGATCCCTAAGAACTTGGTGATTCTGTTTCTGCTTGTCGTTGTGTATGTCGCCATCATCAATCACGGCATCGAGTGAGGTGAGAAGCACACTGAGAGAATTTTTAATGTCATGGACCGAGGACGCGAGCAACATTGAAAAGTCGATGGTTTGGTCTTTTTCCATGTCTATTCTCTTTACATGATGAACGATAAGCGATGAGTGTGATACCTACAGCAGTCGAGGGCTCTGGATTTTGCTGTCGTGCTGCTATTTATTAGGTAATAGACTTTTGTAGTTTTTCCAGATGGTCGGATAAAACACTAAAGCGTTCATGCATTGGGTTGTCGCTGCCGAGATGGGTCAGTTTTTCCCGGGCGATGTTACAGCGTTGCAGCTGTAGTTTGGTTGCACCCTTGGTCGTCATTTCTCTTACCAGGGCAAGCATTAGATTAAGATTGAGGCCGATATTGTTGGGGTAATGATTAAGCGCCTCGTTGAACAAATGTATGGCTTTGCCGTATTCTTTTTCGGCAAAGAGGTTTTTCCCCTGTAAGTTGAGCTCAACTGCTTTTTGCTTACCTTGTTTGCTAAGTGGTTCGTCGGCCAGCCGGTCGATAGCTTCTGATATTATTTCATCTTTCTGATAGCTTGCGGCTAGGTTTATTAATAAGTCGTTAGCTTTGTCGTGGTCGCCAACAGCTTTATAGGTTTTGGCCATATCTAGCAACAGCTGTGCTGATTTATGAGTGGCACTGGATAGACGTTGCTGTATGCCATTAACTTTTTTCTGGGATTTTTCAGCTTCACCGGCGCTGGCATAGATATTGGCTTCGATGATATCGGATTGCAGCTCTATATTCTCGTGGTCTTTATACTTTCGCTTGGCTTTGCGCAGAACTTCCTGCGCCTCTTTAACACGAGTTTGAGCGTTGGCAGGATTATCGCTTATTTCGGCATTGATGCAGCGCGCGAGTTGAAAGTGGTGTTCGGGTGTTTCATACACTGAGTTATTGCCGAGGCGAATGACCATTTTACGGGATTTTTCAGCCTGTTCCCAATCACGGTTATCTTCACAAAGCTCAGCCAGCTTCTCCTGACGCATAATGGCGTTGGGAGAGATATCAATGGCTGTTTCCAGTATTTTCTGTGCGCCAGTGATGTCGCCCTGGCGGGATTTAATATCTGCCAGGTAGTCATATATCTCCAAGCAGAGACAGCCCTCGCTGATAAGGGAGCTGAATATTTTTTCTGCGTCGTCGAGTTCATTCAGTGCCATCATCGACTTAGCTAGGCCGATATTAGCCCACTCCAGATTGCGCTCTTCAAGAATACCTTGGTAGATTTTTTTAGATTGTGTGTATTGGTGTTTTTTATACAGGCAATTGCTCATTATTCGGTAGCAGCGCTGCTCGTATTTGTCGTGCAGGTCGATACGCTGTTGACACAGTTGGATGGCTTGGTCGTAGTCAAGCTTATCCATAGCATTGTTGATGTCGTACAGGGTCTCCTTTTCCCATACCATCCGATCAAGCCGTTTTTGCAGTACGCCTTGCGTAAACGGTTTGGTGAGATAATCGTCGGGCTGATATTCTAAAGCACCAAACACCATGTCTTTGGTAGTTTCAGCTGTGATCATCATGTAGATAGTGGTATTTTTGAGTAAGTTTTTAAAACGTAGCTCTTCTAGTACCTGTTGGCCGTTTTTGGCGTCACCTAGGTTATAGTCAGCGAGGATGATGTCAAAATGCTGGCTTTCGCATTTGCGGATGGCTTCCTCACCGTTAGAGGCGGTTTCGACTTTATTCACGCCGAAATTATCCAGCATACGTCGAATTGAACCGCGCATATCGGTAAAGTCATCAATTACCAAGGCCGTTTTTTGCTTATAGATTTTGATAATATCAATTTTGGTTCTGGTCATAGTGAGCGGTTGGGGCCTTGATAGGGAGTTAGCGGGTTTATGCTTACTAAAAATGATGGGTATACCAGTAAGTTATTATAGATGAGTTTGTTTAAGTTGGCAGAGTAATGGCTAATTTAAACAATAACTTAACGATGTTGTGTGGAGGTTGTGTGAAGGCGAGTACAGAAATTAAACCGGCGGCAGATGCCTGGTTAGGGATTGCCCATGCGGCGGCATTGATAACCCGTATGTTGCCGAACTACACGTTGTTTAGTGAGGTGACGGGGAGCGGTGATAGTAAAGTGTTTAACAACATACTCGATCTTATCTGGGAGTATGCGGCAGGCCATAACCAACGTATTGATTTTCAAAAGCAACAAGACAAATTGGAAGAGATTACGCCCAATCCCGATAACTTTGATGTGTATGGGGTGTGGCCTGCTATGGATGCGACGGTTGCACTAGCTTCCTTATTGAGTGCCTGTGAACGCTGGGATCAAGAGGAGCTGGAGAGTGTCGGGCGCTTATCCCTGTCCACAATTGAGCGCTATCTCGAAGTGGTAGGGGAGAGTGATGATGATGCAATGCATCCTTTAATTCAGGCTGAACAGGAGTTTGTCGCCGAGCTAAATGCATTGGTGTTAGCTGGCAGGAGCAAAGGGCGCCCTGCACTGGTCATGTCATTAAAGCGACTGGCTTGTGCCCAGGAGCTCAGTAATATTGGTTTGGAGCGAGGATAGGCCTTTCTTGATTAGGCTAAAGTCAGGTGTTTGTTGTAGTGTGCTTACTCAAGTAATGTGCTTTTGAAGAAGAATTTAAAGTTAATAAAATACATTTACATATATCTATAATGTATTGATTTGTATAGCTATTAAAAGAGTGTTTAACAATTTTAATGAAAACTTTAGTGTTGTACACCACCCTGGGTTGCCATCTTTGCGAGCAGGCTTTAGCGCTGATCGAGCCAGTTTTATCAGCTGAATATCAAATTAGTGAGGTGGAGATCAGTGAATCCGATCACCTAATGGCAGTATACGGTATCCGCATTCCCGTCATTCAGCGTCAGGATACTGGGGCTGAAATTGGCTGGCCGTTTGATCAGCAACAATTTAGACGTTTTCTCGATTAATGCTTAGCTAACTCTTCCAGCCCCTTCCAACTGGAAAAAATCAATTGCGTTTTGTGTTGTCGCTGCGGCAATAGCCTCTATATTGTGCGAGCTATGTTTGGCTATTTCTAATAACACATAAGGCAGGGTGCAGGGTTCATTACGGCGACTGGATGCAAGTTTGGGCTTGGGTTTGACGCGCGGCATTAAGTAGGGAGAATCTGTTTCTATCATCAACCGATCAAGCGGAATGGCACCGATAAATTCGTGTAGGTGCTGTCCTCTTCTTTCATCACAAATCCAGCCAGTCATACCCAAAGACAAGCCGAGATCAAGGTAGTGAAAAGCTTGCTGCTTGGTTCCGGTAAAACAGTGGATGACTGCTTTGGGTAGTTGATCTCGATAGCTGTGGAGCATTTCACACTGAGTTTTGTGGGCATCGCGCTCGTGTAAGAACAGCGGTAGCTGCAATGTAATGGCTAACTCAATCTGGGCTTCAAAAGCTTTAATTTGCTCTTCTTGAGTGGAAAACATACGGTTAAAGTCCAGCCCGCATTCTCCTATTGCTTTAACAGGCGTTTGCTGGGCTAGTTGGCTAAGCTGGTTGCGACTGTTGCTATCAAAGTGCTTGGCGTGGTGAGGATGGATGCCTGCGGTAGTAAACAGCTGATTGGGATAGTGCTGGGCGATAGTGATGGCTTGCTGGCTTTCGATAATATTTGTGCCTGTGATGATAAGGTGGCTAAGCCCTGTTGTGAATGCCCGCTGGATGACCTCGTCACAATCTTGTTGATAGCTGCTGTTGGTCAAGTTTACCCCTATATCGATAAGTGGTCGTGGGTAAGGCGAGGGGATGCTGAAATCAGGCACGTTATGATTCTCGTTTAGCGGGTTGGTTTAGTGGTTTGCTTGGCTGGTACTCGTGTTAATAATTGCCAGCGTCATGGGGGTAGTATACCGATGTGCTAATTTCGGGGGGCTGAGATTTAGGGCTGCAGCGAGCTGTAATTAGGGTTCGGGGTGGTTGTTTTGCACGAAGGCATCCGTGTTAATGTGACCGATGAATAATTCCTGAGGGTTAATAAGTGGGGTGTTTAAGCCCAATCTGTGGCCATAAATAACAGAAAAAGCGAGTACATTCTGAACGTAGTTACGGGTTTCGTGAAAAGGCAGTGTTTCAATCCAGATATCATGGGGTAGTGTAGCTGGTTGGCGCTCCAGCCATTTTTTCACTCTGTTGGGACCAGCGTTATAGGCTGCTGTTGCTAAAATACGATTACCGTTAAAGTCATCCAACAAAGATTTTAAGTAATTACTTCCGAGGGCAATATTTTTCTCCGCTTGGAATAGGTCGCTCTGGTTATAGCTAATACCGATTTTTTGGGCCACTAGCTGAGCAGTGCTTGGCAGTAACTGCATTAATCCTCTTGCACCTGCCGATGAGTAGGCATCTTGCCCAAAAGCACTTTCTTGGCGAGTAATAGCATACAGCCATTCGGGGCGAATAGTAGTTGAATTAGCTGAGCCCATCATCTCGGTTTGATAGGCTAAAGGAAAGCGTATGGTTAAGTCATCCCAGCGATTGGCTTTAATCGTCGTGTGAATAGCTTGTTGGTGCCAGCCCCATTGGTGGGCAATATTGGTGGCTGTGATGAGCTGCTGTTGATCAAATTGACGGGTTGCTGCAAACCACTCACGCCGCGCTGAAATCATCTCTCCCATTTGATAAAACTGCTGCGCCCTTTGTATTTCAGGGGTTTGCATAACAGTTTGGTCAGGGGCGTTGCTTAGGTCACTGTGATTAAAACCGTATTGTTGCTCGATGATATCGGCGGCGAGAAAGCCGTAGTAATTACGCTGGGCCGCTAGGTTTTTGAATAATGCCAATGTTTTTTCGGGCTCAGTTTGTAGCTGTTGCCAGGTTCTGGCTTGCCAGTATTGCCAGCGGGGCTCTTGCCTGAGCTGTTCGGGTAATAATGCTATCCAGTGATCTGCCTGGGTCCATAATTGCTGACGCAGGGCTAGGCGAATGCGCCAGCCCAGCAAGTAGTCATCCTCGGCGTTAGGGTCTTGGACAATTAACCACTGTAGTGCGTCATCACGGCCCGAAGCAATAATTTGCCGAGCTATTTTGTCACGGATGCGGCTGTATTGTTGCTGGCTAAAACTAACCATACCCCGATAGTCCACCCACAGCTTGGTGGTTAGGTCTGGGTCGATCGAGGCCAGCCTTTCTAGGCCGTGGCTAATGATGTCAGTGCTGTAGGCGGTACCGTCAGAGAATGCTTTGTCCACCTTAAGTCGGCGAGGGTTGTGGTGTACGCTAATTAATCGACGCGTGTAGGGTTTTAAATAGGCGGATGCGTGATTGGACAAATACCGGGCCAATAAGGTGTTATTATTAGCGAGTGCCAGTTGCACCCGTTGCCATACTAGTTTATCGGTTTTTAGGCCAGCTTGCTCCCAGCGTTTAAAGACAGGATCGCAGGCGTCCGGCAGAGATTTGCCGCTGAGCCAAAGGTTGGTAGTCTGTTCCAGTGCAATGTCGGCAAAGCCGGCTTCATTCATAGCCTCCATGTGCCAGCAACTCAGCTCAGTATTGCTGAGGTCAGCTTGGTAATAGGTCAGGTACTGCGACCATTGTTTTTTCTGCGCCAAGGTTTTTAGCCAGGCTTTATGCAGTTGTTTACCGGGGATAGTAGTGCCGTAAGTTTTTAAAAATGCGTCAACTTGTTTATAGGGCAGTGTTTTTAATTCGCGCTGTAACTGTGCCTTTAATAAGTAGGGGTATAGAGGGTAGTTACCTAATTGCTCCATGCCTTCTTGGATTCTAGTTTTATGCCCTTTGTTAATAGCAGTCAGTGTCTGCTGGTAGAGCTGCTGTAGGTCGGCATCGTTATTATTGCTGGCTTCAGCCTGAGGGCTACTGGCTATCAGTAAGGTGCAGGCAAGCAATATGCCCAGCGAAAAGTTGGTCGCGCTGATACAGTGGAGAAATAGTTGGCTTCTAAAGCTGGTTACGTTTGTCATGTTCCCGCACGGTGGTAGAATACGCCGCTTTTCGGCTGCTTAAGTGTAGCTGTTATAGTAAGCAAAAACACGGTGTTGTTTCGACATTTGATGGAAATACTCGGTGGAAGTTCGCGTTATCGTTGGCGGCAGTGTAAAACAGCACCTTATGCGTTGGCTTGCGTCTAACTTATCATGTAAGCCTTTATAGGTCAGGGTTTTAATAGTTGGTTTGTTTCAGCATCAGTACTTGCGAATATAAGTTTGCTGAGTCCATTTATCTGAAAGCCTCCAGGCCTATTTTTTTAGTTATTTTTAATATCAAGGAAATTATTTAATGCCCTTACTTCGTGTCACCGATCTCAGTCTGGCTTATGGCCATCATGTTTTACTGGAGGAGGCCAGCGTCCAGCTGTTTAAGGGTGATCGTATCTGTCTTGTTGGCCGCAATGGTGCGGGTAAGTCAACGTTTATGAAGGTGGCTGAGGGGTTGATCAAACCGGATAGTGGTACGGTTTGGAGTAAACCATCATTGCGTATCTCCAGATTAGACCAAGAGTTGCCGGAAGCTGACGGAAAAACTGTTATGCAGATCGTTTCTTCTGGTTTGGCTGAGCTGGGTGATTTGTTAACCCAGTTTCAGGATTTAGCCGTGCAGGCCCTCGATGACGCGGGTTTAAAAAAACTAGAGCGGTTGCAGCATCAGCTGGAGGCTAAGGATGGCTGGAGTTACCAGCAAAAAATTGATGAGGTGCTAAGCCGATTAAATTTGCCTGCTGACAAGCTAATGTCTTCTTTGTCTGGTGGTTGGCGTAAGCGCGTTGCTTTGGCGAAGGCGCTGGTTACCTCGCCAGATTTATTGCTGTTGGATGAGCCGACTAACCACCTTGATATTGAAACCATCGAATGGCTAGAGAAGCAGCTATTGGAGTTTAAAGGTGCGGTTTTATTTATTACCCATGACCGGGCGTTGGTTCGCCGTTTAGCGACCAAAATTGTTGAGTTGGATCGCGGCCGTCTCCGTATGTATCAGTGTGGCTATGATCAGTATCTTGAAGAGCGTGCGCATTTACTGGAAGTGGAAGATCAGCAAAATGCATTGTTCGACAAGCGTCTGGCGCAAGAAGAGGTCTGGATTAGGCAGGGGATTAAAGCGCGTCGTACCCGTAATGAAGGCCGTGTCAGAGCATTAGAACGTTTACGCAACGAGCGCTCGCAGCGCCGTAATGTACAAGGTACTGCTAATATTGCCGTAGAATCTGCCAGCTCTTCTGGTAAGTTGGTTGCCGAAGTGAAAGATGTTAGTTACGCCATCGACGGTCGAGTGCTGTTTGAAAATTTGAGCTTTAATATTATTCGTGGCGACAAAATTGGCTTGTTAGGTCCTAATGGCGTTGGCAAAACAACCTTGTTGAAAGTGCTTTTAGGCGAGCTGAGCCCAACTAGTGGTACCGTAAAGCTCGGTACTCGCATTGACGTTGCTTATTTTGATCAAATGCGTGAGCAGCTAGACGGTGAAAAGACCATTGTGGATATTGTTGGTCAGGGGCGCGACAGTATCACTATCAATGGTAAGGATAAACATATCCTAAGTTATCTATCCGACTTCCTGTTTTCACCTGAGCGTGCTCGTACACCGCTTAAAGCACTTTCGGGTGGGGAGCGTAATCGGGTACAGCTTGCTTGCTTGTTCAGTTTACCTGCTAATATTCTTGTTATGGATGAGCCCACTAACGATCTCGATGTTGAAACATTGGAGTTGCTGGAGACAGTATTGGTGGAATTTGACGGTACTATATTGCTGGTAAGCCACGATCGGGATTTTATGGATAACGTGGTCACAGGTACTCTGGCTTTTGAAGGTGGAGGTGTAGTTCGTGAATATATTGGCGGTTATCAGGACTGGTTGCGTCAAGGCGGCGGTTTTTTTGGTGAAAATAGTCAGCTCGCAACACCGGTAGCGAAAACCATCGAGACAACTAGCGCCAAGCCGGTTACTGCACCCAAAAAGGTAAAAAAGCTTAGCTATAAAGAGCAGACAGAGCTAAAAGAAATGCCGGCTTTGATTGAATCGCTTGAACAAAAACAGCAGAACCTGCAGGAAGAAACCACGGCAGCGGATTTCTACCAGCAGGAGCGTGAAGTTGTTGCGCAGCGCTTGGATGAGTTGGCCGCAGTGACAGCTGAGCTGGAGGCCTGCTACGAGCGCTGGTTGGAGCTAGGGGAAGATGAATAGAGCTTAATCCGCCATAACACGCACGGCCAACACATCACAGGTTGCGCCGTGCAGTAAGCCGTTGGCGGTTGAGCCTAATAGCCGTGCTATACCACGACGGCCGTGGCTACCAACAACGATAAGGTCTACATTGAGCTCTTTGGCCAGCTGGTGGATTTCATTTTCAGGGCGACCAATCAGGATGTGCTGTTGGTCAGCAGGAATATCAAAACGAGCGGCAAGTTCCGACATTTGCGTATCGGCCTGATTTTGAATTTCATTCTGAATACCAGAAAAATCCATGGGGATATCGCCGCCATAAGCAAAACTAAGAGGTTCAATAACATGCACGATATGGAGTGTGGCGTTATTGTTTTTCGCGAGGGTAACCGCTCGATTAGCAATTTGATTAGCTTCTTCTGAAAGGTCGGTGGCGAGTAGTATGGTGGTGTAATGGCTCATTATTGTGTCTTCCTATAATTCTATCGCAATTGAACTTATAAGCGCTTATTCTTGCCTGGCAATGGTAATAAGCCCCTTCGACATGATTGATTAACGTATAAATTCACCGAGAAGTCTACCGATGGCAATCATTTTTTTGTAGCAACCCCCTTTTTCAGGAGAAGTCATTGAACTATGTCATTATTTTTTTGGTTGTGGCGCTGCTGGTTTCTCCTATTTTTTGGATTATGCCCAACCCCAGGCAAAAACGTTTGGTGCAGCTCCGTCAAAAAGCGATGGCAGCGGGGTTTCAGGTAAAGGTGTGTGATTTACCTCAGACGCATCGCGCCAAAGTACGGCAAGAGCCAGTGAGAAAAGGAGTGATGTATCGTCTGCCGTGGAAGGTGCAGATTAAGGCGGCGCAAAATTTTCATTACTTAGTGGTCAGGGAGCAGCTAGTTAGCGATATGGCTACTGATAGCCAACAATACACGGCTATTGAACAACAGATAAATCAGGCTTTATTGTCGATGCCAGCGCAAATTCTTGCGCTTGAATGTACCGCAGCTGGTGTCGGTTTATACTGGCGTGAGCAGGGTGAGATTGATCCAGTGGTAGTATTATTTGATGCCGCGCGGCAGTTACAAGCAACGTTACATCCCATGCTGATCAACACGTTAAGATTGCAGTCAAGATAATTATGAATAGCTGGAGTGGTTTGTGAGCAGGTTGAAAACAGGGCTTTATCGTCATTACAAAGGCAATGAATATCAAGTGCTTGGGGTTGCCGGTCATACCGAAACCCAAGAGCGCATGGTGGTTTACCGTGCGCTCTATGGCGAATATGGTTTATGGGTTCGTCCGCTCAGTATGTTTGTTGAGCAGGTTGAGGTCGAGGGTGCTTTAGTGCAGCGGTTTCAGTTTCTTGGCGATTAACGCTTGAGTACAGCTGTTTGCATGTTATTTTTTTTAAAAAATTATCTTATATATCATTCTGTTACGATAAATACTTAAACTAATTTCTGTTGTCGTGTTAGATTGGTTTCGCAGCGATAAAAAAATAAAAAGTATGAGCAATCGCTTGACCGCGTCTTGATCAGGTCTTATATATGTCGCCTCTCTCCACGTGGAGGATGTTTTTATTTGAGTGTTAATAGAAGGACAACATGGGAAAATCACTGGTCATTGTAGAGTCACCAGCTAAGGCTAAGACAATTAATAAATACCTAGGAAAGGAATTTATTGTGAAGTCCAGCGTTGGCCACATTAGAGATTTACCCACCGCCGGCAGTAAAAAAGCTGACCCTGTTGAAAGAGCAAAAGCTGCTGCTATCACTCGTAAAATGTCCCCCGACAAAAAAGTGGCGTACCAGAAAAAGAAAAGTCGTGCACAGTTGATCGCCAGAATGGGGGTTGATCCTGAGCAAGATTGGAAGGCGCGGTATGAGATTCTTCCCAGTAAGGAAAAGGTGGTTAGCGAGCTGCAAAAACTGGCTGAAGATGCTGATGTTATTTATCTCGCAACGGATTTGGACCGCGAGGGAGAGGCAATAGCTTGGCATTTGCAACAGGCCATTGGTGGCGATGAAAGCCGCTATCGGCGAGTGGTTTTTAATGAAATCACTAAAAAAGCGATTACCGAGGCATTTGAAACACCAGGCCAGTTGGATATTGACAGGGTAAATGCTCAGCAAGCTCGTCGTTTTTTGGACCGGGTCGTGGGGTATATGGTTTCTCCGTTGCTATGGGCAAGGGTTGCCAGAGGTTTGTCTGCCGGTCGCGTGCAATCTGTAGCAACCCGTTTGGTGGTTGACCGTGAGCGCGAGATACGTGCGTTTGTACCAGAAGAGTTTTGGCAGGTGTTTGCAGATACTTCGGCCGGCAAAGATCAGTTACGGTTAGAAGTAAAGCGGCAGGGGGACAAAGGCTTTCGGCCTCAAAACCAACAGGAAGCGACGGCGGCATTAGCTGCCCTTGAGCAGCAGACGTTTACGATTACTAAACGTGAAGATAAGCCCACCAGTTCAAAACCTTCAGCTCCTTTTATTACCTCTACTTTACAGCAAGCGGCCAGTACTCGGCTGGGTTTTGGCGTTAAAAAAACCATGATGATGGCACAGCGCTTGTACGAGGCGGGTTACATCACTTATATGCGTACTGACTCGACCAATTTAAGTGTTGATGCAGTTGCTGCCTGTCGTGATTATATTAACGACAACTACGGTAAAAAGTATCTGCCGGAAGAGCCGGTGCGCTACTCGAGCAAAGAAGGGGCTCAGGAGGCTCATGAGGCGATACGGCCTTCTGATGTCAACATGAAGCCGACTCAGCTGACGGCTATGGAAAGAGACGCAGAGCGGCTCTATGAGCTGATCTGGCGACAATTTGTTGCCTGTCAGATGGTAGCTGCTGAATTTACCAGTAGCAGTATTGTGGTGACGGCCGGTGAGTTTGAGTTGCGTACCCGTGGTCGCGTTATGCGCTTTGATGGTTTTACTAAAGTAGCGCCGCAAACCAGTAAAAAAGAAGAGGATGTGTTGCTGCCCGATTTGAAGGTCAATCAGCAGCTTACCTTGGACAAATTAGATCCGAGTCAACATTTTACCAAGCCCACTGCACGGTTTAGTGAAGCGAGTTTGGTTAAAGAATTGGAAAAACGCGGAATTGGTAGACCATCGACCTACGCATCCATTATTTCTACTATTCAGGATCGCGGTTATGTGCGGGTCGAGAATAGGCGGTTTTATGCCGAGAAAATGGGTGATGTGGTCACCGAAAGGCTGGTCGAGAGTTTCTCGAATCTATTGGATTACAACTTTACCGCGACGATGGAAGAGCAGCTCGATGAGGTTGCAGGTGGTCGGCAGGATTGGAAGAAGGTACTTAATGCCTTCTATGACGATTTTCAGAAAAAAATCGAGCAAGCCGAATTAACAGAGGGCGGTATGCGGGCGAATGAGCCTACAGAAACCGATATTGAATGCCCCCAATGCGGCCGGCCTATGCAGATACGCACGGCCACTACTGGTGTGTTTCTTGGTTGCTCGGGCTATGCCTTGCCGCCAAAAGAACGCTGTAAATCGACCATCAATCTAGTTTCTGGTGATGAGGTGGTTAGTGCTGATGATGAGGGCGAGGGCGAGTCTCTATTGTTGCGGCAAAAACATCGCTGCAAGCTGTGTAATACGGCCATGGATAGCTACCTGATCGATGAGCAGCGCAAGTTGCATGTATGTGGTAATAACCCGGATTGTGCTGGTTTTGAAGTAGAAAAAGGCAGCTTTAAGATTAAGGGCTATGAAGGGCCTGTGCTTGAGTGTGACAAGTGTGGCGCTGAAATGCAGCTTAAATCAGGACGCTTTGGTAAGTACTTCGGTTGTACCAGCGATGACTGTAAAAACACGCGTAAATTGCTGCGAAGTGGAGAGGCTGCACCACCTAAAATGGACCCAGTGCCGATGCCCGAGTTGAAGTGTGTAAAGGTGGATGATCATTACATACTGCGGGATGGTGCTTCGGGGTTGTTTTTAGCAGCGAGTAATTTTCCTAAAAACAGAGAAACCCGAGCGCCTCTAGTGGAGGAAATCTTGCCTCACAAAGCGGAGATCGATGTGAAGTATGACTTCTTGTTTAAGGCGCCAACTCAGGATCCTGACGGCAACAAGACGATAATTCGATATAGTCGAAAAACAAAAGAGCAGTACGTACAGACAGAAGTGGATGGTAAACCCTCGGGCTGGAAGGCTTTTTACGAGGGCGGCAAATGGGTGATCCAAGAGCCTAAAACCAAAAAGGCTGCCAAGGCCTAAATGAAGCTTATTTCAAAGCTGTGGGTATTATGAGTTATGTGGATGATTGAGAGCTTACAACGTTGAATAATGATCAGCGGCCTGTCGTTAATCAGCGGCTGTATTTTTGTCGCCTTCACTTACAGTGGCTATCTGAGCAGCTGCAGCAACAAATATTGCCTCAGGGGCTGTTAAATCAGTGTCTGGGTGAGTCCGTGTTGCTGCATTTGGTGATGGCTTATCGTGCCTATTTAGTAGAAATCGCAGCGGCGTATTCCATTGATACAGCACCTATTACCGATGTTCAGGCGTTGATTGCGAAGCTGGAAGCCAATGGTAAGGAGTCTGCCGAGGCTAAGGAGTTACTACAGCTGACGCTGCCGGGACAGTGGTTGTCTGACTTATTAGAGAAATATCAGGCCATAGGGCCTGTTTCTGTCGCTATCAATAAGCCTGGCTTGGGCCAGTTTATTGCTGTGCGAGAGATTGACAGCTCACCATCAATCAATTGGGACTGTCTGCAATCTTGGCTAGAGCAACTTAATCAAGTTATTGCTAACCAGCGTGCGCGCTTAGAAGAGTGGTAGTCTTGCTACAGCGATAAATATTAACCGGCTTCCTTCACTTGCTATAAGCTCAGCTGTTAGAATGCAGCTATTGCATCTGCTCAATAGTTTTGTGCAGGTATTTGTTGGCTTTAGCTTTTTAGGTGTTTGTTGTGTCTTCTGCATTTTTAGAAATTGTTCAGCTACCTACCGGTGAAATTGTATTGCAGCGCTCAGATCATGAGGGTGAGCCATTGTTGAATATTCAGTTTTCAAAAGAGTCACAGATTTTTTTAGAGGGTGCTGAGCTGGATATTGCCAAGGTAATGATACAGGCAGGGATACAAGCTGCAGCAGAGTATAGTGAGTTACGTGCTAGCGAAGAGCTGCAAGAGCCAACTGAAGAGGTAAGGGAGCATACTCTCCACTAAGTAAATTACCATGGTACAGCTAAGCCAAATTCAGCTCCTGTTGAGGGTGGCAGGGGCTTTTTATTGGCGTCTAATTACTCCTACGCTTAGACCTTCGATAGCGAAGTCCTGATAGCGCAAGTCTACCTCTATAGGCGAGTAATCCTGATTTTCTGGTAATAATAAGATCTGATATTTGCTACGGGTGCGTTTAAGTCGTTTCACCGTGACTTCATTGTCGACGCGGGCGATAACAATCTCTCCGTTTTCAGCGTTATTGGTTTTATGCACTGCCAGTAAGTCATCTTCAAAAATACCCACATCGACCATGCTATCGCCTTTGACTCGCAGAAAGTAGTCTGCGTGCGGATGGAAAAAAGAGCTGGGCATTTCGCAATAATCTTCAATATGTTCCTGGGCCAAAATTGGGCTGCCTGCTGCGACCTGTCCAATGATGGGAATGCCTTTAGTCTCGGGGAGGCGAATTCCTCTTGAGGCTCCGGCTATCATTTCTATAGCGCCTTTGCGGGCGAGGGCTTTGAGGTGCTCTTCAGCGGCGTTGGCAGACTTAAATCCCAGCTCTTTAGCAATGTCAGCACGGGTAGGTGGAAAACCGTTGTCTTCAATATACGTTTTAATGAAAGCGAGAACCTCGGACTGCCTTAGAGTAAGCTTGGTCATGGCGTATATTCCTGAGTGTGTTTATCTAGGTGCATTTATCTACGTGCATTTCTCTAAGTGTACGGAGATGGTCGAGTTGACGTCTGTTATTATATACAGTGGTCTGTGATTATATACAGTGGTGGGGTTGCTGCAAGGCTTTTGCAGAATTAATTGCAAGGATATACATTATTAAACGGAGTTTGCTGGTTTTGATGGGTTTTTGATTGAACGCTGTGTGCAATCATGATCATAGCTTTTTGATGGCGGCTGTTATTTTTACAGCGTCGTTATTGATGTTAATCTGTATTTGATAGTTGCATGATTATTGTGTGATGTATTTTAGTTGTGATTAAGAGTCATCCAGTATGCCATTGATAATGTCAGTTTCGATCATGTTGAGTGGGCTGTTCCAGTCTTCGGGGTGGATTGTATCGTCGGGGTTTAGATAGTCTTCGCTGCTGAGTTCGTAAGCATTGCGCCAGTCTTCAGGTGCTTCAATTTCTTCTAGTTGTCCTTCGTGCCAGCTTTCTAGATCATACTCAGAAACTTCGCCATCGAGCAGCTGGGTGGCGATAGTTTGTGTATCATCATCAATGGCTACAACCTCGAAAATAATGCTCTGTTGAATATCCTTGTACCAGCTACCTATTTTAGGAAAAATATTTTTCATTGCGGGACCTCTATACGATGTTGCTACTGGTGTAAGTGCATGGTCAAAATAACACGTCAAATAAAGCTGTCTAGCGCTGCTTGAGCGGGCTGGTTGAGGTGTCTTGTAGTAGTTGCTAGTGGCTGCGTTCCTGCACGTTGAAAATCTTCGCCTATTCAACGGCTTATAACTTAAGCGAGGTAAAGAGGCTGATTTAAAACTGTTTTTTTAGAGGTTTTTAATATATTAATGAATTTTATCAATATAAGATTGTATAAACTCACTTGTACTTTTATGGTGGTCCACCGTTTAAAAGTCAATATTTCTGCTGTTACTTGAGGCTCAATAATGGATTTAGATGTTTTTTTACGCTCTACATTGAATTTAGGAACGTCTGACTACCCTTGGTTGATAGAGGTGTTTTTAATTGTTTTTGTAACTGCTTTAGTTAATTATTTGGCTAGCCTTATTTTTCGAAAGCTACAGCAACAATTAGAGAAAACAACCAATCTTTGGGATGACGCGATGCTTGAGGCAGCGCGTAAGCCAGCTGGTTTTTTGATATGGTTGCTGGGTCTAAGCTGGATTGTCGAGGTGATTGTTGAGCGCTCCGATGCCTTGATATTTGCCGAGTTACACTCGGTGAGGCAGTTGTTTGTGGCGTCGTTGCTGGCTTGGTTTTTAATTCGTGTTATCAGACAGGTTGAGTCGCGGCTGATCTCTGACGAATATACATCGGAGCCAGTGGATCCAACCACGGTACTAGCCCTGGGGAAACTGGTTCGTTTGGCGGTGGTGATTACTGCCGCGCTGGTTATTTTACAAACTCTGGGTTACAGCATTTCCGGGGTGCTGGCATTTGGCGGTATTGGTGGTATTGCGGTGGGCTTTGCCGCTAAAGATTTGCTGGCCAACTTTTTTGGTGGGTTGATGATTTATATGGATAGACCTTTTTCCGTGGGTGAGTGGATTCGATCGCCAGATAAGGAATTAGAAGGGACAGTTGAACATATCGGTTGGCGACAAACCCGTATTCGCACGTTTGATAAGCGTCCTCTGTATGTGCCCAATGCGACCTTTGCTCAGGTGTCGGTGGAAAACCCATCGCGGATGCATAATCGGCGAATCAAGGAAACTATAGGGGTGCGTTACGATGATGCTTCGAAGCTGGCAGCTATTATTGCCGACGTTGATGAGATGCTGCACCAGCATCCTGATATAGACCAAAATCAAATCATTATAGTGAATTTTAATTCCTTCGGTGCTTCTTCACTGGATTTCTTTATTTATACATTCACCAAGACTACTGATTGGCTGACTTATCACAAGGTTAAACAAAAAGTTTTATTACAGGTTCTGGATATTATTCTCGAGCATGATGCTGATGTAGCTTATCCCACCTCGACGCTTAAAATTCCCGAGGCAATTACTATCGAATCTCAGCGTGAGCAGGCAGAGTAATATGTTAGGTATTATCGGCGGGACAGGGCTCAATGCGTTTCATCAAGGTAGCGTGTTAGCGTTGACGGATACACCTTATGGGGCTGTTTCTACAGCAATGATCCGCTCTGAGATTGGGGGGCGGTCGATCGTATTTTTAGCGCGCCACGGTAGTCCGCATAGCATTGCGCCGGATAAAATTAATTATCGAGCGAATATCTGGGCACTTAAGCACAGTGGTGTGACGCAGGTATTGGCGATAAATGCGGTGGGGGGGATTAACCCTGCAATGCCTGCGGGTGCTTTGGTCATACCCGATCAATTGATTGATTATAGTTACGGGCGCAAACAAACTTTTTATGACGGCGACGATGGTCGTCTGGAGCATATTGATTTTGGTGAGCCATTTAGTCAGGATTTGCGCCAGAAAGTGATCGATGCGGCCGGGGCTTGCTCGTTAGATATTATTGATGGCGGGGTCTATGGCGTAACACAGGGGCCGCGTCTGGAAACTGCAGCAGAGATTAACCGTATGGAGCGCGATGGTTGTGACGTGGTAGGGATGACCGCGATGCCGGAAGCGGCCCTGGCTAGGGAGCTGCAGCTGGATTACGCTAGTATTTGCCTTGTGGTCAACCCTGCCGCGGGTCGTGGCGACAGTCCTATTACCATGGCTGATATTCACCGAGTCGTTGATAGCGGCATGATAAAAGTTTGTCACCTGTTGACCCAAACCATTAGCACACTTTAAGGCTTATTGTGTTGTAGTGGGCGGTTTTTTTTCGGCCAACTCAGCTTCATACGGAGTGACGCGAATCAGCAAGCCCATCAACGGATGGTCAATATAGTGCAGTTCACTGCTGCGCATACGACGCTGTTGCCGCAGGGCCACGGTTTGATCTACAGCATATTGGTTGCCAATTAAGTCCATAAAGGGGTTTTCGAACCCCAGTAACAATTGGCCGTAATTGCTTGTTGTGGCCGCGTTGGTAAATGGGTCGACAGGCTGTAGTTTGGTTTGTGCGTTTGAAGTGGCTGGCACTCTGGGTAGCACTGGCCAGAGCTTGTCGGTGCTACCGACATTGCTGACAAAACTGCTTAGCCATAAATCGGTGCTGATATGTAAGTAGCGCTCCAGGCCAATAGTGATAGATCCTTCCAGCTCATAGTGATTATCAAACTGGTCCCCACCTCGAATTAAAATACTTTCGGCTTGTTCGCGGCTGGCTATTGGTTGGCGCCAGGCGCCATGGAAAAGTGGTCTGATATCGTTCTGCCTGAATAGTCGCTTGGCAATATTATTAAAGCTCAGCTGTTGTGGTTCCAGCAATGTGAACGGTTGTTCTTTTAATTGGACCAGCATGGGTGTTGATGTAGAGTCGAGGGGCGTGGAAGAGGGTGTTGGTTGGGTTGGTGTCGTTAAGCTGCCAGTGGCTTCATTGCTCACATGGTTCGGTACGGTAATCTCTACATCTGTATTCTCAGGCTGGAGAGTATTACTGTCTTGGGTGTTTATCAGGATCTCAGTTGGTGCTGCGTGTTTGAGTTCGATGATACGTTTGGGGTATTTCAGCCCTGGCTCCCGAGACCATGCTTCCTGTGCTTGTGGGTTTGGTTGTTGGTAAGCAAAAACCAATAACTCAACTTGATACCATTGCGGTTGATCTTCATCAGCCTGAGCAAAGCAGAGTGGAGCGCTGATAGACAGGCCTAACATTAAGCATAAAATGGACTTCATCATAGACTGTTGTTGTTTCTCTGCTAGTGGTTGATTGGGTTAAGCAACGGCTTTCCTGGGGGCTAAGGGGTAAGTTTATCGATGAGTTGATCGACAAACGCAAAGCGTTGCTCAGTATCGTCCAGTGGCTCGTTAAATTTAAGTGCGGTTGCGCCAGCTAGTTGATACGTAGCTGGCTTGGTTTGTATGAGTTGCACCAGGTGGATAGGTTCAACTTGTGTATCAATAGCAAACTCCAGCCGCCCGCCATTGGCCGATGCCTCTACTTTACTAATACCGATAGATTGGGCTTTGAGTTTGAGCTCTGTGGCTCGGAAAAGATTTTTCACTGGGTCGGGTAATAGGCCAAAGCGATCGATCATCTCTACCTGTAATTCGCGTAACTCGTCGTTAGTTCCGGCATTGGAAATGCGTTTATAGAGAATCAGCCGGGTGTGGACATCGGGTAGATAATCATCGGGGATAAGTGCTGGCAGGCGTAAGTTAACTTCGCTGCCAGGTTTGTAGGCATCTTCGAGTGTCGGCTCTTTGCCTTCACGAATGGCTTTGACTGCACGTTCAAGCATCTCCATGTACAGGGTAAAACCAATGCTTTGAATTTGACCGCTCTGGCCGTCACCTAATAATTCACCCGCGCCGCGAATTTCTAAATCATGGGTCGCCAGGGTGAAGCCTGAGCCCAGCGCTTCGGCTTGGCTGATAGCTTCCAGGCGTTTTTCGGCGTCCTTGGTCATGTTTTTGATGCCGGGGGTTAACATATAGGCATAAGCCTGGTGGTGAGATCGACCGACACGGCCGCGCAATTGATGTAATTGAGCTAAGCCAAATTTATCTGCACGGTCAATAATGATGGTGTTTGCGTTGGGTATATCAATACCGGTTTCGATGATAGTGGTGCACAGTAGTAGATTGAAGCGTTTGTGGTAAAAATCCGACATGACTTGCTCTAGTTGACGCTCGCCCATTTGACCATGACCTACCGCAATGCGAATTTCAGGTACGAGTGCTTGCAGCTCACGGGCGGTTTGTTCGATGGTTTTCACTTCGTTATGTAAGTAGTAAACCTGACCGCCGCGTAAAATCTCTCGCAAAATAGCTTCTTTAATAATGCCGTTGTCAGATTGGCGGACAAAGGTTTTAACGGATAAACGCCTGGCCGGGGGCGTGGCTATAATAGACAGGTCACGCATGCCAGAGATGGCCATATTCAGGGTGCGTGGGATAGGTGTGGCGGTGAGGGTTAAGATGTCGATCTCGGAGCGCATGGACTTAATTTTTTCTTTTTGTTTAACGCCAAAGCGGTGTTCTTCATCGATGATTAATAGCCCCAGGTTTTTATACTTAACATCATTTTGAATAAGTTTGTGAGTGCCAATCAATATATCAACTTTGCCTGCGGCGACATCAGCTAACACTTGTGTTTGCTCTTTGGCAGAACGGAAGCGTGACAATACTTCAATGGTTACCGGCCAGTCGGCGAAGCGATCTTTAAAAGATTCAAAGTGCTGCTGGGCGAGCAGTGTGGTCGGCACGAGGATAGCGACTTGTTTGCTGTTGTGTACGGTGACAAAGGCAGCACGCATGGCGACTTCGGTTTTACCGAAACCCACATCGCCGCAGACTAATCTGTCCGTGGCGGTATTGGCTTGCAAGTCTGCTAGTACCGCCGCAATAGCGGTTTCCTGATCGGGGGTTTCCTCAAAGGGAAAGCCTGCGGCAAAAGCCTCGTAAGCTTGCTTGGGGATTGCCAGCTTTTGTCCAGGACGTGCGGCGCGACGAGCGTAAATATCTAATAGTTCGGCGGCAACGTCATGTATTTGCTCAGCGGCTTTGCGTTTGGCTTTTTGCCATTGATCGCTACCTAGGCGGTGCAGTGGGGCGGTTTCTTCGTCGGCGCCGCTGTAACGGCTAATTAAATGTAACGAAGAGATGGGTACATAGAGCTTGGCGCCATCGGCGTACTCCAGAGTTAAAAATTCGGTATCCTGCCCATCGACGCCTATCTCTTGTAAACCACGATAACGCCCAACGCCGTGGTCTAGGTGCACGACTGGTGCGCCGATGCGCAGCTCAGTCAGGTTTTTGATCACCGCTTCGCTATTGTCTTGCGATTTACGTCGACGCCGCGTCTGCATGACGCGTTGACCAAAAAGCTGCGGCTCGGCAATCACAACAATATCATCAAGCAGCAGGCCTGATTCTAGTGAGCCGACTGTGATGGCGAGTGCTGCGTCGCAGTCAATAAACTCCTGCCAGTTTTTGACCGTGGTGGGGTTGATTTTATAACGTTGTAACAGCTCTAGCAGGGTTTCTCTGCGGCCTGCGCTTTCGGCACAAAATAGTACTTTGGATTGACTCTGTGTGATCAGATTCTGAATGGCCTCTAAGGGCTGCTCAGCTTTGCTTTCGATGGCTAAAAATGGAGGCGGTTTACTGGCGAAATTGGTGCTTCCCGCTTTCTGTTCCAGCTGCTCTGAATGCATGATGATGCGGGGGTAGTTTTTTAGTGCTGAGAATAATTGCTCAGTCGGGATAAATAATTGCCGCGGTGCTAATAGGGGACGCTGAGGGTCGATGTTGCGATCCTCGAAGCGGTTAAATAAATCTTTCCAGAATTGGTCCGCAGCTCCTTCAAGCCCTTCCATATTAAAAAATTGGCAATCTGTGGGTAGATAGTCAAACAGCGTGCTGGTTTTATCAAAAAACAAGGGTAGATAATATTCAATGCCTGCGGGCGCAATGCCGTTGCTAACGTCTTGATAAATTTGGCAGCGACGGTGATCGACATCAAATTGGGTGTGCCATTGATTACGAAACAGGCGGATGCCTGCTTCATCCAGGGGGAACTCTTTGCCGGGTAATAAATCGATGCTTTGTACTTGTTCTACTGTACGTTGGTTGTCAGGATCGAAGGTGCGTAGAGTGTCTACTTCGTCGTCGAGTAAATCTATTCGGAATGGGTGTGAGCAGCCCATTGGAAAGATATCCATAATAGCCCCGCGCAGGGCAAACTCACCATGTTCGTAAACCGTGTTAACACAGCGATAGCCATTGGCTTGTAACTGCATACGCATGCTTTCTATATCAAACTGCTGGCCTACCTTTATGCAAAGGCTATGGGCTTGCAGGTAGTCGCTAGGTAGTAGACGGTGCATCAAGGTTGAAACGGGAACGATCAGAATTCCAGTTTTTAGTTGCGATAGCTGATGCAGGGTCTGCAGTCGTTCTGAGATGATGTCTTGGTGGGGAGAGAAGGTATCATAGGGTAGCGTTTCCCAGTCTGGAAAATGCAGTACATCCAGTGTACCACCATAAAACTTGAGCTCTTGCTCAAAGCGGATGGCACTGGCTGTATCATTACAAATCAGTACGGTCAGTTGGTTTGATTGCTTCGCCGAATTGGCAATAGCCAGGCTTCTGGCGCTACCGTATAGGCTTCCCCAGCGCTGTTTGTCTCCAGCTTGTTGCTTGGTGTAGGTTGAAAATAAAGAGGTACTGGCCATAGAGGGTGCTAATTTTTGTTGTGTCTAGTCAATAGCGCGACATTGTAGCGTGACAGAGAGTGATTTACACCGGATTTGCTGAGCTTATTCATGCTTTGCATGGCTATGTTTGGTAATTTTTAATTACCAGCGTGCATTTTATACTTCATTGTCGGCGGAATGTGGCCAAAACAGCCATCTATAGGTTGAACTTGCGGGTGTGAATGCACATAATATGCCGCTTTTAGTTGGCTTGATTTTCTTAGCTTAATCTCGTCGCCATTAATTCTTACCCGAGCAAAGGTATTCATATAGTGAGCACTGATAGTAGTAATCGTAAACGTCCTGATGATTATTTTAGCGACTGGAAAGAGCGGGAAGCTCTAGCTGAAGGCATGATCCCTTTGGTGGGACGACTTTATCGCAATAGTGTTAAAACTTATATTTACGGTCAAAATCTAGTCAACTTGTCGGTGCTTGAAATCATGAAAGCCCACCGTGAAGTGCGTCAGGTGCAGGGCAATGAGCTCTCTGAATTTGAGACCTTCCCGGTTATTCGGGCGCTTGCTGAGTTGAATTTAGGTATTGCTCATATCGATGCGGGTCGTCTTGCAGTTATGTATGAGGAGGGGCCGAGAGCTGAGGGTGTCAGTGTTGAGGATTTTGTTCGCGCTCAAGTGAGTGAATTGATTAATGATACTCCGCCTGAGCCCAAGCCGCAGGATGTGGTGTTGTATGGTTTTGGTCGTATCGGTCGTTTGATGGCGCGTTTGTTAATTGAAAAAACCGGTGGTGGCGATAATTTACGTTTAAAGGCTATCGTGGTTCGTAAGGGTGGTGCAGAGAACGACTTGATCAAACGTGCCAGTTTGTTGCGTCGCGACTCCGTTCATGGTCCTTTTAAAGGTACGATTCGGGTTGATGAAGAGCGCTGCTCATTTGTAGCCAACGGTAATGAAATCAAGGTGATCTACGCAGGCTCGCCAGAAGAAGTGGATTACACCGAATACGGCATCAAAGACGCCATTGTTATTGATAATACTGGTATGTTTAAAGATGCCGCCGGTTTGTCTCGGCATTTGCGCCCTGGCGCCAGCAAAGTCATATTAACCGCGCCGGGTGCGGATGTGCCTAATATCGTTTTCGGTATCAATAACGATGATATCCGCGATGAAGACAGAATTATTTCAGCTGCGAGCTGTACCACTAATGCCATTGCTCCACCACTGAAGGCGATACACGATAAGTTTGGTATTGTTTCCGGGCATATCGAAACGGTCCACGCTTACACTAATGATCAGAATTTGATCGACAACTACCACAAGGCAGATCGCCGTGGCCGCAGCGCGCCATTGAATATGGTTATCACCTCTACTGGTGCTGCCAAGGCTGTTTCTAAAGTATTGCCGGTGATGCAGGGTAAGTTAACTGGAAATGCTATTCGGGTGCCAACTCCGAACGTGTCCATGGCAATTTTAAAGCTGACGCTTGAAAGAGAGACGTCGGTACAAGAGGTGAATGATTATATGCGTCACATGGCGCTGCACTCACCCTTGCGTAAGCAAATTAATTACTCTAACTCGCCTGAAGTTGTGTCGAGCGACTTCGTTGGTTCGCGTCAAGCCTGCATATTTGATTCTGTGGCGACGATTGTGAATGGCAATCAGGTCATTATGTACTGCTGGTATGACAACGAATTTGGCTATAGCTGCCAGGTTCATCGCGTGCTGGAGCATTTTGCAGGGGTGGATTACCGAGTGTTTCCTCACTAAAACACGAGCTTTAGTGCTTTGGCAAAGTCGCCTTTATGCGGCTTTGTTTCTAGTGGGTTTTAGCTGTTGGGTGCCCTTTGGTGCCGGTCGCGTGGTTTTATCGAAAACCTTATGTTAATCGGGGTAATAGAGCTAATGCCTATGGTATTTATGGGGTTAGCTCTTTATACTGACGCCTTTTTTAAGGGGCAGTTTTGTTAGTCTGTCCCAGCGGTCATGATGTCATTCTTTTTTGATCGACTCCCTAGGCGAGCACTTGTTCAGTGTGGGCTGGGTTTGCAATTGAAGTGACATATTATTTATGTATCAACAAAAAGCGCACATCTACCGACAGCAACAGTTTCAAAAGCAGTTTCAAATATTAACTTTCAACAATCAGGCATATCTATGATTAAAATCAATCGTGGTTTGGACTTGCCTATCTCTGGAGCACCCGAGCAGGTTATTACTGAGGGGCCAAAACCCCGTTCAGTTGCATTAATCGGCTTTGATTATGTCGGCATGAAGCCAACAATGACGGTGCAGGAAGGAGATCGTGTCAAGACCGGTCAGGTCCTTTTCTCAGATAAGAAAAACGAGCAAGTGAAATTTACCGCTCCGGCAACCGGTGTTATCTCGGGTGTCAATCGTGGTGATAAGCGCGTGTTTCAATCTCTTGTTATCGATGTTGAAGAGGATGAATTCGTATCATTTCCTACTTATAACGACTTCGATAAGCTCTCGCGTGAACAGGCGATTGAGAATCTCGTCGAGTCTGGACAGTGGGCGGCGTTTCGTAGTCGTCCTTTCAGTCGTATTCCCTGTCCCAGTAGTCAGCCTAAGGCGATTTTCGTTACGGCGATAGATACCCATCCGTTGGCGGCAGATCCTGCCGTTATTATTGCTCGGCAGCCAGAAGCCTTTGTTAATGGTTTAAAGGTTTTGAGTAAGCTGACCGAAGGTAAGGTTTATGTCAGCAAGGCAGCTGATGCGGCGATTCCTGTCGGCAATGCGAATGTTGAGGTGGCTGAGTTTGCTGGGCCTCACCCTGCAGGTTTAGCGGGTACGCATATCCATCACCTCGAGCCAGTCAGTGCTAGCAAAGTTGTATGGACTATCGGTTATCAGGATGTTATTGCCATCGGACGTTTATTCGCTGATGGTAAGTTATACGTTGAGCGTGTTATTGCGCTGGGTGGTCCTCAAGTCGAAAAACCACAGTTATTGACTACGCGTTTAGGTGTAAATCTAGAAGAGCTTACTGCTGGAAAAATGTTGCCAGGCGATAACCGTGTGATTTCCGGCTCGGTATTAGGTGGACGCACAGCGGTTGCCTCAGTGGCTTATTTAGGGCGTTATCACCAGCAGGTTTCGGTGTTAAAAGAGGGTAATGAGCGCGAGTTTATGGGGTGGATATCTCCAGGTACCAATAAATTTTCGGTTTTGAAAATCTATCTATCCCAGTTTGCTGGCAGTAAGTTATTTAACTTTACTACCTCTACCAATGGTAGTGAACGGGCCATGGTGCCGGTGGGGACTTATGAAAAAGTGATGCCGTTAGACATCTTGCCTACCCAGTTACTTCGCTCTTTGATTGTTGGCGATACGCAGATGGCTCAGGACTTAGGCTGTCTGGAATTAGATGAAGAGGACTTGGCGCTATGTAGCTACGTCTGTCCAGGTAAGTACGAGTATGGACCAATACTCCGCGATAACCTGACTCGCATTGAGAAGGAGGGTTAATCATGGCGGTAAAATTTCCGGCACTACGTAAGGTTCTTGATAATATCGAACCGCATTTCCATAAGGGCGGTAAGTGGGAGAGTTGGTACGCGCTTTACGAAGCTGCTGACACTATCTTTTATTCACCGAGTGATACCACTAAAACTACTTCACACGTTCGTGATGGTATCGACTTAAAACGGATGATGATCACCGTTTGGTTGTGTGCGTTTCCTGCGATGTTTTATGGCATGTGGAACGTGGGTTTTCAAGCTAACAGCATTCTTGCCGATACCGGCATGATGATGAATGATGATTGGCGCTCGGCATTAATTAGTGCGTTTGCAGGTAATGATCCCAGCAGTCTTTGGGATAACATTTGGTATGGCGCTTGGTATTTTATGCCGGTTTATTTCGTCACCTTTGTGGTTGGTGGCTTTTGGGAAGTGTTGTTTGCGATGAAGCGGGGCCATGAGATCAACGAAGGTTTCTTCGTGACTTCGATCCTGTTTGCGCTTATTTGTCCACCCTCAATACCCCTGTGGCAAGTTGCCCTTGGGATTAGCTTTGGTGTGGTAGTGGGTAAAGAAGTATTCGGTGGTACCGGTAAAAACTTCCTTAACCCGGCATTAACGGGGCGTGCATTTTTGTTCTTTGCCTATCCTGCCAGTATTTCAGGGGAGGCAGTCTGGACTGCAATCGATGGCTACTCCGGTGCAACTGCTCTGTCAGTTGTTGCCAGCCAAGGTATGGATGTACTGCAATCACAAATGACTTGGATGGATGCATTTATTGGTCGGATCCCCGGCTCGATGGGTGAAACATCGACCTTGGCTATCTTGTTAGGTGGCGCGGTATTGTTGTGGACCCGTATTGCTTCTTGGCGCATCGTCGCCGGTGTCATGATTGGCATGGTGGGTTTGTCCACTTTGTTTAATATGATTGGCTCGGATACAAACCCTGCTTTTGCAATGGGATGGGAATGGCATTTTGTACTGGGGGGCTTCGCTTTCGGTATGATTTTCATGGCAACGGATCCGGTATCAGCGTCGATGACCAATGCTGGTAAGTGGTGGTTTGGTGCGCTCATCGGTGTCATGGTTGTGTTGATTCGGGTGGTGAATCCGGCCTTCCCAGAAGGGATGATGTTGGCCATTTTATTCGCCAACTTATTTGCTCCGCTGATCGACCATTTCGTAGTACAGGCTAATATTAAGCGGAGGCTCGCTCGTGGCTAAAAAAGAAACTACCTCCAAAACGATTATTGTCGCATTGGTGCTGTGTGTAGTCTGTTCGCTGGTTGTGTCCAGCGCTGCAGTTCTATTGAAGGGCCAGCAGGCGGCAAATAAAAAGCTTGACCGCTACAGCAATATTCTTGCTGCAGCTGGCATGTTAGATCCCGATGGTGATATTGAGCAGCAGTTTAATAACTTAGTGACAGCGCGGGTTGTTGATCTGGATACTGGTCATTATGTTGATGATGTTGACCCGATTACTTTCGATCAGCGTCGTGCGGCAAAGAATCCTGAAAAGTCTATTGATTTGAACGGTAACGAAGATCTGGCAAAAATTTCTCGTCGTGAGAATTATTCACTAGTCTATCTGGTTGAGCACGAAGGGCGCTTGGATAAAATCATTCTGCCGGTCCGTGGTTATGGTCTTTGGTCAACGCTTTATGGTTTTCTAGCCCTGAATCATGATGCTAATACCATCGCTGGCCTTGGATTTTACGAGCATGGCGAAACGCCCGGATTAGGTGGTGAGGTTGATAACCCCAAATGGAAGGCTTTATGGCCTGGTAAGAAGGTTTATCAGGACGGTGAGGCGACCATTAAGTTGGTGAAAGGTGTTGTTGACCCAGAGTCGAATAATGCAGCCTATGAGGTCGATGGCTTGGCAGGTGCAACTCTGACTAGTCGTGGTATCACTAATCTGGTTCAGTTTTGGTTAGGTGAAAAAGGTTTTCAGAAATTCCTCAGTAATTTACGTTCAGGGGAGGCAGGATAATGTCTAGTATCAAAGACGCTTTAGTTGATCCAATTTTCAAAAATAATCCAATTGCGTTGCAGGTGTTGGGTATCTGCTCCGCGTTGGCTGTTACCTCCAGTTTGAAGGTGACTCTGGTTATGGCTTTATCAGTAACCGTTGTTACTGGGTGCTCAAACTTTTGTATTTCGCTTATTCGTAATCAGATTCCTGGCAGCATTCGTATCATTGTACAGATGGTTATCATTGCTTCCTTGGTTATCGTAGTTGATCAGCTGTTAAAAGCTTATTTTTACGAGATCAGCAAGCAGTTATCGGTATTTGTTGGTTTGATTATTACTAACTGTATCGTTATGGGGCGTGCAGAAGCCTTTGCGATGAAGAACCCTCCAGGCGCCAGTTTTGTTGATGGCGTAGGTAACGGTCTTGGTTACAGTACCATACTAATAATCATCGCCATTGTTCGTGAATCGCTCGGCTCGGGAAAACTGTTTGGTATTGAAATACTACCGCTTGTTCAAGATGGCGGCTGGTATCAGCCTAATGGTTTGTTACTGTTGCCACCAAGTGCATTTTTCTTGATTGGCCTGATTATCTGGGTTCTGCGGTCTTGGAAAAAAGAGCAAGTAGAAGAGCCTGAATTTAAAATATCGGCTAACACTCAAACTCAGGAGTCTGTGTAATGGAAGAATTATTGAGTCTGTTTGTGCGGTCGGTTTTTATCGACAATATGGCACTAAGCTTCTTTTTAGGTATGTGTACGTTGTTAGCACTGTCTAAAAAGATGCAGGCTGCTATTGGTTTAGGTATTGCAGTGGTTGTGGTGTTGACAATTACTGTACCGGTTAACTATTTAATCTATGCTTATTTGTTAAAAGAGGGGGCTTTGGTTTGGTTGAGTCCGAGCTTTGCTTCTGTTGACTTGAGCTTTTTGGGTTTGTTGAGTTATATCGGCGTAATTGCGGCAATTGTCCAGATTCTAGAAATGTTTCTCGATAAGTTTGTACCTGCGCTCTACAACGCATTAGGGGTTTTCTTGCCACTGATTACGGTTAACTGCGCCATTATGGGGGCCTCTCTATTTATGGTAGAGCGTGACTATGATTTTGGTGAGTCCGTAGTGTTTGGTATTGGCTCTGGTGTAGGCTGGGCGCTGGCAATTATTTTGCTTGCCGGTATCAGAGAGAAAATGAAATACAGCGATGTACCTGCCGGATTACAGGGTTTGGGTATTACGTTTATCACTGTTGGCTTGATGTCGTTAGGCTTTATGTCTTTCGGCGGCATTGATCTGTAAGAGGGTAATTTGAATGAATGAAGTAATTGTCCTCGGTGTTGGTATGTTCACCGTTATTGTATTGTCTTTAGTGGCGATCATCTTATTGGCTCGTTCAAGAATGGTGAGTTCGGGCAACGTCGCTATTGAAATTAACGGTCAGAAAATCTTGTCGGTAGCAGCAGGTGATAAATTGCTGCAAACCTTGGCGTCTAATAATGTTTTTTTGGCGTCAGCCTGCGGCGGTGGTGGTAGCTGCGCCCAGTGTAAATGTATTATCTCTGAGGGAGGTGGTTCCTTGCTCCCGACAGAAGAGCCTCACTTCACTCCTCGCGAAGCTCGTGAAGGCTGGCGTTTATCGTGCCAGGTATCGGTTAAGCAGGATATGAAGATCGAGGTGCCGGAGGAGGTGTTCGGTATTAAACAATGGGAATGTACGGTAGAGAGTAACCCCAATGTTGCCACCTTTATTAAGGAGTTAACCCTTAAGTTGCCTGAAGGCGAGAATGTTAATTTTCGTGCCGGTGGTTATGTGCAGCTTGAGGCGCCAGCTCACCATGTTAAGTATAAAGATTTTGATCTTGGTGAAGAGTATCGTGGAGACTGGGAGCGTTTTGGTTTCTTTGATGTTGAGTCTAAAGTTGATGAGCCGCTTATTCGCGCTTATTCAATGGCTAACTATCCTGATGAAAAAGGTATTGTTAAGTTCAATATTCGTTGTGCAACGCCGCCGCCAAATAATTTGAGCTTGCCTGCGGGTAAAATGTCCTCTTGGGTGTTTAGCTTGAAGCCTGGTGATAAAGTGAAAGTATACGGGCCTTTTGGTGAGTTTTTTGCTAAAGATACCGATGCTGAAATGGTGTTTATCGGCGGTGGTGCGGGTATGGCACCGATGCGTTCACATATTTTTGACCAGTTAAAGCGTTTACGAACTGATCGTAAAATATCATTTTGGTATGGTGCTCGCTCCTTGCGCGAAGTATTTTATGCAGAAGAGTATGATGCATTGGCTGCTGAGTTTCCAAACTTCGAATGGCATCTGGCGCTGAGTGATGCTCAGCCGGAAGATAACTGGACGGGGTTGACTGGATTTATTCATAATGTCGTGCATGATAATTATCTCAAAGATCATCAGGCGCCCGAAGATTGTGAATACTATATGTGTGGGCCACCAATGATGAACTCGTCGGTCATCAATATGCTGCACAGTTTGGGTGTAGAAGACGAAAGCATTATGCTGGATGAGTTCTAAGCTAATGATGGGATTGATTTTTAATATTAAAAGAGCAGCTTCGCTGCTCTTTTTGTTTGTTACAGTTGTAGCACTATTTGCTTGTGGTGAAGCCTCTCGGGATAATTTTAAGCTGAGTGGCTCAACGATGGGGACGACTTATCACGTCACGGTGGTTAGGCAGGCTGAGGACAAACTGGATCAACAGCAGTTACAGCAGGCGATAGATCAGCAGTTACAGCAAATCAACCAGCAGATGTCGACTTATATAGCTGATTCGGAGCTAGTAAAGCTTAACAATGCACCGGTGGGTGAGTGGGTCGTCGTCAGTGAAAATTTGTTCAATGTGCTGATGATGAGCCTTGAACTTGGCTGGCTGAGCAACGGTGCTTTTGATATTACCATGGGGCCGCTAGTCGAGCTCTGGGGGTTTGGTGCCAGTGTTAAAGCTGATAGAGGGGCGATTCCGTCCGCTAATCAAATCCAGAGTGCCTTAAAAAATGTAGGCTATCAGCACATTGAGTTTGATATAACGACTAACAGTATTCGAAAACAGCTGCCAGTACGGCTGGACCTATCAGCTATTGCCAAGGGTTTTGGCGTTGATAAAGTGGCTGAGTTGCTGCTCTATGCAGGCTACAAAGACTTTATGGTTGAGATTGGTGGTGAGTTACGGTTGCAAGGCAGTAGTCCTAGGGGTACGCCGTGGCGTATAGGTATTGAGCAGCCGGATGCGTTGTCGGTTGGAGAAGTGTACAGTTCGGTAAGTGTGAGTGGTGTTGCCATGGCAACATCTGGGGAGTACCGCAATTATTTTGAGCGTGACGGTCGGCGTTATTCTCATACACTCGATCCTCTTACCGGTTATCCCATTGATCATCGCCTCGTATCGGTCACAGTTATTGCGGACAGCGCAGCTTATGCCGACGGCTTGGCAACTGTAATTAATGTGCTGGGAGCAGAGAAGGGTTTGGAACTGGCTGCTAAGCAAGACTTGGCTGTTTATATGATCAATAAGACGGCTCAAGGCTTCGAGGCTGTGTACAGTGATGCATTTAAACCTTACTTAAATAAGTAAGGTTGGTTACTCTAAGTGTTTTGTGCCGTTGAGGAGCTGAATCAGCCGCCGCTTTTGGTGTATGATAAGCAGTAATAGGTGATTAAACCAGTGAGGTGTTCAGATGGCTACGATGTTATTGGCCTTTGTTGTTATGTTAATAGTCGTTGCGGGTATGGCGATTGGCGTGATTCTTTCGAATAAGCCGATCAAGGGGTCTTGCGGTGGTTTAAGTGCTCTTGGGCTTAAAGAGTCCTGTATGGTTTGTGGCGGTGATGAGACTCAATGGAAAAAAGAAGTTGATATCATTGGCAAGCAAGATCTTGCTTATAACGCTGCACCGTCAGCCGGTAGTTCCACTAGAGACTGAGGGGTTAGCCGCTAGTTTATCCTGTCCCTTTCTGCTCTAGCGTTTAGTTTATTCTGGGGTGGAGCTTTATGGTACGGTTATGCCCTCATGGTTTAACATAGTCACGAGCTTGATCAGTGGTAGGCCTATCAAACTGTTGGGGTCATTGCCGTGAAGGGATTCAAATAGAGTAATCCCCAGTCCTTCCATTTTGAAGCTTCCCGCGCAGTCATAGGGTTGTTCGGCGAGCAAGTATCGCCGTATACCATCATTGCTTAAATGTCTGAAGTTAACGGTATAAGTCTCAACACAGTCCTGCAATTGCCCGCTGCTGGTATTGAGTAGTGCCAGCCCGGTATAGAATATGACTTGCTGGCCACTACATTGACGAAGCTGATCTATTGCAGTGTCGAAGTTACCCGGTTTGGTGAGGATGTTGCCGTTTAAGCCGGCGACTTGATCAGAAGCAATGATCAAGTGCCGCGGATAGGATTGGGATATTGCTCGCGCTTTGCTGATAGCTAGCCGGGTGACCAATTGTAAAGGGTGTTCGTCAAGCTTGGCGGCTTCATCAATATCAGGATTGCAGCACTCAAATGGCAATTGCAGTTTTTGCAGCAATTGGCGGCGGTAAGGGGAACTGGAAGCGAGTATTAGCGGTAACATAGGCTGTTCTAGGGTAAAAACCATAGATTATAGGTAGCTGCCTTCGATTTACCTATGGAATTCTGGAAATAACACGGATTTTCTTTGACAGACCTGGTCTTCGGCCCTATGATTGCGCGCATTATGTCAAATGCAACTCTGCCAAATCAGTTAGATGTCCGAAAACTGGCTGTAAAAGGCGTTGAAATCAGTGCTGAAGTGCCGATTTCCAGCTTGCCTCGCGTTATTGATTTATTGGCAAGCGATAATGGGTTGATAACGGTTAAACTTGATTTCTATATTGATGAACAACGTTTTAAGCGGATTGATGGCCAACTCAAATCCCGTGTAGAAGTGTTTTGTCAACGATGCCTTGAGCCGATGTGGGTAGAGAAAGACGCCGACTTCAATCTTGCTATCGTTTGGTCTGAAAAGGACGCGGAGCGCTTACCTAAATCGTTGGATCCATTGATAGTGGGTGAAGAATTAACTGAGATGTATGATGTGGTTTCAGAGGAGTTAATACTTAGCTTGCCTTTTGTGAATTATCACTCGGCAGAAGAGTGCGGCCAAGTACAGGGTTATATCAGTGCCGATCCTGACGCAATAGTTGATGCTGTTGAAGAGCCCAAAGAGAACCCGTTTAATATTTTGGCACAGCTTAAGCAAAATTAATAAGCTGTAAGCCCTGTAATGTAAATTGTGTAAGTTAGTTTTAGCGAGGAGTTTTCAGCCATGGCTGTACAGAAGAGTAAAGTAACCCGTTCACGTCGTGGTCAGCGCCGTTCACATGACGCATTGACTGGTCCAACCTTGTCTGTTGATCAGACTAGCGGTGAAACCCATCGTCGCCACCATGTATCTGCCGACGGCTTTTACCGTGGCAAAAAAGTTGTCGATGTTCAGGATGACGATTAAGTTTAATCGCTTTTTCCTTTGTTTTTCTCATGCATAACTAATGGCTTCGCGCATACGCATTGCTATTGATTGTATGGGCGGAGACTTCGGTCTCCGCAGTTCTCTCCCTGCAGCTATAAAAGCACTTTCCCTATATCCTGATCTAGATCTCACTTTGGTGGGTGACTCAGCTCTTATCGATAAGCAGCTCAATCACATTGATCATTCACGCTTGCTCATCGTGCATACCGACGACGTTGTTTTGATGACCGATAAACCGTCAGTCGCGCTTAGAAAAAAAACCAAATCCTCCATGCGTATCGCTATTGATTTATTGCAGCAACAAAAAGTTGATGCTGTGGTCAGCGCGGGCAATACAGGTGCGCTAATGGCGATGGGTTGTTTGGTCCTAAAGACTTTACCTGGTATTGATAGGCCTGCAATTTGTTCAGCCGTTCCTGCGGCTGGAGGGCATTGCTATTTATTGGATTTAGGTGCAAATATTGAAAGCAGTGCCGCACAGCTACATCAGTTTGCTATTATGGGAGCTGCCTTAGCGGCTGTGGTTGATGGCATTAGCTCTCCTCGGGTTGCCTTGTTAAATATTGGTGAGGAGGCAGTTAAAGGGAGTGAGCAAGTAAAAAAAGCGAGCGCATTAATGGCGGCTGATCAGCAGCTTAATTATCTTGGCTACATTGAGGGTGATGGTCTGTTTCGTGGCGGCGCCGATGTTGTGGTTGCGGATGGTTTTGTGGGCAATGTCGCGTTGAAAGTTTGTGAGGGCACTGCGAGGTTTATTGCCAGTGCTGTTAAGCAGCAATTTAATCGCTCCATATTCACAAGGCTGGCGGGGTTGTTGGTAAGGCCAATATTAAAAAATATATACCAACAGCTTGATGCAGAGCAATATAATGGCGCCAGTTTTTTGGGTTTGCAGGGTGTGTTGGTAAAAAGTCATGGCGCAAGTACCGTTGATGGCTTTGTTGCAGCCATTGCGCGCGCAAGGCTTGAAGTGTCTGGAAGTGTGCAGCAGATCATAGCGCAGCGTATTGCCGAGCAAATACAATAATTTTCACCAATAGAGCTCGTCTTAGCTCTGGATTAGATAAAAGGTTTTCAATGATGAATAGTAGTAACCTGGCGTTTGTTTTTCCCGGTCAAGGCTCACAAAAAGTCGGCATGCTGGCGGCAATGGCTGAGCAATCTTCCCTGATAGCTGAAACTTTTGCCGAGGCATCGCAAGAGCTGGGTTATGATTTGTGGGATTTGGTTCAAAACGGTGAACAGGAAGCCTTAAACCTTACTGAAAAAACCCAGCCTATATTGTTGACATCAAGTGTTGCGCTGTGGCGTGTATGGCAGCAGCATCAAGGATTACAGCCGTCAATGTTAGCAGGGCACAGCTTGGGGGAGTTTTCAGCGTTAGTGTGTGCTGGAAGTTTAAAATTTACTGATGCAGTTCGTTTGGTTAGGGATCGCGGTCAGTTTATGCAAACGGCAGTGCCGGTAGGTGAGGGCGCTATGGCTGCAGTGCTGGGGCTTGATGATGCGGTTATTGTTGATATTTGTGCGCAGTCGGGTGCTGAAGCGGTCAATTTTAACTCGCCTGGGCAAGTTGTAATAGCGGGAAAAGTGGCGGCAGTTAATAAAGCGATTGAACTCTTGACCGAGGCTGGGGCCAAACGAGCGATGCCATTGCCGGTAAGCGCGCCTTTCCATACGTCTTTGATGAGGCCGGCTGGGGAAAAATTGGCAGAAAAAATCGCTTCTTTGAGTGTGAGTGCTCCTCAGATTCCGGTGGTGCATAATGTGCATGCTCAGACAGAAAGTGATCCGGAAAAAATAAAAGCTTTGTTGGTTAAGCAAATTTATAGTCCGGTAAAGTGGACGAGTTGCATTGAAGCTATGGTTGCTGCGGGCATTACCACAACGCTGGAGTGCGGCCCCGGTAAAGTATTAAGTGGTTTGAGTAAGCGTATAGATAGATCGCTAACTGGTTTAAATATTGAAGATCCGGCAAGCTTGGAAAAAGCACTTGCCAGCCTTTAATGCGCGGCAGGGTAGTGGGTTGATATTAATGATTAAAAACGAGATTTAGGAGTGGATGCATGACGGATAAAGTTGCCTTGGTTACTGGGGCTAGTCGTGGAATTGGTCAGGCTATAGCAAAGTTATTGGGTGCTAATGGTTTCGTCGTGGTCGGTACAGCGACCACTGAAGCAGGTGCGCAGAGTATCTCGGCATATTTGGCAGAGGCTGATATTGTTGGTCAGGGTATGGCTTTAAATGTGTCTGATGCAGCGTCTATTGATGGTGTGCTGAAGGCTATTACTGAAACCTATGGCGCTCCTTTAGTGCTGGTTAATAATGCAGGTATTACCAAAGATAATATTTTGATGCGGATGAAAGAAGGTGAGTGGGATGATGTTATCAGCACTAATCTGTCGTCTGTTTATCGTTTGTCCAAGGCATGTGTGCGTGGTATGACTAAGGCTCGCTGGGGGCGCATTATTAGTGTCAGCTCGGTGGTTGGGTCGATGGGTAATATGGGGCAGTCTAACTACGCGGCTAGCAAGGCCGGTGTGGAGGGGTTTTCTCGCTCTCTTGCACGCGAGTTGGGTTCACGTAATATTACCGTAAATTGTGTGGCGCCTGGTTTTATTGATACCGATATGACTAAAACGCTGGCTGAAGATCATAAAAACCTAATGTTGTCGCAAATTCCCTTATCGCGTCTAGGTGAGCCTGATGAAATTGCAGGGGTGGTTGCATTCCTTGCGGGTGATACCGGTGCTTATATTACGGGTGAAACCATCCATGTGAACGGTGGTATGTACATGTCCTAACTGATTGAATATAATATATTTTAACTTTTGGGCAGTAATTTTCGAAAACGATGTTACAGGGCGGATAAAATCGAGTAAAATCCCCGCCGAAATCGAATAGTAAAAAACAGTAAGCTTTTGTTCTAGTTAGAATGGGGTTTATTAGTAAATCAACTATTCATAGCTTTTTAATACAGGAGTCTATATAGACCATGAGCAGCATTGAAGAACGCGTCAAAAAGATTGTAGCCGAGCAACTAGGCGTTAAAGAAGAAGAAGTTCAAACCTCTGCCTCTTTTGTAGAGGATTTGGGTGCTGACTCTCTGGATACAGTTGAATTGGTGATGGCTCTTGAAGAAGAGTTTGAGACTGAAATTCCTGATGAAGAAGCTGAGTTGATTACTACTGTTCAGTTAGCTATCGACTACATCAACAAAAATTTAGGCTGATTGCCTCATCTGCGTTAGCAGATGTAAATATTTAGTATAAGCCGCCCTGTTTTTAATAGTGCGGCTTTTGTTATTTATGGGGTCTGCGCTGAATGCCCTCGGTTGAGTCATAGCACTTACCTGGGGGTATCTGGTGGAACAAGCTCTACCTGTGGTTGGTAATGCGGCCTTAGGTAAGTACCATTAGTGCTTGTGTTCTTTGGAGAGGACTTCTTAGCCTTTACTCTTGCAGTTTAGCGCTCAGGTCTATGTTTTCAGTTTAATTTTTTATGGTGTATCTTGGGTCTGCTAGAGATACAAAGGGGAAGATTGGCGGTGGCGAAGCGAAGAGTTGTGGTAACGGGTTTGGGCCTGATTACACCACTGGGAAATGATGTTAAAACAACCTGGACTAATATTCTCAGCGGTAAGAGTGGTATTGGTCCTATAGAGCACTTTGATGCCTCTGCTTACACTACACGCTTTAATGGATCGATAAAGGGTTTTGATTTATCTCCTTATATGGAAGTAAAAGAGGCCCGCAAAATGGATCCCTTTATCCAGTACGGGATGGCCGCAGGGATCCAGGCAATGACTGATTCCGGGCTGGAAGTGACAGAAAAAAACGCTCCTCGTATTGGTGTGGCCATTGGTGCGGGTATTGGTGGCGTTAGTTTTATTGAAAAAAACGATGCCATCTTGGTCAAGAATGGTCCGCGTAGAATCTCTCCTTTTTTTGTACCTGGCACTGTGATCAATATGGTGGCGGGTAATCTATCGATTAAATACGGTATGCAAGGACCTAACTTTGCTATTTCGACCGCCTGTACTACGGGTACTCACAATATAGGACACGCCGCAAGAACCATTGCCTATGGTGACGCGGATGCGATGTTGGCGGGTGGTGCAGAAATGTCATCCACTCCCCTGGGGTTAGGTGGTTTTGCTGCTGTTAGGGCTTTATCAACCCGCAATGATGATCCTCAGGCAGCGAGTCGTCCATGGGATAAAGACCGTGATGGCTTTGTTTTGTCTGATGGTGCGGGGATGTTGGTGCTCGAGGAATATGAATTTGCTAAAGCGCGAGGCGCTAATATCTATGCCGAACTGGTTGGTTTTGGGATGAGTGGTGATGCCTATCATATTACTTCGCCTCCAGAGGATGGTCGCGGCGCAGCAGCTGCAATGCGCAATACCCTTAATGATGCAGGTGTTAATGCTGCTGAGGTTAACTATATTAATGCCCACGGTACTTCAACGCCGGCTGGTGATTTGGCTGAAAGCAGAGCCATAGAGGCGGTGCTGGGTAGCGCAGCTGCAACGGTTGCTGTGAGTTCTACTAAATCCATGATTGGACATCTACTTGGCGCAGCTGGAGCAGTAGAGGCTGTGTTTTCTATTTTGGCTATTCGGGATCAGGTAGCTCCGCCTACGATTAATCTGGATAACCCGGAGGCGGGCTGTAATCTCAACTATGTACCGCATACCGCTCAGCAAATGACGATCAACTATGTGCTGTCTAATTCCTTTGGTTTTGGCGGCACTAATGGCAGCTTAATGTTTGCTAAGCTGCACTAGCAAAGCCTAGCCTATATGTCATCATTCACGCTCATTGATAGCCAAGCCATCGACCACATTAATGTGGATAACCGAGGTTTGGCTTATGGCGATGGCGTTTTTGAGACAATGAAAGTTGCCAATAATACTATTGAACTATTCGATCTACATTTAGAGCGTTTGCAACACGGCTGTGAGCGTTTAGCAATCGGTGTCGATATAGAGGCTTTACGCGCAGATATAGCGTTGTTGCTCAGCGCTAATGATGCCAGGCTCGGGGTAATAAAAGTAATCATTACTCGGAGGTCGACGGGTCGTGGTTATAAGGCCGCTTTGAATTTGAAGGGGCACCGTATTGTTTCGATCGAGCCTTTAGTGTCGAGTTATTCATATGAGCAGGAGCGGGGGGTTGCGCTAAGGCTTTGTGGTACACGCTTGGGTATTAATCCTCGACTTGCAGGTATTAAACACTTAGCGCGTCTGGAAAATGTTATTGCCCGCTCTGAATGGGATGATCCGAGTATTGCCGAAGGGCTTGTGCTGGATACTGATGGGCGCTTAATCGAAGGGACTATGTCTAATATCTTTCTCGTTAAACAGGGTGTGCTTTATACACCGGATTTACAGCGTTGCGGGGTTGAGGGCGTGGTTCGCCGTTATATCATGGAGAGTGTTGCTCCTTCACTTGATCTTCACATTAAAGTGAAGGATCTTAGTCTTGATGATGTTTATCAGTCAGAGGAGCTTTTCATCTGTAATAGTCTTATTGGGGTTTTGCCTGTTATTGCGTTAGGGTGCCATCTGAAGTCTGTGGGGGTTGTTTCTAAGCAGGTTCAGTTGGGGTTTGCTCAAGGTGTGCAGCATAGTGTTTAGGTGGTTACGGCGTTTCGCCACGGTTTTCTTTGTTTTTATTGTATTGGCGCTGGCGGCTAGTCATTACTATTTGCAGCGCTATTTGGACCAGCCTTTAGCCGTTGTGGGTAGCGGCATTGAATATACATTAGTAGAGGGTGGCTCATTGGGTTCGCTGGCTTACGGGCTGGAGCGGCAAGGTGTGCTTGAGACTCCTCGCTTATTATTGCTCTATAGTCGATTGACACAAAGAGGGCAGAATATTCAAGCTGGGGATTATTGGTTGACACCAGGTACGACACCGCGAGACTTGCTCGATAAGCTTGAACGTGGCGATGTGCGGTATTTTAATGTCACTCTCGTTGAGGGCTGGAATCTGCAAAATGTTATGACTGCGCTGCGTTCGCAGTCTCGTTTGAATCATAAGATAAAAGATATTAATGATCCTGCATTGCTGGCGATGCTAGGTGTTCCTGAGAATTATACGTCCCTCGAGGGTTTGCTTTTCCCTGATACCTATCGCTTTCATAGTCAGACCACCGATCTGGAATTACTGCGGCAGGCGGTTTTGCGGATGCAACAGGTGCTGGCAGAGGAGTGGCAGAGCCGTGCTGATAACCTTCCTTATGAGACGGCCTATGAAGCCTTGATCATGGCCTCGTTGATCGAAAAAGAGACAGGCGATGCGAGTGAGCGAGCACAAATTGCGGGTGTTTTTGTGCGACGATTGCAAAGAAATATGCGCTTACAGACAGACCCAGCAGTGATATATGGTATGGGCAGCGATTTTGATGGTAACTTGCGCAGGGCCGATTTAAAGAACACCAATAACCCCTATAATACTTACCGTTTTCATGGTCTCACGCATACCCCAATTGCCTTGGCGGGACGTGAGGCCATTCATGCGGCGTTACATCCGGCGGAGGGTGATAGCCTTTATTTTGTTGCCAAGGGTGATGGCAGTCATTATTTTTCGGCAACATTGCAAGAGCATCTGCAAGCGGTGAATAAGTATCAGATACAGCAGCGCCGCAAAGACTATTCATCTGCACCAAAGAAAAAACCATCGAGTTAATTAAAAGGTCGTACTCGGTATTTGCATGACCAAAATCGGAGAGAGTTGTTGTCGTCTAAAAGAGGGTTGTTCATCACGATTGAAGGCGGTGAGGGAGTTGGAAAATCTACCAATATTGCCTTTATTGCCGAGCAATTGCGCTCAGAGGGTACTTCGGTAGTGCTCACTCGCGAGCCGGGGGGGACACCGTTGGCTGAGGATATACGCCAGCTACTGCTCGTGCCTCGGGACGAATCAGTGTCAGAAAATACTGAATTATTACTGATGTTTGCTGCCAGAGCGCAGCATATAAATCAGGTTATAGAGCCTGCTTTAGCGCGTGGTGAGTGGGTCGTTTGTGACCGTTTCACCGATGCAACATTTGCTTATCAGGGTGGAGGACGTGGAATCGCCAGATCGAAAATAGAGGATTTGGAGCGGTGGGTGCAAGGTTCACTGCGTCCGGACTTTACTATTTTGTTGGATGCGCCGGTGGAAGTAGGTATGGCGCGAGCAGAAAAGCGTGGGGAGTTTGACCGCTTTGAGCAGGAGCAGCGGCAGTTTTTTGAACAGGTGCGGACGACATATTTGCAGTTAGCAAAAGAGCAGGGGCATCGTTTTCGTGTTGTTGATGCGGGGCAGTCATTGCCGCAGGTGCGATTGGCAATCGCTGCGATGCTTGATGAAATGCGCAATGCCTTTGAAGCGCGGAGTTGAAGCGAGTGGAGAATACAGCAGGCTCTCTGGCAGTAAAATTGCCCTGGCAAGATGAGCAATGGCAGCGGCTAGAAGCCTTGCGGCAGTCTGATAAGCTACCTCATGCAATTTTATTGGCAGGGCCAGCTGGGGTTGGTAAGCGGAGGTTCGCGAAAGCATTTGCTGAATATTTAATTTGTGAATCGCCGGATTCTGGTGTTGCCTGTGGCACTTGTCGTCAGTGTGGCTTTATTTTGGCGGGTTCGCACCCAGATTTTAAGTGGCTTGCCCCGGAGGAAAAATCGCGACAAATTAAAATAGACCAAATTCGTGAGCTGGTTGATTCGCTGGCCCAGACCTCTCAGCAGGGGGGGATAAAAGTAGCCACTATTAGCCCTGCAGAAATGATGAATACTAATGCGGCTAATGCTTTGCTTAAATGCTTGGAAGAGCCCAGTCCTAATACTTTGTTGTTGTTACTCGCTGACGCTCCTAATCAGTTATTGCCAACGATTCGCTCTCGTTGTCAAATAATTAAATTCCCCTTGCCGCCGCAAGAGGTTTCGTTGGCTTGGCTGGCGACGATGACATCGTCGCAAACTCCGGTTGAAGAGTTATTGCTGGAGGCTGCAGGGCAGCCTATATCGGTGCTTGAATTGTTACAGTCAGATGGTTTAGAGCGCCGTCAGCAATTTAACGAGGACTTTCTCGGTATGCTAGAGTATAAAATACCAGCAATAGTTGTGGCTGAAAAATGGCTTGCACATGATTTAACCGAATTACTTGAGTGGTTGGCGCGCAAGTTGGGCAGGTTGATTAAATGTCACATGGGTGGTGCAGCCGTTGCGACCGATCACCGGTGGTTGTCGGTGGTTCCGGCTAGCAAGGTTAAAGGTGTATTTGTTTTGCTGGATGAGGTCAATGCGTTGCTGGTGCGACTTAATCGTGGGGCTAACCCAAATCGTCAGCTGGCGCTTGAGGCTTTATTGCTTAATAGCTGCGAAAGGCTTCGCGGTTGATATTGATCCAGCTATGGTGGTGATTAGCCGTAACAGCAGCTATCCTTACAAGCTATAATACTTTCGATAAGCGCCTCATCCGGCTGAATATTAAGGAGTTTTTAACAATAATGAGTACAGCTAGTGCACCCCAAGGGGCTAGAAATGGCATATTGTCGCTGACAATTAAAGATAAAGCCGTACTTTATGCGGCTTATATGCCCTTTTTAATTCATGGAGGCTTGTTCATTCCGACCAATAAGCCCTATAAAATTAACGATGAAGTGTTCATGTTGTTAAATCTGATGGACGAGCCAGAGAAAATTCCGGTTGCAGGAAGAGTGGTTTGGGTAACACCTCGAGGTGCTCAGGGTAATAGAGCCGCAGGTATAGGTGTGCAGTTTAACGGCCAAGATGACACCGCTAACAAAAAAATCGAGAATTATTTAGCGGGCTCCCTGGAGTCTGATCGGCCTACTCACACGATGTAGTGATGCTTTTATTGGTGTATGAGTACTTGATGGTAGTCGAGTACAGGTAGGAACTGCACGGCCCGGTCTTTACCGGGCCGTTTGCATTAGCAAGAAATTATACATGGGTTTGCAAGAAATTTTATCGAGTTTTAGAAGAGATATATCATGTTTGTTGATTCACATTGCCACTTAGACCGGCTAGATCTGTCTGCTTATAACGGAGATCTGGGTGAGGCCATTGCTGCTGCTAAGCAGCGCGGCGTTGAGCGTATGTTGTGCATTGGTATCGATATGGGCAATGCCGAGACTGTTATTGATATTGCCAGGCATTATGAAGGCGTTAGCGCCTCAGTGGGTGTTCATCCTATGGATATAGGTGAGAGCATGGTTAACATGGAGGTCTTGCGTGCGCTTGCCGAGGCGCCGGAGGTTGTTGCAATTGGCGAAACAGGGCTCGATTATTTTTATTCCAAAGACAGTGCTGAACAGCAGCGTGAGAGCTTTCGGCAACACCTCCACTTAGCATCGACCCTGAAGAAGCCGGTTGTGGTGCATACGCGTGATGCTCGCGAAGATACAATCGCAATTATAAAGGCGTCTGGTGATGTTGAAGTGGGTGGTGTATTACATTGCTTTACCGAAAGTTGGGAGATGGCAGCTCAGGCGCTTGACCTGAATTACTATATTTCTTTTTCTGGCATCGTTACCTTTAACAATGCTCAGGCATTACGGGAAGTGGCTAAACGCGTTCCGCTTGAGAAGATATTGATAGAAACGGATGCTCCTTATCTGGCACCGGTTCCCCATAGAGGTAAGAAAAATGAGCCTAAGTATGTTGTTGAGGTCGCAGAATGTATCGCCCAGCTGCGTGGTATTCCCGTAGCTGAGTTGGCAGAAATCACTTCAGATAACTTTGATAAGTTGTTCTTTAATAAGAAAAATTAACTTAGCTGGCCTGGTTTTTTGTTTAATGAAAAAAACCGGCAGCCACAGAGGGGTGCCGGCTAAGACCATTGGACGTAAATCATTGAAGAGTTGCCCCTTCAATTTTATAGCTGCATCTCAGATAGGGGTATCAGGCAACTATGAAACTTAGTATTGTTTGAATTACTAACTAATGCCAGCGCTATTTGTTTGTTTTTTAAACAATTAAGCGATAACCTGCGTTTGTCTTAATAGTAATCGCTATGCGCCGCCTAGTGTTAAGCTGCGTTGGCTTGAGTTTTTATTTGTAACACCTGCCATTTCTTGAAGCTGTATAACTTATGAGCGAATTTTTCTACGGGGTCATCGAAGGTTTTTATGGTCATCAATGGTCTTGGCAGCAGAGAAAAGAGTACGCTCAGTTTCTAAAACGTCACGGTTTTGATGCTTATATTTATGCACCAAAAGCAGATGTTTTTTTTCGCGGACGTTGGCGTGAGCAGCATGCTGCAGAACAGTGGCAGCAATTACAGGCTCTGGGCCAGCATTATCAATTGAGTGGTGTGCGTTGGGGCTTAGGCTTATCGCCTCTGGGCTTATCGGTTAATTATACTGCTGAAGATAAGCGTTTATTGCAGGATAAAGTTCAGCGTATTAATGAGTTGTCTCCGAATATATTGTGTGTTTTGTTTGATGATATTCGGGGCGATATAGATGGGCTGGGGCAGCGCCAGCTTGAGATTACGGCAGATATTATTGATGTCAGCCTGGCGCAGCAACATATAATCTGTCCGACGTATTATTCTACTGATCCGGTATTGGAGCAGGTATTTGGAATAATGCCTTGCGGTTATATGGAGACCCTAGGGCAGGGGCTGGCCGCTGAGGTTGATGTTTTTTGGACTGGAAGCGAAGTTATTGCCAAGAGCTTTAGTCGCGATGATTTGGAGCCAGTAGAAAACCTCTTTAAGCGAAAGCCGGTACTTTGGGATAATTACCCGGTTAATGATGGCCGGCTAACCAGTAATTATTTACACCTGCGCCCCTATCAAGGTCGGCCTTGTGAGATTGATCGGTGGTGTCGAGGTCATGTAGTCAACCCGATGAACCAACCCCTGTTGTCACAACTAGTGCTGCAGTCATTGCAGAGTATCTATCAGCAGCGTTGTAGATATAATGTGGCGAATGAGTTGGAGGAGGGCTTAGCTATTTTGGATGATGCCGTACTGGCTACTCAGTTGAGCGACGATGTCGTGTTATTTCATGATTTGGGCTTGTCGGCGATGACGGAGGCTCAGCGGCTGGAAAAAAGTAAGCTATATCGGGCGTTTGATCACCCTGTAGCGAGTGAAGTGGCCGATTGGTTGGATGGCTACTACCTTTTTGATCCAAATTGCCTCACTGGATAGATAAGTTGGCTGGGGCTAAATGAGTAAAATTGCTGCCGATTGGTTGTTTCTTCGTCAGTTTGGCTGATTTTTTACCAATAGAGTGAAAATAGTCTGAAATGTAATGCAAACCGTTGTTGAACCGCCCCCAGCATTGTGTCAGAATCACCGCCCCTAAGATTGAGGCCAATCGCAATCATCAATATATCAATTGATATGCGATACATTTCAATCAGTTAGCGAGTTTAGCCCAGATCAAATAAAAACTGGGCGCATGTCGTTAGTAGCGGCGTACTGTAAGGCGGACGTGGTGGAATTGGTAGACACGCCAGATTTAGGTTCTGGTGCAGCAATGTGTGAGAGTTCGAGTCTCTCCGTCCGCACCATTTATTTTTAATATCACAATCTGTGATGATCACCCACAAGTAAAACTGCTAAGTAGTTTGATGGGTTTAGAGGAAATTTCATGCAAGTCTCAATACAAACTACTTCCGGGCTTGAGCGTAAATTGACAGTAGGGATTCCTGCTGCGCGTGTAGATGGCGAGGTTACCACTCGGTTGCAGAAAGCTGCGGGCACTGTGCGTCTGGATGGTTTTCGTCCAGGTAAAGTTCCCATGAAAGTAATGAAGCAGCGTTTCGGTGCCGGTGTGCGTCAGGAAGTGTTGCAAGAAGTTATGAACCAAAGCTTTAGTGAGGCTATTGTTCAAGAAAAACTAAAGCCAGCTGGTATGCCTCATATCGAGCCTAAAAATATTGATCCAGGCAGCGATTTAGAATATGTGGCGACCTTTGAGGTTTTTCCTGAGGTAGAGGTTAAAGATTATAGTTCGATCACCGTGGTTAAGCCGGTTGCTGAAATTGTTGATGCTGACGTTGAAACAATGATCGAAACCTTGCGTAAGCAGCAGGCGAGCTGGACTCCAGTTGAGCGTGCAGCGGCTGAAGGCGATCAGGTTAATATTAATTATGTTGGCACCAAAGATGGCGAAGCCTTTGACGGTGGTACTGCTGAAGGGTCTGATTTGATTCTTGGCTCCAAAAGTATGATTGCTGGTTTTGAAGATGGCATTGTTGGCCTGAAAGCCGGTGAAGAAAAAGTGTTGTCATTAACCTTTCCTGATGATTATCAGGCAGAAGAGCTTAAAGGTGCTGCGGTTGAATTTGCTGTTACAGTGAATACAGTTTCTGAGCAAGTTCAACCCGAATTAAATGAAGCATTTTTTGAAAAGTTTGGTGTTAAAGAAGGTGGTGAAGAGCAGTTCCGCAAAGAAGTTGCAGAAAATATGCAGCGTGAGTTAACCAATGCGATCAAAAACAAAATCAAAACTCAGGTGATGGATGGTTTGGTTGCTGCGCATGAAGATTTACAGCTTCCTCAGGCTTTGGTTAAGCAAGAAATTTCTGCATTAAAGCGTCAAATGGTTCAGCAGTTTGGTGGCGCAGCCGCTTCATTGGATGTTGATTCATTATTGCCAGATGATATGTTTACTGAGCAGGCCGAACGTCGTGTGCGCCTTGGCTTGATTCTTAACGATTATATTACTCGTGAAGATATCAGTGCAGATGCGGACAAAGTGAAAGAAACGATTGAAGGTTTTGCTGCAACTTACGAAGATCCTGAAGAGGTTATTAATTACTATTACGGTAATCAGCAGCAGCTTCAAGAAATTCAATCAATGGTATTAGAAGAGACTGTTGTTGAAAAAATCATTGCTCAGGCAAATGTTAGTGAAGACACTTGTAGCTATGAAGATGTCATGAAGCCTGCAGCAGAATCTGATGAAGGTTAGCAGTTGTCATTGATTTCTTTGCCGAGCGACTATACTTTACGGTGTAGTCGCTTCGTCGTTTAAGGCGTCACCAAAACCTCCACGAAAATATTTAACTGAAGAGCGATTATCTGTATGTCCAGACATGATCATCAAGGTATGAACCATCAGCAAGTTACCAATTTGGGTTTGATCCCAATGGTGGTTGAGCAAACAGCCAAAGGCGAGCGCTCTTACGATATTTATTCTCGTTTATTGAAAGAGCGGGTTATATTCATGGTTGGTCCTGTTGAGGATCACATGGCTAATTTAATCGTTGCGCAGATGCTGTTCCTTGAGTCAGAGAACCCTGATAAGGATATCCATCTGTATATAAACTCTCCCGGCGGTTCAGTTACTGCGGGTTTGTCTATCTACGACACTATGCAGTTCATTCGTCCAGATGTCAGTACTATGTGTATTGGTCAGGCAGCGAGTATGGGTGCATTTTTGTTATGTGGTGGCGCCAAGGGTAAGCGCTTTATTCTTCCCAATGCCCGCACCATGATCCACCAACCAAGCGGTGGCGCCCAGGGGCAGGCGACTGATATTGACATACAGGCGCGTGAGATTCTGATTATTCGTGAACGCTTAAATCATCTGATGGCTGAGCATACGGGGCAGGATTACGAGAAAATTGTCCGTGATACTGAGCGTGATAACTTCATGAATGCGGCGGATTCAAAAAGCTATGGTCTTGTTGATGAGGTCATGACTCGTCGTGATCCAAGTGAGATATAAGCCATTTTTGTGAGGGGTGTAGTTATTAATGCCCCCAAAACTTGCAAAACACGCCAAAAAACAGCATCTTTAGCAATAAGAAATGACGTAGATTTGTGCTACATGGGGTATACCGTTAATGAGTGACAATACTAAAGACAGTGGTGATGACGGCAGCAAATTGCTGTACTGTTCATTTTGCGGAAAAAGTCAGCATGAAGTGCGCAAGCTGATAGCTGGGCCATCGGTCTTTATCTGTGATGAGTGCGTCGATCTTTGTAACGATATTATCCGCGAAGAGGTTCAGGAGAGCGCCGGTGATACGGGTAGTGATAAGCTGCCAACACCGGTCGAAATCAAGGAAATTCTTGACGAATATGTGATCGGCCAACAGCGAGCTAAAAAAGTTTTGGCTGTGGCAGTTTACAATCATTACAAGCGCTTACGTTATGGAGATGCCAAAAAGGGTGAGGTTGAGCTGGGCAAAAGTAATATTTTGCTGGTTGGGCCAACAGGAAGCGGTAAAACCTTATTAGCTGAAACTTTAGCGCGCTTGCTGGATGTGCCTTTCACTATTGCTGATGCTACCACCTTAACCGAAGCCGGTTATGTGGGTGAAGATGTTGAAAACATTATTCAAAAGTTACTGCAAAAATGTGATTACGATGTTGAGAAGGCCCAGGTGGGTATCGTTTATATCGATGAGATTGATAAGATTTCGCGTAAATCTGATAACCCTTCCATCACGCGTGATGTATCAGGTGAGGGTGTGCAACAAGCCCTGTTGAAGCTTATCGAAGGCACGGTCGCTTCGGTTCCGCCGCAGGGCGGGCGTAAACACCCGCAGCAAGAGTTTTTACAGGTAGATACCTCTAATATCTTGTTTGTCTGTGGTGGTGCTTTTGCCGGCTTGGATAAAGTAATTCGAGAGCGCTCTGAAAAAGGCGGCATTGGCTTTAGCGCCGAGGTTAAGAGCAAGGATTCGAAGAAAAATGTTGGTGAAGTGCTGGCTGATCTCGAGCCTGAAGATCTGGTTCGTTATGGTTTAATTCCTGAGTTTGTAGGCCGTTTGCCAGTTATTGCCACCCTTGAGGAATTGGATATAGATGCACTTGTGTCTATTTTGACCGAGCCTAAGAACGCTCTGACCAAGCAATATGCTAAGCTGTTTGAGATGGAAGGGGTTGAGGTTGATTTTCGTGAAGATGGTTTGCGCGCTATTGCAGAGAAAGCAATGACTCGCAAAACCGGTGCTCGCGGCTTGCGCTCTATTTTAGAGTCAGTATTACTGGAAACCATGTATAAAATACCTTCTGAAGATACCGTGTCGAAAGTAGTTATAGATGAATCAGTGATAAAAGGTGAATCCGAACCTTTGCTGGTGTATAAAACACCAGAGCTTGAGCAACGTAAAACTGCATCTCCTGAAGAATAAGGAGAATAAAAAAGGGCTCTTAGAGCCCTTTTTTATTGGTGAGTTGTTATCGAATAAATGTTGTAATCCCCTTGTAATCGCCTCTAATGCCCCAATTAATATCAGTAACGTAAATTTGTAGATTAACTTACAAAAGCGCCTATCCTTCATTTAATTAAATGCACTTAGGTTATATCGCTGCCCGTCAGTACGGCTTTTTGTAATAAAACAGGTGAATATATTATGGCTGACAACATCGAATTACTTGAAATACCTTTATTGCCGTTGCGAGATGTCGTCGTTTATCCGCACATGGTCATTCCTCTTTTTGTTGGTCGTGAGCGTTCAATTCAGGCCCTCGAGCAGGCCATGGCTAATGATAAGCAGATTTTGTTGGTAGCTCAGAAAAATGCGTCTATCGATGATCCCGGCGAAAAAGATATTTATCAGGTAGGGACTGTTTCAACAGTCTTACAATTACTTAAATTGCCTGATGGTACGGTTAAGGTGTTGGTCGAAGGTGCTTATCGAGCAAGAATCGACAAGGTCAATTCAACGGATGGGTTTTTTACTGCAGTAACTACCGCAGAAACACCAGAGCCGCTAGTTGATGCGGAGGCTGAAAAATTAGTCCAGTCAACGATGTCGCAGTTCGACAAATATGTAAATCTTAGTAAAAAAGTTCCTTCAGAAGTGCTTAATTCACTCGCGGGTATCGATGAGCCTGGCAGGTTGGCAGATACTATTGCTGCACATATGTTGCTGGAATTAGAACAAAAACAAGCCATCCTGGAAGTGACTGATATCCATCAACGTATCGATCATTTGTTAGGCTTGATGGAAGTGGAAATTGACCTATTCCAAGTTGAAAAACGCATTCGTGGTCGTGTTAAGAAACAAATGGAAAAGAGTCAGCGTGAGTACTATCTGAATGAGCAGATGAAAGCTATTCAGAAAGAACTGGGCGATATGGATGAAGCGCCGAACGAACTGGAAGACTTGCAAGCCAAAATCAGTGCCAGTGGTATGAGTAAAGAGGCTGAAGATAAAGCCAATGCCGAGTTGCATAAGTTAAAAATGATGTCGCCTATGTCTGCTGAGGCTTCTGTCGTTCGTAGTTATATTGATTGGATGATCAGTGTACCCTGGAAAAGCCGCTCCAAAGTTAAGCATGACCTGAAGAAAGCGCAAGATGTGCTTGAAGCGGATCACTATGGTTTAAAAGAAGTTAAAGAGCGCATCCTTGAATATCTCGCTGTACAAAAGCGCGTGAAAAAGATCAAGGGGCCAGTATTGTGTTTGGTGGGTCCGCCTGGGGTTGGTAAAACATCTTTGGGTGAGTCTATTGCGCGGGCCACGAATCGTAAATTTGTTCGTATGGCTTTAGGTGGCGTACGTGACGAAGCAGAGATCAGGGGGCACCGCCGTACTTATATTGGCTCTATGCCAGGTAAAATTGTACAAAAACTTGCCAAGGTTGGGGTTAAAAACCCATTATTTCTACTCGATGAAATCGACAAAATGGGTATGGATAGTCGTGGTGACCCAGCATCAGCTCTGTTAGAGGTGCTCGATCCAGAGCAAAACAACAGCTTTAACGATCATTATCTAGAGGTCGATTACGACTTGTCTGATGTGATGTTTATTTGCACTTCAAACTCAATGAATATCCCTGCGCCGTTGCTGGACCGGATGGAAGTTATCCGCATTCCAGGGTATACCGAAGATGAGAAAATCAATATTGCTCAGCGCTATTTAAAGCCTAAGGCGATGACAAATAGCGGTTTGAAAGAGAATGAGCTGACGATAACAGAAGAGGCCATTAGGGATTTGGTTCGCTATTATTCGCGTGAAGCAGGTGTTCGTGGCCTAGAGCGTGAGATTGCCAAAATTTGCCGTAAAGTGGTGAAAGAATTTGCTCTTAAAGAGAAAAAGGCACCGCTTGAAATTTCTTCACTACAGCTGGAGCATTACAGCGGTGTTCGTAAATACAACTACGGTAAAGCAGAAGCGAAGAATCAAATCGGTCAAGTTACTGGTTTGGCGTGGACTCAAGTTGGTGGTGAGCTTCTGACTATTGAAGCCGTATCTGTAGCGGGTAAAGGGCGGCAGGTTAAAACGGGGTCATTGGGTGATGTGATGCAGGAGTCGATTCAGGCTGCTACCACAGTTGTACGCAGTCGTTCGCAGATGCTGGGTATTCCGGCTAAATATTACGACGAGCATGATATTCATATTCATGTCCCTGAAGGTGCCACGCCGAAAGATGGTCCGAGTGCAGGTATAGGCATGTGTACTGCACTGGTATCCGTATTGACGGGTATACCCGTCAATTCCACGGTGGCAATGACGGGTGAAATTACTTTGCGCGGTCAGGTTTTAGCTATTGGCGGCCTAAAGGAGAAGCTGTTAGCGGCGCACCGGGGCGGGATTAAGACTGTCATCATTCCTGAAGAGAATGAGCGAGACCTTAAAGAGATCCCTGATAACATTAAAGCTGACTTGGATATCAAGCCGGTTAAGTGGATTGATGAGGTGCTGGCGATCGCTTTGGAAACAATGCCAAAGCCCATCAGTGATGACGAGTTTTTAAGCAAGTCGGACAACAATACACCAGCGGTTAAAGAAAAAGCCAAAAAGGGTGTAAAAAGTAGCATAAACGCCCACTAACGGGGGGTTTCAGCTTGACCGGCCTCGGCGCAATTGATATAAATTGCGTCCTGCATTATTTGAAGCTGGATTGTTAGCTATAATAAATTGGAATGTTAATTCGAGGCTTTAAATTCTTAGCAATTTAAAGCCTATCAATTCTCTAAAGGGGTTATGTGTGAATAAATCTGAACTGATCGAAGCAATTGCTGCGTCTGCTGATCTACCAAAAGCCGCTGCTGGTCGTGCCTTGGATGCCATGGTCGAGGCTGTAACTGGCGCATTAAAAGAAGGTGATCAGGTAGTGCTGGTTGGTTTTGGTACTTTTTCTGTGAAGGATCGTGCTGCGCGTGCTGGCCGCAATCCACAAACAGGTGCTGAGATTCAAATTGCCGCTGCTAAAGTTCCTGGTTTTAAAGCTGGCAAAGCGCTTAAAGACGCAGTTAATTAATTGATGTTTTGACGTTATTTTTCAATTATTACGGTTTGTTCTCAGTACTTAATTTTTGGAAGATCAAATATATTAGTTGCTGAAAAAGGCGCATCTTTTGATGCGTTTTTTTTTGGTTAAAAGCTACAAAGCGGGTGCTTAGATGCTACAAAATATTCGAGATAATTCCCAAGGCTTAATTGCAAAAGTTATTATTGGGTTAATTGTTATTACTTTCGCTCTGTTCGGTATTGAGAATCTTGTTGGTGGTGGTGGGCCAGCGCCCGTAGCTTCAATTAATGATGAAGAGGTTTCTCCTGCCGAGTTGGAGCAAGCGGTAAATGCTGAACGTCGTCGCCTACTGAATCTGTTGGGGGAGAGCGCAGACCCTTCAATGTTTGATGATAAGTTGCTACGCAGCTCTGCTCTTCAGCGCATCATTCAGCAAAGATTGCTAGCACAGGCTGCTGCTGACGCCTCCGTGTCTGTTCCATCCGCAGTGATTGATCAGGCAATAATTGCTATGCCTCAATTTCAGGAGGATGGTAGGTTTTCTTCCCAGCTTTATCAAAATGTGCTGCGAAGCAACGGTTATACTCCCGCATTTTTTAAACAGCTGATGGCTGAAGATATGGTGGTTAGCCAGCTTAATGGTGCGGTCGCTAGCTCAGAGTTTATTACTGAAGCTGAACTAGAAAGTGTGGCAAAAATAATTGGTCAGAATCGTAGCTTTCGTTATTTCCTTCTTCCGAAGGATAAGTTAGCAGCAAAGATTGACATAGATGACAGTGATATAGAGCAATACTACCAACAAAATATCGCTAGTTTCCAAACAGAAGATGAGGTCAAAGTAGAGTATATTGAAATAAAGCCGCAGGACTTCTTTGAGCCGGTAACCCCTGAGGCGTTACAGGAGGCTTATAAGAATGAATTGGCTGGACTTAAAAGCTCCGAAGTACGTCGTGCATCGCATATCTTGATTGAGGTTAATGCTGATCGTAATGCCGAGCAGGCTCAGCAGCTGGCAAGTGAGTTAAGTGCTAGGGTTGGTGAGGGTGAATCATTTGCTGCGCTGGCAGAAGAGTATTCAGACGATAAAGGCTCAGCACATAATGGCGGTGATGTAGGCTTTAGTGCAGGTGATACATTCCCTCCTGAATTTGAAAAAGCATTATTGTCTTTGCAGGAAGGAGAGACATCTGCGCCGGTGAAAACTGATGCAGGTTATCATGTTATCAAGGCCACTGAAGTTGATCAGGGTGAAAAACCGACTTTTGCCGATCGCGAAGAAGTACTTAAAAAACGTATCCAGCTGGATGCGGCTGAAGTGGTTTTTGTTAAAACCGTCGAGCATTTACGCGATCTAGTGTTTAACTCAGAAGGCTTGAGTGGCCCGGCAAAAGAGCTTGGCCTCAATGTACAGCAGTCGGAGTTAATTAGCCGTTCTAGCGCAAAGGGTGTATTGGCTCGGTCACAGGTTCTCGGGGCGATGTTTTCAAGCGATGTGCTGGAGGAGGGTAATAACAGTGAGGTGCTAGAGCTGGCGCCAGATCATTATATTGTTGTCCATGTGGTTCAGCATCGACCCCCGCAAAGTTTGGCCTTAGAGGATGTGAAACCGGCTATCGTGAAAACGCTAAGTCAGCAACAATCAACTGAATTGTTACTGGCTATGGCAGATACGGCTATCTCTGCCCTTAATGCGGGAGCTTCGGTAGAAGAGCTTGCCAGAGAAGAAGGTTATGAATGGCAAGTAGAGCTGAATGTTACTCGAAATACAGCGACAGCTGATCGTGCTTTAGTCGACGAAGTGTTTTCGATGCCACAAGTTAGTGCTGAAAGCTATGCTCGTAAAGCTGTGACTTTACCCAGTGGTGATGTCGCAATTGTGCAGCTAGAGGCAGTAATAGATGGGCGTTGGGAGCAATTTTCTATGGCTGAACAACAGGCGTTAAAAGCAGAGTTGCAGCGCAATGTGGCTGGGCTTAGTTTTGCTGGATTTATGCACTCCTTGCGTGATAGCGCTGAAGTTCAAATTTACTGATAACTAATTGATCGCCGAGCAGCATAGTGAACAATACCACTGTGCTGCCGAGCGGGTATCCATACTGGCGGTTCTCGCCCTCACTTATTCAGGAGAAATACTTTCGTGTATAAAGTACTTACGCTCAATCAAATCTCAGTTAAAGGTTTAGAGAGGCTTCCGCGTGAGTCTTATGAACTTGCCAGTGAGTTTGCTAAGCCGGATGCCATTCTATTACGCAGCCATAAACTGCAACCAGATGATATAAGCTCTTCTGTTTTAGCTATAGCCCGAGCTGGAGCTGGAGTCAACAATGTACCTGTGGCCCATTGTACTGAGGTTGGTGTGCCGGTATTTAATACACCAGGCGCCAATGCCAATGCAGTTAAAGAATTGATCGTAGCGGCACTTACTTTAGGTTCACGAGGAATATTGGAGGGCATCGAATACGTCAATACTTTGAGTGATATGAAAGACGGTGCTGCAATGAGCCAGTTACTCGAAAAAGAGAAAAAACGCTTTAAAGGTAATGAATTGGCCGGTAAAACATTAGGGGTTATTGGTCTTGGTGCTATTGGTTCGATGGTGGCAGACACTGCGCTGAGTTTAGGTATGCAGGTGGCGGGTTATGATCCAGCTTTGTCAGTCGATGCAGCTTGGCGTTTATCCAGTGAAGTGCAAAAAGTTGATAGCATCTCTGCGCTTGTTTCCCGCTCCGATTATATTACTTTGCATTTGCCGGTGCTGGACTCAACGCGTGGGATGGTAAATGCAGATCTTTTGTCTAATTTGAGACAAGGTGCGGTGCTGCTTAATTTTGCCAGAGAAGAAATTGTTGATACAGCAGCGATTGTTGATGCTTTAAGCAGTGGCAAGTTAGCCAAGTATATTGCCGATTTCCCCACCCCGGACTTAATTGGCGTGAAAGGAGCGGTGCTCACTCCTCATATTGGTGCCAGTACTGATGAGGCCGAAGAAAACTGTGCAGTTATGGCGGCTAACCAGCTGAAGGATTTTTTGGAAAACGGCAACATTAAAAATTCTGTTAATTTTCCTGCGCTTAGTTTAGAGCGCTCTTCTGATTCTAAAACAGCAAGGCTCTCGATCAGCAATCGCAATGTACCAAAAATTTTGGGGCATATTTTGTCGATTTTAGCGGATGAAAATATTAACGTTATCGATATGCTGAACAAGAGTCGGGATGAAATTGCCTACAACTTAATAGATGTTGACGTTGCACCATCGGAGTCGGTATTAAGTAAAATGTGTACCATTGACGGCGTGATAAATGTGCGTTTGATCGGTTAAGAACACAGCCACAATAATGTATTTGAAGGGCTCTTTTATGAGCCCTTTTTTAATCATTTATTGACAGCTAAGGTGGTGGGCTTCTACTGTGATGATAGTGACTGCATGAGCCTGTTGTAACGGTTGGTGTGGGACAGGCCAAAATGCCCAGGTTTGATTTAACCGCTACAGAGTAGGAGTAATCGATATGGACGGCTTAAAGCTTATTGAGCAGCATATGCAGGGCCAGCGTGGTAAACCACCGTTGCATTTGTGGCAGCCAGAGCTCAGTGGCGATATTGATATTGTTATTAAAGCTAATGGTGACTGGTTTCATGAAGGAGAAAAAATTCAGCGATTTCGCTTGGTGAAACTTTTCGCTTCTATTTTGCGCAAAGAGGCCGATAATTGTTATTACTTAGTAACTCCAGTCGAAAAATGGCGTCTGACTGTGGAGGATTGTGCTTTTGTTATCGTCGATTTAGATATTTTAAATGCGGGTGATGAGAGTCAACAAATAATCGTGACCAGCAATATTGATGATAAATTTCTGCTAGGCGAATTACATCCATTGAGTGTCATTATTGACACAGAAACCGAAGAGCCAGATCCGGTAGTAGCTTTAGATAATGGCTTGAGTGCGAAACTGAGTCGGTCAGTTTTTTATCGCTTAGCTGATAGTGCCGTTGCAAGAGGTGACCATTTTTCGGTGCTGAGTGATGGTTGTTGGTTTCAGCTGGATTAACTGATTAATAGGCACAAAAAAAAACCGCTCCAAAGTGAGCGGTTTTTTTTGTTTGCCATTTTATATGGTTAGATTGAGCTTCAAGTCTCTTTCCAGAGTTTGTAAGTCAATTCAGTACCCAGTCATTACATGTTAGGGTAATTTGGTCCGCCTAAGCCTTCAGGTGTAACCCATACGATGTTCTGGCTTGGGTCTTTAATGTCACAGGTTTTACAGTGAACACAGTTTTGGGCGTTGATTTGAAAACGTTTGTCGCCACTGGCCTCTTCTACGATTTCGTAAACGCCAGCAGGGCAGTAACGCTGTGCAGGCTCATCATAGAGAGGCAAATTGTACTTAAGCGGAACATCTGCATCTTTTAGAGTTAAGTGACAGGGTTGGTCTTCTTCGTGATTGGTGTTGGATAAGAACACCGAAGATAGCTTGTCAAAGCTGATCACGCCGTCAGGCTTGGGATAGGTAATCTGAGGCATATCCGCTGCTGGCTTTAATGTCGCGTAATCAGGCTTCTTGTCGCGTAGGGTGAAAGGGAGCTTGCCCTGAAAAATACCTTGGTCGATAAAGGCCAGGGCCGCGCCAATCATGCCGCCAAATTTATGCAATAGCGGACCGAAGTTACGCCATTTGTTTAGTTCTTCATTCAGCCATGAGCCGTCAAAACGATCGGCATAATCGACTAAGTCACGAGGTGCGCTGTCTGAGGTTAAAGCTGCATGTAAAGTGTCTCCAGCAATCATGCCCGACTTCATCGCTGTATGGCTGCCTTTGATACGAGCAAAGTTTAATGTGCCGGCGTCATCGCCGATCAATAGTCCACCGGGGAAGCTCATTTTAGGGCGAGACTGTGGGCCACCTTTAATGAGTGCGCGGGCACCATAAGATAAACGAGTACCGCCTTCTAAGTATTGTTTGATGGCATCGTGATGTTTCCACTGTTGGAATTCATCAAATGGAGAGACATGTGGATTGTCATAGCTGAGTGGTACTACATAGCCAATAGACACCTGATTGTTATCAGAATGGTATAGGTAGCTACCAGAGGCAGTTCCCTTGGAGGCTGGCCAGCCAGTGGTATGAATAACCAGGCCTTCTTTGTGTTTAGCTGGGTCAATTTCCCAGATTTCTTTGAAGCCAATACCGTAATGTTGAGGATCGCAGCCTTCGTCGAGGTTAAACTTCTCGATCAGCTGCTTGCCTAGATGGCCTCTACAGCCCTCGGCGAACACTGTGTACTTGGCATGGAGCTCCATTCCCGGCATGTATGAATCTTTATGGCTGCCGTCAGCGGCTACACCCATATCACCAGTGGCGATGCCTTTTACGCTACCATCTTCGTGGTAGAGGACTTCTGCAGCAGCAAAGCCAGGATATATTTCAACACCTAGAGCTTCGGCTTGCTCAGCCAGCCAGCGGCATACATTACCAAGGCTGATCACATAGTTACCGTCATTGTGGAAGCCGGGAGCAAAAACGAGAGGTACTTTAATCGCACTGGACTGATTGGTCATCAGCATGACCTGATCTTCAGAGACTGCCACCGTTAGTGGTGCATTGCGTTCCTTCCAGTCGGGAAAAAGTTCGGTGATCGCCTTGGGGTCCATAACTGCGCCAGATAAAATATGCGCGCCCACTTCAGCCCCTTTTTCTACCACACAGACGCTAATATCTTCACTTAATTGGCGGATGCGGCACGCTGCAGATAGGCCGGCGGGTCCAGCACCAACGATGACGACATCAAACTCCATAGATTCACGTTCCACAACTATAACCTCTCACTCTATATTAGATGGCGCCAGAACCGATGCTGCAAATCACTTGATTCTAGACGACGAAAAAGACGCTAAGTATATAAGCTCGTTGCTAAAAGTTCCATTGTTGCGGCTTTTCTCAGAGGTGAAAAATAATCTTTGTCTTGTTTTCGGGTCAAGGCGGTTTCGATGATCACCATTAAGTGCATTTTTTGGCGTATATTGATAGTGTTCTGGCTCAAAGGTATTGACCTTGAGGAGCTTAGGCGTCAACATACGCGCGTTTTTTCGCGGTTGTAGACGCTATTTTCAGGTCTTTTTAGTGATATAGCCAAATCCCATATACTCAATAAAACGGGGAATCTTATGAAGGTTCTTGTTGCTGTTAAGCGTGTTGCTGACGCTAACGTAAAAGTTCGTGCTAAATCAGATGGTTCTGGTGCTGACTTAAATAATGTCAAAATGGCGATTAATCCATTCTGTGAAATTGCTGTTGAAGAAGCCATTCGTCTTAAAGAGGCGGGTATTGTTACTGAGATAGTTGCTGTTTCTATTGGTGATAAGCCTTGTCAGGAGCAAATTCGTACTGCTCTGGCGCTGGGCGCAGACCGTGGTATTCAGGTTCAGACTGACGTCGAAGTGCAGCCACTGGCAATTGCAAAATTGTTAAAAGCTGTTTTTGATAAAGAGAAGCCTGAGCTGGTTATTTTTGGTAAGCAGTCAATTGATGGTGATAACAACCAGACTGGCCAAATGCTAGCGGCCTTAGCGGGCTTGCCACAGGGTACTTTTGCCTCTGAGGTGGTCGTTGCAGATGGCAAAGTGAATGTTACTCGTGAAATCGACGGTGGCTTGCAAACTGTAGCGCTGACTCTTCCTGCGGTTGTGACTACCGATTTACGTTTGAATGAGCCTCGTTACGCTTCTCTGCCTAACATCATGAAGGCTAAGAAAAAACCGCTTGATGTAATGACCCCTGAAGAGCTGGGTGTTGATGTTACTCCACGCGTAACTACTGTTAAGGTTGAGCCACCGGCTGAACGTGCTGCGGGTATCAAGGTCGCGTCTGTAGCTGAGCTAGTTGATAAACTGAAGAATGAAGCGAAGGTGATCTAATGAGTATTTTAATTTTAGCTGAACACGATAATGCTTCTCTTAAAGCTGCAACACTGAACACCGTTGCTGCGGCAAATGCGATTGGCGGTGATATTACCCTGTTGGTTGCGGGTAGCGATTGTGCTGCTGCTGCAGCAGAAGCAGCAAAAGTTGCTGGTGTAAACAAAGTTCTGGTTGCTGATAATGCAGTGTATGCCCATCAGTTGGCCGAAAACGTTAGCTTGTTGGTGGCTGATATAGCCAAAGATTACGGCTATGTGTTGGCTCCAGCTACAACTGCTGGCAAAAACGTTTTGCCACGTGTTGCTGCGTTGCTGGATGTTGCTCAAATCTCTGAAATTATTGGTGTAGAAAGCGCTGATACTTTCAAGCGTCCTACTTACGCTGGTAATGTTATCGCGACAGTAAAATCATCTGACGCAATCAAGGTTATCACCATTCGTGGTACTGCTTTTGATGCAGTTGCTGCTGAAGGTGGTTCTGCTGCTATCGAAAATATCGATAACGTACAGGATGCAGGTACTTCAAGTTTTGTACGTGAAGAAGTTGCAGTAAGTGATCGTCCAGAATTGACTGCTGCCAAGATCGTTATTTCTGGTGGTCGTGGTATGCAAAATGGTGAGAACTTCAAACTGTTAGAGTCTGTTGCTGACAAGTTGGGCGCAGCGGTAGGTGCTTCACGTGCTGCGGTTGATGCAGGTTTTGTTCCTAACGATATGCAGGTTGGTCAAACCGGTAAAATCGTTGCACCAGATCTTTATATTGCTGTTGGTATTTCTGGTGCAATCCAACACTTGGCTGGTATGAAAGACAGTAAAGTGATTGTTGCGATCAACAAAGACGAAGATGCTCCTATCTTCCAGGTTGCGGACTATGGTCTAGTGGCTGATTTGTTTGATGCAGTTCCAGAGTTAGATGCAGCGATCTAAACTTTTAGATTGGGCTTAACGCTAAAAATCCCCGCCCAGTTAATGGGCGGGGATTTTTTTTGTCTTTTAAAAGTATAGTTCTTGGTTATACCTAAAAACTATACCTAAAGAATATACTTAAAAATTATCCCTAAGCTTCATCCCTAAGAACAAGAGCTTATGAAATAGTGCCGGTAACTCGAACTCGTTTAGAGCCAGCAACGGGTTGGCCTTTGGCGGCAATTTCACGTTGTTTGATGGTGTTATCAATTAGGTTTTTGGCTGCGATAATTAAGCCGGTGAAAATAAATGCACCCGGAGGGAGTATTGCAAGCAAAAATTGTTTGTAGTCATTGAATACGACTATTTTCCAGCTTTTGGCAGCTGCGCCAAACAGTAGGTCCATATTGTTAAAGAGTGCGCCAGTACCAATTAGCTCGCGCAGCGCGCCCAGTAATACCAAGATCACCATGAAGCCTGCGCCCATAATAAAGCCGTCATACATTGATGGGAGTAAGCTGTTTTTACTGGCAAAGGCATCGGCTCTGCCGAGGATCACACAGTTAGTGGTAATGAGGGGCAGGAAAATACCCAGTATTTGGAATAGTTCATAGGTGTAAGCCTGCATAAGCAGCTCAATGCAAGATACTGCCGCGGCAATGATCATCACAAAAGCGGGCAGTCGAATTGCGTCTGAAACCACGCCCCGTATCATCGATACGCAGCCATTAGAGATGGTGAGTACCATCATTGTGGCGAGGCCCATACCGATGGCGTTAATCACCGAGCCGGTTACCGCCAGTAACGGGCATAATCCTAATAGCTGTACAATGGCGGGGTTGTTTTTCCACAAGCCGTTGAGTGAAAGCTCTTTGTAATTGGTATCATTCATGGGGCACGCTCTCGCTTTCGCTTTGACGCTTACTTAAAGGTGTGGGAGCTGGTGATGCTGTTAACACGTTCTGTCGATGCTGTTCAAAATACTGCAGGGTTTGAAAGACGGTTTTAGTGACGGCACGGGGGGTAACAGTGGCACCAGTAAACTGATCAAACACGCCTTTGTCTTTTTTAACTTTCCATAGTGATGCAATGGGATTGCCTATCGACTTGCCAAGAAACCCATCTACCCAGTTACTCTTCTTTTTATCGACAGCATCACCAAGCCCTGGGGTTTCACGGTGAGAGAGTACCCGAACGCCAGCGATACTGCCGTCGATATTGACGCCAACAATCAAGTCGATGTCGCCGGTGTAGCCTTCGCGAGCAGTGGCCGGAAAAATGACCGCTACGGCTTCGCCATCTTGGCGAGCGATATAGTATTTTTTCTCCGATCGTAGCCCGAGTAACTTGCTGTCATTAATCGCGTGAGCGTCTTCAAGCATGGCATTATTATGCTGAGATCGAGGTACGATTTCTAGCAGTGCACGCTCTTCCGCGTGGCGAATATTCTCACTAATTGCATCCTGCGTACCTAAAAATGTACCGGCAATAATTGCAGTGCTGAGCACGGCAAAAATGGCTAATAAAATACTGTTCCGGCTAATCGACCAGCCTAGGCTGGTGTTTTCGATGGGGAGTTGTTCTGGCTGCTCATCTGACATTTTCATTTATTGGGAGCCTCCGGACTGATTCTTTTGCTGAATTTTTTGCATTTTACTTTTATGGCCGTAAGTTCTCGGTTGAGTAAAATGATCGAGTAGCGGGGCGGAAAAATTCATTAGCAGCACTGAAAAAGCAATAGCATCCGGGTAATTACCCCATACCCGGATGAGATACAGTAATACACCGATAAGTGCGCCGTAGATCATTCTACCCCGGTTGGATACAGCGGAGGTTACTGGATCGGTCACAATAAAAAACGCACCGAGCATAGTGGCACCACTCAGTAGGTGAAATAAGGGGGAGCCACCGGAAGCTGAGCTGCCACCATCATAAAATAGAGTGGACATAATGATCAGTGAGGCCAGCATACTGAGCGGTGCATGCCAGGTGAAAATGCGTTGCCACAACAGAAATAAACCGCCAGCGAGGAATCCCAGATTGACCCACTCCCAGCCTAGCCCGGCCCACTGACCAAATTGAGGCGACTGGGCCCACAGGTCGTCGATTATCAGGCTATTGTTTTGTTTTAATACATCTAGTGGTGTGGCCATGCTGATGCCGTCGATAGCAAAGGCAGCAATAGCGTCACGGCCTTCAAACAAGGCTTTGATTGCGTCGGTGATACCGGGTAGTTCGCCCTGAAGTGCCTGTCTGGGTGCAGTCCAGCTGGTCATCTCCAGCGGAAAGGATATTAATAACACCACATAACCAACCATGGCAGGGTTGAAGGGATTGTAGCCCATGCCACCATAGAGGTGTTTGGCGATTAAGATAGCAAAGCCCACCCCGACTGCAATCATCCACCAAGGCGAATAGGGCGGAATGGCTATGGCCAGTAAAACCGCAGTAACCAGCGCGCTGTAGTCGGATAAATAAAACTTAATGGGGCGCTGGCGCAGCTTGAGCGCAAATGATTCGGCGGCTAAGGCTACCGTTGCTGCCCAGATAATATTGACCAGCGTCCCCCAGCCAAAATGCCAGGTTAAGGCCAATACGCCGGGTAGGGTGGCGAGCAGTACCAATTGCATAACTCGGCTAGTACTTAATGGGCCGGTAGCGTGGGGTGAGGTGATAGTCAGCAATGCCATAATCAGTTCTGTTGTTGGTATTCGTCAAAAGCCTGTTGGGCGTCAATTAGCTTGCCCTCAAGCTTGCTGATGGATTCGGCTAAAATGGTCGCGGTGTCGCTGCCTTCGTTTTCGGCAAGGGCTAGTTTCTCTCGGGCTTTATCCAGCCGTTTGCCGATGGAGCTGATCGCATTTTTCAAGCGCTCTTCATCGGTCATGGTGGAGGCAGCTTCGCGTTTGGCGAGCGCGCGGGCTATAGCATCCTGTGCCGCGTCGCCGGTCAGCTTTACTTTTTCTGCAGCGGGTGCAGCACTTTGCTGCGCCGGGTTGGCTTGGATAAATTCATCCAGAGCCGTTTTCGCTTGCTGGTATTTGGCTTCAGTCTTTTCAACGCCGATACGAAAAGCATCGAGTTTATCTGAGCCTTGTTGCTCTGCCTGCTGCAGTTTTTCTTTAGCGCCGTTCAAGCGTTTTTCGATGCTGGCCAAGGCTTGTTCCAGGCTTTCCCGGGTAGGGGCTTCGGCTCCACCACCTGCGCGCTTGTTTTTGGCTTTTTCAATAGCAGCCTGCGCGGCGTCGAGAGGTTTATCTGATCCAGAATTGAGGGGCTCGACACTGGTTTTGGTTGCCATATTGTTGGTGCTTGTGCTAGCCACAGCGTTGCCGGCTTTTTTAGCTTTGGCTCGCTCTATTGCTGCCTGAATGGCATCGGTTTTATCCCCTGATGCGCCACCTGCGGCACGGGCTTCGGCGGCGGCTTTACGTGCGATACGTTTGGCTTCTTTTTCAGCCTCTTGACGCTCAATACGTTCTTGGCGAGCCTCAAAGCGGGCTTTGGAGTGCTCGGCTTTGATTGCATCTTGTTTTAACTCGCGAATCTCAGCTTTTGAGGCGCGGTAATACTGTACTAAGGGGATGTTGCTGGGGCAGACGTAGGAGCAGGCACCACACTCTATACAGTCCATCAGCTTGTGTTCTTCGAGCTGGTCGTATTCCTTGGCGCGGGCAAACCAATACATTTGTTGGGGCAGCAATGAGACCGGGCATGCCTCAGCACACAGGCCGCAACGGATACAGGCTTGAGCAGGGCTGGGAGGTGAAATTTCTGTTGCAGTGGGTGCCAGAATGCAGTTGGTGGTTTTCACCACGGGAATGTCTTCGCATCCAAGGGTAAAACCCATCATTGGGCCGCCCATAATAAGTCTGGAGCATTGTTGGGCGTTGTAGCCACACTGATCCAGCAGGTATTTAACCGGTGTGCCGAGTAGTACTTCAAAGTTGCGCTGTTGCTGGCAGGCTGAGCCAGTGATAGTGGTGATGCGGGTAATAAGCGGTTCACCCAGTGTCACGGCGCGGTAAACCGCAACAGTGGTGCCGACATTCTGACAGACGATACCGATGCTAGCGGGCAGGCCTCCGGAGGGTACTTCTTTGCCGGTTAAAATTTGGATAAGCTGTTTTTCGCCGCCAGAGGGGTACTTGGTCGGAAATGACACGATTTCAATGTTGCTACCTTGTGCGGCACGTTGTAGCGCTGCTATAGCTTCTGGTTTGTTATCTTCAACTCCAATCAAGGTTTGCACGCTGGGGTTGATGAGGTGCTGCAAAATAGCTGTACCGGCAATAATTTCATCGGCGCGCTCGCGCATCAGCATATCGTCGGCGGTGATGTAGGGTTCGCATTCGGTGCCGTTGATAATCAGTGTTTCAATATTTTGATCATCGCGCACGCTGAGTTTTACCGCGGTGGGAAAACCTGCGCCACCCATGCCGGCAATACCTGACTCGCGGATAAGGCTTAGCAGCTCGGCTTTGTCGCTGCTGCGAAAATCAGCAATACCGCGATGTTTTATCCATTCATCGCGGCCGTCGGGACGTATGACGATACAGCGCGCACTCATTCCTGAGGGGTGCGGTACCGGGCGGGATTCTATCGCAATAACCTCACCCGAAGTCGATGCGTGTACAGGTACACTAACAAAGCCTTTACCGCTGGCAATGGTTTCACCTTTGAGTACCCGCTGGCCGACAGTAACGACAGGGGTGGCGGGTGTGCCAATATGTTGCGACAGTGGAAATACCAATAGTTCAGGGATGCCAGCGCTGGTGATGGGCTGCTGAGTAGATTGTTGTTTGTTTTCAGCGGGATGAATACCGCCGTGAATGTTCCATGTTTTTCTCATGCTTCGGCCCCCATAACATCGCGGCTGTCGCTAGCAATAAGTTGCTCGGCGGGCACCGGTAAATCCCAGCTCCAGGTTTGCAGTGTGGGTTGTATCGGCAGCATATCAATACAATCGACAGGGCAAGGCTCGACACATAAGTCACAGCCTGTGCACTCGCTGACGATGACGGTATGCATTTGTTTGGCGGCACCGAGAATGGCGTCAACGGGGCAGGCCTGAATGCATTTGGTGCAGCCAATGCATTCGGCTTCGCGGATGAAAGCAACTTTTTTGATATTTTCTTCGCCGTGCTCAGCATCGAGTGGAGTAGCTTCTACCCCGAGTAAATCAGCGAGCGCGTTGATCGTCGACTCACCCCCGGGCGGGCATTTATTGATCGCCTCGCCGTTGGCAATGGCTTCAGCATAAGGGCGGCAACCGGGGTAGCTACACTGACCGCATTGGGTTTGGGGGAGTAGCTCCTCAATCTGGTCGGCGATGGGGTCGCCTTGAGTTTTAAATTTTACGGCTGCAAAACCCAGCAGGGCGCCAAAGGGTAGCCCGAGTAGCAGGAGTGCCGAGATTGCTGCGGCAAAAGGATGGTTGCTAATTAATTCAATCACGGTGTGTCAAATTCACTTTTTCAATTGAGTCATAACGATTAAACCAGCCCGGCAAAACCCATAAAGGCCAGCGACATTAAGCCAGCGGTAATCATACCAATCGCTGCGCCTTTAAAGGGCACGGGAACATCGGCAACATTGAGCCGCTCGCGCATGGCAGCAAACAACACCAGCACCAGAGAAAACCCCAAAGCTGCGCCAAAGCCATAAAAAGCCGATTCTAAAAAGCTGTGCTGTTTGTTGATATTGAGCAGAGCCACACCGAGCACGGCGCAATTGGTGGTGATCAAGGGTAGAAAGACCCCCAAAACTTTGTACAACATGGGGCTGCTTTTGCGTACCACCATTTCGGTGAACTGTACTACCACGGCAATGACCAGAATGAAGGAGATGGTTTTCAGGTACTCAAGTCCTAGCGGTAGCAGCAGCCACTCATAGGTCATCCAGCTGACAATAGAGGCGAGGGTAAGTACAAAGGTGGTGGCGCTAGACATGCCAATAGCGGTCTCCAGCTTATTGGATACCCCCATAAATGGGCAGAGGCCCAAAAACTGCACCAGGACAAAGTTGTTAACCAGAATAGCTCCGATCAATAGCAGCGAGTAGTCTGCCAGCATAGCTGTTTACCTGTATTGTGTACTGCCTTTAAACACTAAAAAAGACCGTAATTACGGCTAGTTACGACGCATAGTTAATAATATTTTTAGGATTATAAATGTGTCGTAACCTGCTGATTTATTTGATTTTCATTCCTGCTTTTGCACCTTGGTCTGGTGCTAGTAACCAGATGTTTTCTCCGCCAGGTCCGGCCGCTAGAACCATGCCTTCTGAGACACCGAATTTCATTTTTCGTGGCTGTAAGTTGGCGACCATAACCGTCAGTTTTCCGATGAGATCTTCGGGAGCGTAGGCTGACTTTATCCCTGCGAAAACTTGTTTGCTACCATCTTCGCCAAGACTCAGCGTAAGCTGCAATAGTTTATCAGCCCCTTCAACGTGCTTGGCATCGGTGATTTCGGCAACCCGTAAATCAACTTTGGCAAAATCTTCAAAGTCGATAATAGCAGGCGTTGTGTTGGTGGCCGAATCTTTAGCTACTTTGGCTTGCTTGCTCTTTTGTTTGGTTTTGCCTGCGTCGTTTTGCGCCGCCTGTTCTTTGCCGTCTGCTTCCTGCTGCACAATAGCATTGACCTTATCTTTGTCTATCCGCGTCATTAGTGGCGTAAAGGGCTTAATCGTATGGTTTAGCAAGGGTTCAATGTGGTTGGTCCAGTTAAGGTCGGCATTTAAAAAATCCGCTGCCTTGTCGGCGGTGCGGGGCAGTACCGGTTTTAGATAAATCATAATCAAGCGGAATAAGTTGACACACAGTGAGGATATTTCAATCACCGCCTGTTCTTTGTCAGGCTCTTTGGCCAGTTTCCAGGGTTCCTGACTATCGAAGTACTCATTGGTGGCATCAGCCAGAGCCATAATTTCACGAATGGCTTTGCTGAATTCACGCTGTTCGTAAAAGTCGGCGATTTGCTGGCCTTTGTCGACAGCTTGTTGCCATAGTGCGGCATTAGCCAATGCCTCCGACATTAAACCGTCGCTACCTTTAGTGATAAATTTAGCTGAGCGCGAAGCGATGTTGACCACTTTGCCAACCAGGTCGGAATTGACTCGTTGCGCAAAGTCTTCGAGGTTCAGGTCGATGTCGTCTACCGAGCCGGATAATTTTGCGGCGTAATAGTAGCGCAAGTATTCTGCATCCAAGTGCTCTAGATAGGTTGAGGCCTTGATAAAGGTACCCCGTGACTTGGACATTTTTTGTCCGTTAACCGTAACGAAACCGTGTACGTAAATTGCGCTAGGAGTGCGGTAATTGGCCGAGTGCAGCATCGCTGGCCAGAACAATCCGTGGAAATTGATAATATCTTTGCCGATAAAGTGGTATAGCTCGGTCTTAGAGTCTTTGCTCCAGTATTCATCAAAATCCAGACCTGTTTTAGTGCAGTAATTTTGAAAACTGGCCATATAGCCGATCGGCGCGTCTAGCCACACATAAAAATACTTACCCGGTGCGTCAGGGATTTCAAAGCCAAAGTAGGGGGCATCTCGAGAAATGTCCCATTCTTGAAGGCCGGCGGTTAGCCATTCATCCAGCTTATTGGCGATTTGATCTTGTAGGCGGCCGCTGCGGGTCCACTCTTTGAGCATGGCTTCAAAGGCGGGCAGTTTGAAAAAATAATGGGTCGAGGCTTTCTCTATTGGCGTTGCGCCAGAGATGGTCGATTTTGGATTGATCAGGTCGGCGGGGCTATAGGTGGCACCGCAAGCTTCGCAATTATCACCGTATTGATCAGCGGTTTTACACTTGGGGCAGCTACCCTTAATGTAGCGATCTGCCAAAAATAATGATTTTTCAGGGTCGTAAAGCTGAATGATTTCGCGGCTGGCAATATGGCCGTTGTCTCGTAGCCTCTTATAGATCAGCTCTGAGTAGTATTTGTTCTCTTCGGAGTGAGTCGAATAGTAGTTATTAAAGCCGATCAAGAAGCCAGCCAGATCGCGTTCATGCTCGGCTTTGATGTTGGCTATTTGCTGCTCAGGGCTGATGCCGTTTTTTTCAGCGGTTAACATAATCGCGGTGCCGTGAGCGTCATCGGCGCAAACATAAATACAATCGTTGCCACGCAACTGCTGAAAACGGACCCAGATATCGGCCTGAATGGTTTCTAAAAGGTGTCCAAGATGCAAAGAACCATTGGCGTAGGGCAGCGCGCTGGTGACCAGTATTTTTCGCGCAGTATTGAGCTTGGGAATAGGCTTGGTGTTTTCAGACATAGGTATTTACAGCGCCAACGGTTGAGTGTTTGAAAGTGCTTCTGTGAAAAAGCGCGCTACTATAGCGTTTTTGCAGTAATATTTCATCCGCTGTGGCTTGCTGGGCGACTGTTTCAGCTATTATTTTTGAGCTTTAGCCTTTACCTGAGTAAAATGCTGGGTCAATATTGTCGTGATCGACGTATTAACCATCCATATTGCTATTATCTATATTTTGGAGAGTTCATGTCTGAAGTGACACAAGTGCAGGTAGAAGAAGCCCTGCAGCATTATATCGTTCCACATTTAAATCAAAATTTATTGGTTGCCAACGCGATCAAATCCATTGAGATAGAGGGTGGAATGGTCAGTGTCTCCGTGGAGCTGGGCTTTGCGGTGAATTCTATTAAAGCTGCAATGCAAAAAGCGATTGTGGAATTGGTGAGCGCTGTCGCGGGTGTCAGCAGTGTGAATGTCGATGTCAGTTGGAACATTGTATCTGTCCAAGGTCAACGTGACATGCGCAGCATGGATAAAGTTAAAAATATTATTGCGGTTGCCTCGGGTAAGGGTGGTGTGGGTAAGTCGACTACCTCGGTTAACCTGGCGTTGGCGCTGGCGAAAGATGGTGCCAAAGTAGGTTTACTCGATGCCGATATTTACGGCCCCAGTCAGCAAGTAATGCTGGGTGTGAGCGGTGATCACCGCCCTGAGCAAGAAGGCCAGCAATACTTGCTGCCGATTGAGGCCCACGGGCTGAGAACAATGTCGATGGGGTATCTGGTTACCGATAAAACGCCGATGGTTTGGCGTGGGCCAATGGCGGGTGGTGCCTTGAATCAACTGCTGGCGCAAACCTGGTGGGGCGAGCTGGATTATTTGATTATTGATATGCCCCCTGGCACCGGTGATATTCAGCTTACATTGTCACAAAAAGTTTCTGTGGCGGGTGCGGTTATTGTCACCACGCCGCAGGATATTGCGTTGTTGGATGCGCAAAAGGGTATCGAGATGTTTAACAAAGTCGAGGTGCCGGTATTGGGTGTGGTCGAAAATATGGCGATCCATATCTGTAGTCAGTGCGGCCATAAAGAGCATATATTTGGCGAGGGCGGGGGCGATCGTATTGCTGCAGATTATCATGTGCCGCTGTTGGGCTCTTTGCCATTATCGATGAGAATTCGCCAGCAAGCTGATGCCGGTACGCCTACAGTTATCGCTGAGCCTGACTCAGACGAGGCGAAAATATATGGCGCTATCTCGCGCAATATTGCGGTGCAGTTGGCCTCATTGGCCGGTACAGGGCAGGCTTTCCCTCATATTGTTATCAAAAACGACTAGACCCAAGCGACTACGCTGGTTGTTCGGGTTTACCGCCTAGCTGGGTTCGCTGCCTGGCTAGGCTTGTTGTCGGTGGCGTTTAAGCCTGGCCGCCGATAGATTCTGCCAGGCAAAATCGCTATGATGACGGTTTTTTATAAAAGCTTTTTTTAATTCTATCTTTGTTGGTAATGTTATGAGTATAAAATCAGATCGCTGGATCCGCCGCATGTCAGAAAACGAGGGCATGATTGAGCCTTTTGAATCTGGACAAGTGCGCTATGGTAAAGATGATAGTCGACTGATTTCCTATGGTACTTCCAGTTACGGTTACGATGTTCGTTGTGCTGATGAGTTTAAAATTTTTACCAATGTACACTCAGCCACAGTGGATCCTAAAAACTTCGATGAAAAAAGCTTTGTTGATTTTAAAGGCGATGTTTGCATTATCCCGCCAAATTCCTTTGCTTTGGCGCGCACCGTTGAGTTTTTCCGTATCCCCCGCAGTGTGTTGACCGTGTGTTTGGGTAAGTCCACTTATGCTCGTTGCGGCATTATCGTCAACGTAACGCCGCTAGAGCCGGAGTGGGAAGGGCATGTTACCCTGGAGTTTTCCAATACAACCACGCTGCCGGCAAAAATTTATGCCAATGAAGGTGTGGCGCAAATGCTGTTTTTTGAGTCGGATGAAGTGTGTGAGGTTAGCTATAAAGACCGTGGCGGTAAATACCAGGGGCAAATGGGTGTGACTTTGCCTAAAACCTGATCGCCAAAATCCAATAGTTGTTGAGCCTGCTTGACCGACTATTACTTTATTCCCTACCAGTATTTTATTTAGAGGCTAGTCATGAAGCTAATTGTGCGTACCACCGTGTTTGTGATGTGTTTTATGTCCATGGGGCTTTATGCCGCACAAGATGTTATCAGTGATGATGGCCGTGAAGTACAGTTGAATGAAGATGGCAGCTGGGTTTATAAATCCTCTGACCGCTTTGCCAACACCAAGGATGGGCGGCGCGTTCGTTTGAAAGAAGATGGCAGCTGGGTTTATACCACTGAGAGAGCGGATGTAGCTCATGTGGCTCAGCCTGTTGCTGTGCCAGCAGCTGCAGTTCAATTAACTGATGTCATCATTGAGGTGGCATCCAGCGGCAGAAATGTTGCGCAAAAAAATATCGCGCACCAAGCTCAAATGGTTTTCTTTCTTAGCTCAAATACAGATATTGAGTTGAACTTAGATGCAGCTAACTTTACCGTCACTGATTCTGGTGGACGTGAATACCAAGTGCTCAGTGTCGAAAAAAATGCAGGAAAAAATGTTGATAAAAAACCGCTAACGACAACAGATATTATTGTTAGGGCAGATGGTGCACCGCATTTTTGGAGCAAACCCAAATGGGTAATGATTACGCTGGCAAAGGCTGTGGCTGATACTGCTGACGACATTGTGCTTACCTATAAGCTGGCTGATGTAGAAACCAAAAAGGTAGTAGAGCTGTAGCGCTGTTCATTGTTGGGTAGTGGGTACCTTTTATGGAGTTTTCTCTCGGGCATATTGCACTGTTATTGCTGACGGGCTTGCTTGCTGGTGTGATTAATATTCTTGCGGCTGGTGGTTCAAATTTAACCTTGCCGGCTTTAATGTTGATGGGTTTGCCAGCAGATGTAGCCAACGCAACTAATCGGGTTGCCGTGTTTTTACAAAACATCGTAGGCACGCGTGGATTTCACAAACATGGCAAGTTGCCTGCGGATGACCTTCCCAATATATTATTACCGACACTGCTGGGTGCGGGTCTTGGTGCAGTGGCGGCTTCATTTGCCCCGGTAAGTTTATTAAAACCTCTGCTGTTGGGGACGATGATTAGCATGACGGTTATCATGCTGGTCAGGCCTGGCTTAATGTCTCCGCCGGAAGGGACGATTCCCTTTAAAGTCAAGCAGCGGGCCTCGTCGTGGTGGTGGTTAGTCGTGGCGGGGTTTTATGGCGGTTTTGTGCAAGCGGGAGTAGGGTTTATTCTGGTAACTGCTTTCGCTGGTAGCCTGCGCTACGATTTGGTTCGAGCTAATGCGTTAAAAGTTGTGTGTACCCTGTTGCTGACTGCGGTGGCCTTGGCGATATTTATCGTTCGCGATCAGGTGATGTGGTTGCCGGGGTTGATTATTGCCTGTGGCAGTATGGCGGGGGCGCAACTCGCTGTTAAATTTGCGATTAAAGCAAAAGCGTCAACCTTGAGATGGTTTTTGTTTGTGATGACTGTCTGTGCAAGTGCTGCTGCCTTGCTGTTTTAAGGGGCATATGCTAAAAATCAAGGTGGTTTAACTCCACAATACCAATAAAGGATGGATCATGCCCTATACCACAGATATTACCGATGAGCTCAACTTGTTAGCGCGCTATAATTTGGATACCACGCAGGAAGGTATAAAGGTCCATAGTAATGCAGATAAGGCTATTATTGATGCGACTCAGCGTTTATTTGATAAGGGACTTCTTTCACAGAGCGATGGTGGGTACTTAACCAATCTGGGCCGCGAAGCGGCTGAGCACGCACAGGCGACACTGCACCTCCTCAAGGTTTAATCAATCCATGTCGCCGGTTGCATTGACCTAACGATTAATTCTTCTGGCGGCTAAATTTACCTATCTGTCTATCGACTTGCCTACTGATCTATCAATTTACCTACTTGGGTAGTTAATGTAAAATACCGCGCTTCTTATCCCTCCTCAAACAGAAGTACAGCAATGATAGAAACTGGCGCAATCAAACAATCCATCAAAGACCTTGCTGAGCGAACAAAAGTTCTTAGGGGGTATCTTTGACTATGATGCCAAGAAAGAACAACTCACTGAAGTAGAGCTTGAATTAGGCGAGCCCGCCGTATGGGATAACCCTGAACGTGCTCAGGAGCTGGGCAAGTTACGCTCTTCTCTGGAGGCCGTCGTCTCTACGATCGATAATATGACCATTGGTTTGGCTGATGTTAGTGAATTGCTGGATATGGCTGTAGAGGAGAGCGATGCTGAGATTGTAAATGAGGTGAGCGCTGAGATTGACAGCTTAATTAAACAATTGGAAGTGTTAGAGTTTCGCCGTATGTTTTCTGGTGAAATGGATATCAATAACGCTTTTCTTGAAATTCAATCAGGATCTGGCGGCACCGAGGCGCAGGATTGGGCTGAAATGGTCTGCCGTATGTATTTGCGTTGGGGTGAGGCAAAGGGTTTTAAAACTGAATTAATTGAAGCCTCAGGTGGTGACGTAGCAGGGCTTAAAAGCGCGACGATTCAGTTTTCAGGTGAGTATGCGTTTGGTTGGTTGCGCACTGAAACCGGCGTGCATCGCTTGGTGCGCAAATCGCCCTTTGATTCGGGTAACCGTCGTCATACGTCTTTTTGTTCAGTGTTTGTTACTCCGGAAGTGGACGACAATATTGATATAGAAATAAATCCAGCTGATTTGCGCGTCGATACTTATCGCTCCAGTGGTGCAGGTGGTCAGCACGTTAACACAACTGATTCAGCTATACGTATTACCCATGAGCCCAGCGGTATTATTGTGCAGTGCCAGAATCAGCGCTCGCAGCATCAAAACCGTGATACGGCGATGAAGCAATTAAAAGCTAAGCTCTATGAAATGGAAATGCAAAAGCGCAATGTTGCTGCTCAAAACATGGAAGACAATAAGGCAGACATCGGCTGGGGTAGCCAAATCCGTTCCTATGTTTTGGATGACCAGCGCATAAAAGATTTGCGTACCAATGTCCAAACCAGTAACTGTAATGCAGTATTGGATGGTGAGCTTGATCTATTCATTGAGGCATCATTGAAAATGGGTCTTTAAAAGCCCCAAAGTAAAGGGTAGGGTGAGCCCTCCCGCGTCTATTACTACGCCGGCTGGACCAAGGTTCAGCCTTTAAAATTTTAAAACGAGTTTAAGCATGTCAGAAGAGATCACTAGCAGCATCGTCGAAGAAAACAAATTGATTACCGAGCGCAGACAAAAGTTGGCTGAAATTCGCCAACAACGTAATGCTTTTCCTAATAGTTTTCGCCGTAACGCTTACGCCAAAGACTTACAAAGTGAACTGGGTGAGCAAGACAAAGAGCACCTGGAGCAACTGGATAGACGCGCTTCGATTGCTGGTCGTATCATGGCCAAGCGTGGTCCATTTTTAGTGTTGCAAGACATGAGCGGTCGGATACAGGCATATGTGGATAAAAAAATACTCCCTGAGGAGCAACTGCCTGAAATTAAAACCTGGGACATCGGTGACATTATCGGTTGTGAAGGTCCTGTGCATAAATCCGGTAAGGGTGATCTTTATGTCTACATGGAAAAAGCTGAGTTACTGACAAAATCGTTACGGCCGCTGCCTGACAAGTTTCATGGTCTGCAAGATCAGGAAATGCGCTACCGCCAGCGTTATGTTGACTTGATCATGAGCGAGGAATCTCGTGATGTGTTTAAGTTGCGCTCAAAAATGGTCAATTTTATTCGCAACTATTTAACCAATGTTGATTTTATGGAAGTCGAGACGCCGATGATGCAGGTCATCCCTGGTGGGGCTACGGCGAAGCCTTTCGTTACCCATCATAACGCGCTAGATCTCGATATGTATTTACGTATTGCGCCAGAGTTGTATTTAAAGCGTTTAGTCGTGGGTGGTTTTGAGCGCGTATTTGAAATCAATCGCAGTTTCCGTAATGAAGGCCTATCGACACGCCATAACCCTGAATTCACCATGTTGGAGTTTTACCAATCTTACGCTGATTACAATGATTTGATGGATTTGACCGAAGATTTACTGCGTAATATGGCGCAGGCATTGCTGGGTACAACAACCATTGTTAATACTGTGAGAGATGCCGAGGGTGAAATCACCGAGACTAAAGAATATGATTTGTCTCAACCGTTCCGTAGAATTTCAGTGTTTGATTCAATCCTGCATTTTAACCCGGAGTTAACGGCAGCACAGATCGACAATATAGAAGGTGCGCGCAGCGTTGCCGAGTCTTTACAGATTCCCTTAAAAGACGGCTATGGTTTGGGCAAAGTGCAAATAGAAATATTTGAAAAGACTGTTGAGCATCGTTTGGATCAGCCGACTTTTATAACTGAATACCCAACTGAGGTTTCACCGTTAGCTCGTCGCAGCGATGGTAACCCGTTCGTCACCGATCGCTTTGAGTTTTTTGTGGGTGGCCGTGAGATTGCTAACGGTTTCTCTGAGTTAAACGATGCTGAAGATCAAGCCGAGCGCTTCCTTGCTCAAGTACAAGAAAAAGAAGCTGGCGATGATGAAGCTATGCATTACGATGCGGACTATATTGTGGCGCTAGAGTATGGTTTGCCACCTACCGCAGGTGAAGGTATCGGTATCGATCGTTTGGTGATGCTGTTTAGCGACTCACCATCGATTCGCGATGTGTTGCTGTTTCCGCATATGCGGCCCCAAGCTTAGTATCCCTCCAGTTAAGTTCTATTACTGGCCATATCATCACTAAGCGGTGCTGATATGGCCAGTGCCTATCTTTACACACAAATATACCAGTCACTTAAATGTGGTTGGGGTTTATTCAGGGTTGCTTTGCTGTCTGCGCATAGCCAGCTGCAATTGCATCACATGTTTAGCGATATGCTGCCGGTCTGCTTCTTTGAGATTGACGAAATTGACGGCAATATCGTAGCCTTGATCGCAGGGTGAGCTGTTGATGACTTGACCAAATAAAATCAGTGATTGATGGGTGGGTAGCAGGATCAATTCTAAGGCGAGGTAGCTATCGAGGGCGATTTCATTGTCGCAGTGAAATGATAAGCCGCCTTCGCTAAGGATAACAATTTGTTTTTCTTGGTCGGGTAGCAAGGCTTCGCCGTCCATTAATTTACCGGCAATAAGGTCGATTTTTTTGTTCAGTCCTTTCAAATAAGCTTCTAAATCGCGGTTTTCTTCACCAATCAAACGCAGGTATTTGCCGTTTTCAGATTCTATATTCTGTAGTTCTTTAACCAGGCTGTGATTTAATTTGCTATTAAACTGTGCTGGTACAATATTGGCGAGAGCATTGGTTTGATCGATAGGGCGATAGCGTAGCAATACGGTATCTTTTACGCGAAAATACTCGCGACGTTCATTTATTATCTTATGTGAAGACGGCTTATGTTCCAATGAGGTACACTCCGTGACGGTTACTATATGAGGCTTACTGGATGACAGTTATTATAGGTACAGACTGTTTGCTAAGGGGTTAAATGTAGTACAGCTGGTAACAGATGTATAGCTCGACTCATATTTTATGCCGATGCGACCAGTTGGCCAAAAATTGGTTTCAACGCCGTTGGATTTAAATCCATCAAATTAATCGAAAAACCGCCAATTAGTGTTATCAACTTAATGTATCAACCGCTTTCATTGTTTATCGGATTACGCTATACCCGCGCCAAGCGCAGGAATCAGTTTATTTCTTTCGTATCGCTTATTTCATTACTCGGGATGATCCTCGGCGTCACAGCGTTGGTAGTGGTGTTGTCGGTCATGAATGGTTTTGAGGGCGAGTTGCGCGGGCGGATTTTATCAGTTGTGCCTCATGGGTTTATCAGCGGCCCCAACAAGCGTTTAGATAACTGGGAGCACTGGCAACAGCTGGCGGCTAAATCTGATGGCGTGCTTGCCTCAGCCCCGTTTATTGATGGCAATATCATGCTCAGCCGGTCAGGCATGGTACGTGGGGCTAAGCTGTATGCGATAGATCCGCAGGAGGAGGCACAGGTCTCAAAAATTAGCAGTAGCATGATATCGGGTGAGTTGGAGCAATTGCAGCCCGGTGACTACGCCATTGTAATTGGTGAGATTTTATCGCGTTATATGGGGCTTTATCTCGGCGACGAAGTCAGTGTTATTTTACCCCAAGTCACGGTCACGCCGATGGGCGTGTTCCCCAGGGTGAAACGCTTTAAAGTGACCGGAATCTTTCAGGTTGGCGCTGATCTGGATGGCACGACGGTATTTATTCACTTGGCCGATGGCCAAAAATTATTTCAGTTGGGCGATCAGGTCAAAGGCTTACGGCTGCAATTTGATGATTTGTTTGCGGCACCGGCTTACCTGCCCAAATTACTATCGATTATGCCCAAGGGTACCACTGCAACCAGCTGGTCAGAAACGCAGGGTAGCTTGTTTAGAGCAGTGGCGATGGAGAAAACTATGGTGTCGCTGTTGCTGATGATAATTGTGTTAATTGCGGCGCTCAATATTGTCTCCATAGTCACTATGATGGTATCGGATAAGCGCTCTGATATTGCGGTGCTGAGGACTATGGGGGCAACGCCAGCGACTATTTTGCGCATATTTATGATCCAGGGGGTCGCAGTCGGTGCCGGCGGTATATTGGCTGGATTGGCACTAGGTATACCCTTGGCGCTCTATGTGGGCGATGTAGTAGTTTGGCTGGAGCATCTCACTGGTACGCAAGTTTTTAACCCTGAGGTGTATTTTATCAGCCGTATCCCTTCGGTTTTAGAGTGGCAGGACTTGTTACATATCTCTTTGTGGGGCTTGCTATTAAGCGTAGTGGCGACGATTTATCCTTCTATTCGCGCCTCCAGAGTACACCCCGCTGAAGCGCTACGTTATGAATAAACATCCAGTAAATAAAGGCGACAAATGACGACTGCCAGTATCACCAATAATCGCACCACCAATGATTATATTGTCAATAACAACAGTGTTTTAGCCTGCCATGATTTACGCAAGATTTATCATGAAGGTCCGCAGGACTTGACGGTACTTGATGGTATTAATCTGTCGGTTAACAGTGGCGAGCAGATAGCGATTGTCGGCACCTCAGGGGCGGGCAAATCGACCTTGTTAAATATGCTGGGTGGTTTAGATACGCCCAGCTCTGGCCGAGTCACCATTGCGGGAGAGGATGTTACCCATTTGAGCGAAAAAAAGCGGGGCGTGTTACGTAACCGCTACTTGGGTTTTGTCTATCAATTCCATCATCTGTTGGGGGAGTTTAGCGCGCTGGAAAATGTTGCCATGCCCTTGTTAATTCGCGGTGAAAAAATTGCCGTCATCGAAGAGCTGGCTCAAGCGATGTTGGCTAAAGTTGGACTGGCGGCACGGGCTGAGCACAAACCGGCGGAGTTATCTGGTGGTGAGCGCCAGCGGGTTGCTATTGCCAGAGCGTTAGTGGCACAGCCTCAATGTGTATTGATGGATGAGCCCACCGGCAACCTTGACCATCATACCAAAGAGTCTATCCATGAACTGATGCTGGAGTTAAACCAGCAATTGGGCACCAGCTTTATCGTGGTGACCCACGATGCCGCCTTGGCCGAGCGCATGGATCGAAAGCTGATACTGGTCGATGGCCAGTTAAGCGAAGGGTAGGCGACGTGTTTAATCCTTATCCCTTATTTATCGGTATTCGCTACTCCGGTGCCAAGCGCCGCAGTCAACTGGTTTCGTTTATCTCCTTGGTAGCGATGTTGGGGATGGCTGTAGGCGTTGCTTTATTGATTGTGGTGCTGTCAGTAATGAACGGCTTTGACCATGAAATGCGTACTCGGATTCTCGGTTTGGTGCCGCAGGTGACTATTTTTTCCTATGGCCCAGTTAAAGATCGGCAAAGTGATTGGCAGTTGATAGAAGAAAAAGCTATTCAGCACCCGGATGTCAAAGCGGTAGCACCCTTCGCGCAATTAAATGCAATGCTATTGCGGGGATCCGAGGTTGAGGGGGTAATGATCTACGGTATTAATCCTACTCGGGAAGCTTCGGTATCGATTATTGGCGATTATGTTGACCCAAGCGCCTTGGCTGCTTTGCAAGATAGCCCCGAAAATTTGAGCACCTCTATCTTACTGGGTGCAGCTCTGGCCGAGCGTTTAGGTGTGCTGGCTGGCGATAGCCTTAATATAATGGTGCCACTGGATAACGGTAAATCCAGTATCAGACCAAGGTTTCTCCGGGTGACCGTGGGCGCCTTATTTGATACAGGGACTGAGTTGGACCAAGCAGTGGCCTTGATTTCTATCAATCAGGCGCTGGCGCTAATGCCAGAGGGCGAGCGCAGTCAAGGGTTGCGAGTAACCCTCAAGGATACCTTTCAGGCCCCAAGAGTTAGTTGGGAGCTAAGCCAGAATATTCCCTATCGTTACACCACCCGGGATTGGACCCGGACCCATGGCAACCTATATTCGGCCATTCAGTTATCCAAGCAATTAGTTGGGTTGATGCTACTGACTATTATTGCAGTGGCAGCGTTTAATGTCGTTTCTGCATTGGTGATGATTGTGACCGATAAGCGCGGTGACATTGCGATTTTACGCACAGCTGGCGCTAGCCCGCTGGGAATTATGGCTATATTTATGGTGCAGGGAACGATGATAGCCATTATTGGCACCCTTGGCGGCGCTACTATCGGTGTCTTGTTGTCGCTGTTTATCACTGATATCGTTGCTGGTTTAGAGGCAATTTTACATATCCACTTTTTGAGCTCTGATGTGTATCCCGTTAATTATTTACCTTCAGATTTACGCGGGTCCGATGTTGCGGTGGTTTGTGCTACGGCGTTTGGTATGAGCTTACTGGCGACGATTTATCCCGCATGGCGGGCATCGCGGGTTAATCCAGCAGAGGCATTGCGCTATCAGTGAGTTGAATTATTCGACTTGCGTGCTTCTCGTATTGAGCGCCGCTCATGCCAGCGTTTGACTGTGTGTCGGCGCCAAGCAACATGAATCATGGTAGAGGCTAGCAAGCCAAAAAACAGCCCGCATAATAAGCAGCCGAGTAAGAAGGGCTGCCAGTTATGCGTAACACCAGATGATAGCCAGTCCCATGATAGTTCAAAGGCAAAATGTTCGGGTGGTGTGTTTAATATTACTGCGCCAACTTTATAGGCAATATAATAAATCGGTGCCATGGTGAGCGGATTAGTAATCCATACCAGAGCGACTGATATTGCTAAATTGGCGCGTAAAAATACAGCGAGTAATGCCGCGAGAATCATTTGTGAAGGAAGCGGAATAAAAGCCACAAAAAAACCAATAAAAGCGGCGGTGGCAACGGAGTGACGGGTCAAGTGCCAAATATTGGGGTCATGGATCCATACGCCTAATATTTGCAGCGACTTTTGTTGCTTGATCCAGTCAGAGTCTGGAATAAAACGCTTAATAAATTTACGAGCCATAACGGCATAGTTTCCTGAAACCAGATATCACAGTATATTTTATTGGGCCTTGCTTACTGGGCTAACGCTTACTGGATAATATGTCGCTGGATCTAGATGACGTAAACTTTAGGGGTGTGCACCGATTATATAAGTTCGTGCCAAATAGTAAGCAGCGACAATATCGATGCGAGCGTATTATGCATGGAAATTAGTCGGTTCTCTAGCCGCTAGTTAAAAATACCGTCGCTGGTCGATTGGGGTTATGCTCTGCAGGAGTCTTCGGCTAAATTTCCAGCGTCGTCGTGTTTAGGGTAATGGAATATGAATGCTTGCGCTGGATGCGAAGCAGGAGGAAATGCGTGTTATCAAGGATGATTGCCGTTTCGCTAGGCATAGCTGTAGTCAGTCTGTTTCCACAACTCCCCTCGTTTATAGGCTTGCTGCTGCTGGTGATTAGCTGTGGTTTTTGCGTGTTTTATCGTGGTTATTTCCTGCTTCCTTTTTTGGTTCTATGTGGCGTATTTTGGGGCGTTGTGTATGGCTACGGCGTTATCGGCTCGCAGCTGACAGAGATCTATGAAGGTCAGCCACTATCGGTTGAAGGCGCGATTGTGAATCTACCTGAAACCTATTCCTCCTACGGTGAGCCGGTACAGCGCTTTGATCTGGCGGTGGCGGGGGCCGTTTGTAAACAGCCACCAGCAGGGGGCTGTGTTGATGGCATCAAGCGTTTGCGACTGAAATGGTATGGGCAAACAGTGCTGGAGCCAGGGCAGCGGTGGCGTTTAACGGTGGTGTTAAAACGCCCCCACGGTATGGCTAACCCCGCCGGTTTTGATTACCAGACGTGGCTAATCCAGCAGGGTATAGGCGCTGTGGGGACAGTGCAAAAAAAGGCAAATAATCAACGGTTAGATGATCGCTACTGGAGCTTGGACCGCTGGCGCTGGGGCTTGTCCCGTTATATAGATTCGCTGTGCAAGCACACATCAATTTCACTGGAGCCTCCAACTCATCGACACATCGAAGCTGGTAGCTGCGAGCTGCACAACGGCAGCTTGCTGAAAGCGTTATTGATCGGTGATAAGCGAGCTATTAGCCGGGAGCAGTGGGATCTATTTGCCGCTACAGGGACTACCCATTTAATGGTTATCTCGGGCTTGCATGTCGGTTTGGTTGCAGGGTGGGTGTTTGTCATCATTGGGCTGCTGGTGAATATTGTTCGGCCGCATCTCCACGCTGAGCGGTGGGCCGCGCTGGCTGCTGTTGGAGCCGCTACAGCCTATGCGCTGATGGCAGGGTTTTCGCTACCGACCCAGCGCGCATTGGTTATGGTGACCGTGTACATGGCTGCTATTTGGGCTCACCGCAATATCGCTGCCTTGCAAGGCTTGGTAGTAGCGTTATTGATTTGTTTGTTGATAGACCCCTTGTCACCAGTAAGCTTGTCATTTTGGTTATCCTTTGCCGCGGTTACCTGCATCATCTTTGGTGCCGTTGGTCGCAGGGATTATGCACAGCAACGTCGACGCTGGTTTAAATCCCAGTATTTAGTTTTTATCGGGTTGCTGCCTTTTTTGGCGATGTTGATTGGTCGAGTCAGTTTGTTATCACCAGTCGTTAATGTCGTAATGGTGCCGTTATTCAGTGTGTTGATCGTACCGTTTAATTTAATCGCGATACTCGTAGCGGGAGTCAGTGAGGGGCTGGCATTGATCATTTGGCAGCTGCTGGATCAGGTGCTGGATTATAGCCTTACGGCCCTGGATTTTATTCAGCGTCATGGTGGCTGGGCGCTGATGGCGGTGCCTGCGCAGGCTCTATGGATTAATCTGATAGGCCTGATTGGCATCGTGTTGCTGTTATTGCCTAAAGGCTGGCCATTACGTTGGATGGGGTTGGTGTTGTTATTGCCGCTGCTGTCAGTTCCTGCGCCATTAAAACAGGGAGATATCAGTGTGACGGCGCTTGATGTGGGGCAGGGCTTATCGCTGGTGGTGCAAACCCGCGATCACGTATTAGTCTACGATGTCGGTCCGACGCTGGGTGAAGATTTTGATACGGTAACCGCTGTACTGATGCCTTATTTGCGCAGTCAGGCGATTAATCGTATTGATCGATTAGTGATAAGCCATGCTGATAATGACCATGCCGGTGCCTGGTATAAATTGGTAAAACAGATGCAGGTAGGGCGTTTATTCGGTGGTGAGTCTCTGATTGCACCTCAGGGGTATCATCCTGCTTTGGCGTTAGAGCCCTGTGCCGCGGCCGATAGCTGGAGTTGGAATGGTGTCGATTTTCAGTTTATCAGATCGGAGTTGGTTGTTAGCAGTGGGCAAAAAGCGCGTGGGTGGCAGGGCAATAATGCATCTTGCATACTCAGGATAAGCAGCGCGGATGTTCATTTTTTACTGCCTGGAGATATTGAGCGGGAGGCTGAGCTAGCCTTAGTCAATCAAGGATTTGATTTGCTGCCAGCAACGGTATTATTTGCACCCCACCATGGCAGCGCCACTTCATCGACATGGCCCTTTATTAAAGCCGTCGACCCAGCTTATGTGGTGTTTAACCACGGCTACCGCAACCGGTTTGCTCACCCTAGAGTTGATGTGGTGCAGCGTTATCGGCAATGGGGTAGTAATTTGTTTAGCAGTGCTGAAAGCGGGGCGGTAGAATTTCGGGTGGTCGACGGTCAGCTGCAAGTCCCTCAATCTTACCGAGCAGGTTATCAACGTTACTGGTTGTTGCCAAAGCGCGTTATTAATTAGCAAAGAAGTCGGATGCATCATAGTTTTTAGCGTGCGGGCCAGTATAATGCGTCAACCCTGTTTTATTTGCTGGCTTTGGTTTTGGATTTTTTAGCATTTAGAGGAGGCTTTGGTTTACCTAATAATATAGCTGAGCGGCAGTTACTATCGCTCAACAGTACTGGTTAAAATTCATTAGAGGAAGACTACGTGTTTGAATTGCTCAAAGCGGGCGGCTGGTTGATGCTTCCCATCATTATTTGCTCCATAGCTGCAGCGGCCATCTGTATAGAGCGCTTTCTCGCTTTAAACCCTGATAAAATTGCACCGCGTCATTTGCTGGCCCAGGTTTGGGGCTGGATAAAAAACAATCAGCTGGATGCGGCAAAAATTCGTGAGCTAAAGGCGTCATCACCGCTAGGCCAGGTGCTCGCCGCCGGCTTGAGTAATTCTCGACATGGTCGTGATGTAATGAAAGAAAGTATTCAAGAGGCCGCCAGTCAGGTAATCCATGAAATGGAACGCTACCTGAATACGCTAGGCACTATCGCGGCTATTGCGCCCTTGCTTGGCTTGTTGGGCACGGTTATCGGTATGATTAAAGTGTTTAATGCGATTATGCTGCAAGGCGCGGGTAACGCAGGGGTGTTGGCGGGTGGTATATCAGAGGCGCTTATTACCACAGCGGCAGGTTTAAGTGTGGCTATTCCAGCATTGATTATGCATCGCTTTTATTCGCGTCGCATTGATACAGTCGTGGTAACTCTGGAGCAAGACACCATTAAATTGGTTGATGCACTACATGGCGATCGTAAAGTGGATATTAAATAGCGGTTAATGATGAGAGGACGTTGATACTTAACATAGAAGTTAATAAAAGAAACTTGATGGGAATTCATTGCTGTGCAATTTAAACGTCAAAAAGGCTCGCAGGTAGAAGTTAATATCACACCATTAATTGATGTGGTGTTTTTGCTACTGATATTTTTTATGGTGTCGACTACCTTCACCAAAGAGACACACCTGAGCTTGGATTTACCTGAAGCCACAGGCGAAGAAAACGTAGAGCTCGCTCAGCAAATTGAAATAGTGATCGATGCTAATGGACAGTACGCTATCAATGGCCGTAGCGTTGTCTCTACCAAAATAGAATCGATTAAAGCCGCGCTAGAGCAAGTGGCGGCCGGGGATCGCAAGCAACCGCTGGTGATTACCGCCGATGCACAAACACCGCACCAAGCGGTTATAGCCGCCATGGATGCAGCGGGGCAACTTGGCTTTAGTCAATTGAGCCTTACCACGCAAAAGCCTAAAGGCAGTTAAACCTAAGGGCATATAAACCCGTTATAACAAGTACCCACTGAATGGCCAACTCCGAACTCAAACAAAAACAGCAGCAAGAGCATTTTCTCGTTCGGGCCTGGTATCAACAGTCCTTTTGGCTGTACTTATTGTTGCCACTTTCCTGTCTGTACGGCTTACTGATCGGCCTTCGGCATAAATTTTTTCAGTGGGGTTGGCTACCTTCGGCGGCCAGCGCTGTGCCGCTGATTGTGGTCGGGAATATTGCGGTGGGGGGCACGGGCAAAACCCCTTTAGTGGTTGCCTTGGTACAAGCGTTGCAACAAGCTGGTTTTAAACCGGGTATTGTAAGTCGTGGCTACGGCAGCCAGGCACCGAGTTATCCTTATTGGGTGCAAGCTGACGATAGCCCGTCTAACTGTGGCGACGAGCCTTTGTTGATGGCCTTGCGCACGCAGGTTCCGGTGGTGATCGACGCTAATCGCAGGGCTGCGGTTAAGCATCTTTTAGCCCATAGTGATTGTGATGTCATCATTGCCGACGATGGTTTACAGCATTACGCGCTGCAACGTGATATTGAAATTGTGGTGGTGGATGGTAAGCGCGGTTTTGGTAATCGTTTATTGCTACCAGCGGGGCCGCTACGCGAAACCGTTAGCCGTATTGCCAGGGCAGATTATGTGGTCGTTAACGGTGGCGGTTTAACGCAGGTATTGCCAGACAGAAAAACCCCTCTGGCCGAACAAACCATGCAGTTACGCGGGCAGGCGTTGATAGGGTTACACTCAGTTGATGATACCTCGAACACGATTGAAGTGGCGGCCTGGCCATATTCAAAACAAGTACATGCTGTTGCCGGTATTGGTAATCCGCAGCGCTTTTACACCAGCTTGCGTCAGGCAGGGTTTAATCCTATCGAACACAGCTTTGCTGACCACCATGACTTTACCGCCGAGGATTTACAGTTTGATGATCAACTGCCTGTTATCATGACGGAAAAGGATGCAGTTAAAGTACGCTTTATTGAGGGTCTCAGCGACGAGCTACAGCGGCGCTGTTGGTATTTACCGGTTGAGGCTGTTATTGATGAAGCGTTTTACACCGCCATTATTGCTCAGTTACACTCAAAAATACTGCCCGCCAAAAAACAATCTATTTAAAAAACAATTTATTTTAAAAAGCAGCACCGACAAATCAGTGCTGTGGAGTGAACCATGAGTTATAGCGTTATTATCCCTTCCCGTTATGCATCGACACGTTTACCCGGTAAACCGCTGGTTGATATTGCTGGTAAAACCATGATTCAGCGTGTTTACGAGCAGGCCAGTAAAAGTGGTGCCGAGCGGGTGATTATCGCCACTGATGATCAACGTATTGCCGATGTAGCCAAAGCTATTTCGGCGCAGGTTTGTATGACGGCAGTTGACCATGAATCTGGAACCGACCGCCTGCAGCAAGTAGTTGCTATGCTAAACCTGCCAGCTGATCATATTGTGGTGAACGTGCAGGGTGACGAGCCATTGATTCCACCTGAGGTAATAGACCAGGTTGCTGCTACACTGGCGAATAATAGCCAGGCAGCAATGGCAACTCTAGTAGAGAAAATTGACGATGTGGAAACAATCTTCAATCCCAATGCGGTAAAAGTTACTATCGATAATCAGGGTAGGGCGCTGTATTTTTCACGCGCACCGATACCTTGGGCCAGAGATAACTTTTCGGGCGATAATAAAACCTTAGCCGAGGGTGTTAACTACTATCGGCATATTGGTATCTATGCTTACCGGGTATCGTTTTTACACCAATTTGTCGGTTGGCAGCCTAGCTCATTGGAGTTAACTGAAAAGCTGGAACAGTTACGCGCACTGGAGAATGGCGTTACCATTCTTGCCAGTCAGGCCTGCGCAGCTATTCCCGCAGGTATTGATACCGAGCAGGATTTACAAGCAGTGAGGGCCTTGTTCCAATAGGCCCCCACTGCTTGTGTTTTATTTTTTACAGGAGCGACAGTAGCAGTATGAGTATCAAGGTTTTATTTGTTTGCTTGGGCAATATTTGTCGCTCGCCAACGGCGCATGGCGTGTTTGAACAGCGAGTAAAGTCGGCACAGTTGAGTGAACACATATCAGTTGAATCGGCCGGTACGGCTGACTGGCATATAGGCAAGTCACCTGATGCTCGCTCTGCCGCAGCGGCGGCCAGGCGGGGTTATGATTTATCTGGTTTGCGAGCGCAGCAAGTGTCGAAGGCTGATTTTGATCACTTTGATTATATACTGGCGATGGATAGCGATAATCTGGCGAATTTAACGCGTCTAAAGCCCGCTGCATACCAAGGCGAGCTAGGCTTGTTTTTACCCTATACACACGCTCACGACTCATCAACTCCGTTAGAGGTGCCAGACCCTTATTATGGAGAGGGCGATGGTTTTGAGTTGGTACTCGATTTGGTTGAAGGCGCCAGTGCTGGTTTGCTCAAATATATTATTCAAAAACACTCATTGAAGGTCTAATGCCAACAATTCAGCAACATGTTTCTCTGCGGGCTTTTAATACGTTGGCGATCGAGGCCAGTGCACGTTATTTTTGTGAAGTTCGTTCTGCTGAAGATATCCCTGAAGTATTAGCGTTTGCTGAGCAGCGGCACTTGCCAGTGTTGATATTGGGTGGTGGCAGTAATATTGTTCTAACAGATGATTACTGTGGTTTGGTGGTGCATATCAAACTGGAGGGGATTCGTTGGGAGCTACTTGAGCCTGCTACGGCTGGTTTGGTGAGGGTGACAGCAGCTGCCGGTGAACGCTGGCACGGCTTGGTCGAGTATTGCCTCGCCAATAAGTTATACGGCCTTGAAAACCTGTCACTGATCCCAGGCTCGGTCGGTGCAGCGCCGATACAAAACATCGGTGCTTATGGCGTTGAGCTGGTTGATGTATTCGACAGCGTAAGCGGTTGGGATATCGAGCAGCAGGTTTGGCGCAGCTTGAATAAAAGCGAGTGCGAATTTGCCTATCGCGACAGTATATTTAAACGACAATTAAAGCATCGTTTTATTATTAGTGAAGTTAGTTTGATTTTGCAGCAAACACCACAGCCGCATAATCACTATGCCGCGTTGAGCAATGAATTAAACCAACGCAATATTCAACAGCCTACCCCGCAACAAATTGCCGACGTGGTGATTGCGATCAGGCAGAGTAAATTACCTAATCCTGCCGAATTACCCAATGTGGGCAGCTTTTTTAAAAACCCCATCATTACTGCAGAGCAAGCTAAGGTTTTACTAGCAAGATACCCTGCGATGGTGCAATACCCAATGGCCGAGGGTAGGGTAAAGCTTGCGGCCGGTTGGTTGTTAGAGCAAGCTGGCTGGAAAGGTTTGCGTGATGGCTCAGTAGGTATGCATCAACAACAATCATTGGTGTTAGTCAATTACCATAACGCTACAGGTAGTGAGGTCATTGCCTTGGCGGAAGCTATTCAGCAAGATATTCAGCAACAATTTTCTGTACAGCTAGAAATAGAGCCTGCTATTGTGCAAAATGTGGGTCCTCAAGTGGTTGAGCACTAACCAGCTGGCGCGTAATCGATGGGGATGGCGGATACAAATTCATGCAACAACAACTCTTCGCTCCAGCGACTTACGCTCTTGATATCCCCGATGCTGATATTCATTACTACCCGCAATTTTTAGCTGAGCCGCAGTCTACTTATCAAACCCTGTTAAAAGAGATCCAGTGGCGTCAGGATACCATCAGGATTTACGGCAAGCCTTTGTTAATCCCGCGTTTGAATGCCTGGTATGGTGATCGCGAAGCCGCTTATAGTTACTCGGGCTTGACTATGAAGCCACTCCCGTGGACACCATGCTTGCAAGCACTCAAGCAGCAGCTCGAAACATACTTGAATGTGCAGTTTAATAGCGTGCTGCTAAATCATTATCGTGACGGCAATGATAGTGTTGCATGGCATAGTGACGACGAACCGGAGCTTGGCACAGCACCGATCATCGCCTCCTTGAGTTTAGGTGCAACTCGCCGTTTTTCCCTGCGCAGCTTGGTCAACAAAACAGCCGCGCCGCTGCACATCGATTTAGAGCCGGGTTCATTATTAGTCATGCAGGGCAGTACTCAGCGTTGTTGGCAGCATCAAGTCGCCAAGACCACACAGCCCACAGAGGGAAGAATCAATCTTACCTTTCGTCGTATAATCGGCGGAAACGCAGCCGTATAAATTAACTATGAGCAAAAACGATATCATTAACAAAGCAGATGCTACAGGCGCAGCAATAGAGCCGGTAAAACCAGAAGCTGCACCTGCGGCGTTTGATCACCTTAGCTTTTTAAAGTCAGTAACTCATAAACCCGGTATTTACCAAATGTATGATGCCAGCGGCAGCATCCTTTATACCGGTAAGGCAAAAAATTTAAAAAATCGTTTATCCAGTTATTTTCGGCAGCAGGGCTTAGCGATAAAAACAGCAGCCCTGGTTAAAAAAATTGCATCGATTCAAGTTACGGTTACCAATACCGAGGCAGAAGCTTTATTACTTGAACACAATTTAATTAAGCAACAACGTCCGCCCTATAATATTTTATTACGGGATGATAAATCTTTTCCCTATATTTATTTATCCACCCAGCATGAGTTTCCTCGTTTAACCATTCATCGTGGCGCAAAAAAATCCAAGGGCCGATATTTTGGCCCATATCCTAGTGCCGGTGCAGTTAAAGATAGCCTTAATTTTTTACAAAAAATATTTATGGTGCGTCAATGCGATGATAGCTTTTTTAGCCATCGCTCGCGGCCTTGTTTACAGCATCAAATCAATCGCTGTAGTGCCCCCTGCGTGGCAAAAATAGAAGCTGATGAATATCAGCAAGCCGTGCGTCATACGATTATGTTTTTAGAGGGTAAAAATAAAACCCTCATCAATGAATTAGCGGATGAGATGGAAACGGCGGCGGCTGAATTGGCTTTTGAACATGCCGCCGATTGCCGTGATAAAATTCAATCGCTACAACAGGTGCAGGCCAGCCAATATATAGAGGGCGAGACAGGTGATATCGATATCGCCGCCTGTGAATACACCGCCGGTGTTGTGTGTATACAAATCCTGTTTGTTCGTGGCGGGCGTGTTTTGGGCAGTAAAAGCTATTTCCCTAAAGTGTATTTGGACGAAGATGCCGGGCAGGTTTTAGAGGCCTTTTTGGCGCAATATTATTTGGTCGACGAAGGCAGCAATGGTGCTGGTGATCGCCCCCGTGAAATCGTTGTCAGCCACAAGCTGGAGGGTGGTAACGCTTTAGCAGAGGCTCTAACCGTAAAGTTAGGGCGCAAAACTATAATCAGCAGCAGCGTGCGTAGCAATCGTGCTAAATGGCTACAGTTAGCGATAGAAACAGCCAAACAAAATCTGGCAGGGCACTTAGCCAACAAACAAACTATGTATCAGCGGTTTGAATCTTTGCAAGACGCGCTCAAACTGGAAGAGGTACCGAAACGCTTAGAGTGCTTTGATATCAGCCATAGCAGCGGCGAGGCTACCGTAGCTTCCTGTGTAGTCTTCGATACCAACGGCCCGCTTAAGTCTGATTATCGAAGGTTTAACATCGAAGGTATCACCGGTGGGGACGACTACGCTGCCATGCATCAAGCCTTGAGTCGCCGCTATACCCGGATTAAATCCGGAGAAGGGGCAATGCCCGATATCTTATTTATAGATGGTGGCAAAGGGCAGGTTAAACAAGCCGTTAATATGTTAGAAGAGCTACAAATTACCGATTTACTGGTAGTTGGCGTGGCCAAAGGCACCACCCGTAAAGCGGGCTTTGAGGTATTATATCGGGCTGATACTGGTGAGGAGTTTGTCATGCCCTCAGATTCTGCTGCCTTGCACCTAGTACAACATATTCGGGATGAATCCCACCGCTTTGCCATCACCGGGCATAAACAGCGCCGCGATAAAAAGCGTCGCGAGTCGCCACTGGAAGGAATTCCCGGCGTCGGCCCTAAGCGGCGGCGTGATTTACTGCGTCATTTCGGCGGTTGGCAGGAAATTAAGGCCGCAAGTGCCGAAGATTTAGCCAGTATTCCAGGAATTAGTGAAAAACTTGCATTGGATATAGTGGCAGCGCTGCATAATGGGTAAAATCTATCGCTGATACTTAATTATGGCCTTTAAATGAATATACCCAATGCACTGACATTGCTTCGGATCGTACTGATCCCGATTTTCGTTGCAATTTTCTATCTTCCGTATGAGTGGAGTCATTTGGTAACAGCGGCAATCTTTGCGATTGCTGGCTTAACCGATTGGCTAGATGGTTACCTTGCCCGTAAGCTCAACCAGACCACGCCCTTCGGTGCCTTCCTGGACCCGGTTGCGGATAAACTCATCGTCGTTATTGCCGTGGTGTTATTAGTAGAGCGGGTAGGCGAGTGGTGGTTTACCATTCCAGCGATGGTGATTATTGGGCGTGAGATCGTTATCTCAGCCCTGCGTGAGTGGATGGCAGAGTTGGGCTCTCGTACCAGCGTGGCGGTTTCCTATTTGGGTAAAATCAAAACCACCCTGCAAATAGTTTCTATACTGGTATTGCTGGCTGCAGTTCCCGAGCGAGCAGGCACCTTAATACAAATAGGCTTCGCTTTATTTTACCTATCAGCATTGCTTACTTTGTGGACGATGATCATCTACTTAAAGGCTGCATGGCCCACCTTTGAGCTAAATAATGACGATAGCTTGAAATAACGGATAAAAACTGATCGAAAACAAAGGTTTAAGCAGATTTTTTTAAAACTTAAGCAGTGTTTTCTTGACTATCAAGGCGCACCCATTAGAATAGGCGCTCCTTGAATACAGGGCGTTAGCAAAATTGTTCACAAGACAGTTAGCGACGTGAGTATAAAAGGCTTACCAAAAATGTTGCGGGAATAGCTCAGTTGGTAGAGCGCAACCTTGCCAAGGTTGAGGTCGCCAGTTCGAACCTGGTTTCCCGCTCCAATTTTTAGCTGCTTTATTAGTGGTAAGTTTAGTAGCAAGGCACAGTCGTATGTAGAGTGCTTGTGGTAGATTGAGGTAGCCAGCTGACTGCAACTCAGTGTACGCCGTTTAGTTCGGTAATAGTTTAAAGGCGCGGTGGCAGAGTGCTTGTTGTAGATTGAGAGAGCAGCTGACTGCAACTCAGTGTACGCCGTTTAGTTCGGTAATAGTTTAAAGGCGCGGTGGCAGAGTGGTCATGCAGCTGACTGCAACTCAGTGTACGCCGGTTCGATTCCGACCCGCGCCTCCATTTTAAATTGGCTAGCCCTAGGGCAGCCCAAAGTTGGCGGACCGTCCCCAACTATAAAAAAGTTATCCCCCCTCTATGCCCGGGTGATGGAATCGGTAGACATAGGAGACTTAAAATCTCCCGATCGCAAGGTCGTGCCGGTTCAAGTCCGGCCCCGGGCACCACTTTAAGTTCTTGTTTTTACTGTATATTTTTAACTTTTCTTAAATTTCCGCCATTCCCCCAATCACTTTTCAACCTATTGTGTCCACATTGTGCCCATGGGCTCTACCCACTTAACGGGGGATAGCATTCATCGAACCCTGTTGATAATACCGGATCGGTTTTGCGTCCGTTGCTGTCCCCTGTTAATGATGTAGAGCCCTTTTTACTCCGTTTGATATAGCTATAGATGAAAAATACCACTTCGTTAAATTTAAAAAACTATATTGGTGGATTGTAATAAGGTTGGCATATCTTATTGTTTTTTAACATAAAAAATAATTAAATTTGACTTTATATTGTCGTATATTTGCAGCATATCACTGTCGTATTTTTGTTGGGGTTTTGACGTGGCACTTAAATCATTGAAAAGCAAAGTGAAATATCGGATTAACCGAAGCAAGGGGGCTGTGTTCACGCCAAAGGATTTCCTTGATTTGTCGGATCGTGATCAGGTCGGGCGGGTATTGAGGCAGCTGGTTAGTGATGAGACTTTGATTAAATTTGGGCAGGGTCTGTATGCTAGAGCCAAGCGCTCGTCTTTAACTGGGAAGTTGATACCGGTAAAGCCGCTGCCAGCTTTGGCGACAGAGGCGCTTATCGAAAAACTGAAAGTTCAGGTGGTGCCAGCCAAGGATCTGGAGAGATATAACAATGGCCAAACAACTCAGGTGCCTACCGGCCGGTTGATTGCAGTAAAAGGCAGGGTTACCCGCAAAATGGCTTATGACGGTATATCGATAAAGTATCAGTATGTTTCTTGACCCTGAGGCAGTTCGGGACATTGCCTCGGAGCTAGGTATCGATCCCGCTTTCGTTGAAAAGGACTGGTATTCAGTTCTTGTGCTAAAAGCTGTTGCTGAGCATCAAAGTGATAGTATCCAGACGCTTTTCGCAGGTGGGACTAGTCTCTCAAAGGCGCATGGCTTGATACAGCGATTTTCTGAAGACCTGGATTTCCGCTGTCGCTAGTTGCAGCCAGCTTCTGGAAACCAGAACAAAAGAACTCGTAGTGCCTACCGAGCAGGTGTTGTTAACACCATCCAAGCGATTAATTACATTACCTTGGATGAGTCTAGTATCGCTACAGCGAGTAACTATATTAAATTTCCACTGGGCTACCTCCTTTAAGTGTGACTAGAAATATTGCCTGCGCCGCTCAGGCTGGTTGGCCATTAACTCCGTTTAATATGTCTTAATCCGCTTTGAAGTGAGCATGATTAATTCACTTTAGGGCTGTTGTTAATTTTACTCACAGGAATGATTTGCAATAGCGTATCCAGAAGGATACAGTGCTGCTATGTATGTAATTAAGCATCTTGATGAATTTAGTAATTGGCTTAACGGTCTTAAGGACAGCAAGACTCGACTTCGCTTGTCTCGTCGTTTAGAAAAAGCTAGTCGAGGCCTCTTGGGCGATGTAGCCCCCGTTGGCGAAGGTGTTTATGAAATGCGTGAGTTCTTTGGTCCTGGTTGGCGTATGTATTACGTACAGCATGGAGATACATTAATTGTCATGCTTGGCGGAGGAGATAAATCTACTCAGAGTAATGATGTTAGTGCAGCCAAAGACAGAGCTAAACTTCTGGAGGATTGAGCTATGGTTAAAAAAATTAAAGTGGCAGATTTGCCTGAGTTTGACATGGCCGAACAGCTTCGCAACGAAGAGGATATTGCAGAATATCTTTCCATGGTTATGGCGGATGGTGATACAGACGAGTTGATCCGAGCTATTGGCTATGTTGCCAAGGGGCGTGGAATGACTGAAATTGCAAAAGTGAGTGGCCTTGGTCGAGAGAGTTTGTATAAAACATTTAGGCCGGGAGCTAAGCCTCAGTTCGATACCGTTATGAAAGTCCTGAAGGCCATTAACGTTGACTTAAAAGCAGTGACGCATGTAAATCATAATACCGCTCACTGAGTAAGTAGGTCAGCTAGTGGCGTGCATTAACAGGCCCCATTTTCAGGGCTAACGCGCTATCTGGGATTAGGGTTTATAAACAACTCGGCCGCAAGCGACCGAGTTTTAAAACAATCCGAGTTGGCTGCTAGATTTTTCGCCTTTGTTCATTACCTTTAGCTGGTCTTGAACATACTTTCGAATAACTTCTTCGCT
>JBAYQJ010000007.1:0-115562 GCA_041677245.1 Spongiibacteraceae bacterium | reverse complement strand
ATAGCGGGCGATAGCCTTGCCACGCTCGGCGACGTCACTGAGCCAGTTAGCTCGACCTGACGGAAAATAGCTTGTTCCTTAACACTGCTAACAGCAACAGGCACCCCTGCCGCATGGCTCTGGTGAGTAAAGCCGAGCAATAAAAAAACTGACGACAGAATGAATCGAGCGAGAAAAATTTTACAAGATGGCAGTGAGGTCATCGGCGCAGCTAATCCTAGACAAATTATTGATAATAAAAGCATTTAACATTAACAGACAGAGACTTATTTTGGAATCGCGGTTACCAATTAGAACGCTGATTAGCACTAACACTACGCGAAGTTCAATAAGCAATCGTCAGGCAAAGCTAATAAACTTAACCCTACAAAAGTTAAGTTTACTTAGGACAGTGACTACAGAAAAATATTTGCTTACTGAAAACAAGCAGGCCCTTTGTACACTATATTGACCCCTCACCTACATCGTTAATCCGAATCAACAATTGAGCTTTGTGAAATATATCAAGTACTCGTCTCAATCAAACGTACCCATTTGTTTAGAATATTTAATTGCGCGGCTGCAAGCTTAAGACATACCAACAAGGGAACCGCCAGCAATACGCCAACAGGCCCCCATAACCAACCCCATATCAGCAACCAAACAATCAACACCAATGGATTAAGCTGCATATGGCGCCCTAACACCGTCGGAGTTATAAATTGCGCCTCTAGCAAATTAATACCAAAAAAGACTGCAGCTGGCATCAGTGAAAACATTCCCACACCATACTGAGTAACACCGGCCAAACAGAGCATAACAAGCGCGATAATAGGGCCGACATACGGCGCAAAGTTGAGCACACCAACCAGCGCCCCCCAAAGTATCGCGTCGTCCACACCCATTAACCAAAATACACCGGCAGTAAACATTCCCAGCCCCGTATTGATCACCGTCACGGTGACAATATAGCGAGAAAGTTCTTTCTGTAGTTTTTTTATTAAAATAACCGGCTGACGACTGGGGAAGGTTTTTAAATAACTGTCATGTAAACCCGGACCAAAAATCAATAAAAACAATATTAAAATAACAAACGTCATAAACTGCGCAATGACCACAGGCGTCGCACCCAATATAGATATCATCGCCTCGATACCACCTTGCATAACACGATCTGAAAGCGCGCTACTGCCATTATCATCCGGCTCTTTAACCGCGACCGGCGCCTCATCACTGAACCAACTAAACCAGCCAGAATTTTTCTCCCTGGAAGCAGACGCGCCCTCATCGACCCCCGCCACCGCATCAGGACTTAATGCCGAGCTAAGCTTATCCAGCTCATCTATTAGATGCGAGGAAAGCTCAGGCAGCTGTGCTCCCCATTTTTGCGCAGGCTCAGCCAAGTTAATGACCAATACCGTCACCGGCCCACCGATCATAGCCAATAACAAGATTGCCGATAGAGTACGGGGAACATAAAAGCGCTTAAATAGTGCCACCATCGGGCTAAGCAGCAACGAAAACAACATCGCCACAACAATAGGCATTAGCAAAGACTTGGCGAAATACAAGGTATAAAGAAGCGCCAGCGCCAGTAATCCGTAGCCTGTACTGGCAAAGCTAAAACGCTCAGACGCAGCGGTAATGGTTAATGGCTTGTTTACTGCACTCTCGTCTACAGTAGACGGTTCCATGCCCGCATCACTCATCACCCAGGCCCCAAATCCAGTAAGCGGCGTATATTATTAACAAGCAAAGGGTAAGCACTAAACCCCGCACTAATAGTGTTATAAGCCCCCCGCAGCCCCATAGTACGTACAACTACACCAGCGAATAAGCCAACACCTACTATCAATAGAGGATTAATGTTTTTTAAAGCCACCGATGATCGCTCACAGCTGATCTGTAATCGTGCTTGCTCCAGCGTCAAATGCTGACTTAGCAATTGAATTTCACGGCGCAAGGATTTACGTGTCATGGTCCTGCCCTCCCATAAGCTGACGAATATGCTGTCTGCTCAGCGGCAAACTTAAACTTTTCCTATAATGCCGCCAGCCAACAACAATACCGATTAAAGCAGCCACATGAATAATCAAAAAAGCGAGTAAGCCCTGCGTTACCGATGAATCCAACAAATAGACCAACCAGGCCAACAACACCGCCAAACCAAGCCACGTCAACATGAGCACAGGCACAAACAGCAAAGCCAGCACTAGTAAACGCTTGCTATCCTTAATCGCGAGTCGCACTTCAAGCTGTAACAATTGCAGCGTATCAGCACCAATAGTCGCTATATCTCGCAACCAGTCAGCCCATATCTGCAACGGCTCTACTTGATCGGCAGGCTCATGCTTAGTTTTATCATCGGCATGTTCTGATTCTGACGACTCAATCATCTGCGCGAAAATAGTTGCGACACGATATAACCAGTAACAAAGGCAATACCTAAAGTAGCCAACGGCTTTTCACGTACAAAAACAGACGCCTGCTCACCCAGCTCCTCGGTTTTAGCTCGTCCCTTTAGAAGCTGCTCAACGGCCTCATCTTTAATATCGACACCAGCCGCTTCAGCAGCCAGTTTAAAATGATTTTTAGCTTCCAATAACTTATCGTAAGCGTCCATTACCGCCTCTTTACTGGCAGCCAACTCTTCTTCTCTTGCTTTACTTGTCGTTGTTGACATTTCAGCTCTCCCTCAATATTGCCATTGTTTACACATGTTTTCTAACCGGAGTTCTCAGGCTACTACAGACCTTTGATTAACGGTATATAAATTTAGAGACAACCCCTACACCCTGTCGGAATACCTTACAAAACTTAAATCCGAGAATCATCAAACTACGCCACACGCCTTATATACCAAGGATATAAAAAGATGGCACGGTATTCGCTTTATCGCCACCTATGGAATATTAAATCCCAACATCATTTATTAATCGACGGCCTGAGCGCCTCCACAACAAACAACAAAAGGAAAATATTGTGAATATATTACGCTTCAAATCTGTAGCTTTTTTAGCACTTGCCACACTATGCAGCACTGCAACACAGGCCGCAATCATCCAATCAAACGTTGCCTATGGCGCAATAAATGCTAGCACTGCAGAGGCATCTTTTTTAGCCCTTACCAGCACCCATATTACCGAAACATTTGACGGCAGCCTAAGTACTAGCGGCACTATTGTCGCCGCCAACAACGGTTCAAACAATCAAAACAGCTGGCTACTTGCTGCTGAATCCTTCCACACTTCCGTTGGCTCATTCACTATGACCAATGCCGAAAACCCTGGCCGCGACGATGTTTACTCTGACTTATTAATGCTTGAAAACAGCAACACTGGTGAATTCGGCCGCCAACAAAATTACAGCTCTAACTGGCTCGACAGTAACGATGCTGACGGCGTAACCTGGAATATCGGTAGCAGCCTAAATAGCGCCAACGCCTTTGGTTTTTACCTGTCTGATGCAAACGACCAAGGGGCAGCACTCAAACTAATATTTGATGACGGCAGCGAGTACATTGAGCAATTAAACAGCTCATTAAATAATGGCAATCTTCTGTATGCTTACTTTATCTCGGACTCGCTAATTAACAGTGCAACCTTGTTGTTTGATAATGGCACTGGCAACAACGACGGCTGGGGTATTGATAACGTTACGCTGGCATCTACATCAGTACCAGAGCCAGCTACCATCGCTCTACTTGCGTTTGGCTTGGCCGGACTGGTTGTCTCACGTCGTCGCTCTGCTTAATACTAAAGATAACCTCAATGTAAGCACCAAAGCCGAGTTAGCTCGGCTTTTTTCAATCCATTAATTTAAAAATAATAATTTTATTGTAGCTCAAGTCTGCGCGACGCGATGATACCCTCAAGCAATAGACATGACTTAAAAATGCTCTGTAACAATTTATTTTCGAGCATCTTTGATGTATAGAGACTTACCATCGTTTCTCATTTCAGTATCAAATAGTTCTGTTGCCCGAATTAAATCACCCAGCTTTTTATAACCATAATTAACAGGCGAAAACGAACTATTATTTGAAATATACATCCCTACTTTACTCATTAGGGCCCAATCATCATCATCTGATGTTTGCTCCACTGCAGTACGCAATAGCTTTACCAATGCAGCATCCTGCCTCAGCTTTGCCTTTCCTGACTTTACCGACGGCTTGCTGCCAACTTTATCTTCTTTTTCTTTAGCGAGATTTTCAGTGTAAATAAAGGTCGAACAAGCATCGACAAATGGTTGCGGGGTTTTCTTCTCGCCGAAGCCATATACCGGAAGACCACTTTCAAGCAACCTCATCACCAAGGGTGTAAAATCACTATCACTGGTCATTAGCGCAAATGCATCTACTGTGCCGCTATACAGAAGATCCATCGCATCAATAATCATGGCCGAATCGGTGGCATTTTTCCCCTTGGTATACGCAAATTGCTGCATGGGGCGAATTGCATGAGGGTGTAACTTATCAATCCATCCTGATAACGAAGAGCTATTCCAATCTCCGTGTGCATGCCGGACATTAACCATACCAAACCTGGATAGCTCTTCAATCACTCCTTCTATCGAGTTATGGCTTACGTTATCGCAGTCTATAAGAAGTGCAATTCTATTCCGTTCCGACACGTATTTCTCCTGAATTAATACCTAACCAGATCATCAAAACCAGCATGACAAGGAGTAAAGCTCGCTCCTTCAAAATATTTTTCTACACACCGATATTGTCTCCACCCTCCAATGGCGCACTTCACCGCCCACTATTTTTGATTCTGTCGATACTAATTCCGTTTAAACAAAGCCAAATTTAGCTCCAGCTCCTTACCAAGCCAATAGGCATACTCGGTATGATCTTGTAAATCATCACCCGTTAAACCGTGTACTAATATCGTCAAACCATTACGGTGATTGTCAAGCCAAGCGATGAAATCAGCAAAGTGTTTGCTGGCAAAGCTAATTTGGCAACTCCACCTTGGATGCGGGCCAACCAGACGCTGATGCACCCGGCCGACCTGCAAACCAAACAATTCACTGGCCTGCGCGCACAAGCCTGATGCAAACTGCAAACTATCCCGATCAAAATACACATGAGCATGATAAGCCTTGTGCTTATTCACCGGGCGCTTAGTCGCATCCATGGCCATACCCCTCTCGAGTGCTGATTCAATATTTTCCAGAGCGATTAATCACGCATGATTATTTGTGCGCTATGGGTTTATCAGTAAATAGATAATCTTTTAATTCACCGTCGAAGGTGGAATCCTTACGACGGATCCACTCCAACACCATGGCCGCGTGCTCTTTTTCTTCATCCCGGTTATGAATTAAAATCTGCCTCAGGTCGTCATCCTTGCAAGCGTCGACACGCTGATTGTACCAATCAACCGCTTCTAACTCTTCCATCAGCGAAGTGATAGCTCTATGCATATCTCTTGTCTCATCAGAAAGCTCGCTTATAGGTTCATGATAGCCTTCGTTTGCCATACCTTTCTCCTTATTTTCAAATGATTAACTACTAAATAACTAGCACTAAATAACCAATCAGTTTCTTTAGGCAGCACCTTATATTAAAGGTTTTTAATTACAATTGTTATGCTGGTTTTGCCTGCAAAAATCACCCCATTGGATATTGAATTTCTTTACTCACCTTATCAATCGCCGCCAGCGTTTCTACACTCAACACCACATCAGCGGCAGCTAAAATGTCATCCAGTTGATCAACATGCGTAGCACCAACAATGGTCGAAGCAACAAAATCATGCTGCTTGCTCCAGGCAGTAGCCAGAGTAACGGGGCTGAGGCCAATAGTCTCGGCGATACTCATAAACCGGCGGGCGGACTCAAGACTATTTTCATTCACAAAGCGATCTGCCATGGCCTGCTGGCGATTAGCGGATTGATGATACGAAGAGAAGCGCGCATTTTTCGGAAAACCGTTATTGTACTTGCCGCTGAGCACCCCACCGGCCAGCGGTGAAAAAGGAATCAAACTAACCTGCTCCTGGCGACAAACACGAGCTAACTCATCCTCAAAGCGACGATTATTAAGACTGAAGTTGTTCTGGATGGTTTCATAGCGTATCAACCCATGCATTTCCGACTTCCATTGACTCTTGGTTAAACCCCAAGCTGTTTCGTTAGAACAGCCGACAACACGAACCTTGCCATCGCGAACCAGATCATCAAGCACACGCAATACTTCTTCGTAGTTAGTGTCCGCATCGGGCCAGTGCGTTTGATACAAGTCGATATAATCCGTTTGCAAGCGTCGCAAACTACCCTCAACAGCACGCATAATATGATGTCGATCAAGCGCTGTTTTTCCACCTCTCAGTGGCGCTTCAAACCAAGCATGGCTGGGACCAGCAACCTTAGTAGCAAGAATAATCGAATCGCGGTTTTTTGTTTTCAGCCATCGCCCAACAATCTCTTCAGTACGCCCCGCCCATTTTATATCAGGGGGAACCGGATAAATCTCTGCCGTATCAAAAAAATCAATGCCGGCATCGTAGGCTCGATCAAGAATTTCGAATGACATTTTTTCATCCGCCTGACTGCCAAAGGTCATCGTACCCATGCAAATATCCGATACAACTATCCCGCTACGACCCAGTCTTTTTTTATTCATTGCTTACCCTCGTCATTGCCAATCAAGGTTTATTTAGTATATTCAAACCTGCCTATAAATAAGCTTTCATCTCTGCCACAAACTGTTCGGTTTGATCGTGATGCAACCAATGGCCTGCATTTTGATAAACTGAAAGCTCTGCATTGTTAAAGTGTTGCATCAGCCCGTCAGTTTCCGGATTTGGCGCCCAGCTATCTGCCCCCCACAATAGCCTGACCGGGCAGCTGATGTTGTTCCATAATTTATAAGAGTTGTCGATAGACATATCCCCTGGCGGGGCAAAACGCATGTAGTTATCAAACTTCCAGCTATAACTACCATCTTCATTTTGACTAATGCCATGACGAGTAAGGTGGTGAGCTTGCGCATCCGAAAGATAACCATTCTCCTCTTTCATGCGCTGATAGGCATCTTCCAACGATGGATAACGTTTATGGAAGCGTCCCGCCGAATGGCGTTTGACATCAACCCACTCACGAACACGCTGATCAAACGGTTTGACGGCTTCCTCATCAATCCACTCCCGCGGCGCTCCTACACCCTCGATGACAGCCAATTTCCGTACCGTATCAGGAAAACAGGCCGCGTAGTTTAAGCTGATAAATCCACCCATCGAGTGCGCAATAATGGTTACTGGTGACAGTTTCTTCTGGTAGATCAATTGCGCCAAATCGTAGACATAGGAGGAGATACTGTAATTGCCCTCAGGAGACCAAGCGCTATCACCATGACCACGTAAGTCCGGACAGATTACATGCCAGTCCTCGCTAAGCTGCTCCGCAACCCAATCCCAGTTGCGACAGTGGTCGCGCCCACCGTGCACTAACAACAACGGCGGTGCATCTTCATTGCCCCAGTCGACATAATGCAACTGTAAACGCTGCGACATATAACTATTGGACGTCGGGCCTCGGTTCATAAGCTCACCTGAATAATAATTAAGAAATATCTCGATAAATAAAAATAACAAAGACTGCAAGAAGACGGCAACAAATACAAGCACAGGATAGCCGCGACAGATAATTGAGCGGTGATAATATAATTCTGCCCCTCCATAACATAAATTCATAAATCTATAGCTATAACGGTATAGACGTTAACCCAAGATGCTGCTACCTTTCTCTATTGCACATTTGCTCCCCTGCCAACTCATTATTGGCTCAGACAAACAAACAGAAATTGGGTTCCAAGCAAGCCCAGCCACCGTGCGATAACTAACACCCTCGATACCTTCAGCACCACACTCAGGCCACTGACCGTGACTTATCCGCAGTGCCTGTTATTCCGTAAGCAGCCGTAATGAGAGAACCATCATGCAGGGATTACCCTTAATACTCACCATTCTATTGGCCCTAACTCTGGCGGCTTGTGGGGAAGAAAAACAGCAAAGTGCCGCAACAGCACCTCCTCCCGTGGAAGTAGATGTAGCCCTGCCGTTAAAGCAAACCCTCACCGAGTGGGATGAGTTTACTGGGCAGTTTGAGGCGCTAGCACGAGTTGATGTACGCGCCCGAATCACTGGTTACCTGGTAGAGAAACGCTTTAAAGATGGCCAGTTCGTCAAACGCGGTGATATTTTATTCATCATCGACCAGCGCCTCTTTAAATATGAAGTAGAGCGCGCCGAGGCACAATATTCACTCGCACAAAAAACCTATCAGCGCGCCGAAGATTTACGCCAATCACAATCGATATCCCAAGAACTGTTCGAGCAACGCTGGCAGGAACTCAAAGTCGCCGAGGTAGTACTGAATGAAGCCAAACTTAATTTGGAATTTACTCAAGTCAAAGCAGCTAACGATGGCAAAATCAGCCGCAGCTTTGTCGACACCGGTAATCTTGTTAGCGCCAACGATACTATCCTGACCCGCATTGTTACCGTTAATCCGATCCACTTCGTGTTTGATGGCTCGCAAGGAGAGCTGCTTAAATACTTACGCATGGATCGCTCCGGCGAACGGCCCAGCAGTGACACCAACCCCAACCCCATCGTAATTAAGCTACTCGATGAGGATACTTATATCCATAAAGGAAGAGTGGACTTTCTCGATAACATTGTCGATCCAGGCACCAGCACAATTACCGCCAGAGCATTAGTAGAAAATAATGACGGTATTATTTACCCAGGTTTTTTTGGCCGTGCGCGCTTAATTGGCCGCTCCGCCTATGAGGCAACCTTGCTACCGGAAAGGTCCATCAACACCGATCAAAACCGAAAATACGTCTATGTCATCGGGCCTGACAATAAAACCAAGCGCAACTACATCACGCCGGGACTTACACTGAATAACGGCTTTATCGTGATCAAAGAAGGGCTCAACGGTGACGAGCGAGTCGTCGTTAACAGCATTCAGCGCATTCGCAAACCAAACCAGCTAGTAACACCGCTGGAAACACCCTTGCAGTGGGTAGAACTCAACGACGCACCCGATATCAGCACGGTCCCAAGCTTGGCCGCCATTGCCGCCAAGGCTAATACCGAAGCCTCAACCAACGCTTCGGAATAAGGGCAACACTATGAATTTCGCTAAATTTTTTATTGACCGACCGATCTTCGCCTCGGTGATTTCTATTCTTATCACGATGGTTGGCGCCCTTGCGTATTTTAGCTTACCCGTTGAGCAGTATCCGCAGCTGGCGCCGCCCACCATCCAAGTCTCAGCCACCTACCCCGGCGCAACCGCAGAAACCGTTGCCGCCACCGTCGCCACACCACTGGAGCAAGAGATGAATGGCGTAGAGGGGATGCTGTATATATTCTCTCAAGCCACTTCCGATGGAAACATGACGCTGACTATCACCTTCGAACTAGGTACCGATCTAGATGCAGCGCAAGTGTTAGTGCAAAACCGTGTCGCAACAGCCGAACCTCGACTGCCAGAGGAAGTACGCCGCCTAGGCATCAACACCAGAAAGAGCACACCAGATTTGATGCTGGTGATCAGCTTATTTTCACCCGACGGCACCTATGACCAAACCTATATCGGCAACTATGCAGTACTGAATATTCGCGATCGCATTCGACGGATTGAGGGTATCGGCGACACGCGCATATTCGGCGCATCCGAATATGCCATGCGCATTTGGCTCAACCCCGACTTATTACAAACCCTCGATTTAACTGCAGGAGATGTCCTCACCTCGCTGCGAGCGCAGAATGTTCAGGTTGCTGGCGGCACACTCAATCAGTCTCCACAACCACAACAAAACTTTTTCGAGTACACCATTCAAACGCAGGGTCGACTACAAGCTCCTGAAGAATTTGGCAATATCGTAGTAAAAGCCGGCGACAACGGCCGCATCGTACGCCTGCGTGATGTGGCCCGTATCGAACTCGGAGCACAGAATTATGTCAGCAAAGGTTATCTCGGCGAAAATCCAGCAGTGGCTCTACCTGTCTACCAACAACCAGGCTCCAATGCCTTGGTCACAGCGCAAGCCGTCATCGACGCCATGAAGGACATCTCAACAGACTTTCCTCCCGGACTCACCTACGACATCGCCTATAACCCCACACAATTTATCGAGCAATCAGTAACGGCCGTTAAGCACACAGTATATGAGGCCATCGTCCTGGTGGTTATTGTGATCATCTTATTCCTGCAAACCTGGCGGGCAGCGATTATTCCAATAATCGCTATTCCAGTGTCGATGATTGGTACTTTTGCCGTTATGGCCGCGCTGGGTTACTCCCTGAACAATCTCACTTTATTTGGCCTTGTATTGGCTATCGGCATTGTGGTTGATGACGCCATCGTGGTGGTGGAAAATATGGAGCGCAACCTCCGCGCAGGTATGTCGCCGCGAGATGCCGCCCGTAAAACCATGGATGAAGTCGGTACAGCATTAATCGCCATGGGGCTGGTGTTGGTAGCAGTTTTCCTCCCCACAATGTTTTTAGACGGTATTTCCGGAAAGTTTTACCAAGCCTTTGGGGTAACCATTGCGGTGGCAACCATGATCTCAGTGCTTGTTTCACTGACGCTCTCCCCTGCACTGGCGGCAATTTTAATGAAGCCCCACACCCCAAGCGACACACATACCACTGAACACTGGTATCGCTCACCGATCAAACATGGCTTCAATCGATTTAATATCGGTATGGACTGGCTATCCGAAAATTACGGTAAATTGTCCGCAAAAATGGTGCGCAAAGGCACCCTTATGCTCTTGGTCTATGCTGGTTTAATAGGGCTGGCTGCCTGGCAATTTATCCGCGTCCCCACCGGCTTTATCCCAGCACAGGATCAAGGTTATTTTGTCGTTGCCGTTGAACTACCCTCTGGCGCAGCGATTACCGAAACAGATAAAGTGCTCGAAGAGATTCTGCCTAAACTGCTAAGTATCGACGGGGTCGTTAATGCCGCGGGATTTTCCGGCTTCTCTGGCGCAACTCGCTCCAACGCCTCTAACGCTGGAGCCATCTTCCCCGTGCTCGATAGTTTTGAAAACCGCCTTGCAAGAGGCCTAACTTTTGAGGCAATACTCAACGACATACGCCGTGAAATGGCCTCAGTTAAAGGCGCCAAGGTAACCGTGCTAACGCCTCCCCCAGTGCGCGGCATTGGCTCGGCCGGCGGGTTTCGAATGATGATCCAAGATCGCGGCGGTCGCGGCTCAAAGGTGCTTGAACAAGCTACCCATGATTTAGTTGACGCCGCCAACAGCCCAGATTATCCAGCCATAACCCGCGCCAGGACCTTTTTCGAGACCAATACACCGCAGGTTTTCCTCGACATCGACCGCGAAAAAGCCGAGCGCCTAGGTGTCCCCGTGTCTCGTTTGTTTGAAGCACTGGAAATCTACATTGGCTCTGCCTTCGTCAATGACTTTAATTATCTGGGCCGAACCTATCGAGTCACCGCACAGGCAGATGCGCCCTACCGCCTTGCCCCTGACGACGCTTTACGCATTAGAGTGCGCAGCGAGAATGGTAAAATGGTGCCATTAGGCTCGGTCGCAACCATCCACAATACCGCAGGTCCTTCACGTATTCCACGCTACAACTTATACCCTGCCGCGGCATTATTGGGTGACTATGCTCCCGGTTACAGCTCGGATCAGGCACTAGATGTCATGGAACAACTAGCGGACCAGATTTTACCCGATGGTATCAGCTACGAATGGACCGAACTCGCTTACCAACAAAGAGCGACCGGCGACACAGCGATGATTGCATTTGGCTTGGCGGTGATATTTGTATTCCTGCTGTTAGCGGCACAATACGAGAGCTGGACCTTACCCTTATCCATCATTTTAATCGTACCAATGTGTTTGCTATCCGCCATCAGCGGCGTTGCGCTAGTGGGTATGGATAACAACATTCTCACGCAAATAGGCTTTATCGTACTCATTGGCCTGGCATCAAAAAATGCCATATTGATCGTCGAATTCGCCCGCGATTTAGAACTACAAGGACGCGACCCATGGCAAGCGGCTGTTGAGGCGGCACGTTTACGATTAAGGCCCATTTTGATGACCTCTTTCGCCTTCATCCTCGGCGTACTGCCATTAGTATTCGCCGAAGGGGCTGGCGCTGAACTGCGCCAGGCGCTGGGGGTAGCAGTATTCTCAGGCATGATAGGGGTGACTTTATTTGGGCTTATTTTTACCCCTGTATTTTATGTACTCTGCCGCAGACTATCCTTGATCCGGCTAAAACCAACCAACCAAACAAGGCCGAACACTAACGGTGAGTTGTAAATGGGTCTTCATCCATAACGCCTACCAAGCTCATGGAACATAGACAATTATATTTAATTCACAAGCTGCGACAGTAAGCCCCCAACTTATAAATAGCAGCCAAAAAAAACCCCACCGCTACTTGAGTAACGATGGGGTTTTATAACATAAAAGCGCTGACTTACAGCTTATCAGCGTGCTCAGTAAGGTATGCCGCAACACCCTCAGGAGAATCTTTCATGCCTTGATCACCTTTTTTCCAACCAGCAGGACAAACTTCACCGTGCTCTTCATGGAATTGAAGCGCCTCGATAACACGAATAAATTCATCAAAGTTACGTCCCAGAGGTAAATCATTTACCGTTTGCGAACGCACAATACCCTTATCATCAATGATAAAAGCACCACGGAACGCCACACCACCGGCAGATTCCACATCGTAGTCACGACAAATACTGTGGTTGATATCAGCAGCCAATGTATATCCAACCTGACCAATACCACCATTATTAACGGGCGTATTACGCCAAGCGTTATGAGTAAAGTGCGAATCAATAGACACGCCAATTACTTCAACGCCCAGCTCTTTGAATTTTTCCATGCGGTGATCAACCGCCAACAGCTCAGAAGGACAAACAAAAGTAAAATCCAGCGGATAGAAAAAGACCAGACCGATTTTGCCTTTAATGGCTTCTGCCAAGTTAAAGTTGTCCACGATTTCGCCACTACCCAATACGGCATTACAAGTAAAGTCCGGGGCGGGTTTGCCAACAAGTACACTCATTGCGATCGAGCCTCCACAATTGAAGAATTAAAAGTCATTGTTACGTTGATTTCGGTAGATTAACACCAGCAAAACCAGCCTTAAATCCACCTAAACACGGCAAGCATACTACACATCCACACTCTATATTCCCAAGTATTTTTCAAAATATTCGGGTCCGTGCCACACCTTTGGTTATGCTCGCCACATATAGACTCTAGAGACCTCTGGGATTGCGCAATAAGCAGCCAAAATAAAACCCAACCTTATTGACAATCATTATCACTTAGATTAACTTAACCACAGTCTAATTTTTACGGAGCGTAAGCGCCATGTATGTATGCCTCTGCAAAGCTGTTACTGATAGCCATATTCGCGAAGCGGTTGCCAACGGCACAACACGTTTTGGGCAAGTCTGTAAAGACTTGGGCCTGGCCTCTCAATGTGGCAAATGTGGCATCCTCGCCCGCGAAGTATTTAATGAAAGCATCAATAGAGATGTTGATGAAACCCAGCTATTTTATGCTGCCGGGTAAGTTAGCACGAAGCACAAAAATAAATGATAACAATTTCCATTACTATTATTTTCTTTGTAAATCAATAAGTTATATTTGACACAACCCTATTTGTGGCTCAGAATCGCCGGGAATTGCTCATAAAACCCACTAGCAAATAGAGACTCTAGCCATGAAAGGTGACACCAAAGTAATTGCATACCTCAACACCGTACTCGGTAACGAGCTAGTTGCTATCAACCAGTACTTCCTTCACTCCCGCATGTATAAAGACTGGGGCCTTAAAATTCTGGCCGACTACGAATACCACGAATCCATTGACGAGATGAAACACGCTGACCTTTTAATCGAGCGTATTTTATTTTTAGAAGGTCTTCCCAACCTACAAGACTTGGGCAAACTACAAATTGGCGAGAACACCCAGGAAATGCTGCAGTGCGACCTCAATATAGAGATCAAAGGGCATAAAGATTTAAAAGAGTCCATCCACTACTGCGAATCAATTGGCGACTATGTCAGCCGCGACTTGTTCAAGCATATTATGGAGTCGGAAGAAGAGCATATCGACTGGCTGGAAACCCAGCTGAGCCTGATCGATAAAGTAGGACTACAAAACTATCAGCAAAGCATGATTGGCGCCGTAGCCTCATAACACCAATAAACCCAGCTGCCCTCGTAGATAACAAAAAACCAAGAGGCGAATTCAAAACCGCCTCTTACCTATTACTCAAGCGCAGCTAATGCCTTACTTACTTTCAGCCGCAGTTTTAGCCGCATCTTTGACCAGCGTTTGCAGCTCACCTTTTTCAAACATTTCACAAATAATATCGCAACCACCCACTAGCTCACCATTCACCCACAACTGCGGGAATGTTGGCCAGTTAGCATACTTGGGCAAGTTTGCCCGGATCTCAGGGTTCGATAAAATATCGACAAACGCAAAACGCTCACCACAAGACATCAGCGACTGCACAGTGCGAGCAGAAAAACCACACTGAGGCTGGTTAGGAGAACCCTTCATATAAAGAAGAATCGGGTTACTCTCAACTTGTTCTTTGATTGTTTCCATTATGTCCATTGTATCTACCTTCAATTAAAAACCGTTGTATCAGTAATGATGTAACAATTAGTGGTAATCATGAGCCGTATCGGGTGTATGGATACATCCACCAGCAACTCACATCGACCTATTGCCAAGCTCGGCTGTGAGCTGCGAAATTATACCAGAGAATATCGCGGGCTTATTCTACCTTGATATTAAAAATAATTCCCGACCGAATCAGTCAAGAATACTATTCTACAGCCCAAACACCTCCCCATCTACCCCCTCCAAGGACCGCAGCAACCAGGCGATCCCTCTCCGCTCCCCATCCAACTGAAGATACTCAGCGCCACGGCATTCAAAGCTTAACCCACTTATCACCCGCGCTGTCATTTTCGATGATATTTTAGCTGTGAATAATTGCCAAATTGCGATTAGCCCTATAGTATTGGCTCTTAATTAGGCAGCTCCAGCTGCCTTTTTCCGTTTTGGGTCTTGTTTCTGTTTTGGGTGTTATTTCGGAGCTCAATATTAACCAGCTAAACTCTCCCATAGTAAAACAACCATAACTTTTTTATTTTAATTTAGTGCGTATAACCTCGAGGATACCGCTGTGCCAGCAGTTATGAACACCTATAGCCGCCAACCGATTAGCTTTACTCACGGTAAAGGCGTATACCTCTACGATAAAGAAGGAAAGGAATATATCGACGCCATCAGCGGTATCGGCGTCAACGCTTTGGGGCACACCCACCCCGCAGTTAGCAAAGCCATCAAAGAACAGGCCGACCTCCTAATCCACACCTCCAATTTATACGGGATTGATCGCCAACAACAACTGGCTGAGTCCCTGTGTACAGTATCAGGGATGGACGCCGTGTTTTTTGGCAACTCCGGCGCCGAAGCTAACGAAGCCGCGATCAAAATCGCCCGCCTCTATGGCGATAGCCAGGACATAGACTTGCCGCAAATTATTGTTATGGACAACTCGTTTCACGGCCGCACCATGGCAACGTTAACTGCTTCGGGCAACCGTAAAATCCAAGCTGGCTTTGAGCCCCTGCTCGGCGGATTTATTCGCGCTCCCTATGGTGACATAAAAGCCCTGCAAACCATTGCCAAGAACAACACCAACATTGTCGCTGTACTGGTTGAACCCATTCAGGGAGAGAGTGGCGTCAATATGCCTCCAGCCAACTACCTCTCTGAGTTGCGTCAGCTTTGCGACGAACACCAATGGCTGATGATGCTGGACGAAGTGCAAACCGGTAACGGCCGCACCGGCACTTACTTTGCCTATCAACAACACAACATCATGCCAGACGTTGTGACGACGGCAAAAGGGCTGGGCAACGGCCTACCCATAGGCGCCTGCCTCGCCCACGGTAAAGCAGCCGAAGTTTTTGGACCAGGCAACCACGGCTCAACCTATGGGGGCAACCCGCTAGTTTGCGCCGCAGGCCAAGCTGTCGTCGACACGATTAACAACGACAAACTATGTGAGAACGCCGCAACTATCGGCGCATTTATGCTCAACGCCTTCAAGTCCGAACTAAAAGGCCAAGCCATCATTAAAGACATTCGCGGCCAAGGCCTGATGATCGGTATTGAACTCAAACAGCCTTGCGCTCAACTGGTTGAACTGGCACGAACCAAAGGCGTATTGATCAATGTCGCCGGCGGCAGCGTTATCCGCCTGTTGCCGCCACTGATTATCAACCAACAGCAAGCCGAGAAAATCGTTGCTGCTGTTGTGGCTAGTATTAATGAATTCGCTAAACAAGCTTAGCGCCTAATCCGAACACACTATTTAATTGTTAATGAAAGTAGCAGAACCATGGCCGTACGACATTTTTTGACCTTGCTGGATTTAAGCCCGGCAGAATTATCCCAGTTAATTGAACGCGCTATTACCCTAAAGGCCGAACTAGCCAATGGCGGTCATGGCGATCCGTTCAAAAATAAAGTGCTGGGCATGATTTTTGAAAAATCATCCACCCGCACCCGCGTTTCATTTGAGGCCGGGATGGCGCAAATGGGAGGACACGGTATGTTTTTGTCATCCCGCGACACCCAACTAGGCCGCGGCGAGCCCGTCGAAGACAGCGCTAAAGTACTATCGTCGATGCTCGACATTATTATGATCCGTACCTACGATCACGATATCGTCGAACGCTTCGCCAAACATTCTACCGTACCGATCATCAACGCCCTGACCAATGACTATCACCCCTGCCAGCTACTTGCCGACATGCAAACCTTTGTCGAGCACAGAGGCAGCATTCAGGGCAAGACTGTGACTTGGGTAGGTGATGGCTACAATATGTGCCAATCCTACATCAACGCTGCCAAGCAATTCGACTTTGAATTACGCATTGCCTGCCCCAGAGGATTTGAACCCAATGCAGACTTATTAAAGGCAAATAAAGGCCGCGTCTCCATCGTCCGCGACCCCAAGCAAGCAGCTCGCGACAGCCACCTGCTAGTCACTGATGTCTGGGCATCAATGGGTCAGGAAAAACAGCAAGCCAAGCGTATCAAGCAGTTTGAAGGCTTCCAACTCAACCAAGAGCTGCTTTCAGTTGCCGCCAGCGATGCACTCTATATGCACTGCCTGCCTGCGCATCGTGGCGAAGAAATTAGCGCCGAACTGATGGACAACCCTGAAACCGTGATCTGGAATGAAGCAGAAAACCGCCTGCACGCACAAAAAGCACTGATGGAATTTCTGCTGAATCATTAACCACTGCCACTAACTCCGATACCAACCGATAATCAAGCCTAGTGCCGGCTCTATGCCGCCACTAGGCTTAGTCATATAAAGCCAATCAACAGAAATGGAGTTGGCTGCAAAGATACCCCTAAGTAAAGACCGGTTACTTTAAAGGTGGAGCAAGCTCCTCTTTACTAACTGGCACCACAACATTAAATAAATGTCATTCGTAGAATAAACACCCTTATACCGCTACCGAATACAATCACCCCGAACAGTCCAATACGCCCTCGGCATAACCACTACGAATATCAACAACTTTCGTTATGAGAAAATAATTTTAACCAATAAAATTCTTTCTAAACCCCTTGTATTTGCAATCTATTCACGCGCCCTATGTTTGCAGGTTAGTGGTTACAGACAGGAACACTTACCCACATCTTATCCACAGCTTGCCCCCATAAGTTTGCCCTTGCAAAAAGGTCCCAAGCGCTTTATCTTGTATCCAGAATTTAAAACACCCCCATATATAGGGATTACCTAGGGTGTTATAGGCTTCGCCACTAAACTCATTCACGTATTCTGCTGAGTTTATGCACAGGGAGATACACATAGAAATGTACGTAAAGGCTTATGTACAAATTTATAAAGCAAGCGCATCGCACAAGGGAGCAAAACAATAACAACCATGCGCCGGCAAAGCGCTGCTATTTACACACTAAGCACTACCCCAGAAGACAGACTACAAAATTATGAGTCGAGTTGTATGTAACAACCACTCAGAGACCAACATCCTTAACAACACCCAAACTGCTGACTGTAATATCCGGAGAACCTATGCACACCGAAGTCGATGACTCTAAGCCCGCCGCACCGGCCTCATCAACACCAACCTCAGCGACGACTAACGCTGAACTACAAGCCACAGCGCCAGGCCAGCTACGCGTTATCAAGCGCAATGGTACCGTGGTGGGTTATGACGAAAGCAAAATCACCGTTGCCATCACCAAGGCATTTTTGGCCGTGGAAGGTGGTACCGCTGCAGCCTCATCTCGCATCCATGAAACCGTCGAGAAACTCTGTCAGCAAGTTAGCGCCACCTTTAAACGTCGCATGAGCTCTGGTGGCACTATCCATATTGAAGATATTCAGGACCAAGTTGAACTGGCACTGATGCGCAGCGGCGACCACAAGGTTGCACGTGACTATGTACTTTACCGAGAGCAACGCCGTAAACAACGCGAGCAAGCAAGCGGCCTGGAACCCACCAAGGCACACCCCTCTATCCGTGTCACCCTGGATGACGGCAGTCAAGCGCCCCTCGATTTAGGACGGCTGGAGATTATCGTTGGCGAAGCCTGTGCAGACCTCACCGATGTCAATCCACAACACATCATTGATGAAGCCCTGAAAAACCTCTATGACGGCGTACCCGAAAGCGATGTAAACACCTCACTGGTGATCACCGCCAGAACAATGGTTGAAAAAGAGCCCAATTACACTTACGCAACCGCCCGCTTATTACTGGACAACCTGCGCACTGAAGCATTGAGCTTTTTAGACGTTGCCCCCAGCGCTACCCAAGCTGAGATGCACACACTCTATGCCCCCGCTCTGACTGCCTATATCAACAAAGGTATTGAGCTGGAGCTATTAGCGCCTAACCTGCTCGATTACGACCTCGACAAACTCGGCAAGGCTCTGGATGCAAACCGCGATTTACAATTTAACTACCTGGGCCTACAAACCCTGTACGACCGCTACTTTATCCATAGCAAAGATACCCGCATTGAATTACCGCAGGTATTCTTTATGCGCGTCGCCATGGGCTTAGCGCATAGCGAAGAAAACCGCGAAGACCGCGCCATTGAATTTTACCGTCTGCTGAGCTCCTTTGATTACATGAGCTCTACACCGACACTGTTTAACGCTGGCACCTTGCGCCCGCAATTATCATCTTGCTATCTCACCACAGTACCCGATGACCTACATGGCATTTACGGCGCGATTCAAGATAACGCCATGCTATCCAAATGGGCTGGCGGCCTGGGCAATGACTGGACTCCGGTTCGTGCATTAGGTGCCTACATCAAAGGCACCAACGGTAAATCTCAAGGCGTTGTACCCTTCCTTAAAGTAGTCAACGACACCGCCGTTGCCGTTAACCAAGGTGGCAAGCGCAAAGGCGCAGTTTGTGCTTACCTTGAAACCTGGCACATGGATATCGAAGAGTTTGTCGAACTGCGTAAAAACACCGGTGATGACCGTCGCCGCACCCACGATATGAATACCGCCAACTGGGTTCCTGATCTATTCATGAAGCGCGTATTCGACGATGGCGCCTGGACATTATTCTCACCGAATGACGTACCCGACCTACACGACCTTTACGGCCAGGCCTTTGAAGATCGCTACGTTCAGTACGAAGAGATGTGTAAACGCGGTGAAGTACGCCTATTCAAAACCGTTCGCGCACAGGACCTGTGGCGTAAGATGCTGGGCATGCTGTTTGAAACTGGCCACCCATGGATCACCTTTAAGGATCCGTGCAACATCCGCTCACCGCAGCAACATGTTGGCGTAGTGCATTCATCCAACCTGTGCACAGAGATCACCCTGAACACCGATAAAGATGAAATTGCCGTCTGTAACCTGGGCTCGGTTAACCTGGCCCAGCACATCGATGAAAACGGTCTCAATCTGGCCAAGCTGGAGCAAACAGTCAAAACTGCAGTACGTATGCTCGATAACGTTATCGACATCAACTACTACTCAGTTGAACAGGCTCGTACCTCCAACATGCGACATCGCCCAGTTGGCTTAGGTTTAATGGGCTTTCAGGATGCACTGTATCAGCAGCATATCGCTTACGGCTCTGACGAAGCAGTAGAGTTTGCCGATCGATCAATGGAAGCGATCAGCTACTACGCCATTCAATCATCTTCCGCACTAGCTGAAGAGCGTGGCTCCTACTCAACCTTTGAAGGATCATTGTGGAGCAAAGGCATTCTGCCGCTTGATTCAATCAAAAAACTCGTGAGCGAACGCGGCGAAAAATACATCGAAATGGATCAATCCAGCACCTTGGACTGGGACAGCTTGCGCAAGCAAGTGATGACAAAAGGTATTCGCAACTCTAACGTTATGGCCATCGCGCCAACAGCGACCATCGCCAACATTACCGGCGTTGCGCAATCGATAGAGCCGACTTATCAAAACCTGTACGTTAAATCCAATCTGTCCGGTGAATTTACCGTGGTTAACCCTTATCTGGTTAAAGACCTGAAAGCACTGGGCCTGTGGGATAACGTCATGGTTAACGATCTCAAATACTACGAAGGCAGCGTACATCAAATCGATCGTATTCCAGCGGAGATTAAAGCCATGTACTCCACCGCCTTTGAAATTGAGCCGCGCTGGATCGTCGATGCCGCCAGTCGCCGTCAAAAATGGATAGATCAAGCCCAATCGCTGAACCTGTACATTGCTGGCGCCTCCGGCAAAAAGCTGGATATCACTTATCGCATGGCATGGTATCGAGGCCTTAAAACCACTTACTACCTGCGCGCACTGGCAGCAACTGGTACCGAAAAATCAACCATCGATAGCGGCTCACTGAATGCGGTGTCCTCCAAAGCGCGAGCACAGGAAGCTGCCCCAGGGCCAGCTCCAGTACCTGAAGCTTGCTCACTGGACGATCCAGACTGCGAAGCCTGCCAGTAAACCTGGCAGGCCATAACGCGGCCCTGCCAAGCAGGGCCACATCAGACACAAGAAATAGCAAAATCGTTAGAGGTAACAAACAATGCTTAATTGGGACGAATACCACGCCGAGGAAGCCGAAACCAAATCCGCACCACCAATGGCTGAACCCAAAGCCATCATTGATGCACAGCCAACCCAGGCGGTAGAACAAGCAGCAAGCTTCGACGCTGGCTCCAACCTGGTCAGCAATGCCCACGTAGAAATAACCGACGCCGTTGCCATAGCCGCCGCCGCCGTAGCCAACATCGATGTTACCGCCGGGTTAGAAGAGCTGGAAATGGGCGCAGCGCGCCTGACCGTTGATGACAAAGCCATGATCAACTGTCGCGCCGACCTCAACCAACTAGTTCCGTTCAAATACGACTGGGCCTGGCAGAAATACCTGGATGGCTGCGCCAACCACTGGATGCCACAAGAGGTCAACATGACCGCCGATGTAGCCCTGTGGAAAGACCCCAACGGCCTAAGCGATGACGAGCGCCGTATCGTCATGCGCTCGCTCGGTTATTTTTCTACCGCAGATTCCCTGGTAGCCAATAATTTGGTACTGGCCATGTACCGCCACATCACCAATCCCGAATGCCGCCAATACATATTGCGCCAAGCCTTTGAAGAAGCCATCCACACCCACGCCTATCAGTATTGCGTGGAGTCTTTGGCAATGGACGAAGGCGAAGTGTTTAACATGTACCGCGAGCTGCCCTCCATCGCCAAAAAAGCCGCATGGAGCTTAAAGCATACACAAGCATTGTCTGACCCCACCTTTAAAACAGGCACACCGGATACAGACCAAGAGCTGCTGCGCAATCTGATTGGCTTTTACGCCGTCACCGAAGGCATTTTCTTTTATTGTGGCTTCACCCAAATCCTCTCCATGGGCCGCCGCAATAAAATGACCGGTGTTGCTGAGCAGTTCCAATACATCCTCCGCGACGAGTCCATGCACCTGAACTTTGGCATCGACGTTATCAACCAGATCAAACTGGAAAACCCACACCTGTGGACCGAGCAATTCCAAAAAGAAATTATCCAGATGGTACTTGAAGGCACCCAGCTGGAAATAGAATACGCCCGCGACTCCATGCCCAGAGGTGTACTGGGAATGAACGCATCCATGATGGAAGAGTACTTGCAGTTTATTGCTAACAGACGCCTGAATCAGCTGGGCTTACCTGAGCAATACAAAGGCGCGCAAAACCCGTTCCCATGGATGAGTGAGATTATGGATTTGCGTAAGGAGAAAAACTTTTTTGAGACTCGGGTTATTGAGTATCAGACTGGCGGAGCACTTTCTTGGGATTAAAAACTCTGGGTTTAACAACCCTGAGCCTAAGAGACTAGGGCTAACCCCCACATAGAAAAAACTGAAAAAGGGATATAAAGACACATCCCTTTTTCAGAAACACACAGGTTCACATAGCAACTACCCGCCCTATCAGCCACAAAGGAGGTGTCTGGTAAGTAGTGATAATAAAAACCCGATGTCGATTCAGAAACCCACCACTCCACTCAACCATACATAATTGATTGCGACTCCAGCCCTTAACTTACTCTTGACTTATTTATCACTGGCTCCGCCGTTACGGCACAGTAAAATTGCCATCCTGATAAGTCACCAGAAAGTTTTCCTGATCGGTATTTTTGATAACAGCTTTTGCGATGGCGGGGTTAAGTTTAAGCCTGACTAGCTGGGCAATATTTCTAGCGCCATATAAAGAGTTGTAATGTTGGGAAATCGCTTTCCTCGCGGTATCATCGAGCGCTACTTTAGCGTTTTTTTGGCTTAACCGAAGGTTTAGTTTGTTGATCTCCAGAGCTACGATATTGTCTATATAATCACGTTCTAGTGGTTTAAAAACAATAGTCCGCTCAATACGATTTAGAAATTCCGGATCAAAACTCGCCTTCAAAATAGGCTCAACAATATGCCAGGCTGTTTGTTGTTTTGACACATTAAAAGGCAGCCAGTGTCGCCATGTCTGGGCTTGCTGCTGCTGATGAGCCGCCAATTCTCTCGCACCAAGATTACTGGTCATAAAAATGATGGCGTTACTGAAATCAACTGTTTTTGTTCCGCCTGACAATTGTAGTACGCCAGTATCTAAGATATTGAGGATGCTACGAATAACTTCTTTGCTCGCTTTTTCAATTTCATCAAACAACACAATACCGGGTTTGCTGAAGCTACCTTCAATGGCTTCGGCGTTAAACAGGGTATGGCCTTCTTTGCTGCCAACATAACCCGGCGGGGCGCCAGTCAATGCTGCAGCATAATGTTCCTGCGCCAGGGTATTCATATCGATACGGCATATTTGATTAGCATCACCCAGCAACGCCTTGGCCAATACTCTGACCGTTTCGGTTTTTCCGACCCCGGTAGGTCCTGAAAAAAAGTTTACACTCAAAGGGCGGTTGCGGTCGGAAAAATCGGCTTTAAGCACATAGAGCATATCGCTCATGGCCTCAATCACAGCATCCTGCCCGATGATATGGTGTTTTAGCTCGTCGATTACGGTTTCTGGGTCAAAGGTAAAGCGAGAGCCGCGGGATGCTTTTGCATCAAAAATACTGCGAGCGTTGATCTCCTTATTTTTCGCTAAACGGTCATTCAAATAAGGCACAAGGGTGCTCCAATGGACAAGGGTTAACACTCAAAGGGCTTAGCGGTGCACGGCTTAAATTACACGGCTAAGCCAGGAGTCGATATTTAAGCTTCTTTTTCTTTACCTTCGTGAGGTAAGTTACCAACAGGGCACTCAGCAGTACCTATGGTTTTGCGGGTAAATTTCTCGACATCGTCGCGGGTTTTTTCCGCATCCAACACCCAGCTGCGATAAAAATCGAAAGGACAATCAGCCACGCCTCTATCACCATCACCAGAATTGTGAATGCCGGTATAACCGCGGTGGAGTAATTTAAATAAGTGATTTTGCGATTGGTCGTTGGCACGGGCATCACGTATTTGACTAACCGAGAGCTGAGCATACTGCACACCCATATCCTCTTCACCACATTCACCCAGAGTACGACCATCGAAACCAATAATAGAGGAGTGACCAAAATAGGAGTAAACGCCGTCAAAGCCGGTGGCGTTGGCAACAGCAACATAGGTGTTATTTGCCCATGCCATAGCTTTAGCCATCATGATTTGTTGCTCTTTAGCAGGGTACATATAACCCTGACAGCGAACAATTAATTCCGCTCCCTTCATCGCGCAATCTCGCCAAATTTCTGGATAGTTGCCGTCATCACAAATAATCAAACTTATCTTCATACCCTTGGGACCTTCGCTGACATAAGTGCGATCACCGGGATACCAGCCTTCTATAGGACACCATGGAATGCACTTGCGATATTTCTGTACAATTTCTCCTTCATTATTGATCAGCACCAATGTGTTATAGGGGGCTTTGTTGGGATGCTCTTCGTGGCGCTCTCCGGTCAAAGAAAACACCCCCCAAGTGTTAGCAGCTTTACAGGCAGCACTGAAAATAGCAGTTTCTTCACCAGGGATTGTTGCTGCGGTCGCCATCATCTCGTCATTGTCATACATAATACCCATGGTGCTGTATTCAGGAAATATCACCAAATCCATACCAGGCAGGCCAAGCTTCATACCTTTTATCATCTCGGCAATATTATTGGCGTTTTCTAACACTTCAGCTTTGCTGTGCAGCCGGGGCATCTTGTAATTGACAACAGCTACGCCGACAGTATCAGCACTGCTGGATATATCACCATGTCTCATAATTTGTCTCCAAAAGGGTAAAGGCTATGAAATAAAATTTAAAAACGAATCCATTAATAGATGCAGATGCAGGTTTTAGGCCAGATAGACGATCATCTAAAAACCTACGGTGTCACCGCCTTAAGATATGTAAAACGCAGGGGAAGCGGACGGTACAATGATGGCAAGCTTCTAAACCTGCAGCGGCCTATGACTCAAAATGATGCAAAAGATTAAAATATGCCGCTGCAAAGAACCGTTAGGGAGCAAGAAGGGCTAGCCGGGAATAACACGACAGGAATAACTAAAAAACTAAAAACGAAAACACTAAGTGGCAGACACTGTAAAACTCTGGAGAGTAAAGAAGAATTGCTTATTGGCTCACTGTTTTAACCATGCCAGCTCTCTACTGAACTGGCTACGACTTATTCTTCTACTCTAACTCTACCCATCCTTTAATCGGCTCTATATAGACAAACCTCGCCTGCAACGCGACCACTTCCCGCACATCGCCGTGGCTGGGCGGATCGTAGGACTCAAGACCCTCCAGTGCCAAATTGGTGGCCATTGGCGGTTTAATGTTTAGCTGCCTATGAATCGAATCCAAATGTAATTCCTGTTCATCCCAGACCATACCTTGACGCTCGACGGGCTTGTCAGCATGTTGATCAGCGAATACAAATACCGCAGAGGTTCCCGCCATTTTTTTATAGTGCATTGCCACCACCTCAGTTATCCATCCATTTGAAAGAGGGTACTGCCACTGTGAAAACCACACACTGATCTGAGTCAACGGTCCTAACTATAGACTGGCATATTTAAAATTATACTAGAACTTCCCCCACTGTAAGCCAGGCTGTCAGGAGTTAATACGATTTCGAAATAGAATACTTTTCCGTCATAGTGATCTTGTATCGATTATAGTGCCAAGCGCTAAAATGAGCGTTAGAATAAACGTTCAAGCAGAGACAAGGCTAGTCACACCGGGAGAATCAAGTGGGAATATTTGAGTGGTTAAACAACCAGTTGCTGAAAATGGAATGGCTGTTTTGGCTGGTTCGTGTTTTAGTTGAGGATGTACTAGGTTTGTCTATGGCCACCGCCACTGGAGCCAGCGTTCACTTTTTCATCTACGATGTTATTAAAATATTCATCTTGCTTGCCGTGCTTATTTTTACCGTGTCATGGGTGCAAAGCTACTTTCCACCTGAACGGACCAGAAAAATATTAGGCACAATGAAAGGCTTCAAAGCGAACCTGGCAGGCGCATTAATGGGCACCATTACTCCCTTTTGCTCATGCTCATCTATTCCTCTATTTATTGGCTTTACCAGTTCAGGCCTGCCACTTGGCGTAACCTTCTCATTTTTGATTTCTTCACCATTGGTTGATTTAGCATCGGTAATTCTATTAGCTAGTATTTTTAATTGGTCTATTGCTATCGCCTATGTGGTTGTGGGTTTAGTTCTCGCAGTCATTGGTGGCACTATTATTAGCAGGGCAAATATGACCCGCCATGTTGAATCCTTTGTATTACACAGCCCTGTACTTGATATTCCACAGGTCGAACTCACCCGAAAGGATCGTTTTGACTACTCAACAGCGCAGGTCGCTGATATTTTTAAGCGAGTTTGGCTGTATGTCTTGATTGGGGTAGGGATAGGTGCGGTCATACATAACTGGTTACCGGAGTCTTGGATTACGACGGTGCTTGGCCAAGATAATTGGTGGTCAGTGTTGGTTGCCACATTAATAGGAGTACCAATGTATGCCGACATCTTTGGGACTCTACCTATTGCTGAAGCACTAGTTGGAAAAGGCGTAGGACTTGGAACTGCATTGGCCTTTATGATGGCCGTCACGGCGTTATCACTACCTTCACTTATCATGCTTAAAAAGGTGATAAAAATGCCGCTGTTAGTGCTTTTTATCGGAATTGTCGTCTGTGGCATTGTTATCATAGGCCTTGTTTTTAATGCGTTTGCCTACTTACTAATCTAAAGAGGATCTTGACTATGAAAATAAAAATTTTGGGCTCAGGCTGCAGCAAATGTAAAGCCCTGACAGAAAACACCCAGGCAGCACTGACACACCTGGGATTAGAGGCAGAAATCATCAAAGTCACCGATTTCGCCGAAATAGCAGCCCATGGTGTCATGTCAACTCCGGCACTGGCGGTTGATGACAAAATTGTCTCTGTGGGGAAAGTGTTGCAAAGCTCAGAGATAGAAAAGTTACTGCGGTGATAATCACCATCACCACAGTTAGGTAGTTTTCCCTACACGGCTAAGTACATGAGCGAATTATATTAGGCACTGCAACCCATTAAGCTTGGTCTTGAATAAGCTCAACTGGCCAAGAGGGATTAAGCAATGTTAGTACTATCAAGAAGATTAGGGGAAACTTTAATCATCGGTGACAACGTCAAGGTAACTGTTTTAGGTATCAGTGGCAATCAAGTTCGTTTAGGTATTGCCGCACCTAAAGAAGTAAGCGTGCACCGTGAAGAAGTGTACAACCGTATTCAGGACGAGCAGGACAGCCCAGAGACTCTAGGAAATACTATTTGAAAACTTTCGAATAGCGTAATAAAAAAGGGCCAACTGATTAGTTGGCCCTTTTTAGTTTTTGCGGCTAGCACTAGGCGGTATTACAAATGCTGTACCTGACCTATCTCATATTCCACATCGCCACCTGGTGTACGCACAACGACAACGTCACCCTCTTCCTTACCCACTAACGCGCGAGCAATCGGTGAAGTCACTGAGATTTTACCAACACCTACATCAGCCTCATCCTCACCCACAATCGTGTAGGTAACTTCTGCATCGGTGTCACAATTAATAATCGTCACTGTAACACCAAAGATCACTTTGCCCGTATAGGGAATAGAAGTGACATCAATAACCACACTGTCAGCGAGCTTACCCTCGATTTCCTGGATACGGCCTTCGCAAAAACCCTGCTGCTCTCTGGCTGCATGGTATTCTGCATTTTCCTTTAAATCACCATGCGCACGTGCTTCAGCGATAGACTCAACAATACGCGGCCGATCTTTAGTTTTTAAACGAACAAGCTCTTCGCGTAATTTAATTTCACCCGCTTTAGTCATTGGTACCCGACTAATACTCATACTCCCTGCCTCCCGTGCTCGTCCTGCAGACGACGCACTACTTTCTCTGCCTTATTAATGCTGATTGCTTCGCAAACCGCTTCGGCACCAGCCAGTGTAGTTGTATAAAATACCTTGTGTTGTAAAGCTGTGCGTCTGATCGGTGCCGAATCAGCAATAGCACGGCGACCCTCCGTGGTATTAACAATTAACTTTATTTCACCATTTTTGAGACTATCTACGATGTGTGGACGCCCCTCAGCTACTTTATTCATTAAACTAACTTCAAGTCCTGCAGCCGTTAACACTTTATGCGTGCCGCGAGAGGCTGTTAAAGAGAATCCTTGAGCTGCTAATTTTTTGGCCACCTCTAACGCACCTGGCTTGTCAGCATCACGCACACTGATAAAGGCCTTACCCTTAGTCGGAATTATCTCACCAGCTCCCAACTGCGCTTTGCTAAAAGCTTCGGCAAAGGTTGCTCCCCACCCCATCACTTCACCAGTAGACTTCATTTCTGGCCCGAGTATTGGATCGACACCCTGAAACTTGTTAAACGGGAAAACCGCCTCTTTAACACTGAAAAATTTTGGAATGATCTCTTTGGTAAAGCCCTGCTCCGCAAGGCTAGTACCAGCCATGCAACGTGCAGCAACTTTTGCTAAAGAAACACCAATACATTTGGATACAAAGGGTACCGTTCTGGATGCACGCGGATTTACCTCAATTACATAAATTTCGCCATCCTGTTCGGCCAGCTGTACGTTCATCAAGCCACATACACCTAATTCAAGGGCCATTGCCTTGACCTGCTGGCGCATTTTATCTTGCTGCTCTGCCGTCAAAGAATATGGCGGTAAAGAGCACGCTGAATCTCCAGAGTGCACACCGGCCTGTTCAATATGCTGCATGATTGCACCGATGACCACTTCTTTGCCATCAGATACTGCATCTACATCTATCTCAACTGCAGCATTCAAAAAGTGATCAAGCAACACCGGCGATTCATTAGAAGCCTGTACCGCAGATTTCATATAATGCAGTAATTCTTCTTCACTATATACAACCTCCATCGCCCGACCACCCAAGACATAGGACGGACGTACAACTAGCGGATAACCAATAGCCTCTGCCGCGGCAACAGCCTCATCGGTTGAACGCACAGTAGTGTTAGGCGGCTGCTTTAATCCCAGCTTTTGAATCATCTGCTGGAAGCGCTCACGATCTTCAGCTCGATCGATCGCATCGGGCGTGGTACCAATAATAGGTACACCCGCCGCCTCAAGCGCACGAGCCAGCTTCAACGGTGTTTGACCGCCAAACTGTACAATCACCCCTTTAGGGTTTTCTTTGTGTACGATCTCTAACACATCTTCTAAGGTAACCGACTCAAAATATAAACGATCAGAGGTATCGTAATCGGTAGAAACCGTCTCTGGATTACAGTTAACCATAATGGTTTCATAACCGTCTTCACGCATCGCCAAGGCAGCGTGAACACAGCAGTAATCAAATTCAATCCCTTGACCAATGCGGTTAGGACCACCACCAATAACCATAATTTTATCTTTGTTGCTAACGTCCGCTTCGCACTCTTGCTCATAAGTGGAGTACATATAGGCGGTACTGGTAGAAAACTCAGCAGCACAGGTATCAACACGTTTATAAACTGGTCGAATATTTAAACCGTGGCGGTATTCACGCACACTTTGCTCAGTTACTTTGAGTAAGCTGGCCAAACGCTCATCAGAAAAACCTTTACGCTTAATTCTAAATAGCGCGTCGGCATCAATATCGTGTAATTTTTGCGTTTGTAGCTGCGCTTCGGTGTTAACCAAATCTTCAATTTGCACCAAGAACCAGCGATCTATTTTTGAAAACTCAAATACTTCATCAATGCTCATACCAGCACGGAATGCGTCAGCCACATACCAAATACGCTCAGGACCTGGGTTGATTAGCTCATTAATCAACCGGTCGCGAGAATCTTTGTGCTTCACATCAAGTTTGGATTCGAAGCCAGACGAACCGACTTCGAGCCCACGCAAAGCTTTTTGCATCGACTCCTGGAAGGTGCGACCAATTGCCATTACTTCACCCACTGATTTCATCTGGGTGTGTAGGTGCGTATCTGCCTCAGGAAACTTTTCAAAGGTAAAACGAGGGATTTTGGTAACCACGTAATCGATAGTCGGCTCAAACGATACTGGCGAGTTACCACCAGTAATTTCGTTTTGCAGCTCATCCAGGGTATAGCCAACCGCCAACTTGGCAGCAACGCGGGCAATAGGAAACCCAGTAGCCTTGGAAGCCAGCGCAGAGGAGCGACTAACCCGTGGGTTCATTTCAATGATAACCATACGACCCGTTTCCGGGCACTGACCAAACTGTACGTTTGAACCACCCGTTTCAACACCGATCTCACGCAGTACCGCCAGAGAAGCATTACGCATCAACTGGTATTCTTTATCCGTGAGCGTTTGTGCCGGTGCAACGGTAATCGAGTCGCCGGTATGCACACCCATCGGGTCAAAATTTTCAATCGAACAGATAATGATGCAGTTGTCGTTTTTGTCACGCACCACCTCCATTTCATATTCTTTCCAGCCAATCAGCGACTCGTCGATCAGCAGCTCATTAGTGGGCGACAGGTCCAGACCACGCTCGCAGATTTCAATAAATTCTTCGCGGTTGTAAGCGATACCACCACCGGAGCCACCCATGGTAAATGAAGGACGAATAATAGATGGGAAGCCCAGCTGACCCTGCACTTGTAAGGCTTCTTCCATGCTGTGGGCGATAGCCGAGCGCGGGGTTTCAAGGCCAATACGTTTCATCGCCTTATCAAATAAGTCGCGGTCTTCAGCTTTATCGATGGCTTCTTTGGTCGCGCCGATCATCTCAACGCCGTACTTTGCCAGTACGCCATGGTGATCCAGGTCTAACGCGCAGTTCAAAGCGGTCTGGCCACCCATAGTCGGCAACAGCGCATCAGGGCGCTCTTTTTCGATGATTTTCTCAACGGTGCGCCACTCTACTGGCTCTATATACGTCGCATCGGCCATAGCCGGGTCGGTCATGATAGTGGCTGGGTTGGAGTTCACCAGAATAACACGGTAACCCTCTTCTCTTAATGCTTTACACGCTTGCGCGCCAGAGTAGTCAAATTCACAGGCCTGACCAATAACGATGGGGCCTGCGCCGAGAATCAGTATAGAGTTTATGTCGGTTCTTTTTGGCATGGATAAATCGATCCGAAGGTTAGGCGTTGTGTGACAATACCACCGCAAGACTCGCTCACGGTATAACGAAGCTCTGGTAGCGGCTATTATCTGTCGAGAAATTCCCTACCGGGCACTTACCTTTCGAACAATAGCCGTTACCGTTTACTCACTCAAGCCTTATAGACCTTAATGAGTTCAATAAATTGATCAAACAGTGATCCGGCTTCCTGCGGGCCTGGGCTCGCTTCAGGATGTCCCTGGAAGCCAAAGGCTGGCTTATCAGTAAGGCGAATACCTTGCAACGAGCCATCGAATAACGACTTATGGGTCGCACAAACATTCGCTGGCAAGCTAGCCTCATCCGCAGCAAAACCATGGTTCTGGCTGGTGATCATCACTCGGCCAGTTTCAAGAATTTGTACTGGATGGTTAGCACCGTGGTGACCATGTTTCATTTTGATGGTTTTTGCGCCGGAGGCTAAAGCCAGCAGCTGGTGCCCCAGGCAAATACCAAAAATCGGGATTTCAGTTTGCAAAAATTGTTGGATCGCCGCTATTGCATAAGTACAAGGTTCTGGATCCCCAGGGCCGTTGGATAAAAAGATACCATCCGGGCTCATCGCCAACACATCAGCGGCAGGCGTTTCAGCGGGCACTACTGTCAGCTTACAGCCACGATCGACTAACATCCGCAGCATATTGCGCTTAACCCCATAATCGTAGACAACTACGTGGTACGCACACTCTTCATCGTTATATTGTTTGTAGCTTTCACCGGTGTACTTGTCACTAGGTAGCGACCAACTACCTTGCTGCCAGTTATAGGGCTCCTTAGTACAAACCACCTTGGCCAGATCTAAGCCTTGCAAACCACCAAACTCTCGGGCTAATTTTAGTGCCTCAGCCTCATCGATGGCGTCACCCGCCATAATGCAACCGGCTTGATTGCCTTTATCTCGCAGGAGACGCGTGAGTTGACGGGTATCGATTTCAGCGATACCAATAATATTGTGGCTAACTAGATAGTCTTGCAGGCTCTGCTGGTTGCGGAAGCTGCTGGCCAACAACGGCAGGTCGCGAATGACTATGCCTGCAGACCAAATTTCAGCCGCCTCTTCATCTTCGCTATTGGTACCGGTATTACCGATATGGGGGTACGTAAAAGTGATGATTTGCTTAGCGTAAGAGGGGTCGGTGATGATCTCCTGGTAACCCGTCATCGCCGTATTAAACACCACCTCACCGACCGAGTGTCCGGTGGCACCGATAGCAATTCCTTTAAAAATACTACCATCCTCTAGGGCCAATATGGCTGGTACAGTCAAGCAAACCTCCTATAAGAGTGGCGAAAAAAAGCTGGGGCGGAACCGGTGGAGCAGTATTTACAGGCCGTAAAAAAGCGAGATGAAGTAACAGCCTCATCTCGCTTAATAATTTCCCCTCTATATACCCGTAGCAGCTGTAATATTGGCCAATTCGGGTGGGGTTGCCGGGCTGCTGAACACCGGTGTAACTTGGCGGCAGATTGTACGCAAACATGCTGATGCTGTCCACCGAAAAAACGCCACCAAATAGCAGCATTTTGCAAATATCTTCACGCTATGCTGCGAGGTGTGCCCCCCGAATCGCACGTACTTAGGAGCATGTTAGTAACCGCAGGGAAGAGCCTGCCCCACCGGAGCCGCCCAGAACACTAAAACTCATCGAGCCGACAATCACAAAAACGAATTAAAATCACCCTGCCACGGCATCTTTAGCTTCAGTCAGCACCACTCGGCCCGACCCCAGCAGCAAACTGAGCCAAATATCAATGCAAACCTTGAGAAATGCGCGCTAAGGACGAGCAAATCGGTGCTTGCGCCGGTAAGGAAACACATCACCCACCACACCATTTTTGATTTGCCGCTGCAGACCAGACCAAAAATCCGCCTCATACAACTCAGGGTGTAATTCATCGAAAGCCTCCCTAGCGCTGCGATTACCAGAGAAAAACAGCCTAAACTCCTCAGGAAACACATCCAGCGGTGCCACATTATACCAAGGTTGCCCAGCCAACTCCTGCTCCTCGGTCATTGGTTGAGGCAAGGTGCGAAAGTTGCAATCCACCAGCGGGCAAATCTCGTCATAATCATAAAACACCACCCGGTTATGACGAGTAACACCGAAGTTTTTAAGCAGCATATCCCCAGGAAATATATTAGCCGCGGCCAGCTGTTTGATGGCGTTACCGTACTCATCCATCACATTGTAGGTTTGCTCCTGCGTAGCCTGTTTCAAATACAGGTTTAGCGGGTTCATCCGTCGCTCTACATAGACATGCTTTAAAATCAACGCATTGCCCTTGACCTCTAACAGCGAAGGGACTTCTTTTTCCAGCTCAGCTATCAACTCATCGGAAAAACGACGACGATCAAAGGCCAGATTATTAAACTCCTGCGTGTCTGCCATGCGCCCAGCCCGATCCCAGCGTTTTACTAATTTATATTTATCTTTAACCTCTTCCCGAGTCATGTCTTTAGGGGGCGTAAATCGATCCTTGATGACTTTGTATACATAATCGTAGGATGGCAGGGTAAACACCAGCATTACCATCCCCTTAATGCCCGGGGCGACAATATACTGATCGCTGGTTTTGGCAGTATTGGCCACAGTGCTTCGAAAGAAAACAGTTTTTCCGTGCTTACCAAAACCAATAGCACTGTACAGCTCAAACGGTTTTTTTTGTGGGATGATGGTTTGCAAAAACTCAACAATTTGTGACGGCACCGAAGCATCCACCATAAAATAACTGCGCGTAAAGCTGAACAGCTTACTGACATCGTCCGGGGAAAAAAGCACCGTATCCACGTACACCGCACCTTTTTCATTATTTAAAAAAGGAAAAACAAAAGGCAGCACAGCGTCATCAACAACAATACGCCCAACGAGATACGCCGCCTTATTACGATAAAACAGAGAGCTTAATATCTGTGCTGTTACTTGCTCACCGCGCTGTATACGCGCACCGAGCACGGCCTCCATCCGCCCCACTACACGACTAACATCCCGATCAAAATCTTCAAAGGGAATATTAAACCGCGTATCTTTAAAGATGCTTCTCACCGTCGAGGCCATATCCATGGCAACCGGATACTCGATAAAAATAACTTCGTCATTCAAACCTTTGGGCAACAGATCTGGCGTTTCTATAAAAGCATGGGCATCGCGAATTTTTTCATGCTCAAACACATAGCAATATACCGAATTAAAAAATGTTTGTGCTATCTCATAATTACTGTGCGCCTCGACCAACTGTGCATATTCTACTTTTGCCGCACGCCACAATACGCGATCGCCCAACAAACCACCCACCACATCTTCAGCCAGGCTGGCAACATGCGCTACTTTTTTTTTGTACATATCCAAACGCTTACCCATGGCTGCATGCACCAGCAACCAATCCGCGGATTCAAAACGGGCCTGAGCAGCCAAAGTGGTATTTTGAAAGTCACCAAAAAAGGCATCAAAGCCATTCAAAATAACTTTAGCTAATCGCTGTGAATTACTCATCCCCATTTAGCACACGCCTTTTTTGCAATAACTTTGGATAGAGGACCCACCCTAACACCCATCACCCTTTAAAAATATCAGCCAATAATGGCAGCACCTCAGGCTGATTAAGGTGAAACATCATTGTCCCCACATGACCTTTGTCACCCGCCTCTTTCCACGCCTCGGCACGATCACGAATTCTGTCGGCAGGCCCCACCAGAGCAACTGCGTCAACAAGATCATCGGGGACAGCGGCAACCGCAGCGACTTTATCACCGGCCAAGTATAAGTTCTGAATACGCTCCGCCTGCTCGCCATAACCCAACGAAGTCGCATAACTGGTATAAAAGTTTTTACCCTTTGCGCCCATACCGCCAATATACAACGCCATATTCTGCTTGATTGGTAAGCGACACGCATCAAGGTCATCCCCCATCACCACCGCCACGCCGGGAGCAACATCAAAATCTTTTAAGGATTTACCGTTGCCAGCCTTGGCAAAACCTTTATTCAAATGCGGCTCAAGCGCGGTAAACTTTTCAGGTGGCATCCAAATCGGAAACACTCCGTCGGCGACCTCGGCAGCACAAGCCAGCCCTGCTGGCGTTATCGAGGCGGTATAAATAGGAATAGACGTATCTGCCGCCATAATCGATTTAAGCGGCTTACCCAAGCCGGTAGTACCTGGCCCATAATTGGGTATTTGATAAATCTTGCCGTCAAACTCAACAGCCGCTTCACGCGCCATGATGGCGCGCATGATTTGAATATATTCGCGGGTGCGAGTAATCGGCTTATCATAAGCCACTCCGTGCCAACCCTCTACAACCTGTGGCCCTGAAGCCCCCAAGCCTGCAATAAAACGCTGCTGGGATAACTGCGACAACGTCATCGCGGTCATCGCCGTCATCGCCGGAGTACGCGCTGGCATTTGCATAATGCAAGTACCCACTTTAATTGTTTTTGTCTGCGCTAAAATCCAAGTCGCCGCCGACACCGCATCCGAGCCATAGGCCTCAGACGTCCACACCGAGTCATAACCCAGAGCCTCTGCCTGCCGCACCAAATCAATGGGTAAGTTAATATGCTTGCCCGAGTAGCCGAGTATAATGCCTAATTTAATCATGATGATATCCTTTTATTTTTATGGCCAATTATTTTACCTATCGACCGGTTAATTGATTGATTCAGCGGGTTTCCACAATGCTTGTTCTGCAATGATAACACCACTGCCATCGGCATAAATATACTGCCCAGGCTTGACACAAATCCCTGCCACCTCTATTGCCACATTAACTTGCCCCGCACCACGCTTTTCTGTTTTACGAGGAATAGCACCCAAAGCGACCACACCTATCGACATCAAAGCGATTTCTTCAACATCGCGCAAATAACCGTAGAGGACAATACCCCCCCAATTATTCTCCATCGCCATAGTAGCCAGCTTATCACCCAACAATGAACGCCTGGGTGAAGCACCTCCATCAATGACCAGAATCCGCCCCTTGCCTTCTGCTCTAAGCATTTCACCCACTTTAGAGTTATCTTCAAAGCACTTAACTGTGACCACCTCTCCACCAAATTGGCGCACTCCGCCAAAATGACTAAAAACAGGTTCGGCTACCTGTACCAGATCGCCATATTCATCACATAAATCAGGTGTTGAAATATTCATACAAACCGCCTGGATAAAAAATTAATTAAAACAAACAATCGAAATTGAACAACAGCCACGACAATTAAACAAGCCCTAAAGAACCAGCGCCAACGACTATTGCGCTCACTGCGCAATACAGCAAAAGAGATGATCAAGGAGGCAGCCACTAAAGCGATAATCCACCATCAAAAAAGGCGGCCGAAGCCGCCTGCAAATACCGGGAAGGTATTCAAACTTTTAATCACTCAAAGCATTAACCAAACTGGTTCATGGTGTTATCTTCGCCAGAGGCTTTCAACGCCTGCTCACCGGAGAAATACTCTTTGTGATCATCACCCATATTTGAACCAGCCATGTCCTGGTGCTTAACACAGGCCAAACCTTGGCGAATTTCTTTACGCTGTACTCCGGCAACATAAGCCAGCATACCCTCTTCACCAAAATAACCTTTAGCTAGATTATCGGTAGACAACGCTGCCGTATGGTAAGTTGGCAGTGTAATCAAGTGATGGAAAATACCTGCCTCACGTGCTGCATCAGCTTGGAACGTGCGAATACGGTTGTCTGCTTCGATCGACAACGGAGTTTCATCATAATCAACACTCATCAGACCGTCGCGGTTGTAAGCAGTAACATCTTTACCTGCAGCCGCCCAATCATCAAATACTTGCTGACGAAAGTTCAGCGTCCAGTTGAAGGAAGGTGAGTTGTTATAAACCAACTTAGCATTTGGAACCGCCTTGCGGATCTCATCAACCATCGCTCCAATCTGACCAACATGGGGCTTTTCAGTTTCGATCCACAACAGGTCGGCACCGTTTTGCAAGCTGGTAATACAATCCAACACGCAACGCTCTTCACCCGTACCGGCTTTAAACTTGTACAAACCGTTAGGCAAACGCACTGGCTTAACTAACTTACCGTCTTGCTTGATTACCACATCACCTTCATTAACATCATCGGCACTATTAACAGGAGTGATTTCTAAAAACGCGTTATATTTATGCGCCAAATCGCCAGCTGATGTCGATACCGGGATTTTCTGAGTCAGGCCAGCACCCAAAGAATCGGTGCGCGCAACGATAACGCCATCATCCACACCCAGCTCTAAAAATGCGTAACGAACTGCATTGATTTTAGCGAGGAAATCTTCATGCGGAACGGTTACCTTGCCATCCTGGTGACCACACTGCTTGGCATCAGATACCTGGTTTTCAATTTGAATACAGCAAGCACCCGCCTCAATCATTTGTTTCGCCAATAGATAGGTAGCCTCTTCGTTACCAAACCCAGCATCAATATCGGCAATAATAGGAACAATATGTGTCTCATAGTTATCTATTGCATCTTGCACTGCCTTGGCAGCTACTTCGTCACTATTGGCGCGGGCATCATCTAACTCATGAAATAAATGACCCAGCTCACGGGCATCCGCTTGACGCAAGAAGGTGTACAACTCTTCGATCAAAGCAGAAACAGAAGTTTTTTCATGCATCGATTGATCAGGTAAAGGACCAAACTCAGAGCGCAACGCGGCAACCATCCAACCAGAAAGATACAAGTAACGTTTATCGGTAGTGCCATGGTGTTTTTTGATTGCCAGCATTTTTTGCTGACCAATAAAACCATGCCAACAACCCAGCGATTGAGTGTACTGAGCACTGTCTGCATCGTAGTCAGCCATATCTTTACGCATAATGGCTGCGGTGTACTTGGCGATATCAATACCGGTTTTAAAACGGTTCTGAGCGCGCATTCGAGCGGCTGACTCAGGATTGATCGCATTCCAAGTACCACCCTGTTGTTGGCGAAGGGTGGCTACGGCGTCGATATCCTTACTATAATTTGACATGGTAAATCCTCTAAAGGGCAGAACAGTGATTTGATGAACACAGCTTATGCCCCTCAGGATAATTTATGAAGTTTATAGTTTTTATTTTCGGCATTCATTGCATGAATGTAGGGTTTGGTAATCACACTAATATGCCGCCACAACCGCACTACCCCCTCCAGCAAGCCTATTCGGGTAGCAGTTATAATTAGTTATAGCAAAAACTGGAAAACCACACTGAATCACGATAATTTATACTTTTTTAAAATGGCATTTATTCAATGAATATATCGCGCGTTGACCTCAACCTGCTTGTGTACTTAGACGTACTCCTGCGAGAAAAAAACGTCACCAAGGCTGCTGATCAGCTGGGCATCACTCAACCTGCAATGAGTAATAGCCTGCGCCGCCTGAGAGATTTGTTCAATGATCCGCTACTCATTCGCACCAGCCAAGGCATGACTCCGACCGAGCGGGCACTGGAGCTAGCCCCGCAGATTCGTGAAATTTTATCCGGCGTTGAAAAAGCCATACAGCCTTCCGCCGAGTTTGACGTAGCTGAAAGTGACCGGGTATTCCGCATTATGGCCAGCGACTATGCCGAATCCACCATGCTGCCAGGCCTGCTCACCGCCATACGCCACATCGCCCCACACATTCGTCTCGATATCCTCACCCCCAGTGATGTAACTTTTCAGGATGTAGAGAAAGGTAAGATCGACATGGCCATCAACCGCTTTGACTATCTGCCACAATCCTTTCATCAAATGAATGTGTGGCGAGACAACTTCACGTGCTTGATGAGTAACGACAACCCTATTTTGGAAGACTTCACCCTCGACAGCTACTTGGCAGCCCAGCATATCTGGGTCAGCAAAACCGGCATGGGGGTTGGCGTAGGCATGACCCCCGGCGACACTCAACGCCTCGGCTGGGTAGACGAAGCGCTGGCCGACATCGACAAAGCGCGCCATATCCGCGTATTTACTCGGCACTATCAAGTAGCCGCACTGTTAGCAGAGCAGCCAGATTTAATCGCCACTCTACCCCGACAAGCAGCACTCCTGCATACCCGCCACGGCAACCTCACGATCAAGCCACCGCCTTTTCCCATCGTGCCTATAGAGTTGAAAATAGCCTGGAGCCCATTACTGCACCACAACCCCGGTCACACCTGGATGCGCCGATTAATCGTAGAGGTCGCCCAAGACATTATGGCAAAAACCAAAAGCGGCCACTGACCGCCATTCACAACATGAATACTCAAAATGAAAGCTATAACCTAGCAAAATCCAAGGGGTGATTGTAAGATTCTTGGCACTATTGTCTATCCATAGCTTATGTCACCGAACGCAAAGGATTAAACCATGACTCAGCGTATCCAGCAGGGCGGCCTGCAGATTGCAGAACAACTCTACCATTTCATTAATGATGAGGTCGCCCCCGGCACTGGGATAGAACCCGCCGCATTTTGGCAATCGCTAGAACAAATATTGGACGATCTTGCCCCCAAAAACCGCGCCTTACTGGCGAAACGCGATCAGCTACAAGCCGCTATTGATAACTGGCACCGCGAGCATCAAGGCCCGCACAACCCCGTCGCTTATAAACAATTTTTAACTGAAATTGGCTATTTAGTGCCCGCAGGCGATGATTTTGATATCAGTACCGCTAGTGTAGAGCCAGAGATAGCCCTACAGGCTGGCCCGCAGCTCGTCGTACCCATCATGAATGCGCGCTTTGCGCTCAACGCCGCCAATGCGCGCTGGGGCAGTCTGTACGATGCACTCTACGGCACCGATGTTATCAGCGAAGAAAACGGCGCTGAAAAAACTGCCGCCTACAACCCGGTTCGGGGCGACAAGGTAATCAACTATGGCCGCGAGTTTTTGGACAGCGCCACCCCCTTGACCCAAGGCTCACACCATAGCGCCAGCCAATACAGCGTGAAAGACCAGCAATTAGTCATCACCCTCACCGATGGCAGCACCACATCACTCGCAGATCGTAGCCAGTTTGCCGGTTTCTGCGGCGACGCCGCGACACCTACTGCCATCTTGCTCAAACACAACCACTTACACATCGAAATTCAGATCGATCGCAACCATCATATCGGCCAAGGTGATAGCGCAGGGGTAAAAGACATTGTGCTCGAGGCGGCCCTCACCACTATTATGGATTGTGAAGACTCCGTCGCCGCTGTCGATGCCGAAGATAAAGCCCTTGCCTACCGCAATTGGCTAGGTTTAATGAAAGGCGATTTAACCGAATCTTTAGAAAAAGGCGGTAAAACGATTATCCGCAGTATGAATCCGGATCGTAACTACACCGCCGCCGATGGCAGCAGCTTTAGCCTCAAAGGCCGCAGCATGTTGTTTGTCCGCAACGTTGGCCACCTGATGACCAATTCGGCTATTCTAGATAAAGACGGCAACGAAATACCCGAAGGCATTCTTGACGGTATAGTGACATCCTTTGCCGCCATCCACGACCTGAAAGGCAGCAATCCATTTAAAAACTCCACTGCGGCCAGCATCAATATCGTCAAGCCTAAAATGCACGGCCCTGAAGAAGTCGCCTTTACCAATGAGCTTTTTGGCCGTATTGAACAAGCGTTAAAACTGCCTCGCAATACACTTAAAGTCGGCATTATGGACGAAGAGCGACGCACCTCTGTCAATCTGAAAGAATGCATCCGCGCCGCCAAAGAACGTGTGGTTTTTATCAATACCGGTTTTCTTGATCGGACCGGCGATGAGATTCATACCAGCATGGAAGCAGGTGCCTTTGCCCCCAAAGCACAGCTTAAAACCATGACGTGGATCGGTGCTTACGAAGATCAAAACGTTGATATAGGCCTGGCCTGCGGCTTACAAGGTAAAGCACAAATTGGCAAGGGCATGTGGCCAGAACCCGACAACATGGCAAAAATGATGGCTGCCAAAATTGCCCACCCTAAAGCTGGCGCTAATACGGCCTGGGTACCCTCACCAACCGCTGCAACCTTACACGCGCTGCACTACCACCAAGTTGATGTACCCAGCCAGCAGGAGCACATTAAGCACCGGCTTCGAGCTAGTGTAGACGATATTCTAACGATTCCCCTGCTGGGCGAGCAGCAGCTCAGCGCCCAAGAGATACAAAATGAACTGGACAACAACACCCAGGGAATCCTCGGCTATGTAGTCCGCTGGATTGACCAAGGGGTAGGTTGCTCTAAAGTACCCGACATCAACAACGTAGGCTTAATGGAAGATCGCGCTACCCTGCGGATCGCCAGCCAGCATATTGCCAACTGGTTGCGCCACGGTATCTGTAGCAAAGAGCAAGTACAGGAAACGTTACAGCGCATGGCTGCCATTGTTGACCAACAGAATGCAGGCGACCCCGCCTACCATAATATGGCTCCCGGCTTTGATGGCATTGCCTTTCAAGCTGCCTGCGAGCTAATTTTTGAAGGCGACAAACAGCCCAACGGTTATACCGAGCCAGTATTACATCGCAAACGACTGGCGTTAAAAGCTCAAGGATAAGCCTTCAACTGCACAGAAAAACCACTCATTTGATTACAGCATTGCTGCCAAATGGGTGGTTTAATCACATTAACCCACTCTCAAAGTGGCATTTAATTTAACAAATCCCATCCTAAGTATTTATTCACCTCACAAATACCATTAAGCTTGCCGACTTTTTTCGCTCGGCTCTCCCCTCTGCCCAATAACAACGCGACACTTTAGGATTAAGGGTTTCCATGAAACTGCAATGGCTAGGCATCCAAAGCGCCCCAAGCTCTGACGAACAAGTCATCGCAACTATCGGCGGTATCATCAGCATTATCGCGGTAATGGCAGTTAGCTATCTATTGCTAGGCACTGAGGGCACCATTGCAATTGTGCCATCCATGGGCGCATCAACAGTTTTACTGTTTGCCGTCCCCCACGGTACCTTGTCGCAACCCTGGGCCCTTATTGCCGGTAATCTATGCTCCGCAGCTGTCGGCGTAAGTTGCGCCTTATTAATCCCCAACACCATCATTGCCGCAGGCACTGCAGTTGGTTTAGCCATTGGTGCCATGCATCTTTGCCGCTGTATTCACCCACCCGGCGGGGCCACGGCACTGGTAGCCGTTGTCGGTGGTGACAGCATTCAGCAGCTAGGTTACAGCTACTTATTAATGCCTGTATTGGTCAACTGTTTCATTATTCTTATCGTGGCACTCATTTTTAATAACTGCTTTGCCTGGCGACGCTACCCCCTTTCAACCATGCACTACCACCCACACCCTCCTATAGGCCAAGCAACGCCCCTACCTATTGAGTCGATACAATATGGCCTACGAGAAATCGGTGGGGTAGTAGATGTCGCCCCGGAGGAGCTAGAACAGATATTCCTCGCCGCACAGCGCCATCAACAGCAACGTACCGCACAATTACTAGACGTTGAATTAGGCGGGGTTTATAGCAACAACCGCCCAGGTAATGCATGGGCGGTGCGCCAAGTAATCGACTATGCCTCCCACCCCGACCCCAGCAAGGCACTGATTATTTACAAGGTATTACAAGGCGCGCAAAAAAACTCCACCGACAGCTGCACCCGCGAAGAATTTGCAAAATGGGCAAAGCAACGGGTGCGCCCCGCAGCTAAACTGCCTGACTCTAAATAAGCAGCCTCTCAGCAACTACAGGAGCCCGCCCTAAACAATAAACGGCGGGCGACTATCAGCCATTAATTGATTCAAACTCTGCTGCGCTTGCTTGGGCTTGCTTAAATCCTGCACCTCTAGCATCTCACACTCATCCCCCACCATTTGCTCGATAGTGACGGGGTAATGTCGACAATCCTCCGGACGATCAAGATAAATATCACAACTGTATCGGTTTTTATTAGGCTCTTTACGCAACCACGGACACAGCGCTAATCGTTGCTTACTACTCGGATCAAACCAGATCTCGCCATCGCGCACATAGTCATGAATCTCGGGGTTAAACAACTCCCAACCTTCGATATCAGCTAGCGATGCCGACAAATCACCATCGCTGTATTTAATGCAGCACTTGCCGCAGGAATTGCACGCCTTCAAAGCTCAGCTCCACCTATATGTGTTCAATCTATAACCGCACTTTACCCAAGCAGAACAAGTTTGCAAAAACCTAACCCCAGCCTGGCCATAAAATGCGTATAATCACGCTATTCAGCCGCCTTGACCGGCCATTTTTAATTTCAACAACCAAGCCAGATTATGACTAAAAACTACGCCTGTATTGGCCTATTCAACCCCAAAACCCCCGAGAATGTTGGCTCAGTGATGCGCGCCGCTGGCTGCTACGGTGTCAGCTCAGTTTTCTATACGGGCAGGCGCTACGATATCGCCCAGTCATTTTGTACCGACACACAAAAAGTGTACGAAGAAATCCCCCTCATCGGTGTCGAAGATCTAAAAACCATTATTCCTTATGGCTGCGTACCCATCGCCGTCGACCTGATCGAAGGGGCAACGCCGTTACCGGACTTTAAACATCCACCACGCGCATTTTACATCTTTGGCCCCGAAGACGGCACGCTTAAAAAAAGCATCACCAAATTTTGCAGCGAGACCATCTACGTACCTACCAAAGGTAGTATGAACCTCGCCGCCGCCGTTAATGTTATTCTTTACGATCGTATGGCTAAAGGCGATAACTATGCTTTTCACCACAAACTGCCTGTTGCCTCAACACCAGAACCAGCCCGGCAGCCATCAACCACACCATCACAATTGTCACCCAGCGAGCTATCAGCATGAGTAATAACCCCGAAGTAACCATGTCACCCCTTTGCCAGGAAATCGAGAGCAATGGTCACACTGTTAGCGTTAACATCTACAGCGATGGTAAAGGCCAATGGATTTTGGACGTGGTCGATACAGACAACAACTCCACCGTATGGGAAGACCCGTTCAAAACTGATCAGCAAGCACTGGATGAAGTGCTCGACACCATTAAGCAAGAAGGTATTGAGTGCTTAATCGGGCAGGTATATACCCTCGACGAATAACCCCACCGCAGTTTCGACAGCAAACGCCTTCTTCACCGCTGATCGAAGTATATGCTCAAGGGATTGGGCAAACTTAAAACAGACAGCGACTGTGCAAGCTGATGCGTTGACCTGTCAACGGATGATCAAAGGATAAATCGCTAGCATGTAACAGCAAGCGCGACGCCTGATGCTGCGATCCACGCGCATGATAAAGATCGCAGCCCAATATCGGGTGGCCAAACTCACGACTATGTATGCGCAGTTGATGTGTTCTTCCGGTAATAGGCTCAAACGCCACCCGACTATTGTCACCTTCATATTGCAACAGCTGGTAGCGACTCTGCGCTGATTTACCACTTGATGAGCAGATTTTTTGATAAGGAAAATTGTCTTTATCCTTGGCAATGGGGAAATCGATCACCCCTTGCTGAGCACTGATGCGCCCCTGCAAAATGGCAATATAGGTTTTCGCCACCGTGCGCGCCTGAAACTGTGCGCAAAGTTGAGCATTCACACCTTTACTCAAAGCCAATAGCAATAGACCAGACGTACCAAAATCCAGCCGATGCACCATTAATGCCGCAGGGTGACTCTGCCGAATCCGATAATGTACAGAATCTTTATTGGCAGGGTTCTTCCCCGACAAACTCAGCAGCCCGCTAGGCTTGTTAATCACCAGCAGCTGCGCATCTTCGTAAATGATGTCAATCTGTTCATGGCAAGGAGGCGCAATAAAATCATCACCCATATTGCTGATAGTTGTGCTCAACGCTTTACCCTTGGCAGCTCAATTAAGCCCGCAGCTTAGAGGATTTAAACCATGAAGTCTCGCTCGACAACTAAGCATCATTAACGACGGTCACTGCACTGATCTAGCCATGGTGGCATGCTTGTAACCAGTGGTGGAAATTTTCTTTGAATCTTGATCCACCAAGTCTACCTGCCAAATCAATAAGTCAAAAAGAACCAATCATCACCTTGGCCACCGTCTCAAAAAAGTCATACCGCATCTGTACCCTGTAGCTACCCAAGGGCAGGCACTGGTGCGGCAGTGCTGAAATTGACTACTAATCCGTTGCAGCACAGATAAGATTTGACAGATAGTTGCTTGCTCATAGAAATATGTTGCTCCTATGACATATCTGCGTATAGCTTTAGGTAGAACTTTACAACAGGTTGATTTTTTTTAGTATTTAGCTTAAATGCAGGGGTTATGTACGCTCTTAAACCTACCTTTGGTATATGTTGTAGGGGCAATGGAATAAACTGTTAAAATTTCGAACCTTTATAAAATCGTGGCATCTTAAACCTCGTGTCACAACGCAAGTATTCGGCATCAGGGATTGTGCTAATTTTCACATATTCGTTTGTTCGCTCTGGTGCTAGCCAGCTCACTCTTTTCCATTAGTGAGTTTGGTGCGCTGTAATTTTAACACGCAACCACATCCTACTTTGTAACGCAAGCAAGCCAAGGATTAACTGGGAAAATCAATCTATACCCCCCAAAAAAACGAATTAAAATATATAAAAGGAAATAACTTATGCCACTGAGCGCAATAGTAAAAACGGAAGTTAGTGAAAATATTGAAAAATACGAAGGGCGAATCCCGCATTTATATTTGGACACAGTCGGCAAGGTCACTGTCGGCATAGGCCATATGCTGCCAAACAAAGCGGCAATTAGCGCTGTTACAATGTACAAAAAAGGGGCAAACAACCTGCTTGTATTAGCGACTACCACCGAAAAATATGCCGAATACGATTCGATAAAGAAACGCCCCTTTGGCAGAAGTTACGGAGCTGCCTCTTTTAACAAATACACCACATTGATAATGGAAGACGCAGATATCGATGCACAGCGTGACGAACATATACTCTCATTTTACAAAGAACTTACAGACTATTACACAACCGCTAACGGCTTCACTACAGCCTTTGATACCATGCCCATCGATATACAAAAGGCCTTGTTTGATATGGTGTTCAACCTAGGCATTACCAAACTCAAAAAACAATACGTCAAACTCAATGGATTTATTAAATCAGAAAAATGGGATGACGCTGCCAAGCAAAGTAATCGTGTCGGTATTTCACCGACAAGAAATAAATATGTATTTGACCTCTTTAAAGCCGCACACAACAAAAATACCAAAGCACTATAAGGAGATGATCATGAAACCAAAAACTTTGCTCTGCACTCCCTTTATTGCATCACTTTTCGGCTTGTGCGCGTGCCAAGTTACAAACATAAAACCAAAGGAAGAAAACCAGGAGCCGCGCTGGTATAACGTAAATAATTTTGAAAACCTTGATTCTATGGGAGGCAGTTATTACGACTTAGAGTTTGATGCTACCTATTCAGGTACTGATGGCGAGATGGTTAAAGTTAAAAACTGTTTAGAGGTATCGTCCTTGGGCGATGGGAAAATTTCTGAAAGAGAGTTTGCACGCTGGGATTTACTTAAAACTGACTGCGAGGCTGCAATGAGATTTTATAATGCACCGAAAACTGCTGTTAGTTACTGGCCGTCTATATTCGATTTATCACTGCTCAAAATGCTCCCTTCTACATCTATCCCTTACCTAGGGGGCCAAGGCTTAGATAACCGCACAGGGAATTTGGCCAAGCATGAATCAAACCTGACCTTGATAGAATCAGGCAATCATAGTGTTAAAGTTTCTTATGATGAAATGGTAGTAAATTATGTAGAGGTGGCACGAGGAGACTTCAATCGTGATGGCTATCAAGATTTATTTGTACGCATGGACTGGTATATTGAGGGCACCTTTGGTGATGGTAACGATTGGGTGGTATTCACCAAGATATCTCCCACTGCCGCACCAATGATGTTGTGGCGAAAATAGCATACAACACAGCAATACTTGTTTTTTAAACTCAGTCCAGCCTAGTTAACAAATATTGCCAATTTTTTATTAGAGCAGAGCCTGTAACTTTAACTCTGGCTATTGACCTCAGCCACAAAGGCCTCGGCTGTTGGACTATTATGAAAGTAACGCTCCAGCAGTCGCCCGCCTTCAAAAGTGTAGGTTTCTATACTAGGGACAAAGCTTCCTGGCTGTGCAAGGCGGTTATTTTTTACGTAACAAGCCACTTCATTACCATTAATCAGCACGTCCACCAGCTCAATGGCGATGTGACCGCCCCAGTCTGCACACATTTTACGCAGAGCTTTATAGCTGTCGTTGATTTTTGGTGCCCCCACAAACTCAAAGACAATGCCCTCCGGCGCTATTTTTCGATAAAGATCCTCCAATTCATCGGTTTTCGCCTCGTTCCACAACTCAACTTTTTTAGTAAGGAATGCACGAATAGTCGCTTCATCAAGATTGCTCATTGTATCTCCAGTAGGCCGTCAAAAGACGGCGATAATATATTGCAATAACAACATCCTAGGAGGATGTTTGTTACGCAATCGTTTTGATATTTATCTAGTTGCGCGGGTTGATAACCTGTAAATCCATATTGGTAAGATACGCAGACTGCCCACAGCCTTGAAGAATAAAATTTTGTCGTTGTAGCCAGCGATGAAAATATCTTACCAACTGTCGATCTTGTTGATCACTTGCTGTTTTAATAAAATCTGTCAGGGCTATCTCAGCCTGTTCAAGGCTGTCGAACGGCCTGCCCACTATCTTCGAGATATCTTCGAGGGTGGCCATCATAATCGAGCGCCCGTAACGATTACTGCGTTCCATAAAACGAGCCAAAGATAGTGTTTTACTTTGTTCATAGTGCTGATTCTCATCACCCGCGGGCATAGAATCAATAGCCGCCACTAAATGATTGCCCGCAGCTGTAAATGTTAACGGCAAGGGCTCTGGTAACGCCACGCCACCTAACTCAACCCCCATCACTTCGGCAATAGCTGTGATTGCCCAGCGACTGGTGCCCACACTAAAACTGAGATAAGCCACATAATCGTCGTCAACACCTGGAGAAAAGGCTAAAGGCCACAACAAAAATCCATTAACAGCACAAAAGCCAGCCGTATGGTATTCAACACTGTGATGATCGATGGTATCACCGGTTAATGCCTCATACTGATCTATTAATGTATTAATATCGCCTAGTGGTTCAGTGCTATCACGCAAGCGCATCCCTGAAAACTCTGCCAATGGGTCACCAATGTAACCTACTTCAAAATCAATCAAGCCAGTCAACTTATCTCCATCAAATAAAAACTGACCAGAATCTGCTGTAACAAAGGCAGAGCGTTGGCGATGTTTAGGGGCATTATTCTTCACCCAGCGCCATATAAATTCCATCAAAGGAAAATGCCTGTCAGACATTCGCTGCCGATAAATTTTTTCGCATTGTTGATAAAGATTAAGTGCAACTTTTTGCGGCGAAGCCGGAGGCTGCAAACCAATCGAGGCAAACGCTTCAATGGGAATACGATGAATATCTGCCAGCACACTCACATATTGTTTCCGCACGGCTTGGCGAGCAACATCACTATCTGCTGTGGCTAAATTAATCTTCCCGGGGATAACATCCATCACAATGGCAACTGGATCATCAAGCATGCCATAGACATGCGGTACGGGAATACCATGCCGTTCGAGAACATCATGAATTTTAGCTTCTTGCTCTAGGCTTAGCGGGCCAACATAGTTCTGACCTTTTTCAGCGCGAACGTTGATACTGGTTAAGATTCCTTTTATTTTTATCGTCACATCCCACGAAGGACGCCAACGAGCTTGCCGCTTACACTCAACAATAAAGCTATCCGGAAATAGTTTCGCCAACCCCGCTTTAACTTTTATATCAAGTGAATCAGTAGCTAAATAATCGTCCATAGAAATATATTCTTTAAAATAGGAGAGTTAAATAATACAGTTATATAGATCCTATTATTTAAACAAGGTGCGAACACCTTCCGGCAAACCAATAATAGCGCCCTCACCTTGCTGGCGAACAATGTTGGCAAGATCCATATATTCTCTCCAGGAAATAATTTGATCCTTATCATTAAAATCAAATACCGCCATCACTGGAATATCGATCCAGCCACTTGCAGTTTTGGCCCCATCAACACGCTCGGTAAACACACTATTATCTGATGAACCTATACGCAATATAGTGCTACGATTGGATTCATACATCGCCATCATAGCTTGTATTTCACTACGAATAGCCGCCTTACCTTTTATTGCCGGTGTAGTAGGAACAATCATGATATATTCGGCATCTTCGGCAATGTCAGCCATGGTATTATCAAGATCTTCTGGCCACCCGGTAGCTACCGTCGCAATTAATTTTTCAATAATTTGTTCTTGATATTTCGACATAGTACACGCCTCAGGTTTTTAATGACTTTATAGTAAAGACTCACCCTGGAAGTTGGCAACCACTGGTACTATTGTCGAGAAGCAATCAAGCATTGCTCAATGTTGTTTTAGACATAAACCCACTTAAGTATAGGTCAGCCCACCTTGCTCTCGAAATTGCTGCGGCGTCAACTGCACCGCCTTACGAAAAGCAGCAGTAAATGCCGCTGCATTTTGAAAGCCGCTGAGATACGCAACTTCTTTAATTAATAAATGGCGGTCGAGCAATAAGGCTTTCGCTTTATTAATTCTCGAATCAGCAATAAATTGCCTCAAGGTTTTACCCGTAGTATTTTTAAAGCTGACTGAAAGCTGCCGTGGCGGCAAATCACAAGCTAACGCCAAAGTGCTAAGCGATGGTCCCGCGCCTGTAGACGACTCTATCATATCGCTTAGGGTATCAATTTGAGCCGCACTTAAACACGCATCACTGACCGCTTCATTAGTACCTAACTCAGGAAACTGGCGACGTATTTCCAATGCAATTAAAGTCAGCAAACAACCCGCTTGCATTTTACTGGCAAACCCAGGAGCTGAAGTTTCTTGTGCCAAACGCCTAAGTAACATCTCCATGTACGGGTTATCAATATCGAGTGTTGATTCCAGCTCAATATTTTCCCACCGCCAATCAAAACCACCAACCAAGCCCAATTTCGACAGATTAAACAGGCATGACAGCGTTTTTTGGCTACCTGTAGTCCAACTTGTTTCCAGCGACGCCCTCGGCGGAACAACTAAAACATTACCCAGTTTTTTTAATCGGTTATTTTTATGTTGCTGAGGATAACGCCCTAAAATATGCTCTACGGGATAATATAATAACTCGACAAAACAATGATCCTTGGGGCTAAATAAACCTTCACCAGGCGCAGTCCAGTTAACATCATAAATGGTAATATCATAGGCAGGATCAGATAACCTACCTTCTATTTTAGCGTCCATAAGAGGACTACGTGCTTCAAAAGCCAGATTATGAAGCGTTTGCATAGTAGCGTTCCTATATAGGAGCATTCATTTCGTTAGCCGTAACAACCAACTCGAACCATGCTCAACAATCATGCCAGTTCGATAGTAAGTTACACATCGATACAATGATAAGACTTGCCCGCAAACCATGCTGCCTACTTGATAGACTCCGTTATTGTTATGGAGGATTATTTCACTCAATTGTAAAATACCCATGGCATGCATCAGCAATCGATGACGTTGCCTCAAAGCAGTATAATTGTCAAAGCAAACATTGATTCGTTGGTTGGACTTAGCCACTACCGCGAACCCATATCAGGTAGTGACTTAAGTTTTCAACGACCATTAACACCAAAACGATAGCGCGCAGTCAGCCCATAAACGCGCGGATCGGTATAGACCCCTGAGCGAACTGGCATTGAGGCGGTCGATAAAGAACTGCTGATAACAGCGTCTTCGTCTGCCAAATTACGCACATAAATGCCTACATCCCAACTTGATCCCGCCACTGAATTCCAGTCCGCACGCATATTCATCAAACCATAAGAGTCAGTTTCATATTCTGTAAAGGTCAGCGAATCTGACCAGAAATAATCAAAATTTAACACCACCTCCCCCAGCTCTGAACTCATGGGCAACACATAACGAACATTAGCGTTATAACTTAGTTTCGGCTGATAATTGAACGGGATCTCATTAGCGCCATTGACAAACTTCCATGCGACTGACGCATCAGGGGTAAACTTATCAGTTTTTTGATCCAATAACGTCGCATTAAGACCAAAACTTAAATTATCTGTAGGCATTACTGTCAATTCCAGCTCCCCGCCCTGAGTAATGGCATCGCCAGCATTGATAAGCAATACTGTCAGGTTAGGATCATTAGAGCTGTTACAGTCACCATCCGGCGAAGATGGTGTTACCGGGTTTAATGGATCACAGTTAGGTAGTGTTTGCACACCGTTCAATGTGTACTGTACATCTTTTGATATGGCGTAAAAGTAGGACGCATTTAAACGGCCATGAGTTTCACCCAGCTGCCAATCTGAACGCAGCCCTACCTCAACATCAATCACTTCATCGGGGTCAAAAAACTGCACCGGTTTTAAACCGTCACCGAAGGCGGGGGTATTAATACCACCGGCACGATAACCTTTACGACTAGCAGCATAAACGAACACATCGTCGTTGACCTGATAATCCAAACCAATGATCCAAGTATCAGCCGAAGAATCTGTTTTTAGGTCGGCGACAGTACTTGCCACCAATCGCGAATCATTAGGGCAGTCTTTCAACCCAACCCCATAGGGAGCGGCATCTTCTCCTGCACCCGCGCAGGTTGCATAATCATCCTTGGTATAGCGGTAGCCTATATTAAACGACAAGCCTTCAAGCCAAGCCCCTAAATCAATCGATATATTCGCAAATGCAGCCCTACTGCGCTGCTCATTAAATGAATAACTAAAACGACCGCTGGTAGAAAAAAAGAAGTCCAAATCCGAGCCATAAGGCCCCTGCGGCTCGTCAGTGAGGTAAAACCCGCCCACCAGCCAATCGACTTTGTCATCGAACGCTTTACCTTTTAATTGCAGCTCATTACTGAGCTGCTGATTGGTATAAACATTGTGCGAAATAATAAAACCCACTGTATTACCAAAATCACTTTCATAACCAGGAAAACCATCCGTATTCACTTCATTAATCCATTCTTGTTCACGGTAACCTATGATATTCGTCAAGGTAGCACCGCCCAACTCGATTTCAGTACGGTTATAAAAACCTTTAATATCAACATCACTGCGAGGCTTATAGTCGCCATAATCGACCTTCCAGGGGCCTAGTTGTTGCTGCCTGTCTGCGGCAGCTATCGATAGCGCTTCAAGACCCGGACCGTACAAAGAAACGGCCGCCGTTGTTTCAATAATACGCGGCGCATTTCCGCTTTGCCGTTGTTTGCGATATTCATAGATAAAAGTATTTGAAATACTCTCTGTTGGATCCCACAATAACGAAACACGAATATTATCAGAATGTAAATCATCCAGGTCATCGCCAGTACCCACGTTCTCAATCAAACCATCCCTGCGATCGAAATAGCCGGCCACCCGTAAAGCCAGCTTATTGTCGACCAAAGGGACATTGACCATCCCCTCAAGCGTGTGCAAGTTATTATTACCCACACTGGTATCCACATAGCCACCAAAATTATAATCCGGCGACCCCGGATATACTAAAATAGCACCGCCAGTAGTATTGCGGCCAAACAAGGTGCCCTGCGGCCCCTTTAGCACCTGAACACTGGCAATATCATAAGCGGGTACCGAGCTGGCAAATGTCGGCATCGGCACATCGGCAAAATAGGTTAGAACCCCTGGTTGACCGGCGCCTGCCACTGGTCGCCCCTGGCCACGAATTGAATAGATTGCATTCTCCTGCGGGCCACCACCGCCCATAAATAAACCGGGTACGGTATACATCAGGTCTTTTAATAATACGATAGACTCTTCCCGTAATCCTTCGCTACCGAAAGCCTGCATGGTGACGGGAACCGACTGACTGTCTTCCTGACTACGGCGCGCACTCACCATCACTTCTTCTAACATTTTGGACTTACTGACGTCTTCAACAGCCAAACCGGAAACTGGCAGAGTTAACAATAAAGGCGTAAATATTAAAGCTGAGTTGATTTTTTTAATGATTGCAGTGGTCACAGTTATTTCCTTTTTTTATTAGCAGTGATCAAATTAAATATTGCTTTTCCCTCGATTTATTTTTCTATCATAATGCGTCTATAGTCTCTTTCATTTCCTCAAATGACAAACCATGGTTTTTCATATTTGAATACAAATCTAGATATTCACGCCACGTACAGATTTTTCCTTCATCATTAATTTCAAAAACAGCTACTAACGGAATAGGCACCCACTTTTGATGACGCAATGAATAGTCAATTCTTTCGGTAAACACCACATCACCACTACTCGCGACATTTATAATTTCATGGCGTTGATCTGCGACTTTGGTTTTCATGACTTCTAAGGCATCTATAATCGCCTCTTTACCGTGGACCGATTTTATTGTCGGCACGACCATTTGATAATACGCATCGTCGGCCAATATTGATAAAGCCTGCCGCAAATCCGCTGGCCAGCTTTTTTCAAACTGACGAATAAAATCTCGCGCTAATTTTTCTTTATTCATAACTATATCCGTTTGATGATGGGCGCTACCCCTTACACAACAACAAATTAATTTATGCAATTTTTTCGAGTGTTATTGGAATACCATTAAGCACAGCATTGCCCGAAGCTTCATCGACCATTCGCCCAGGACTGAGTTGATTAATATTCACTCCGGGATGCTGTTGGGCGACATGTAAATGTTCAGAGCTGTGATGCCCCCAGCCATGGGGTAAGCAGACAATGCCTTGACGTATCTTATTGGTTATTTCAACAGTGGCTGTCACACGGCCGCTTTCACTAGCGACGACCACCTGGTCGCCATCGCTAACAGCAGCCGCTGTGGCATCCAGAGGATGCATTTGTAAGGTACAACGCTCTTTACCCCGTACTAACTTATCAATGTTGTGCATCCACGAATTCATTGACCCCAAATGCCGACGACTCACCAACAACAAACCCGTACCATCCTGTTCATCGATAGCGCGATTCAAACGGGGTAAGTCGTTGATAAAGTGAGAATGAACCAGCTCAATCTTGCCACTCGGGGTGCTGATCGCCGCCGCGCCCTGGGGCTTGGCGTGTCCGAATAACAAACCATCGGGCGCATCTTTAAAATGCTGAAGGGTTAATCCATTCGGATTTTCACCCAAACGATCACCAAAGGGACCTGTCCTGATGCACAAATCGAGAATACGTTCAGGGCCGTTCTGAGGCATCAACGCAAAAGCATGGTCCTGCTGAATACCCACCTGATCACACATTTGAGCAAAATATGCATTATCTATTTCATTAACATCAATCTCAGCCGAAGTCTTGCCACCCAAAATGGCCCCCAGCCTTGCCATTACCTCCCACTCTTCTGGCCTATCTAACGGTACAAATGTAGCTGGTGAATAGTGACCACCACTCGTCAGACACCACGGCCAAGCCCAAACATCCCAGTGCGGCTGCTCCAATAATGACGGGCTGGGCAAAATAACATGGGCATGACGAGTCGTTTCATTGATATAAATATCCAAACTGACCATACACTCTAATTGTGGCAGCGCCTCCTCAAGCCGCTGCGAACCTGGTGTACTTAATACCGGGTTAGAAGCCAGTGTCAGCAACGCTTTAATCTGCCCCTCTCCAGCCGTGTCGATCTCTTCTGCCAAACAAGAAGCGGGATACTGGCCGAGTACACCGTTGACACCACGCACCCGTATCGGCGGTGCAACAATAGGGGCATTCGATGGATAAGGCGGAGTTAAATCAAGATGCGGGGCTACCTGCGTACTCCACATCGATCCTCCCACACAATCAAGATTGGCCGTCAATATTGCAATAACGTCAACTAACCACGAAGCCAAGGTGCCAAATGCCTGCGTACATGTACCAATTCGTCCATAAATAGCCGCTTTCGGCGCATTGGCAATCGTTAAAGCCAATTGCCGAATTTGCGCAGCCTCTAAGCCACAGAAATCAGCTACCCGTTCCGGGCTGTATTGTTCAACCAGTGTTTTTAATTCATCCACCCCCTTTAACAAGGGTTCCAAATGGCCGAGTTTGACTTTATTTTCGGCAAACAAAACATGCGCTACTGCAAGTAATAGAGCAGCATCTGCACCTGGTTTAATCGGCAACCACTGGTCAGCCTGTTGCGCCGTCTGAGTTTTTACCGGGTCAATAACAATGACTTTGCCACCGCGCTTACGCAAATCGCGAATTCCTTTCATTGCATCGCGATGAGCAAAAATACTGCCCTTAGAGGCTGCAGGATTACCACCCATAATGACAAATAAATCACAATGATCGATATCGGGAATAGGGATCTTCCACATATTTCCAAACAGGATATGGCTACTTAAATTTTTGGGCAATTGATCGACGGTCGATGATGAGAACATTCGCTTTAACTTAGCCTGCTGTATTAACAGCATCATATAACGGCTGGAAGAAAAACCTTTACCCGACATATTGCCCATGTATGCAGCAAAAGCATCAATGCCATATTTTTTACGAACGCCAGCAACCAAGTATTCAATACGCTCAAAGGCTTCATCCCAGGACGCTTCACGCCACTGATCACCCTCGCGAATCATCGGCTGCTTCAATCGATCAGGGTCATGATGCAATGCACCTAATTGCGTGCCTTTTGGACAGACATGCCCTTGACTCCAAATATTATTTTTATCAGGTTGAATTTTGACAACCTGATCGCCCTCAAGAGTAAGATTAATACCGCACATCCCTTCGCAAAGCGGGCACACACGTCGAGAAATAACAGCAGCATCTTTAGCTTCTGAAGATTGAACAGTCATAGGCAGCTCTATTAATCTATTTATTTATTTTATTAATAGCAGTAAAACAGCTATACCAATACTGAGCAATGGACAGGCCTATTGCCCAAATACAAACGCTATTGTTGAAATTCCATAGGCATAAAATGAAATATATCAATAGCTTAATTGGGGGGGAAGGTACGTATAAAGACAGAGAGGAATGCCGCAATGGTTAAGGCACATGTAAAAAAGGACGGGGGCCACACATTGAAAAGGTTAGTTGGTTATTTTAGCCTACCGAGAGGGAAATGATTAAAAATCATGAATCAAGGACTTACCCTCTGACCCACGACTCTGAAGTGTGCCACTGAGATTCGGATCATCTAGTTAGCATTGCACTGTGTATTACTGATCGCCATTATGTCTGTTATCTGCCGGATTTAGCAGTATCTCAACGTCACCAAAAATCAGGCATAGGTAAAAAATTATAGGCCATCATACAAAATCGACTAAGACCACCAGGAAAGCTAACTTTATACTAAGGCCACTAAACAAACTTAACTCTGTTGCGGCCGTCACTCTTAGCCTGATACAAAGCATCATCTGCCGCTTTAAGTAACGCTCGTGATGACTTACCGTCATTTGGCACCATCGTAGCTCCCCCTATACTAACGGTTACATACGGACCAACTTCAGACTGCTCATGCAAAAGCCGTAATTCTTCGACTCGCTGCCGGCATCTTTCCGCCAGTAACTCAGCGCCCTCATCTGTTTCAGGCAACAACATCACAAACTCCTCACCGCCAAAACGTGCGACTAAATCCGCAGGACGCTTACCTGAATTTAACAATGCATTGGCTACCTGCTGTAAACAACTATCACCATCGATATGACCATACTGATCATTATATTTTTTAAAAAAATCCACATCGATCATCAACAAGCTAACAGGATGCTTACCACGACTTGCTCGCGACCACTCACGCTCCAGGCTCTCTTCAAAATAACGCCGGTTAGCAACATCAGTAAGAAAATCGATGCGGGATAAACGATCAAGCTCATGATTAGCTCTGCTCAGCTCATCAGTTCGCCGATTAACCAGTGCTTTAATAACTGCTGTCCGCCATTGATAAAGAAACACGATAAACGTCAATAGCAAAGTAACGACACAGCCCAAGACCACGACCACAAATTTTGCTTGTTGATATTTTGCAGAATAGTACGCATCCGTGGGAATGATGGTCATCTCCCAATGATCCCCACCCGTTGCAACCAAGCTGTCGCTAGAATCCTGAACCGAATCAACGACGATCAAATTGCCTTCTGTGGGGGAAGTTTCAGCGACAATCTTTCGGTTATCACCTAAGCCTTTGGCCAGAGTGATTTGTAGTGTATTAGTATCAAAAATAGCCTTAAGACTCTGCTCCAGGTCATACGGGCTTAGCTCGTCAACACCCGTCACTCTCATCATCCGGAACCATCGATCTATATTTTCCTGTAACTCTCCATCCTGTACACTTTTTACCCTCGCCTCAATATAGGCGCCGACATTGAGCGTAACAACTATGCCTGACAGAGCAACCAGCAAGGTTATAAAAAACTTTCTAATCATAAGTTATTCCTGGTGTTGCTCCTTAGCCATCAAAGCCCGGAGTTATACTTGCTTATTATAACTAACCGTTTTCCCTAAATACTACGCCCTCTGCCGCTTAATCTTCGTCACCTCAAAGCGACCATGGTGGAATAAATTCCACTCTACGTCAGCAACATGGCTTTGTAGGGTAGTTGACCCACCAATTAAATCAAAAAGTTCTGATGTTATCCGAGGTTATGCCAGCCCCCTCTATAATGGGTGGCGTAGTTTAAGCCCCAACACCAAAAACATAACCTACAGCTGCCGTCATTAACATTGCCAATACCCCCCAAAAAGTAACACGGCTCGCTCCTTTTACAACCGATGCGCCACCTGTTTTAGCCGCCAGCCCCCCCAACAACGCCAGCCCTAACAGCGCTATTGCTGCAACCGTTGGAATAAGCTGCTTGCCAGCAACAAGCCAAGTAGCGATCAAAGGCAAAGCCGCTCCGGCAGAAAAAGTTGCTGCTGAGGAAAGCGCCGCTTGAATAGGTCGCGCCTTAATATGCTCAAATATTCCCAGCTCATCTCTAGCATGCGCAGCTAATGCATCGTGGGACATCAACTGACCAGCGACTTTTTCCGCCAACAGCGGCTCTACTCCTCGCGCTTCATAAATCTTAGCAAGCTCTTCAAGCTCAGCAGCATAATCATCCAAAATAGAATTTTTTTCCATCTCCATATCTGCATTTTCTGTATCTGCTTGCGAGCTAACCGAAACATACTCACCCGCGGCCATAGACATCGCTCCAGCCACTACGCCAGCAATACCTGCCAGTAAAATATCACCGTGAGCAACACCTGCAGCAGCAACACCAACAATCAAACTTGCAGTTGAAACAATACCGTCATTAGCCCCTAATACTGCTGCCCGCATCCAACCGACACGGTGTATTTTATGATCCTCTACGTGACTCATAATCTGCCTTTTTATTGATGCTGTTATTGACTAATAATACCGCTGCCGGCTCCACCTGCCCACCGTTTCGCAATACCACCACAAAAGCCTTACCTAACAACATTCTAAATAGCATGTAGCCGAGTGACACAAGATATTTCCATTAACCGGACACCATCACTGGCGCTATCATATCATCCAGATCAACGTAGTGACTGCAGTTACGTCCCGCAGCTTTGGAAAGGTAGACCCCCCGATCGGAGCAGGCAATCAATGCGGCGGCAATATCCGTTTCACCGCCCTCATCCAACTCTGTTGTAGGCAACCAGCAACAAACCCCAACTGACAAAGTAATACTAATCTGACTACAACCACTCTCTTCCGTCGCATGGTTTTGAATTTGTAGTCGGTCGATTTTATGGCGGATACGCTCGGCTATTTCCATCGCCCGTTGCCGCCCACAATTAGGTAATATCACAGCGAATTCCTCACCGCCGTAGCGACAAACATGATCGGTTTTACGCAAGAGCTCGCTAATCGACTGCGCCACATCTCGCAACACCTTATCGCCCATAGGATGGCCGTAACTATCGTTCACCCGTTTAAAATAGTCCAAATCAACAAACAGCAAACTTAAAGGGTCACCATTGCGGGCCGTCCTTGATACTTCTTTATCCAGCGCCAAGTGAAAAGCACGCCGATTCTTCACTTTAGTTAAAGCGTCATACATGCTCAGCCGGTGCAACCGCTCCTGATTGACTGCATTTTCTAAGCAGACTGACACAATTGAAGCAAGATGAGCAATGAAATCTGTCGACTTATCGTTAGTAAACCGTTGATACCCCAAAGCACCAAAGTGCAGACTCCCGATCAATACACCTTGACGGATCAAAGGTAATAACGCTGCAGAGCGTAATTTACGCTGGCTAAGCAGCGGCAACTGCAAAGCATCCCGTGTCGACACCAAACGCACCGTCGGCTGCTTACTGTAAATTTTGCTGATTCGCGAAACATCTTGTAGCAGATATAAACCAGGTAGGGCCAAACACTCTTCGGAGAGTAATTCTTGCAGTGTATGCTGGGGGTCATATAAGCATAACTCCACGCAATCTAGCTGGAAATAATCTAAAGTACTGCGTAGTAACATATCCAGCAGAGGCTCTAAACCACTTTGATCCAATAGCTTTAATTCAAATTGCTGGTAGCGCCGTAGAATCTTCTCATTTTGGGCAGCTTTATGAAAAAGATCTTTCACTGTACTGGCAAGATTATCGAGGCGACGGCGGGGTAACGCTGCAGACTTGCGATCAGATCCCTCCGAATTACGATGCACCCAACACTCCTGTACTCACAGCTAATAAGATAGATCAATAAGAATGGCGATAAGTATAGCCCAAAATTTACCGCCACTTAGAGGGCTAGCACAAGCTATCTAATAATTTAGCCAATGGTTGCTCATTGGCTTTTAAACGGAGTATTTCTAACAGTTTATCCTGAGCCCCAAACCGCGCCGTATCGTATACCTGAGGCAATGGTTGCGGAGACCTCACCGACAAGACCGGCTCTGACGTGGTGACACAGCTCACTCCCTGCGCAGCAACCTTGACCGCAGCACTATCGGCAACTTCATCGATAACGGCATCAGCCTCTACATCTGCAGCCATATCACGTAAGGACAGGACATTATCAGGCAGGTTAGGGCTAATTGCAGCCCAGGGCCTCACCCTGTCGGCAATAGCCCGCAGCAAATGATCATTGCGCTCGGAAGCCAAGGTGAGAGTCTCTACCAATTGAATAATATCGACGGGGGATTTTTCATAGTGCTCAGTAAACGCTGTTACCGAGTCCTGTAACATCCTCTGCAACAGTACAGAGTCAACACGCCCCTGCTCTATCATCAATAAAATCCTGGAACGCAGCTCAGAGAGATAATCATTCTCTTGAGTCGCTGCAGATACCAGAGAGCCCGCACTTGGCTTAGTATCGACTAGTGTAGATGATGCCCCCTTAGCTTGAGCAGACACATCAGTTTGTCCACCCCTGTTATTTTTACCCGGCTGCGCATTATCACCTTTATGGTTGCCATGATCCTTACGGTCACAGTGATCTTTGCGGTATTGACGCTGCCAAAAGTCGCTAAACAAGCCTTTTGAGGGCAACGCTGCAGTGGCCTTATCAATATCACCCGCCAAACGCATAAAACTGCGACTAGAAGGATCCGTATCGGGAAACATCGCCACAGGGTTTTGCAACACCACCGCAGCACGCATACTTTCGTCGAGCAAAATATGCCCGACATAACCACACTGCACGTCTACATATTTAGCGACCGCCGCCGCAAAACGATGAAAGACCTCCTTGGCCTGCCCCGCACTGCGACACATATTAACAACGACATGGTAATGAATACTGCCCTGACGGCGCTTGAGTAATTTAATTAACGAAAAAGCATCGGTTAATGAGGTGGGTTCAGGTGTAATTACAACCAATGTATGGTGGGCAGCGCTGATAAAATCCAGAGTTGATTCTGCCACACCGGCAGCAGTATCAATCAAAATAAAATCGAATTGACTTTCAATACGCGACAATTCTCGCGTTAGACGTAGTTGTTGACGCGGGTGCAAGCTGACACACTCACTGATACCGTTAGCCCCAGGGACTATCTTCAAACCATGAGGCGCATCTAGCATCACCTCCTCTATGGGTTTGGTGCCATAAACAACGTGCTCAAGGTTAAACTGCGGGCTAATACCCAATAAAATATTAGCGTTGGCCAAACCGGTATCCGCATCGAGCAGACAAACCCGGGCACCCGTTTTGGCCAGAGAAATCCCCAGATTGACGCTAATACTTGATTTGCCCACTCCGCCTTTGCCACTGCTGATGGCAATAACTCGAGGATGGGCCAGCATACTCTCCATATTTAACTGCGCCTCGTGCACCGAAACCCCTCCTGCCATCCCGCTTACGACCGCGTCAACGGCCATATTCTCACCGTATTCACGGCAGCCAAGACAAAATATCGCCCAAGCAAGCCTTTATTGTGCGACATTCACCCTTAACATCCCATATCACCACAAATACCGTTCGCTTTTCAAGCAAAAATTGGCCGTCATCGACACTATTGGTTACACTAAAGCGATTATACTGTCTGTGACACAACCTGCAAAAAGCAGCTACACTGACTTTATAAATATTTAAGCAAAAACAAAGATACTGGGGAAAATAAGGAAACGGCAGCAGGGGCAATCATTTTCTAGTTTTTACCCTGCAAGCTATTTAGCTATTACTAATAAACTATGGGCCTCGGAGTGGGAACAAAAACAGCTATCAACCAGCTACCGAGCTTACCGCAGGTATTGGTAAAGATCCTTGACGCAATACAAAGCGATGATGCTGACTATCAGCGCATTGCCGATATCATGCGTCATGATACTGCCATCACCGCCAAGCTACTCACTGTAGCCAATTCCAGCTATTACGGCCGTACCGGCCGCTGCGACAGCATTGAACGCGCCTTACTTTATTTAGGTATCGACGCAGTAAAAACCATCGTTATCACCATATCCATCAAACAACTCTTCGCCAACTTCAATCAACAGCACAGCCAATTTATGCAGCCCTTTTGGCGCCGCTCCTTGATTACCGCCAACTTCGCCAAAGTACTAGCCACGCTAACCAGCTATTCCGCACCCGAAGAAGCCTATTTGTGCGGATTGCTAACCGATGTAGGCCAATTAATACTACTCAGCGACGAACAGCAGCATTATTTAGAGTTATACACACAATGCCACGATGACCAACAGCTCCTCGCCGCCGAACAGCTACAAGGCTTAAATCACTGCCTGCTAGGCGCCGAGCTCATTGATAGCTGGAACATCCCCGGCTTTATGGCCGATGCCGTGCGCTACCACCACGAAGCTGAACACCTGCTACTGGATGCCCATCATCTAGTAAAAATTATCCATTTAGCCAGCACACTCAGCATCAATGGCACCATTAGCGATCAGGCGCTAAGCAGCGCTAATACACTATTTGGCTTAAACGAAGCGCTAACCAAAGAGCTACGCAACCGTATCAATGTCGATGCTGATCAACTGGCGCAAAGCATGGGTATTGATATCGACGACACCGAAACCGCGCAGCAACAACACCATGAGGCTCGACTGCAACTGGGACAAAGACTCGGTGATTTTACTGAACTGGCACACATCAATACGGACTTGCGGCTGGCAAAAACCCAAGCCGGTTTGCAGGAGGCAGCCCAGCGAGCACTTTTTCTCACTTTGGGCGTTTCTAACAGCGTACTTTTTCTACTGGACCAGGAGCATAAGCTGCTCTATTCACAACCTCCGATCGCTCCCCATGAGCAGGCACCAGCCTTAGATTTTCGCCTCCCGCTCGAGCCAGGCCGCAGTCTAATTTGTGACGCACTACTCCTTAATCTGCAGCAATCCAGCCACAAGATCAGCGAACCACTCAGCATAATAGACCGGCAAATACTGCGTTACTGCCAGTCAGATATTTTAATTTGCTGGCCCCTTAGGCTCACGGCCGCAAGCAACGACGGCAGTGACCAAGACATCGGTGTACTGGCTTTTGCCACCACCGAGCAACAATTGGAGCAATTAGAGCTGCGAGCAGCGCTGAGCAGTAGCCTGTGCCGTCATATTGCCAGTGCTATTGCCAGCTTCCAGCAACGGTTCGACGCGATTGAGCAACAACAAAGCAGCGCTGAGCTATACCAGAAAACCATCAACGAAGCAGTTCACGAAGCCAGCAACCCCTTGAGTATTATGCGTAACTATCTGGAAATGCTGCGCATCAAATTGGGTGATAACCATAGCGCCAATGACGGCCTAAAGCTCATCAGCGAAGAAATTGACCGAGTTGGCAACATCTTATTGCGCCTAAAAGATCCACAACAGACAGCAACCGATCCAAGCTCACTGCATGCCAATGAAATTATTGAGGGTATCGCACATATATTCTCCGGCTCGATCTGCGCTACTCGGCAAATCACCCTGGAGCTCAAACTCGACCCTCAACTGCACGAGATTAAAGGCAACCCTGAGCACTTAAAACAAATTCTAACTAATTTATTAAAAAACGCTTGCGAAATTTTGCCACCAAACAGCCGCATTGTGGTTAGCAGCGAAGCATCGGTGAGCGTTAGTGGCCGAGATTTCATTAGTATCTATGTAGAGGATAATGGCCCAGGAATACCCAAGGATATAAAGCAATCACTTTTCAACCCAGTAAAATCGACTAAAGGCAATAATCACTCAGGTTTAGGGCTTAGCATCGTTAAAAACCTGGTCGAAGACATGGATGGCTCAGTTGTTTGTCGCAGTAGTAACCAAGGCACCCAATTTCAAATTTTATTGCCTCAATAATTCTATCTATTGCAACTAAGCAATGATCGAATAAATGATGACGGAGCTATCGATGACCGAGCAAATAATCATAGAAGGCTTGCTGGCCAAGCAAAATGCGTTTGACCAAAAAACCGCTAGCAATGAAGCAGCTAATCCAGCCTCGTCATCCACCCAGCCCAATGGCCGCATCCTCTTAGCTGACGACGACCAACGGATGCTAGATAGCTTAAGCTCACTATTACAGTTATATAATTACCATGTAGAGACTGCTCTCGGCGGCCAAAATGCCATCGACAAGCTCTCAAGCAATACTTACGACTTGCTATTACTCGACCTAAAGATGCCACAGGTATCCGGCCACGATGTGATGAGCTATATGTCCAGCAACAATATTCACACCACAACGATTGTGGTCAGTGGCGAAACAGCACTCGAAGATATCAGTAAGGCACTTCGCCATGGCGCCTATGACTACCTAAAAAAACCTTATGTGCCCGAAGAGCTAACTGCTACCGTCAACAATGCAATGCGGAAAAAGTTACTGGAAAACTCCAATCAACTAATGCAGAGCCGCCTAACTCAATCTGAACGATTACACCGTTTTATTGTTAACAATTCACCAGATATTATTTTAATTTTGGATAAAGCGGGATGTTTTAGCTTCCTCAATTCCAAGATAGAAAACCTGCTCAATTATCCTCGCGCCGAGCTGATCGGCCAGCATATTTCTAAAATCATTGATGACGATGACCTGGAAAAAGCCAACTACTTTTTCGACCACGCTATCAGCGTTGGAGGGGATGTTCAAACCATTGAGCTCCGCTTAAAATCTAAAGACGCCGGACGCAAAAAACGATATATGGAGTTATCACTATCGACTATTGGCGAAACCGACCAAACCGACAACAGCAACAATACAAGTCAACGCTATCGTATTTACGGTACTGCCAGGGATATCAGTGAGCGTAAAGAAGCCGAAGAATTCATTAACTTTCAGGCCTATCACGACTTACTTACCCGGCTCCCCAATCGTGCTCTATTTAAAGATCGTCTGGGTGTCGCCATCACCCAAGCGCAGCGCAATCGCACCCAGCTAGCCGTCATGTTCATCGACTTAGATCGTTTTAAAATCATCAACGACTCCCTTGGCCACACTATCGGCGACCGATTACTTCAATCTGTCGGCCAGCGACTAGAAACCAGTATTCGCAAAGGCGACACTCTATCTCGTTTTGGCGGTGACGAATTCACTCTGCTACTACCCGAAGTAAAAAGCGCCGACGCCTCCATTCAAATTGCAGAAAAAATACTCTCCGATATTAAGAAACCCTTTCAACTGGGCAAGCATGAAATTTATATCGGCGCCAGCATCGGCATTGCAATCTACCCCGACTCTGGCACCAACATGGACAGCTTAATTAAGAATGCTGACATCGCGATGTATCGAGTTAAAAAAACTGGCAAAGATGGTTACCAGCTATTCAATAGTGAGATGCATCACGCCGCTACTGAACGTTTGATGCTCGAACAGGATATGCATAAGGCCATTGAAAATAACGAATTTGAGATTTGTTACCAACCACAAATCAATACTGCCACGCGGGCTATTTATGGGGTCGAAGCACTGATTCGATGGAATCACCCCACACTCGGCCGCCTCTCCCCAGATGAATTTATTCCAGTTGCCGAAGACAGCCGCCTGATCGTCGAAATCGATAAACTGACCTTGCGTAACGCCTGCCGAGAAATACTACAATACCACCGTCATGGCATGCCACAACTCAAGCTCGCCGTTAACTTATCCCCTATACTATTGGAAAAGGACGGTTTTATTGATGATATTTTAGACATTATAAAAACTGAAAATTTCCCTGCACATTTATTAGAGCTTGAGATTACCGAAAATATTTTGATGAATGACCATCAAGATATTATGCAAAAGCTACTCAGACTGAGCCACGAAGGGATCAACTTAGCCATAGATGACTTTGGCACCGGTTACTCATCCCTCAGCTATTTACAAAAATTTCCTATAAACACACTAAAAATTGATCGCAGCTTTATCAACAGTATCAAAAGCAGCAATGACGAAGCCTGTATCGTCAACGCTATCGTATCCATGGCTAAAGGTTTGAAGATGTCTATTATTGCCGAAGGCGTTGAAAACACTGAACAGCTGCATTATCTACATACATTGGGCTGCGATATTGTGCAGGGTTTTCTTTTTGGCAAAGCCAGCAACTTGGATCAGGTAATGAAACAATTCAATAGTGATATCGCCTTACTAAGCAACACCGCCACAACGAACGTAAGCGCCAAAATATAGTACATTAATCCTAATCACTCTGCCGCCACTTGGTGAAAACCTGCTAGCCGTGTCTCAATGGCACAATAATAAAATGATATCGGTTGCCAAACTCGGCACCAAACCCCACTATTTACCTTGCTCAACACGCCTCCTTGGCACTGCCTGCACTCATAGGATAAACATGTACAAACTACTTAAAATATCCGGCGCCTTTAGCTATCTGGTCGTAGTCTTCCTCAATGCCTTTGTCGACCTTGGCCACAAAATAACCATACAAAATACTATTTTTAAAGTGTACGACGGCAGCACACAAATTATTCTTACCGCGATTGTTAACGGCCTAATTCTGCTACCTTTTATTTTGCTCTTTATTCCTGCCGGTTTTATTGGTGATCGCTACCCCAAAAATCGAGTGATGCGCATTGTCGCCTGGGGAGCCGTAGCCATCACCGCGGGTATTACGTTTTGCTATTATCTTGGCTGGTTTTGGCCAGCTTTCGGGCTCACCTTTTTATTAGCAATGCAGTCCGCAATTTATTCTCCCGCAAAATATGGCTACATAAAAACACTATTTGGCAAAGAGCATATAGCTGAAGCTAATGGACTGGTGCAAGCCGTGACGATTGCTGCCATCTTATCCGGAACTTTTGCCTTTTCAATTTTATTTGAGCTTCTCTTTCCCGCCGACAGCGGCAAAAGCAACGGTTTAATGGCAATTGCTCCCATCGGCTGGATATTGGTCGTCAATAGCATCTTTGAGCTACTGATGGCTTATCGATTACCGGAACTCGAACAGGGCAACCCGGAACAAAAATTCGATCGACACGAGCACCTCAGCGGCCGGTCTATTATTAAAAACATTAAACCTATTGCCTCCAACAAAGTAATTAGGCTGTCGGTAATTGGTTTAGCCGTATTTTGGTCGGTAGGGCAAGTTTTGTTAGCCGCCTTCCCCGCATTTGCAAAAGCAACCCTAGCCATCAACAATACCATTGTGATCCAGGGTATCCTCGCTGCCACCGGTATCGGCATTGCATTGGGCGCTACGCTCGCAGGTAAATGGTCTCGCGGTCATATTGAAACTGGAATAATCCCTGTTGGTGCCGCCGGCATTGGTATCGGCTTGTTACTATTACCGCAAATCAGCTCTACTACCGGCCACTTTTTTAATTTTTTGTTTATCGGCACCATGGGCGGGCTATTTATTGTACCTCTCAATGCCCTGGTGCAATTTAACGCCAAAGACCATGAGCTCGGCAAAGTCATCGCCGGCAACAACCTCATCCAAAATATCAGCATGCTGGTTTTTTTAATCATTACCGTGCTGTTTTCGCTCGCCGGCATTGATAGCTATATCTTATTGATGATGACAGCAGCAGTCGCCATTGTTGGTGGCATTTATACTATTTATCAATTACCACAGAGTTTAATCCGCCTATTATTAGCCGCTATTATGAGCAGACGCTACAAAGTGGACGTGCAAGGGATTAAAAATATTCCTGCTCAAGGTGGTGTATTGCTACTTGGCAATCATATCAGCTGGATTGATTGGGCAATGATACAAATTGCATCACCCCGCCCAGTCCGATTTGTTATGCTCAAAGATATTTACCAACGCTGGTATCTAAAACGCTTTTTCAAACTGCTGGGTTGCATACCTATTGAACAGGGAGTACGCAGCAAAAGCACCTTAAAAATTATCGCCCAGTTGTTAGATAATGGCGAAGTGGTTTGCCTGTTTCCTGAAGGTGCTATCAGTAGAAACGGGCATTTAAGTGAATTCCGCAAAGGTTTTGAGCGCGCTTGCAGTATGGTGACCAGCGATGTCATTATTGTGCCATTTTACCTACGCGGCTTATGGGGTAGCCAATTCTCCCGCTCCTCCGACAAATTAAAAAGCCTGCGTCATAGCAGCCTATCAAGAGATATCATTGTCGCTTTCGGCAACCCTCTAGCAAAAGACACTACCGCTGACGTATTAAAACGCCGCGTATTCGACTTGTCCATCACCGCCTGGCAGCAGCATATTAAGGATTTACCTACCATCCCCAGCGCCTGGATCGATACGGTGAAACGCAATGGCAACAGCTTAGCCATTGCTGACACGCTTGCCGAGCCGTTGTCCGCAACACAGGCACTATGCGCCAGCATTGCCTTTGCTAAAAAAATAAAGGCCATCAGTCAGGAACAAAATATTGGCATATTATTACCGACCAGCACTGCAGGGGTAATCGCCAATATGGCCACCCTGTTATGCGGAAAAACAGTGGTCAATATCAATTTTACCGCCAGCAGCACAGCGATTGAGTCCACCTTAGAGCAGGCAAATATAAAAACTGTATATAGCTCAAAGCTATTTATCGACAAGCTTAAAACCACCAAGGGTATTGATTTACATACAACCTTGGGGCAAACAAAGATCATCTACATGGAAGATTTAAAAGCGAAGATCAATAAATTTCAGCTATTACAGCTATGGCTACAAATAAAACTACTCCCTACTTTTTTGTTAAAATTTTTCTATTGCCACGCCAAAGACCCAGAGCAAACCGCTGCGATTCTTTTCTCTAGTGGCAGCGAAGGCAACCCCAAAGGTATTGTGCTGAGTCATCGCAATATCATGGCCAACTCAAAACAGATTTCTGATGTATTGAATACTCAGGGTGATGATGTAGTCATGGCATCACTGCCGTTATTTCATGCCCTGGGCATGACCGTTACTCAATTTATGCCGCTAATAGAAGGCCTGCCTATGGTTTGCCATCCAGACCCGACCGATGCAGTCAATATTGGCAAAGCGATTGCCCAATACCGAGCGACCATGCTCTTTGGCACCTCCACATTTCTACGGTTGTATACCAAAAGTCCTAAGGTCCACCCTTTAATGTTTGATAGTTTGCGCTATGTTGTCGCCGGTGCGGAAAAACTCAACCCACAGGTGCGACAAGATTTTATGCTTAAATTTAACAAGCCCATCCTAGAAGGCTATGGCGCAACTGAAACAACTCCAGTCGCCAGCGTCAACCTGCCCGACATGCTCGATTTAAATTACTGGACCGTTCAACGGGGTGGCAAAGAAGGCTCCGTTGGCATGCCGCTGCCAGGTAGCAGCTTTAAAATAATCGACCCCGATAGCGAGCAGGAACTACCCACCAATCAAGCGGGTATGATTGTTATCGGCGGCAATCAGGTAATGCAGGGGTATCTTAATAACCCCGAAAAAACCGCTGAGGTGATCCGCGAAGTCGACGGGCAGCGCTGGTATATCACCGGCGACAAAGGTTATATTGATGAACAAGGTTTTTTAACCATTATCGACCGCTATTCACGTTTTGCTAAAATCGGTGGTGAAATGGTTGGGCTTAGTCATATAGAGGAACAGGCCTATTTAGCCATGGCCGCCATTACCAGTAATACCCCAACAAACACCATTGAAAAAAGCGACAATGATAATGAAATAGAGATCGACTATGAGCTGCTTGCCACAACAGTGAGCGATGACAAGAAAGGGGAGATCGTCGTTTTACTCAGTACCATCTATATTGATCAAGTCCGCCTAAGAACAACCATGCTAAACAATAACTGTACTGCGCTGATGATTCCTACGCGGTGTATCCAGGTTGATGCCATCCCTAAATTAGGCTCAGGGAAAACTGACTTTAACCTGGCGAAAAAATTAACCTCCGAAGCGGTGAAGACCGCCGCCAACTAACTTTCTTGCCCGCGCTTAAGCTCAAACTTAAGTGCAGTCACGTTAGCGCTCTCCACGTCTGCTGGCGTAGGTTTTAGCACTGCACCAGTAGCCTGTTGATTCTTCCTTTGCTGCCAGCTTTGCTCTATACGCAGCGGAATAAAAATAATCAAGTCATAGCCATGCACTAACAACTTACCGCCATGCAACGCTAAAGACCCCAGCAAGCGTAAACATAAACCCAATCCATGGCAGAGCAATTGCAATAAGCTCCCCGCCACCGGGCGGCAAGAGTGCAACATATACTCCATCGGGATCATCACCAAAGACAACATCAACGGCATCACCACCCCCAGCCCAACAATCAGCAGCTGCGACACACCGGGCATGTCACCACTAGCCGCTACTATCGGCGCGCCGGACAAAGCCAGTGCCTCCAAGGCAATCAACGCAAACAATAAACTACCCGCGGTAAAGATAATGGTTTGCCTGCCTCGGCGAGTCATCGCCGATACCAATGGGAATAAATGGGTAATCCGTAAACTTTCTGAAATTAATGTCGCAGCCACCAGAGTCATCGCAATATGCAGACCAGCCACCACAGACGCCAAAGGAATACCTTCCATTTGCCAATTCGGCAGCAAAGCTAACAACGGTTCATTGAGTAATCGCCAGTTAATCCAGGCGGCACCTAAGCCAACTATCACGAAGCACAACGACGAAATAAAACGCATCAACATCGACGACATAATACCTTGGCCAGATCCTACCGTGAGCATTTCAAACTGCCCCATATGTTGATCGACCTGAACCAGACGCTGGCGTAAAGCCTCGATATTGGTATCGATATGCTGCAGCATTTTACTCAACTTGCGCCACTGCTGGCGCAAACCCGACAGCACTTTGTGGCGAGCAGCAACCGTCCAGCGGTGTTCGCGCAAAGCATCACGCTGATGTTGTTGCACGGTAGCATGCATATCTTCAAGGATTTTACTGATAACCTCAGTATTACGACTGTCATCATTGAGGCATGATATTGCCTCCACCGCTGTCACCCATTGTGGCGACACTTCGGGTATCAACGCACTCTCGGCATAGTCCTCTTCAATAACGGTTAATTGCTGATTTATTTGCGCTGATAACTGCTGATAGCTAGATAAATCTCGCTCGACGATTTTTTCTATGCGCATAAACCGACGCTCTAACTGACGCTCCATCAAGGATTCAGCCAGTGCTCTGGTAACTTCGTGGTTACGCAAACGGATGCGCTGCGCCGACCGCAAACACGCCTTAGAGGCTAAACGAAACTGATTATTCAGTAATTTTGCGCTACGCAAAATCAACTGATGGGCTTGGCTGCGGATAAAAAACATCAACACCAGCGTCAATACCGGCACGGTAATCAACGACACAAGGGGATAGTCTGACCAGCTCAGCATAATGTGCATTCCTTACAGGGAGTTTGGTAGCAGCGGAGAAAATTCAGAGCCTCCAGCAAGATAGACCTCACTACCACATTTAATAGCTAACGCTTTTGTACCACGTCACCCCCCCCCTCACCAATAGCAGAAACCCGGCAACTGTCACAAACCCGGCAATTAAAACAATAAACTTTATGATTTTCAACAACTTAGGAAATAAGAGCAGAATAGCTTTTATTCTAATATTATTAGCGCCGAGATGATTAAAGAACAAACAGCGTCAGTGAAGCGAGCCCCATTAGCATACCCTAAGACGCTACCGCATAGGTTTTTATCCATTGAGAAAACTGCCGTGCTTGTCCTGTTATGCTTTTATCGGGACGACAAAAAGTCTCGGTCCAAAAATGGCTTAAACCCTCAGCGTCGTCCGCCGCCGGCAGTGGATGATCAGTCTGCAAGTAGATAGCCCAGGCGATCGCGGTGCTGTAAACCAGGTTGGTTTTAAGCTCCAGGTCGGGCTGCATAAGAAACTGACGCTGGCTGGCCAAACCACGAATGCTACTGGCAAGCTCGGGGAGATAAGCCAAGTAATCATCCCAGACCGAACGATGTTGCTCAGAGCTAATTTGATAAATCCCGATGCCCTGCGCACGCTGGCAAAAAGGGTCAAAATCTGACTGCTGTGCAGCGGTACCCAATAATAAGTGTTCAGCCGCCAGACAGTGAATACCCAGGTATTCAAGTGTGGGTTTGATCACGTACTGGGCCAAGTCAGCGGCGCTAATACTCATAAACTCGTCCAAGCCTCCTGGCTTTCGCCAAGACTGTTTATCACGAATACAAAAAAGTCGTTTTTATACCACTACCAAGCTGTTATCCAATACCGGAATATGGCCTTCTTGCTTGTGTGGGCAGTCACCTTCTATTTAGACCTTAATTCACACAATATCCAGTTTTTTCTTATCTTTTAGGCTGTTATAGGACTTTGTTTACTTAAACTATAGACTAATCAGCTAATCGGCTGAAAAGCCACACTTTGTCTAACTCTCTTCTGATTAAATACCTCGCAGGGCACCATCCAAATTGATACCGACATCCCTCATTCGCGCTAATTTATAACGCAAAGTGCGGGGGCTTATGCCTAATTTTTCCGCGGTATTTTTGCGTGAACCTTTTTCATGGCGCAAGGTATCGACAATGATCTCAAACTCACGTCGCTGTAAATCTCCTTCCAGCACATTGCTACCCGCCAAAGCTTCAGCCACCGGCGCTGTATCACCCGCTGCCGCCGTCAACAAAGACTCAGAACTAACGCCAGGCACCACCTCAGTGTTGCTAAGGGAGGTATTGAAGGGGTCCAGACGTAGATGAAAATCGGATATCACCGCGCCCGGCTGCATAATCAACGCGCGCTGCATCACATTATCCAGCTCTCTGACATTGCCCGGCCAGCGGTGCTGATGAAGTGCTTGCGTGGCGGAGGCATCTAAATCAACCGGTGGCCGCCCCATTTTAATGGTGTGCATTTGCAGCAGTTTTTTCGCCAGCGGCAAAATATCTTGCGGACGCTCACGCAGCGGCGGCCACTGCAACGGGAAAACACTCAAACGATAAAACAAGTCCTCACGAAAGCGACCGGTTTTAACTTCCTCGGCTAACTGGCGGTTAGTAGTAGCAATAATCCGCACATCTAGGTTAATAGTTTTACGACCACCCAAGCGCTCTACTTCACGCTCTTGAATCACCCGTAATATTTTGGCCTGCAAACCAATATCCATTTCGGATATCTCATCAAGCAACAACGTGCCACCATTAGCTTGCTCAAACTTACCTGGGGCACTGCTATAAGCCCCAGTGAACGCGCCTTTTTCGTGACCAAACAACATCCCTTCTAGCATATTCTCAGGGATAGCCGCGCAGTTAATCGCCACAAAAGGCTGCTTGGACCTTGGTGATTGCTGGTGTATATAGCGAGCGAGCACTTCCTTACCGGTTCCGGACTCACCACAAATCAACACAGTAGAATCGGTCTCCGCCACCCGTCTGGCCAACTGCAATAACTGCTGACTGGACGGCTCTGCCGCTATTGGCTGGTCATTTTCGTCAGGCGTAGCAAAACCCACATAGCGGCTAACCGTCTCCACCAACAACTGCGGCTTAAACGGTTTCACCAGATAATCCACCGCGCCATTGCGGATAGCCTCTACTGAAGCACTGACGCTGCCATAGGCCGTCACTAATAGCACCGGTAGCTGGGGATAAAGCCGCCGGATCTCTTTGAGCAAACCCAAACCATCCATCGCGCCCATATTGATATCCGACACCACCATATCCAATGTCTGGTCGGCCATTAACACCAGCGCCTGCTCTGCGCAATCAGCCTGCACTACCTGACATCCGGCAAGCTCAAGGGTATCAACCAGCGCTTCGCGTAAATCTCGATCGTCTTCAACCACCATAATAGTGGCATTAAGTTTTATTGGGTTATTTCTCATCGTCCAGACCCCTCGGCTAATGCTGAGCTACCGGTGATCCTGTTATCTGCAACCATAACCGGCAAAGTTAATACCGCCGTCGTACCAACGCCCGGCCGCGAACGCAACTCAAACTGGCCATGGTGAGCGAGTACAACCGATCGAACCACCATCAGCCCAAGACCTGTACCCTGGGACTTAGTGGTAAAAAATGGTTCCTGTAAATTCTTTAACACTTGCTCGTTAATACCATCGCCATTATCAGCGATGCGTATTTGTAGCTGTTCTGGTGTTATTAGCTCCGCCGTAATATTCAGCTCAACAGCTGCCGACTTAGATTGAATCGCGTTATTAATCAAATTCATCAAGGCACCAACCATGCTCTCGCGATTACACTGGATCAGCACCTCACCACAGGGGTTATCAATACGATAGCTGGACTGATTACTTTGCACAGCGACTTCCATCGCTGCTTCCAACTCTGAAAAAAGCTCTTTTAGCGCAATGCTACCGGTAAGTTTTACGTCGCCTTTAACGAAGATCAGCATGTCTTTGACCTGTTGATCCAAGTGTTGCAACCGAGAGAGGATTTTTTCTGAAAAACGCTGATTTTGCTCGGGGGTTAGCTCCGATTCACACAGGTGCCCAGCGTATAACATCGCTGCCGATAAAGGCGTGCGAATCTGATGCGCCAGCGACGACATCATCCGCCCCATTTCCGACAAACGTCGATGACGATCCAATCGGCGCTGTAATTCACGAGTTTCGGTTAAGTCGGTAAGCAAAATAAGCTGACCGGGGCCGCCTTCCAATGAGCGCGTCACCATGCTGATACGCCGCCCATCCTTTAGCGAAATCTCATGACCATCATCCAACTGCGGAGCAAAACAGCGACTGATAACATCGCGCCATACCTCTCCCAATAAAGGCTCGCCCAAAAAGTCCAGCGCAGCAGGATTACACTCCGTCACCAGCCCAGTGCTATCTAGCACCACAACACCGGCAGGCAATAAATTGAGTAAACTTTCAAGTCGCTGGGTAATGCGCTCTTTTTCTTTGAGCTCCTGTAAGCGCTGCTCTGCAACCTGGTGCAGCTCTTGGTTTAGAGAACCTACGCGCTGCTCCATCTCCTGATAGGTTTCGGCCAACTGCGCCGATACGCTGTTAAAGACCTCAAACGCTGACATCAATTCTTCGCGGCTACGCGCAGCGCCAGCTAACTCCTGTCCTGCCACAAGGGTAGACGATGACTCAGCGGCGACAAAGTCCGCTTGAATGGTTTTTAAGGCTGAGATAGACATTTTCACTCCAGCTTGGGGAAAATCGCGATTAACTGCCATTACCCGCAGCAATAATCTTCAATATTGCTAAAGAGAGGCCCTATAAAAAGTCACTTATTTGACACTCAATTTGGCTTTATAAAGCTATTGCAAACACTGTGCCCATTTTAAAAACCTGGACAAACAACAGCTTAAAAAACAGGCGACCATGTTGATAGCTAATTCAATAAGCTTTGGCGTTGCAGATGGTTAAGGTGGGTCAGATCCACCTTACGATTGAGACGAAGAGCAAGAGGGGTTTATTTATCAAATGTTGAAGTTGCAGGACAAACATTAATTACGCTGCAAGTCATACTTGCGCATTTTTTCTACCAGTGTCGTGCGGCGAATTTGTAGTTTTTCTGCTGCGCGGGCAACCACACCCACACTGTCATCCAGCGCTTGCTGGATCAAACTGCGCTCCAGGTTGGTCAGGTACTCTTTTAGATCGATACCGTTTACCGGCAATAAGGCGGTGCGATCCATTGTCGCAACAGTGGGCATGCCATTAGCACGGGCGGACTCGGGAATAATTAAATCTTCATCGCCAGCATCCACATGGCGAAATTTCTTCGGCAGCTCCTGCACCCCAACCACCCCGTAGGGATGTAATATAGCCATTCGCTCAACTAAATTAGCCAACTCCCGAACATTACCTGCCCACTCATGGCGACAAAGGGACATAATAGCCGCAGAATTAAACCGAATCGAACCGCGCTTTTCATTTTCTAGCCGAGTAATTAATTCATTCAACAGCAAAGGAATATCCTCAACCCGCTCACGCAAGTGTGGCATTTCGATGGGGAAGACATTCAGCCGATAGTATAAATCCTCTCTAAACCCGCCATTTTTGATCATATCTTCAAGGTTGCGGTGGGTAGCGGTAAGAATACGCACATCTATCTGGATAGTTTTATTACCACCTACTCGCTCAAAACTACGCTCCTGCAACACCCGTAATATTTTGACCTGCATATCCAGCGGCATATCGCCAATTTCATCGAGAAAGAGCGTGCCACCCTGCGCCATTTCAAAACGGCCTGCTCGGCTGGTCACTGCGCCTGTAAAGGCACCCTTTTCATGGCCAAATAACTCACTCTCCAATAACTCGCGGGGAATAGCTCCACAGTTAACCGGCACAAAGGGTTTGTTGCGCCGGCTAGAGTTGTAATGCAAGGTACGGGCAACAACCTCTTTACCGGTACCCGACTCACCAGTAATTAATACCGTGGCATCTTTATCGGCAACCTGGGCAATCATCTCGCGTACTTTTTGCATCTCGCGACTGGCACCCACCAAGCTTCGAAACAGTTGTGTATCACGCTGCTGTGCCCGTCCAGCGTTGATATCATACTGCTCACGATACACCTGAGCTCGATGCAGGGAATCCATAAATTTGTTATAGCTGGGAGGAAATTCCAACTGGGCAATCACCTTATGGCGAAGGTCCATAGACTCAACTCCATCAAGATCATGCTCACCAATCAGAATAATGGGGCAGGAACGATCCCAGTCTTGCGCTTCTTGCAGGCGCTCTTCCAAGCAAAATCCAATACAGTCACCAAAAACCAAGGTCCTGATTTGACGAGTATTTTTCTTAGCCTCAGGGCTGGTAATTAGGGCAGTCCATGCCTCACAGGTATAAGTGACCGGGTTTTCCCCCAAAAAATCCAAGATTACTTTTGCATCATGTAGACGCTGCGCATTATCATCAATGACGATAACGTTGTTTTCTTCCCACATCTGAAGTCGAGCCCTTGTAGACGAATATTGCGAGCTTACTGGCGCTATTCATTATTATCCGCAGAATACGTTTGAACGCCAACACCCTGTTATTGACCCTTTGTTGTCGACACTCAGTATAGACAAGTTTTTCCAGTATGGGTCAATTTTATGACACTTAACGAAAAGCCAGCAAAATCCTACGCAAATTAATTGGCGCTTACACGACTGCCGCCGATTTAAAGTTATACAATTAATCACAGGGGAGAAAGGCGTGCGCCGCTAGAACCAGCAGGAACACTGGGGTTGGCCACTAAAAACGGTGGATCGAGACCCCGACAAAACCCTATTGCCAACCGCAAGGTAATGAAACTTGTCCACCATGGCCACTGTTGCAAACTTACATAGAATTACCACAGGATAGCTGTCTCAGCCAAGGGCCTATCTCTTGAGCAGGCATAGGGCGGCAGTAATAATATCCCTGCACCTCATCACAGCCCAGCGCGCGGATCACCTCAAGCTCCTGCTCTGTCTCCACTCCCTCTGCCACCACATTAAAACTAAGCCCGTGGGACAACCCTGTCACCGCAGCAACAATCGCTGCTTTTTCAGTGCCCATGGCAATATCCTGAACAAAGCATCGGTCAATTTTGATGGTATCAATAGGGAAGCGCGTAATATAACTCAATGAGGAATACTCCGTACCAAAATCATCCAGCGATATCGATACCCCTTTATTGCGAAGCTCAGCGATAATATCGCTGGCATGCGGGTCCGACATTAATACACCTTCAGTTATTTCTATCTCAAGGTTTACCGCATTCAAACCCGCACTACTCAAAGCAACATCGACCACCTCGTTCAAGTTGCCTTCTTTAAACTGCCGCGCCGAAACATTAACTGCAACACGAACATCAACCAGCCCCTCATCAAGCCACTGTTGATTCTGCTGGCAAGCGGTATTCATAACCCACTGCCCGATCTCAACGATCTGCCCAGTCTCCTCCGCAATGGTAATAAATTGATCGGGAGAGACAAGCCCCTTCACCGGATGAAACCAACGAATCAGCGCTTCAAAACCTTTCACAGAACCATCTGCGAGGCATATTTTGGGCTGGTAATACAGTTGAAATTCGTTATTTTTCAGCGCTTTACGCAGATCGGTCTGGATAGCTAAATGGGCAGAAACCTTTTCTACCAGGTCACCACTGTATTCGCGGATTTCGTTGCGCCCCTGACTCTTAGCCTCATGCAAGGCCAAATCAGCTCTTTGCAGCAAGCTCTCTGCCGAGCTACCACCCGACTCTGAATAAGCAATACCAATACTACCAGTGACAAACAGCTCTTGGCCTCGGTATAAAAAGGGTTGTTGAAAACCTTGCCGAATATTCTCCGCCAGCGTGGTTACTACCCGCTCGTGACGACTCACCTCATTTAACACAATGATAAAATTATCGGCCCCAAACCTGGCCAACATATCACGAGATAAGTCATACAATATTGGGTTCGTTGATACCGACAAACGCTCCAGATAGATCGATATATCAACACCGCTGACCAAACTACTGAGACGCTCTGTCAACTGCTGCAAGACAGCATCACCAGCACCATGCCCCATCGAATTATTGACACGATTAAATAAATCTAAATCGATAGCCAGCATAGCCACAGCAGCACCGGCCATATGCGCCCGCGGAATACACTGATCAACATAAAGTTCAAGCAACGAATGATTAGGAATATTGGTTAGCCGGTCACAATAGGCTAAACGCAAAATCTCACTCTCCGATGTTTTGCGCTCAGTCACATCCATACAGATACCAATAACATGCGTACTGTCATCAGCCTCACCCTTTACAAGAGTGGTATGCACTTCAATCGTGCGCACACTGCCATCATCTAAAACAATCCGATGCTCAACTCTCGTTTCTCTCTGCCCCTTAACCGCAGATCGCAACATCTCAACCAAATACTGCCGGTCATCAGGATGACATCGAAGTAACAACGCATCCTTATCTTTAACTTCGGCATCTAATTCAAACCGATACAAACGGCGTAACTCATCAGAACAATTAAACTCGTGCGTTTCAGCATTAAATTCCCAATGACCAAGCTTGGCAACTTGCTGTGCACCTGCGAGAGATTGCTTGCTAACACGCAGCTGATCTATAATTTCACGAGCACGAAGTAAATAACGGATGCGATGCACCAGCAGAGAGTGCTGTATCGGCTTAATAATAAAATCGGTGGCGCCTACCTCGTAAGCTCGATCGATAGAACCAACATCATCAAGACCAGTCAACATGATGACGGGAATATAAACACCCTTGGGGTGGGCGCGAAGCTGCTGACAAACCTCAAAACCGTCAATATCAGGTAATAGACCATCCAATAAAATCAGACTAGGTTGATACTCAAGCACATGGTCGAGCACAACATTGCCGCAATCGACAGCAACAACGTCAAAACCCGCATTACGTAAAACCTTACTGACCAATTGGCGCTCAACGGGGTTATCTTCCACCACTAAAATAGTGACAGCTTCCCTTATTGAGCCAGCCGACTCGCTCTTCTCGACCAAGAGTGTTTCCTCATTACCACGCTTTAACGAGACCTTGCCCTGTCTTGGTCAAGCATCCCAGCGCTTCTGCACTGCTTATTAGAATTGAATCTATCTTAGACGATTGCTTAAGGCTGCGCGAACTGAATTATTGTTAAAGCTCTAAAGCTGCCTGTTGGTATGCCTAATCTAAAAAGGCCCAAGCCCACCGCTGGACTTGGGCCTTTTTAGATCAGACCACCAAAACCGGTGGATTTTGACCCACCAGAACTACGCAAATGTATTACGCAGCTTCCTGTGCAATTTCATCCCAACCCGACTTGATGGTTTTCAACAGCTCTGCGACTTCGTCTAATATGGTCACATTATTGGTCGCATTGGCTTCCAGCAGACGACCTTCCATATAGCTATATAAGTCGTCAAGGTTAGCAGCCACATCGCCACCAACCTCTTTATTCAAACAACTGCGCAAGCCAGCCACGATAGTGATAGCTTTACCAACGGCCTCACCCTTAGCGGCAGTTGATTGCCTTAACATAGCCCCTTTAGCCTCAGCCAAACGCTGTAGCGCGCCCTCCATTAACATCTGGATTAATCGATGCGGCGAAGCCCCCTCCACACCAGAGTTGGTATTAACTTGCCGATACTGAGCTAGACCTTTCTTTAACATGGCAAAATTCCTGAATCGTTAACGCTATCGGTATCAAATGACGCCTATAGTGCCGGATAAAATCCAGCCTACGCCAGCACCTTTATATATTGGCACCTTATATTTATCGGTCGACCCTGCAATTCCTTTAATCAAAGTTCAAGTTATTTTCCGTTTGATCGATAACAGCAATAGAGCCGATCTTGCTTGGACCATCAAGCCTGGCGGCTTAAAACCAAAATACGTAATTATCCCAAAAACCATAACCACAAGTTCTATATAAAAAAGCTAAAGGTATCAAAAACAGTGCCGATAGCTTTATCGAAGAGAACATAACGGTGTGGATATCACACTACAACCAACGCTCCCACAGGCCTGAGCCTTCCACGGAGCCAAGGAGTTAGAATAATGGCACAGGTAATTAATACGAACGTTGCGTCACTTGGCGCTCAAAACTCATTAAACAAGTCACAAAACAGCCTGCAAACCTCTCTGGAACGCCTATCTTCCGGCTTGCGGATTAACTCTGCAAAAGATGACGCGGCGGGGCTTGCCATCACTCAGCGGTTTACCTCGCAAATACGCGGTCTGGATCAAGCAGCACGTAATGCTAATGACGGTATCTCTATCGCCCAGGTAGCTGAAGGGGCGCTGGATGAATCAGGTAACAACCTACAGCGTATTCGTGAGTTGGCAATCCAATCTGCCAACGGCTCTAACGGTGCCGGCGAGCGTAAAAACTTACAAGCGGAAGTATCGGCGTTGATTGCTGAAATCGATCGTAACGCTAGCACAACTCGATTTGGTAGCCGCTTATTACTCGACGGCAGCTTCGGCTCACAAGATCTTCAGGTTGGCGCCCAAGCTAACGAAACCATTAGTTTATCCGTAGGTGATGCCCGTGCAGCAGCACTGGGTAGCAATACCTTAGTAGCTGACGGCACCGTAACTGGCGGCGTCACTGTTGCTGCAACAGCCCCTGGGGTAACCGGAGTCTTAGTTGAATCCGACCTTACTATTACCAACGGTAACGGCACCTCAGCTGCTATCAGCTACGCTGCCAATTCATCTGCAAAAACAATTGCTGACGCCATCAATGCTAAAACTGGCAATATCGGTGTCACTGCTACTGCAAGCAATGCCACAACTCTCGGCAACTTAGGTGCCGCCGGTACTGTTAGCTTTGCCTTAAATGGCTCAAACGTTTCTGCAACTATCGCTGACACGTCGGATCTTTCAGCACTAGCCGCTGCCATCAACGGCGTTTCTAGCAGCACTGGAGTTACCGCAAGCTTTGAGACTTCTGCAAACAAATCAGAACTGACGCTTACCACCTCTGATGGTCGCGATATTGGTATTACTACATTCGACAATACAGCAGCTGCAGCGGGTGACACCATTGACTTTGGTGGAAGCACGCTAACCGATGGTGCCGCAGCCACTGCCAATGCCGCCAAAGTTGGTACAGTTTCGTTATCAAGTAGCAATGGCGCTATCACAACGACTGCAGCTAATGCGGACGTTTTTGCTAATGCGGGCACCAACAACAGTTCTTTTTCATCAGTACAAGATATCAATGTTTCAACTGCAGCTGGCGCGCAGGACGCTATCAGTGTTGTCGATGCCGCTCTGGATACCATCGCCTCACAACGTGCAGATTTGGGTGCGATTCAAAACCGCTTACAATCCACTATCTCCAACTTGAGCAACGTATCTGAGAACGTATCGGCTGCGCGGTCACGGATACTGGATGCCGACTTTGCCACTGAAACAGCGAACTTGACTAAAAACCAGATTCTGCAACAAGCAGGTATCTCGGTACTATCACAGGCTAACTCGCTGCCTCAGCAAGTACTGTCTTTGCTACAGTAAACGCAAAAACCGGGTATAATAGCCCCTCCGGATTTATCCCGAGGGGCATTCTTACCAACATGATGTAAAGGTCAACAACCATGCTTAACGAGATTGTTAGTAGTGGTATTCAGCCAGCAGTAAAAGCCCAGGAGACCAGTTCTACTGCAGCCAATGCGCCTAAGCCTGACGAAGCCAAGCCAAACAGCTTAGCTGAACAGCAAGTAGCAGCGCCCAAGCCACAGGAACTTCAATCGGCCGTCAGCAAATTGAATGATTACGTTCAAAATGTTCAACGAACACTGTCATTTAGCATTGAGGAAGGAACTGGATCTACTGTTGTCAAAGTTTATGACTCTGAAACTGAAGAATTGATCCGGCAAATACCGGCGGAAGAAACCATCAAATTGGCAGCTTCGATTGAAGACTATCACGCCAGTTTGTTTATCAAAGAACAAGCCTAAACAAAGCCTCCAACTATACGGGGGCTTTTTTGTAGTTGTTATGGCACGATATGTGCTGGATTCCAAACAGCAGCGCAATACGTCAGAATATCTTATTAGCGCCACTGATTTAACTTCCATCTTTGACTTTAGCTCAGTGAGAGCAAAGATACGGTACAAATTGACACCAGTGCTGAGCCAAAGAGCTTAGCTAAAGGTAAAACATTATGGCTTCTATTTCTTCCATAGGCGTGGGCTCCGGCATAGACCTTGAGAGCCTAGTCAACAAAATTGTTGACGCCGAACGTGCACCGGCAGAAAACCGGCTAAACTTAGCAAAAACCCAAGCCGAAGCACAAATTTCTGCCCTTGGTAGCCTACGCCTCACCATGAGCGCCTTTCAAGACTCTCTTGAGGATCTTAAAAAGGCTAGTTTTTTTGGATCTCGCAATGCCAGTTCCGGTGACAGCAGCTTGTTTACTGCAACAGCGGGCAGCAGCGCCGACTTAACCGGTTACTCCATCGAAGTTTTTGAGCAGGCCCAAGCCAACAAAATAGCCTCTGCTACTGACTTTACCAGCCCTGCCTCTACCGTAGGCAGTGGCACTTTGACCATTGGCTTTGCAGCAGGTAATAGCTTTAATGTGAACGTTGCCGCGACCGATAGCATTAGTGATATCCGCGACGCCATTAACTCCGCCACTGATAATGTCGGCATCACCGCCAGCCTGATTACCGTCGATGCCGGGGCTGGTGATGGCTCAACGGTCAGTAAGTTTGTATTTACTTCCAACAATACCGGCGCCGCAGGGCAAATTGATATCAGTGTTGCCGATGATGACCTCAACGATACCGATAACAACGGTCTGTCACAGTTTTTTTTCGATGGTAGCCAACCGCTCGATGCAGGCAACCAATTTGACGAGGTCAGTGCAGCTCAAGATGCACGTATTGCAGTAGATGGATTCACCGCTTATAGCAGTACCAATACATTCAGCGAGGTAATTAACGACGTCACCATTACGGTATTAAAAGGTGCCGACGATGTACTTGACCCGCCTTCTGCCGGCTTACGCATAACTGCCGACAAGTCCAAGATTACTGCTGCGATAGAAACTTTTGTCGCAAGCTATAACGAACTGGCAACCGTTTTTAATGCGCTGACAGATTATGATTCCATCAGCAACACATCAGGACTGCTGACTGGCGACTCTAGCATCAACGCCTTAGAAAGCGGTATAAAACGTGTTTTTTCCGATGTAGTCGACGGCGCCAGCGGCAGTTTAAACTCGCTAGCCTTTCTCGGCATTGCCACCAATCGCAATGGATCTATCTCTCTGGATAGCGACAAGCTAGCGGATGTTATCACCAATCGCTTTGATGACCTTGGCAGCCTCTTTGCCAGCGAAGATGGCGTTGCCACCCAACTTGACTCATTGCTTAATAGCTATTTGAATTCAGGCGGTGTATTCGATAACCGCAACTCCAATCTGACAACAACACTGAGAGACATTGAAGATCAACGAGCCGACTTAGACTTTCGACTCAACGTAATTGAAGAGCGCTACCGCAGCCGGTTTTCTGCACTGGATATTTTAGTCTCGCAACTCAATTCAACTGGAGACTTTCTTTTGCAACAACTCGATGCGGCAGCAAGAATTGTCAATCGAGATAACAGCTAAACAGTGCTGACTCAGGGCTATATTATGAACCATGGAGTCTTGTTTAACTCGCCAAAACCGGTGGCTCAAGATCCCTGCAAAGATAGCTATAACGCCCTCATCCTCGGTAACTTTGACACCAGGCAACACCCCTAAAGCCAAGAGCAGCCATGACACATAATCTCGACAAAGATGCTAGCTGGGAACATATTATTGAGCTGTCCGACTCAATGCAAAAAGATGCTGCGCAGGAAGACTGGCACGCCGTAGCCACAGCAGCGGTAACACGCCATCAGCTTGTAAATCAGCATTTTGAACAATTTCCAGTAGGGCCGGCAACCGCTGAATATTATTTCAGCCGCCTCAATACATTCCTCGCCAACGAGCAAAAATTACAGCAGCTCGCTAAGCTCGCTCGTAAAAACATCATGCGCTATGGGGTAGAAATGCAACAAGGGAAAAAAGCTAGCAAAGCCTACTTAAGCTCTACTAAAGCCGGTCGGTAAAGCTAAACCGCCTATGATTGGCATACAAAAACTAAATAGGCGTCACAAGAAATTAAACAGCGATAAACCACTCACCTTAACGTAACTTTGCTGCGCCGCCTCAAGAGCAAAAGTCTCATTGGTCAACCGAGTCAACGCCTCAGCGTAATCAATATCACGCAACTCAGAAAGCACTTGCTCATTAACCAGCTTCACGCCTTCATGCAAATCTCTCACGCTGTCCAGGGTATTTTGTCGAGCACCAATTTGCGCAATTATCCTCGACATATTGGTTTCAGCATAAGTTAAGTTATCTAAGCTATCAGCCAGCAATTTGCTCCGTATTAATGAATCCTCTGGAGAATCTGTCAGGTTTTTTAAGCCCTCGGATAATTTTGCTATCGTGGTTAAAACGTCTTGAGTCTGCCTGGAATCAACGTAAAACTGGTCGCCAGAATCCGGCGTGCCCGTTAAAGTAATCGACCAACCTAGATTAGTAGTATCCGGTGAACCCGGCGTAGGGTCGATGGTGTTCGCATCAATAGTCATTGGACTGCCGGTATGGGGAATCACCGAGGCATTGATAGGGGAACTCAGTACTCCGTCATCAAAAAGATCACTACGGCTATAAATGTTGTAGCCATCTGCGGAAAATCCATCAGCTATGGTTTCATAACGGACAATATAATCATCCAAAGAACCAGTACGCTCATAATTAGTCATACCATCACTTGCATCGATAGTATTGTCCAAGCTGCTGGCAGTAATAGCGGTCGCGGAGCTATTACCTTCCTCCTCGCTGGCACCAATCAACTTTTGGTCAGTTTTAATATCAACAAAAATTGACTGGCCGCTATCATTAACCGGAAGCAGTGTTGAACTGGCTATTTTTACCATCCGCTGACCATCATCACCATGATAGACATACTGACCAGTACTGCTTAATTCAAAAGGGGCAACCTCACCCTGATAGCCAGCGAAGATATATTCGCCATTAACATCACGGGTATTCGCTAAATCCAGCAGCTCACCCAGCCGGCTATCCAGCTCTGCCGCCAAGCCCTGACGCTCCGATTGCGTTAGCCCAACACCACCAGCTCGTACGGTTATCTCTTTTACTCGCACCAATATATTGGATACTTGCTGTACCTGGTTTTCTTCAAGCCCCAGCCGACTTTCTGCCGCATCGGCATTTTTAACATACAGGCCCAGCTGCGACAGCTCTTGATTAACCTGAACCACCCGCGCCGATGCAACCGGATCATCCGCAGGCGTGGTAATACGACGCCCTGTCGCAACTTGCTCCTGCGTTTTAAAGGTTTGCTGCTGCAGGCGCAAAATACCCTGCACCCCGGAATTAAAACTCTGCAAAAAAGAAGTACGGACTGCCATGCTACTTGCCCTATCTTACCGTCGCGATCAAGGTATCAAATAATTGTCGTGCAACACTAATGACTTGAGCTGCTGCATTATACGCTTGCTCGAACTTGATTAAATTGGCTGCCTCTTCATCAAGGTTCACCCCGGACATTGAATCCCGACTTGATTGCGATTGCTGTAACAGTGATTCTGCAGCATCGCGACTCAGCTGCGATTTTGCTGCGTCCGAACCCACTTTACTTATCAAGCTACCGTAAGCGTTCTCAAAACTGGTGCTGCCGCCATCCAGGGTATCTTTGGTGCGAAGCGCACCCATAGCGACGGCGTTACGATTATCGGAGGAGCCATTTTGGTTAAACCCAATGGTGAACTCATCACCCGCTGCGGGTATACCACTGACCACTGTTTGAAAACCAATATAATTAGCATCGCCACTGTTGTCACCAAAAATACTGTTTTTTTGCCCTGGGATAATAGTGCCACTAAAAAGCGGCTGGGGAGCAGCGGCGTCGGTATTCTGGTAAACCGTATACGCTGTAGCCGAGGTGAATCGAATAAGCACTTCACCAGCCAACTCCCCGGGTGACGAATAGAGTGCCGGGGTAGGCGCGGGGCTAAAGTTAAGATCGCCATCATCAACAAGAGCCAGCATTTCACCTGCAGAAATCGAACCTTCACCACTGTTACCCGTCTTGGCATTAGTTACCACTGGGCTAGCATAGGCCAGATCTTGCACCCGAGTCATTTCCACCGCCATATCTGCGCCGCCATTGCGAGTTGGCTTGATATAAAACCGGTCACCTATGGCCAAGTTACTCTGAGTGGTTACAGGAATATCAATAGAAAAACCATCGACCTCCAAACTCTGTGCAGCGTTATTACCATTAATAATCGTCACCTGATTATCACTGGTTCTAATTAACTGATAATCAACGCCACCAGTACCGTCGCTGTCGATGATATTCAACACATAATCACTGGTGGTTAACTGGGCAACATCAGTGATGAGTATATCCATAGAATCAACAGCTTGCCCGGACACATTAGAGTTCCCGGAATCGATACTGATACGCTGTGATAAAACTGAAGGGGCATTAATATCCTTAAATATATTGCCACCCAGATTGCCGTCCAAATCGACACCTAGTGAATTTTGTTGATTTAAGGCATCGGCCATACCCATGGCCAGGCGCCCCATTGAATTGAGCGCCTCACCGGCCACATCATCACGAAAGTCTATCAAACCACCCAGCTTACCGCCGGATACAAAATCTGTAATAGCTTGCGTTGCACCATTTTGATTAATAAAAGTGATATCAACATTACCCGAACCATCTTTACTGGTAGCGGTGCCCATCTGTGCGGCATTACCACCAACGACCAACGGCAAACCATTGCCAATAAAAACATCCATCGCACCATTATTATCAATCGTTGAGACGGATACCAGCTCAGATAGCTGCCTAAGCAACTCATCCCTTTGATCCAGCAATTGGTTAGGCTGAGAGCCGCCGCCACGCGCCATTTCATCTGCGATTTTTACATTAACATCAGCAAGACTAGCTGCCAGCGAGGAAACTTGCTGGGTCAGGGAAGTAAGCTGATTATTAACTGACGCAACCTGTTGCTCAACTTGAGAAGTTAAATCATGAATACGCTGGGTCAAGGCTTCAGCCTGGCTGAGTACCACTTGGCGCGATGGCTCTGACGTAGGGTCTTGGGCACTGGCCTCTAATGCTGAAAAAAAACTGTCAATAGCTGGCCCCAAACCACTCTGCTCATCGGCCAACAATGAATCGATTTGATTAATATTGGTGGTGTAAGCATTAAGGCTATTAAAGCTTGCCGTATCCAAGCGGAGACGCGTCACTAAAAAATCATCCACCATTCTGGTGATGTCCTGGACAATAGAACCATTGCCCACATAACCGCCACCGCGTAACTGCTCGGGAAGTGTGGCCGTTTCTACCCGCTGCCGAGTGTAACTAGGCTGATCAGCATTAGCGATATTATTACCCGTTACCTGTAACTGGGTTTGGCTAAGGTTCAAGCCGCTAATACCAATACTTAATAAAGACATAATTTTTTACCGTAGCAAGCTGCTAAAAATATTTGTTCGCTCATCACTGAATCAATCAGCCTTGTTAGTCTATCTGAGCAGCCGATTGAAGCTCTTTACTGTTTAAAATACGAATAATTTTTTCACTGTAATCCGGGTCGGTCGCATAGCCGGCCTCGCTTAAGGCACGAGCATAGGCTTCAGAATCTTTTGCCTTTAGCGCTTGCTCATAACGGGGACTGGTTTTAATAAAGTCTACGTAGTCATCAAAGCTATGCTGGGGCGAATCATAGGCACGAAACGACGCAATCTCTCTCACTGCGGTACCATTGCGCACCTCCAGCGTTGGTACCGAAATACTATCCCCCTGCCAGCGACTATCCGCTTTGATATTAAATAAATTAAAGCTGGTTTTATCGCCAAGTCCGGTTATTTTTTTGCCCCAACCTGTCTCCAGAGCGGCTTGTGCAATTAACACCGCAGGATCGACGCCTAAGCTATCGGCGGCACTATCGGCCATACCATAAAGCTGTTTGACAAACGCTTCGCTACTACCATCAAAAACCATATTGTCTTCAGCTTTGCTGTCAGTATCGGCTGTGTTAATGAACCCGTTTGTATCCGCCGCACTCATGGCTGTGACAGCCATCTTGCTGCTGACAGCAGGCACAACCCCGGCATAATTATTTCGTTTCGCTAAATACCCTGTAACCTCAGTATTGGCCTCAGGCTTTTCAACTGCACCAAAGCGCTGCTGTAATTGGCGCACCATTACCTCTGCAACACCCATGCCCCGACCCTGCGATAAAGACAAAGCCAGCTGGTCGTCGTACATATCCTGATACATATCACCTTCGTTGCTGGAAAGAAAATTCCCCTCAGCAAAAACATCATTGGCAGCGCGCATGCTTTTCATCATCATACGCACCATCATTGACTCAAATTGCTGAGCAATTTTATCTAGCGCCTGACCTTTATCCTTACGCCCCAACTCGCGAATTGAATTCAAGCTATTCAGGTCGGTATAGGAATCCGCGCCGCTGGTATTATTAACTGTACTAGAATTAATCACGGTAATAGCCTTTGCTTAAATAACAATGAGATCAGCTTGCAACGCACCTGCTTGTTTCAACGCTTCAAGTATTGCCATTAAATCTCCCGGCGCAGCACCTACCTGGTTGACCGCCCTAACAATATCACTTAGCGATGTAGTCTCAGCTAAACCCCACATCCTGTTAGCCTCTTGGGTAATACTAATATCTGATTGCGGAACAACCACGGTATTACCACCAGACAGTGCATTGGGCTGACTCACCTCTGCAGTATTAGAAATCGTGACCGTCATACTGCCATGGGTTACCGCACTAGCTCTCACTCTGACATGCTCACCAACCACGATAGTGCCGGTACGCGAATTAATAACAATACGAGCGGGTGCCTTACCTGGATTAACCTCTATGTTTTCTAATAGCGACATAAAGGAAACACGCTGATCAGGATTGATTGGGGCGGTAACATTAATCGACGCTGCGTCGATAGCCTGTGCTACATCAGGCCCTAACAATTCGTTGATACTCTCTGCAACTCTTCTTGCGGTAGTAAAATCAGCGCGATTTAAGTTAAACGTTAGAAATGTTCCGGCAGCAAAACTATTGGCAATGGTACGCTCAACGATGGCACCATTAGGGATACGCCCAGCGCTAGGGATATTCACCGTCACTCTTGACCCATCCCTACCTTCTGCACCAAAACCGCCAACTAATAGCTCACCTTGGGCGATTGCATAGACTAAACCGTCAGCGCCCTTCAATGGTGACAACAACAGACTGCCGCCGCGTAAACTTTTTGCATTACCAATCGAAGAGACTGTTACATCAATATTTTGACCCGGTTTAGCGAAGGGTGGCAGCGTCGCATGTATCGTCACCGCAGCAACGTTTTTTAACTGAAACGTTGTTCCTGCCGGCAGTGCAACCCCTAAGCGCTGCAACATCGATTTAAATGCCTGTGTGGTAAAAGGTGTTTGTGTTGTTTGGTCGCCGGTTCCATCCAGACCGACAACCAAGCCATAGCCGATTAACGGATTATCACGCACGCCAGCAATATCAGCGATATCCTTTAAGCGCTCACCATGGGCTGCACCGATAAAGCCACACAGCGCCACCGCCAACATAATCTGGCGCACAGCTAGCAGCACATTATTGCGCCATAGCGAGCTAATGGTGATATCTAAAGCGTTTAAGATTGGCGTTTTCATGGTGTACTTCTCAGTAATAACTTGACGACTAAAGATTGCAAACATAGTGACTAAAATGGCCAGTAGGCACTATTGAAAAATCGCGATCCCCAGCCCTGTTTATTGGCATCGGCCAAATCACCAGTACCACTATAAGTAATACGCGCATCAGCCAGACGTGTTGATAAAATCGTATTATCTGGCTGTACGTCCTCTGGGCGAATCAGCCCACGAATACGAATAAATTCTTCACCACGGTTTAACGTCATCCATTTTTCACCCCGCACAACCATCAAACCATTGGGCAATACTTCAGAGACGGTTACTGCAATACTACCGGTCAAGCTATTGCTCTGATCGCTATTGGATTCACCCTTTAGCTCGCGATTTTGTGCCAGCTGGGTTTCCATACTGTACTCACCCATACTCGGAATAACGCCCAACACCGGCCCTGCATCAACACTGATACCAGTCTCCTTGGTAATTTCAGTATCCGCGGTTTTACTGGACTGGGTACGCTCACTCAAAATAACCGAAATAATATCGCCTACCCGTGTTGCTCGACGATCTTCAAAAAATGAAATCGAGTAATCAGGACGATAGATTCCACCTCTGTTAGGACTGGGTATTTCAGCCGATGCGGGTATAACTGGCGCGTAGGCCGCATCATCCGGCATTGGCTTGGAGCCCATGCTGCAAGCTTGCAGCAATGCAAGTAACACCAGCCAAATGCGTAAACTGACATATTGAATGACGCGGTTAACTGACGACACTCTTTCAACTCTAAACATGTTATTCACCTGATCTTTACAGATTTTGTGAGATGTATTGCAACATTTGATCCGCTGTAGAAATAACCTTTGAATTCATTTCATAGGTTCGCTGAGTGGTGATCATACTGACCAATTCTTCCACCACATCGACGTTGGAATTTTCTAGGACACCCTGCTCCAAACTACCCAGCCCTGAAGTACCCGGAGTAGCTTGCTGAGGTGTACCGCTAGCCGCTGTCTCGACAAAAAGGTTTGAGCCTATCGCCTGCAAACCAGTGGGGTTAACAAAATTGGTTATATTAATGGTGCCTAAATTTTGTGCCGCAGGATTACCAAGTACAGTCGCCTCGACAATACCATCCGAACTGATAGAAATCTTTTCCGCATCTTCGGGTACAGTAATACTGGGCTGCAGTAATAGCCCGCGCGCAGTTACAATTTCGCCATCAGAATTAATTTGAAACTGACCATTACGGGTATAGGCCGAGCTGCCATCCGGCATCAATATTTCAAAAAAACCACGGCCATCTATCGCCAAATCCAATGACTGTTCAGTGATTTGTAAACTGCCCTCAGTAAACTCTTTTTGCGTACCGATAACTCGCACCCCGGTACCAACCTGTAAACCCGATGGTAGCTGAGTATTTTGCGAAGACTGCGCGCCTGGCTGGCGGCGAATCTGATACAGCAGATCTTCAAACACGACACTGTCACGCTTAAAACCAACGGTCGCAGCGTTCGCCAAGTTATTAGAAATTGTTGCCAAGCGCGTATCTTGAGCACTTAACCCGGTTTTGCTGATCCACAATGATTGATTCATTACTGCCCCCGTTTACGGCTTATTTTTACTGCTTACTTTTATTACTTGCAGCCAATACTTACTGGCTGCGTAAAACCTGTGTTGCTGCACTGGAATTTTCTTCGACGATTTTCATCATTTTGACATTGATCTCAAATTGCCGAGCCAGCGACATAATCTGAGTTAGTTCATCTACCGCGCTAACGTTACTGGATTCTAGAAAACCAGATTGCAAACGGATGCCAGCATCGGCGGCTTGCACCTGACCATCTTTGCGACGGATTAAACCATCACGGCCTTTTTCTAAATCAGCATAATCAGGCTTTACCAATTTGATTCTATCTACAGTAGCCAACACCTCAGCAGCCTGCCCCTCGGGGCGAATGGTGATAGTACCGTCTGCACCCAAGGTAATACTGTCTGCTGGTGGCAGCGCGATAGGCCCGCCGTTACCCAATACCGGCAAGTTGTTGCCGGTCAGTAACTGCCCTTGTGGATCAACCTTTAAAGAACCTGCACGGGTATACACTTCACTGCCGTCAGGCGCTTGCACCGCTATCCATCCATCGCCATCAACCGCCATATCCAAATCACGGCCAGTCTCTATAAGAGCCCCGCGATTAAAATCAGTACCGGGATTCTCAGCCAAAGCATAAGCACGAGTGCTGAAGCCGTCACCGTAATAAACCCCCATGGAGCGAGCCTGTGCAAAGTCGGATTGAAAGCCGGTTGTATTCGCGTTAGCCAAATTATTGGCATGAATAGCCTGCGCCGACATAATGTTCTGACCGCTGCTCATGGCGAGATATACTGCTTTATCCATCGTGCTCTCCGTTCCTGGCGCCTAAAATACCAGGGTGTAAGTGCCAGGGCTTGAGTGCGGAGTGTAAGTGCCGTACCCCTGCTACTCGTTGCCGCTTTTGCCTGTTTTAACTGTTATTTGCCGCTTTATTAGCCGGTAACTCCTTATAGTTAGTACGAAGCAATATAGGTGCCAACTCAACCAATACTGGCAAGTCAAGACCCACGCCACTAATCACGAGACGAAAAAAAACCGCAGCAATAAAGCTGCGGTTTTCTAATCAACCCAATATAACTATTTATCAATAGGCACTCGCCAAAATAATTACTCGCTATTAGCGAATATTGATAATCGCCTGGGTCACAGTATCGGCAGTCTCAATGGTTTTAGCATTAGCCTGAAAGTTGCGCTGGGCAATAATCAAACGCACCAACTCTTCCGACAAGTCGACGTTAGACTCCTCTAGTGCGCCCGATTGAATCGCCCCCAAAGTACTAGTTAACGGCGCACCAATAGCCGGCTCACCAGACTCAAACGACTGCGCCCAAGAGGTCTCCCCCAACGGACTTAAACCCTGCTCATTAGGGAACGACGCCATCGCAACCTGACCGAGAATTAGCGCCTCACCGTTAGTATAACGAGCATATACCTCACCGGTACTATTCACCTCCAATCCACTCAGCTGACCTGTAGCGTAACCATTTTGACTGACGGAATTTAACGCAAAATCACTACCAAACTGAGTTGAGTTACCAAAATCAATAGTAAAGTCAGAAGTTACCGCAGTGCTAGCAGCGGTAGAAGATTGGTTCGCACCCTGGGGGTTCCAGTTATCGATATTTAAAGTCGGCGAACTCAACAGCGTGCCATCGGTGTCAAATACTACAGCCAGCGGACCACCACTGAGAACATTTTCTAAGGCACCAGTACTGTCCGGAATATACGCATGCATATTCCAAGTATTTTCGACCGCTGTTTTTTCATAATAAACCGACAACACATGCGAGCCACCACGGCTATCAAAGATTGTTAGTGACCTAGAGTTATTAAAACTATCAGCATTATCAGGATCAAAGGGGGACACGGTGGGTGCTTGAGCCCGGGCATCCAAGTTAAGCCCAAGACCCACTTTTGTCGTAGGCAATGGCGGCAAATCACTCACTACCACCTGCAAAGGCCTAGGTGTACCACCTACGCCAGAACCACTGGTCGTTGGTAAAAAGCCTTTCAGCTTTGCGCCAGAGTTAGTGGTAATGAACCCCTCCTCATCCAAACCAAAGTAGCCAGAGCGGGTATAAGCCTGCGCCCCTGAAGCCTCCTCTAACACAAAGAAGCCTGCGCCATTAATAGCTAAATCCAAGCTATTATCAGTGAATGCAATGTTACCTTGATCAAACTGCTGGGAAATTGAATTCACCAACACACCACTACCAGAAGAATTACCCCCACCACCAACCAGCGAGTTAGCATACACATCGCCAAACTCCGCTCTAGAGCGTTTAAAACCGGTTGTACTGGCGTTGGCAATATTATTACCAGTCACTTCCAAATCTGTATTGGCGGCACGCAAACCACTGAGCGCTGTATTAAAAGACATAACCTACCCCTTTATTAGTAGCCATACTACCTATAAAAATTAACTCAAGCCCAGGTAAAATAGGACTATAAGATTTCTTTGACCCCTGACAACGGCACACTGCCCACACCGGCAACGTTCAACGTAACCACACCATTGGCAGCAACCGAAACACTATCAACATTGGCACTTAATGCCGTATTAATTCGCACGGGTTCTCCCTCAAGAATCGCCGTTGCCTCAAAACGATATCGCCCTGCGGGTAATTGCTTACCATCAGCATCCACTCCGTTCCAAACAAAAGTAACATCGGCCGCATCACTAGCACCCAGCTCGACCTGAGACACTAACCCACCAGCACTATCGTAAATATTCATTCTTAAATCATCGGTACTTTGCGGTAACTCAACGGTACCGGCAATCACGCCACCCTCACCCAAATAGGATGTTTCGGAATCAACCTTAACGAATCGACCAACCATCGAAGAAGCTTGTAGCGCCTGACTGGACTGAAACGAATCAACCAATCCGGTCATACTGCCATTCAGCTTATCCAAACCCTCAACCGAGCTGAATTGTGCCAACTGCGCTACAAACTCTGAATTGCTCTGTGGATCTAGCGGGTTCTGATTATTCATTTGAGTAACCATCAACTCCAAAAAGACATCCTGCCCCATCTCATTACCGCTCGAGGTCTCGGACGCATACTTTTCCCTGGTACTCAGGTTACTAATAAGGCTTGATGATATTTCATTCGCCATGGTCTTATTCCATCTATTGCAATTTTTCTTAACCAGCCTCACATTCAGGCTAGCCGCGTTATTAAATCTTTACTTGCACAGTCATATAACTACACGGCCCATGGAGCTATACCTATTTTTGGCTTATATTAGATGCTGGCCCAGGCCCCCGAATCACTGACCTAAGGTCAATACCCGCTGCATCATAGTTTTTGCCGAGTTCATCACTTCAACATTGATCTGGAAAGACCTGGAAGCCGAAATCATATCCGCCATTTCTTCCACTACATTGACGTTGGGGTAATACACATACCCCTCTTCATCAGCCTTCATATGGTTCGGCTCATAACGTCGCTGCAGTGGCTGCTGCGACTCAACAATGCCGCTCACCCTTAGACCCATCGCCGCATCATCCCCCACCGTGGGCATAGAAGCGGAAAAATCATCACCCATTAAATCCTGTCGCATGGTTTCAAAAACAGGGTGACGGGCACGATAAACCTTATCGACGTTGCTATCCGCCGCCTGCGCGTTAGCAAGGTTACTGGCCGTAGTATTTAGCCGTATACTTTGTGCAGACATACCCATGCCCGCAATATCAAACACTCCACCCAGCGACATTAGGCTTCTCCTCGAATAGCGTTACTCAAACCTTTAAATTTACTGTTCAACATCTGGAAGCTGGCTTGAAAATCTATTGTGTTTTGAGCAAATTTACTCAACTCAACCTGCTCCTCAACGGTATTACCATCCAGTGAAGGCTGCAGTGGGTTGCGATACATTAAATCCGCCTTGAAGGCGCTATTTGAGCCGCCGATATGGCCACCCCTGGTAGCCGCCATCGGCATAGTAGAGGCGCTCATCTGACCTTTTAATACGCTTTTAAAGTCGATATCCCGCGCTTTAAAATTAGGGGTATCTGCATTCACCAAATTATTAGCCAGCACCTCAGCCCGCTGGGCGCGAACATGCAGCGCTTGCTCATGGATACCTAATGCAGCTGAAAAGTTAATCGCCATTGCATTTACCTTTGCTTCAATTGTCACGGTGTTGAATCAATATCGCTGGCTAAACATGGCCGGATATTTTCGTTACATGAAATCTAGCAAAGGGCGTGCCACTATTTTAGTGCATTGATATTAAAGAAGTTTTTATATTAAGAGAGCAAGAAACGGCAAGTAGATGCCGCCCCGAAGTACAAGAACGGCAAACGAGCGGCAATACCATAACGAAGCAAAACAAGAGAGGTGTTATTAACGCGCTAAAAGCGCCTTAATTTAAATAGCGCGATAAATAATACCAGGATGACATTGCACCATCTCATAATATTCTTTAAAGCCAGACAAGCCTTCAGAGCCGCCCAGAACTAAATAGCCGCCAGGACGTAAAGCACTGTGTATACGCCGCAAAATGTCCATTTTTAGCTCAGCTGAAAAGTAAATCAACACGTTGCGGCAAAATACGCAGTCGAACTTACCCAGCAAAGAAAAACTATCCATCAAGTTAAGCGCCTGAAAACGCACCCGCTGACGCACCTCCGGCTTAACCCTCCACATATCATCCACCGTCGGCTCGAAAAAGCGCTTTAAACGCTCATTGCTCAAGCCCCGCCCCAGAGACAAACCGTCGTACTCTGCCGACTTACATCGCTCCAGCATAGTCCGCGATAAATCCGTCGCGACGATCTCCACTGAAGACCTCAAACCACCCATGTTTTCTACTCTATACTCCTCCAGCATCATGCTCAGCGAATAGGGCTCCTGCCCTGAGGAGCACGCAGCAGACCAGATACGCAAACTACCACTGCGCTCTTTTTGCAGCTCTGGAATAATTTTATTTTTAAATATCTCAAACGGGTGAGAGTCACGAAACCATAAGGTTTCGTTAGTCGTCATAGCATCAATAACTCGCTCTTTTAAACCCCGCCGAGAGACCTGTTGCATCCTCTGCACCAGCTCTTTAAGGTTAGATATACCCTCTTGAGCCAACAATTTATTTAACCGACTTGATACCAAATACTGTTTATTATCACCCAAAATTATGCCACAAGCATCTTCAAGGAAATCTCTAAAAATAATGTAATCTGCCGATGAGCTAGCGACCATTACTAACCCCTGCAACAAACTTTTTACCCAATCCCTCACAAAGCTCTTTATAAATCTCTTTATAAACCCCAATAGCAGACAAACTATAACTAAACGGTACAACCATAAAGACTAATCCAATACGATAAACACAAACAAAGTGCGACCAATAAAAACACCTATAGCCACCTGCTCACAACTCAATAATCTATATTATTGATTAGCTTCTTCAATTAACTTGATTCTATCGGCCACCATGGATGCCAATTGATCGGGATTAAACTTAGCCAAAAAATTATCCGCCCCAACTTTTTTTACCATCGCCTGGTTAAACACACCGCTCAAGGAAGTATGCAAAACCACATGCAAACCGGCCATCCGAGGGTCAGACCTTACCGCCGCAGTTAGCGTATAGCCATCCATTTCTGGCATTTCAATATCTGAAATCATCACCAGGAATTTTCTAGGAACATCCTCCCCCTGATCAGCAAGATTTTGCAAGTACGTCAGCGCTTGGCGACCATCGTTGAGTATGGTTGTTTCCACCCCCACGGTTTCAACACAGCGCTTGATTTGCTTCCTCGCTATGGCCGAGTCATCAACAATCAAAACGTGCAATGACGCCGCAGCACGCTTCACTTCATCATCCAAAATCCCACCTGATATCTCCTCTCGCATAGGCGAAACTTCAGCGAGGACTTTTTCAACATCGATAATTTCAACTAAATTACCCTCAACTTCGGTGACCGCCGTTAAATAGTGCTCACGGCCTGAGCCCTTGGGTGGCGGATGAATTTCTTCCCAGTTCATGTTCACAATACGCTCAACGCCGCGCACCAAGAACCCCTGGGTAGCTGTGTTGTACTCAGTAATGATCACAAAGCCACTAGCAATATCGTCCAAAGCTCTCCGGCCAATGGCTAAACTTAAATCTATGATCGGTATAGTGCCACCACGAATATGGGCAATGCCGCGAACAACTGGGCTGCTTTGCGGTAACATCGTCAGCTTAGGGCACTGTAATACCTCTTTCACTTTAAACACATTGATGCCGTAAATTTGCTTGCCCGCCAAACGAAACAGCAACAACTCAAGGCGATTTTGCCCAACGAGCTGAGTGCGTTGATTCACACTCTCCATAACGCCAGCCATAGGAGTCCCCTAATAAATATCTCAATTAAAAATTAGCTACCGCCAAACGGCCACAGCCACAACTACAGGTATAACTACAGGTATAACTACAGCTAGCCTAGTAACCATAGCGCAGAGCCGTAAATACAGATTTTCCGGTCTATAATGGAGATCAATGCACCGGGCATGGTTTTTGCTTTGATTAGCCTTAAAGGCTGATCGCCGACAGAATCCCGACACACTTTACTTATCTGTTATCTATCGGCTATCGGCACCAAGCCAAAACAATTTAGCTGTTATGCATAAAGCATAGGTCAAGTTTATGATAGTTCGTAGTTTTTTACTGCTTTATAGCGTTGTCTTCACGCTATCCAGCCCCTTAGCCACCGCCAGCGTCACTAGCTCAGATATAAAAGCCAGCGTCAGCCTATTTATGGATGGTTATATACAGCAACTGCAGGAAAGCTACGGCGACGAGGTACGCATAGAATACCACATTCGCAGCTTAGACCCCCGATTAGCCATGGCCGACTGCCCTCACAAACCTATCTCGGAGCTAAAATCCCCCAACAGTATAGGTAACATCAATATTCGCGTGAGCTGCCAACAAGGGCAACCATGGTCGCTATTTGTGCCGGTTAGTGTCGATCTATTTCGACCTATTGTTGTGACCACACTCCCTACTGCCAAGGGCTCTACATTAACAGCATCCCAACTAGAGCTGCGGGAAATGGACGTAAGTCAAATTAACGGCAGTTATTTTACCCGTATTGAAGACGTCACTGGCAATCAGGCGAGCAGACCCTTAAACGCCGATAGTGTCATAGTTGCAGGTTATATCGAGCCACCACTGCTAGTCAAAAGAGGCGAGTCAGTAATGATAACCGCTAAATCCGGCGGGCTTTTAGTCAAAATCTCTGGCACGGCACTGGCTGATGGACATCTTGGCGAGCAAATAAGAGTGCGGAACAACCAATCCAAGCGAATTGTGGACGCGGTAGTAGACGCGTTAGGGCAAGTTGTTATTCCACTTTGAGAGCGATAAAGGAGGCCTGTAAAACAACTCGATAAGAGCCCTGAGGCCATTAAAACCAGCCTCTTTGTGCTAAAGTTATTGGTTATATTGCCGATAGCTACAGTGATTGTTCTTATTATTTGCCAACAACGTTTATCGCTAAATTAATGGATGCCCAAAATGGTTAAAAATATCAATGGCTTAGGCGGGACACTCCCTCCTAAAACGAACACTGAGCAAAGCGGCAAGCAAGCCGCCTCAGCCGAAAAAACCGCCACACAAAGCTCAGCGCCAAACACTATTGCTGACGACGTACAACTGAGCAGTGGAGCAAAAACGCTACAGACACTAGCAGCCAAGGTAAACAGCCTGCCAGACGTCAATGTAGAGCGCGCCGAACAAATTAGGGCCGCGCTGGAAAGGGGTGAATATCAAGTCGATGATTTGGTATTAGCCGATAAAATCATGAATTCCGAAGCGCTCTTTGGCAAATAGAGCTCCTCGGTAACGCAGCATCGATAAACCCGGCAACTGAACGATCAGAGGTATCCATCCATGTCACAACATCAGATTTTGTGGTCTGAACTTGAACAGACCTTTAACCACGATATTCATGCCACCAGCCAACTGCTGGAGCTGTTACAACAAGAACGGGCTGCATTGGAAGATCGTCAATACGACCAGTTCCAGCAACTTCTTGCACATAAACAACAGCTTCTCACCGAACTGGAAACCCACGCCCTAGCCCGTCAGCAACTGTTACAGAAAGCGGGTTTCAATGACGAATCAAGCACATTAGAGGCTGCTGATCACCAAGCCCCCCAAGTAGCCAAAGCTTGGCGCCAGCTTCGTGAAGAATGGATTCACTGCCAACAACTCAATGAAGTGAATGATCGCATCGCCAAACGAACTCATATAGTCGTCGGTCAAATGCTGGATTTACTACGCGGAAAAACCACCCAGGACGAACTCTACACCAGCAAAGGCAATACCAGTAACGCAGCCAGCGGCCGTACAATCACCAACGCCTAACAACCCGAATAATAGCTCAGCTTTACTGAGCTATTATTCGTCATACAATAAAAACCCTTACCCAGGGCGAGCATTTCTCACTTATTAACAGTAGCGCTTTGCAGACACGGCCAATACAATACTTCCATTATTTTCACTTAACACCAATACCCTAATAGCGCTGACTTATGCCATAAGTATCCTCGCGGTGTGGATCTTGATCCACCAGTTTTGGTGACCAATAAATAGAAGGCCTACGGACAGCCCCATGACGCGCAAACCTTACCCTCGATTACTACTTTTATTAGCCGCAATACTCATCATGCTAAGCCTAAGCAACTGCGGCGGCGGTGGCGGTGGCGGTGGCGATAATGACACATCCAGCAACCCTGTTACCGCTCGCATCAGCCTCAGCAAAGATAACGACAGCCCGATCATCGGCGCCATCCGCTTTGACGGCAGTAGTTCGACAGTCAATGGCAGCACCTCCATCACCGCCTATCACTGGAGCTTTGGCGACGGTGTAACCGCAACCGGAGCCGTTGTCAGCCACGCTTACGATAGCAGCGTCAAGCTAAAGCCCTATACGGCAACACTTACCGTTACCGATAGCTCAGGCAACACCAACAGCGCCAGCATCGCTACAACGTATAATGTATCCGGAACTATTGCAGCGGCGAGCAACAGCGCTGTCGACATTGACGTGAATGACCCCTCACGACAAAACAGAGCAACGCTGGGCACCAATTTTGCCACCAACAACAACCCCTCGGAGGCGCAGCGACTACCCAACCCCATTGCGTTAAACGGCTTTGTCAGCGCCAGTCCATCCGGCCTTCCTCCTGCTGGTAGTAGCAATTTTGCCACCGACGCCGACTTCGACGATGTTTACTCTGCTTATTTGCTACAAGGTCAATTTGTTTCAGTACGAGTTGCTAATTATAAACATCTACAACCCCGCGCCAACGACCTCGACCTGTATCTATATGACGACACCCTCACTCAAGTAGCCACTTCCTTTCCTTTAAGCGCAGAATTTGAATCCGTTGCAGTACCCGCCGATGGCGAATACTTTATTCGCGTCGCAGCCTATAGCGGCATCAATAAATATATTCTCAATATCGATAACAATTCTTTGGTTAGCGGTATCCAGGCCTACGGTAACTTTGCAGACGTTATTCCCGGCCAAGCCATTGTCAAACTGAAAGCACCTGCCATCATCAATTCAGCAAACGGCTCCGGGACAAGTCTAGCTAGCAACTCAACAGCCGTCGCTACAACTAAACTCCAGCCACTAACGCCACTGCATGGCCTAGCCCATCACGATCACTCCCGCTCGACGTTGATGCAATTTGACCTTGCTGCAGTAACCACAAAACTAAACTCCACCAAACAAACAGCGAATAACAGCAATCGCTTTGAAGAAAAAAACCCTGAATTAATAGCAACCTTACACCACATAAAACAACTTAATTTACGCGACGATGTTGAATACGCCGAGCCCAACTACCGTGTCAAACCATCGCTCATACCAAATGACAGCTACTACTCCTATCAATGGCACTACCCACAAATCAACCTGCCGCAAGCTTGGAATATCAGCACTGGTACTGACAACCCTCCCGTTATTGTTGCCGTTGTAGACACCGGCGTCGTTTCCAACCACGAAGATTTAGCCGGCAAACTAGTCGCCGGTTATGATTTTATTCGCGACACAACCGTTAGCCGAGATGGCGACGGCATTGACCCCTACCCTGAAGATGAAGGCGATAACAGTGACAGCTCACCTAGCTCGTGGCACGGAACTCACGTCGCTGGCACCATAGCAGCGGCAAGTAATAATAATCGTGGCGTAGCAGGTGTATCGTGGGGCGCTAAGATTATGCCCATCCGCGCGCTCGGTGTTGGCGGTGGCAGTAGCTACGACGTGATACAGGGTATTCGCTACGCCGCAGGACTGAGCAATGACAGCGGTACTACCCCCTCTAAAGCAGCTGACATAATTAACCTGAGCCTGGGCGGCAGCGGCTACAGTCAAACGAGTCAAAACCTATTTAACCAATTACACGACGCCGGCATTATCGTAGTCGCAGCCGCCGGTAACGAGAACAGCACAACACCGGACTACCCCGCCAGCTATGACAACGTAATTTCGGTTAGCGCGACAGACCATAACAACAACCTTGCTCCCTACTCTAACTTTGGCAATACAATTAGCCTTGCTGCACCGGGTGGTGATGCCAGTATTGATCGCGATAGTGATGGCTATAATGACGGCATTTTAAGCACACTGTTCAACGCCGAAACCGGTCGTGACAATTACGCTTTTTACGAAGGCACATCCATGGCCACACCCCACATTGCCGGTGTAGCTGCACTGATGAAAGATATTTATCCCCGCTTAACCGCCACTGAATTTACCAGCAGCTTGCAAAACAACACCCTGACCAATGACGCCGGTGAGCCGGGCAAAGACCAGTTTTACGGTTACGGTATTATTGATGCGCTTAAAGCAGTGCAACAAGCACAAACACTAGCCGGAGGTACAATAACTGGTAGCATTAGTGCCTCACCCAACAGAATAGATTTTGGTCGCGCCTTAAATGCCCAACCAATAACATTATCCCGATATGGCAACAGCCCGCCTGAAGTTGTTGGCTACGCCAAAGCCAATAGCTCAACCTGGCTAAACATCGACAATAGCAGCGCCAACATTGACGGCTCCGGAGAATACACCCTGACGGTCAACCGCGACACACTCAGCGACGCCATCTACAACGATACGATTACCTTCACACTGGACAATGCCACCACAGTCGATATACCCGTATCCATGCAGGTAAAAACCTCCAGTGATCTTGATGCTGATACAGGCTATCTTTATATATTATTACTTGATGCCGATAGCTATGAGACCATCGCTCAATTTAGCGTCGACGTAATTGACGGCGAATATCAGTACAATTTCAATCACATACCCTTCGGTGAATACGTGATCATTGCAGGCTCTGATATTGATAATGATTTTATTATTTGCAACTTGGGCGAAAGCTGCGGCAACTACCCCACCAACGATCAACCACAACGGATTATTGTTGATGGCAATATAGAAAACATTGATTTTTTAGTCTCGATAATGACCGACCTTATCAGCAGCAGCAATAATAAAACTGCAAAAACTGCTGGTTTTAAACGTCATATAACCACAGTTGCCAACATTTCCAAACGGCTATAACAAGAGTATATTTCTCTAGGACAAAATCTGCCCCGCAGAGTACCCTAGATTTAAACTTTCCCCCTTACTAAAAAAACATCACTCAGGTCACTTCGCAAAGCCTTCCATTAATCACAGTCTATGCCACACATCGACAAAAATAAACTTACCGCCAATACGTAGATCACGATCATACTTTCAAGCTTAATCATCCCCTGTGCTTAGCGGACACCTCGACTATTATTTTATTTTTATTGCACTCTCATGGATTAATTTTAGCGCCACTAGAAGACCCATAAAAACCACACATAAGCCTGAATCCTCAGACTTTCGATTGGAACTTATCGCCAACAGAAGACAAAAAGAACAAGGCATCCAACCTAATACTCAATGCGTAACAACTGATAAATATCAGATATTATATTAAGCTTTTCACTCAGAGCTTTCGAGTGTGCACCACTAAGGTATTCGTAACCCGCGGCATTACTAGACATTCTTGCCATACCAATCATAACAAAACAAAGTCTTTCAGCCATAATTTGCGACATATTTAAATTATTGATCTGAGCGTCAGTAATTATTTTTATCATCGACAAGTGATGATGACGTGCGCATTGTTTCTGTAAAAAAACCAAGCGCTTTGACAACTGATAACTTTCCATAGCCATAATACGGTGAAACTCAGGATAATCAGCACAAATCTCAACTAAGCTAACAACCAGCTGCCTTAGTTTATCTAGCGAAGAGTACTGCTCCGAGGCATTAAGGTCTTTAATCTGCTCATCAAAACGTTTTGCAGCTTGTTTAAGTGCGGTTTCCCAGAGATTTTCTTTGGAAGAAAAATGATAAACCAACAGCGGTAAACTGATGCCCGCATTGCTTGCAATATCTTTCATTTTTGCCCCCTCAAAACCATATAGCGCAAACGCCTCCAGCGCTGCTTTTATTGCGCGCTGCTTAATTAGTTCAGATTTTTCATTGCGGGTTGGCAAACGCTTAATTAAAGGCTCAGCTGCATTACTATTTACTGGCATGAAGTTAATCACTCATATGTACAAGGTAAAAACCTAAAACCTATTACATAATCAGCCTCTAGAACCGGCTAAATAACATATTAGGTATCGAGTTTTACACGGACAATACCAGCGAGACTCGATTTTATCAACTGATCAAAAAGCAAATAAACTGTATCAATACAATAGTTGACTAACTAGTTAGTCAACTATATGATCGATTTCGATGTGTACGTTACAGGTAAAAAACCTACTCCCAATGACACACTAATAATGATAAACAGGGGCTACCTCTACTATGAAAAAAATATTTTTACCACTCTGTCTAATTGCCGCCACCCCTAGTGTCGGCATGGCACAAAACAACCACACGGTCATCGAAGAGGTGACTGTTTCCGCCCGAAAAATCAATGAAAACGCGCAGACTGTGCCCATCTCAATTTCAGCCTTATCAGACAACAACCTAAAAAACCAGTCTATCCGCAATTTCAATGATGTTCAGGCACAAGTACCTAATCTATTTTTACAAACCCACCCATCAGAACCACAAGCACTGTCATTGTCAATTCGCGGTCAGCGCCAGAACGACATCCTGCTTACTCTTGATCCTTCGGTCGGCATCTATATCGACAACCTATACTACCCACGCACCATGGGCTTGAGTGGCGCACTAATTGATGTCCAGCGCATTGAGGTCCTACGTGGACCACAAGGCACGCTGTATGGCCGCAACACCACCGGTGGCGCCATGTCAGTATTTACCCAAAATCCCAGCGATGAACTTGCCAGCTCACTAAACTTAAAAGCAGGCAATTTTGGTTACACCGAAGCTCAGGGCGTAGTTAATATACCCTTGACTGACTCTCTTGCTATGCGCCTAGTCGCACAAAAATCTGACCGCGATGGCTATGGTGAGGATCGCCGCGGCAGCGACCTACAAGATGAAGACAATCAATATTTCCGAACTAAATTTCACTTAGAAATAACGCCGGATGCAGAAGCCTCATTATGGGGCTCGTACCAGAGAAACAAAAACTCTGGCGACATTCGTAAACTGGCTTATATTGCCCCAGTACCCAACCTAGCTACTCTGGTCGGCAGCATTTCCGAGAGTATCACCCAACAACAAGCTTATAAGATCCTCAACAGCTATACGGAAGGCGACACTTATAAAACTGATGGCACCTACCCGAACGGCTCAGACTTTGAGGGCTCAACTATCGGTTTTGACTTATCCGTCAACCTAACTGAAGAGCTAACCTTTCGCTCTATCACGGGTTACCAAAAACTCGACCGTTATAACACCCAAGATGGTGACGGCACCCCTTACGAAATCGTCGCTGCAGTGAGGGCTACCGACGCAACCTATTTAAGCCAAGAGTTTCAGCTGCTGGGTGAGAATGACTCACTGAACTGGGTTACCGGTGCCTATTACGGTATAGAGAAGGGTACTGAGTACAACGAAAGCATTGTCCTTCCTGGCATTAGCGCTGCCAGCCCCACAATTTATGAAGGTGATGTTGAAAATATATCCTATGCCTTATTTGGCCAGACCAACTGGCAATTCTTACCGACTTGGAGACTAACCCTTGGCGCTCGCTATTCATGGGATGAGCGCCAGCTCGACGCCAATAATAGCGATACAACAGGCTGCCTAATACCAGCTCCTGGAGCCTTGATCGCCAATACCAATAACCCAGGCCAGTGCCCACGACGCTTTGCAGATAACTACTCAGATCTATCATGGTTGATCTCAGTAGATCACAACTTATCCGATAACATTATGATGTACGGTAAAGTTGCTTACGGCTACCGTACTGGCGGACGTAATATGCGCGGCACTAAAACCATTGAATCTCTAGCCGCCTTTGAACCAGAAACAGTAACCGAATATGAAGTCGGGATAAAGTCAGAATTTTATGACCGGCGTTTAAAAGTCAACGCCGCTCTGTATTTTGACGACTACCAAGATATTCAACGCTCAACTTCTGTTTCTAACAGCAGTGGCGGTATTTCTACTCGCGTGGATAACGCTGCTTCCGGGACCATCCAAGGCTTAGAACTGGAACTTAATGCACTGCTCACCGATCATTGGAATGTCGCCCTAGGTCTTGGTATCTCCAACACCCAGTATGACGAATTTAATGCCTTGGCCGCCGACGGTGTCAGCATTCAGGACCGATCGGCCGAAAGTTTTGGCGTACCGGAAAAATCAGCCAACCTAAGCACCCGCTACACCGTATCAACCGGCTGGGGTGAAATGGCCGCGCAACTCGATTACCAATGGCAGGACGAATATCTGACCGTGCCAGAAGTACCAACTAAAACACCACTAACCCAGGGAGATTTCGGACTACTCAATGCACGTATCTCGTTCGGTGTGGAGCGCTGGGGTACCGAAATTGCACTGTACGGCAAAAACCTGACTGACAAAGAGTATATTGTCGGTGGAGGTAATGCCGAAACATCGCTGGGTTATACTTTTATCATTCCTGGGGAGCCACGAGTTTTTGGCATTGAAATATTGAAGCGCTTTGGCGACATCTAACAGCGTAACTGCGGTTGTTCCAACTCGTGTGGAGCAACCGCTTAATTTATCAATAAAAAGCACCTGAGGATTGCGCCATGAATAGACCTCTCCAAAAACCCGCCTGGAGCGCTGCCAAACCGGAAGAATTGACCTGCTATAATGGGCTAATTGGAAATATTAAAAATCCAGCACCTTATTTTTTTGCCGAATCAATGCCTCCCAATATCGAACTAAGACTTAAAAAATTCCGCGAAGCCCAGGCTATCAACCCAACCATTGCCACACTCTTACACGCCGAGGGAGCAGCAATGATGCAACTCTACTCGGCGGCCACATTAACAACCTCACTCCCGATGAGGAATTTTTACCACTTATATCCACACCACAAAAAACGGCAACATGATCAACGTATTATGACCAAAAAATGGAACTGCACCCAAGCAACACCCATAATTACATCTACTTGACTCTTCATCTATACTTTAGATGCACCAAGCACAACTACCCACAATGCAGTCGGTGAGCAAACTCACCCGCCGCCGAACTAAAACACTCCAGTTTTTATTAAGGATAACCGTATGACCCATAGTTTAGAAAAAAACGCTCTCGACACTCTGTTCACCACTGCGCGCTCTTACAATAATTGGCAAGACCGCCCCATTAACGATAACGTAATACAGCAACTTTACGAACTACTTAAATGGGGGCCAACCACCGCCAATACCTGCCCAGCTCGGTTTGTTTTTGTACACACTGAAGCCGGCAAAGAAAGGCTAAAGCCTCATATTAATGAAGGCAATCTCGACAAAACCATGTCCGCGCCCTGCTGCGTTATTATCGCTTACGATACCCGCTTCTTTGAACTGATGCCCATCCTCTTTCCGGACCGTGACTACGCCTCAGCATTTGCTGATAAACCGGATTTAATTAATGAAATATGCATGCGTAGCTCATCACTGCAAGGCGGCTACTTAATCATGGCGGCCCGCGCACTCGGCCTTGATTGTGGACCTATGTCGGGATTTAATGCAGCCTCACTCAATGCCGATTTTTTCCCAGATAACCGATGGCAGGCCAATTTTTTATGCAATATCGGCTATGGTAGTGACGAGGGATTGTTTCCACGCAACCCACGCCTCGACTTTGACCAAGCCTGCAAGCTGCTATAAAAACGCAACCAACCCCAAGGCGAGCGTTTTGCTCCCCCCCGTACCGTATAACAGGAGTTTTTAATGAAGCAAAACGAAACGCCCGCAGCAATCACATATAGCGAGCAAAGCAAAGTTAAAATCATTTCAGTTTTAATGCTAGTCTATATATTTAATTATATGGACCGAGTTATTTTTGCCTCGGTAGGTGAAGCTGTTAAAAAAGATCTTGGCCTATCTGACTTGCAGTTAGGCCTGCTCGGAGGCTTAGCGTTTGCTGCTTTTTATACCTTATTTGGCCTACCTCTAGCGCGGATTTCCGAACGAGTAAATCGAGTTGGGGTCATAGCGGTCTGCGTGGCAGTGTGGTCAGCAATGACAGCACTGTGTGGCACTGCCACGGCCTATTGGCAATTACTGTTATTCCGTATGGGTGTTGGTGTTGGCGAAGCCGGTTTTACCCCAACTGTAGTCTCCTTAATCTCGGATTATTTTCCTCCCAATCGTCGCGCCACTGCTTATTCTATAATTATTCTTGCTGTTCCCATCAGCTCATTCATAGCCGCATCATTGGGTGGATGGGTCGCCGAAAATTATGGTTGGCGCATGGTCTTTTATATCATCGGCCCTCCTGGAATGCTGCTGGGCTTATTGGTATGGTTTACGTTAAAAGAGCCGCCCAGGGGCCACTCCGACGGCAAACTCGACCTCGAAAGAGTTCCATCTTTACTGGAGGTACTCAAATACCTCAGCCAAAAGCCCGCTTTTATTCACCTAACCATGGGCGCTGCGCTCATTGGCTTTGTCGCCTATGGCAATAATTTTTTCCTCATGCCTTTTCTAGTGCGTAACTTTGATCTTGATCATGCTCAAGCAGGAATGCTGCTCGGCATCGTTCTCGGCATATCAGCCACAATTGGCACCCTATCTGGAGGACTGTTATCAGATTGGGCTGGGCGTCACAATATGCAATGGTACGCTTGGCTACCTGCTGCAGGCTTAATCGGCTCTTGGCCGTTTTATATAATGGCCCTTCTACAGAAGGACCTCACCACGGCCATAGTCTTGATGATTGCCGGCAGCATCACATTTTATGCCTTTTTGCCGACCACACAAATAGTGACCCAAGGCTTAGTACGACCAAAAATGCGCGCGTCCACCTCAGCACTACACGGGCTCGCTTCAGCGATGCTAGGGCTTGCTGGCGGGCCAGCTTTTCTAGGTTATTTTAGTGACATTTTTACCCAGCGTGCTTTTATCAAACTCAATGGCAACGGCCTTTATACCGAACTGTGCGAAGCATCAATTATGTCTGCCGATCAAATGGCGCACTGCTCTACAGCTACTGCCGAAGGTATCCAATACGCCATGATCATCGCCTCTTTCGCACTTCTCTGGGCTGCGGCACACTATTTACGGGCAGCAAAAACACTCAAGGCAGAAGTTATTTCACCGTATATCCAAGCGACTAATAATAGTGATCACCCATAATTATTAATTAACCTAGAGCGTGGTTCGTCAATGAGGGACACTGTTGATGAGCCACGCTTTTCACCGTTACTGACGCTGCGTAATAAAAACTAACTGCTCAATAGCCTCGACGGTTTTTTTAACCTCGGTAGCGGAAAATAAATTCTTTCTAGCGATTTTTTTAAATTCAGCCGCCTGCGAAGAAATCGTCGCCATACCCACAACCGCATGCAGTAATCGCTCAGGGTCAATTTTACAAACACCGCCTTCTTGCTGCGCATTTTTGACAATTTCAATCATCGTTTTATGGTGCCTTTTAGCAAATCGATTACATAACCAATCAAGACGCGGTGAGTCTTCATGGCTTTCCAGTAACATCAAACGGTGAAACTCCGGAAACTCCGTACTGGCTTTCACCAAGGCAGTAACAACCTGTCGAAACCTCTCCGTCGCAGAATCTTTTTGTTTAACCAATTCCTTAAGCCTAGCGTCAAATTGTTCAACAGCTTTTTCGATAGCAGCTTCCCACAACGTATCTTTATTTTGAAAATAATAAACCACCAGTGGTACACTGGCATTTGCCAATTTCGCAATCTGCGGCATACTTGCACCGTCAAAACCTCGACTGGCAAACAACGTTAAGGCGGCGGTAATAATTCTAGCACGTGCCTCTTCCGCTTGCAGCTTGCGAGTTTTCGAAGGAGGGATTTTGGCAACAGCCACCGATTTCACTTTGGGCACACCCAGCGCTCCTCTAGTCAATCCAATAAAAAGACATATAAAGACATAATTAAACTATAGACGTCAAGCACTGCGTTAAACCAAAAGTCTACCATCAACGCTCTAGAAAAAATTACTCCCCCCCTAAAGCCAGACTTTAACAGGTCGACTTACCTACCCTAGGCACAAGCATGCCAATTAACAATGGCCCCACTTCCAGCCGGCATATAACAAAACAAGCTATTACCCTCCAGCCACGATTCCATGGCTAAGATTGACTTTACAGCAATACAAATATACAGTTCACTTACCAACTAATCAGTGAAATTCTTATTTAACAACTGCTGATGAAATGACTAACCCACATAAAAATCAAGAATACCAAGCGGAGTATTTATAATGAAAAATAAAGGCAGCGCTCCACCAGCCATTAGTTGGCAAGCTATTGCGCTGTCCACAGAAGTTGTCAAGGATCACCCTATTGCACGCCGAAATTTAAATAATGAGTATGTCTTGTTTAGGAACAACAATAATGAGATATGTACACTAGAAAATCGCTGCGCACATCGTCGCGCGCCATTATCCCTCGGTAGAATCACCCCGCAAGGCGCCATTCAATGTCCGTACCACGGTTGGACCTACGAAGGACGAAACGGCAACTGCATACAAATACCCAACTTATCTACGTCTGAAACGATTCCCCAATACCAGGTATCGAGCTTTATCACCAAAGAACAGCACGGCCTAGTCTATCTCTGGCAGGGAGATTCAATATCGGCTAGCGACAAACCACCGACGAGCTTTTCTCTTGACGCCAAATCATTAGCTGGTGAAGGCCATAGATTGATAACCCTGAGCCACCCATCTGTTATCGATACCTTACTCGACAGCCCATCGCTACTCCTCAAGATAGACCAAGTTACACTGATTGATAACCACTGGATGGGTGAGCCCACTTTTGACGGTAGACAGTTGACGGTGGAAAGGGTCGCCGACTGGACGCGGCTGGCAAAAAAGCGTCAGCGAATTGCCAGTGACTTTCCACTCATATTACGTATCCAGTTAGATATCCAAACATCAGTGGCCTGTATTGAGCTTTTAGATGAACAAAATACCCCCCTCGTTAAAACGTTGTTTGCCTGCCAAGCCGTTACACCTGTCGTTACAGCGGTCTTTTGGCGCTGGATTAGACCCACCATAAATGAAAAAGCCTATTCAAAAATTGCTTACTCTACCTATAAAAAAACTAGCGTTGCTATCGCGGAACAGGTTGACCCATCAGCATTACTTGCAGTTCATCCTTATATTTCATCCGTGCTACACCACAAGATTAAACCAGCCAGCGCTCTAGACCGAGCGCGCATTGAGGTAAGTCAATCATGACGGTCATCAGCACAACTCATGGTATCAGTGCTAGCAGTGAGATCAGCATTCCCAACAAACAAGCACTGTGGGAGCCGGGGAAGTACAGCTTACATGACGCTTGGTTTCCGGTCGCTCATAGCCGCAATATCAACACTCAAATCGTCCGGCGCTTTGTCCATGCCCAGCCCATTTTTCTCTGGCGCAAAGGCAAACAACTACAGGCCAGCGAATTTCACCCAGCCAACCTGAAAAAACAACGCCACCAAGCTGGCCCCTTTACCGGCGGAAGCGGGCACTACCCAGTAGTAGATCGGTATGGTTACGCTTGGGTCTGGTACGGTAACCCCGAGCGGGCCGATATAGAGCTAATACCCGATATACCGTTTATTTCTTCGGTTCGTGGCAGCCCAGCCTACGCCAACCTTAATAATTATTTTCATTGCACCTACGAGCTGGTACTCGAAAACATTCTCGACCTAACTCACATCGATTTTGTCCATGGTAATTACGGTGGCACCTACGAATCAGAAGACGATAAGATCGCAGTCAAATCGACTTCCGAAACCATTACTATGATCCGTACCACAACCAAACGGCCGACGTCAGAATATCAAAAGAAAGTTCTGAGTATTCGCGTACCATATCAGGATGTTACGTTTTTTACGCATGTTTTTATTCGTAGTGGTTTATGTTTTTTACACGCTCATTACAGCGCTGCACCGTCTATGCCACTCATGCAAAACAACACTCCTGAGTCACGTTTTTTAACCCGAGTCGATAGTACGTTCGGTGTTGAACAATGCGACGATACCAACTACCGGCATGCCTGGCCGACCACGGGGCCAATGGTAGCGGCACAAGACGAGTCCATGCTTAATCCACAAAATCCACGTTATATTTTAAAGCAGCCAGCTCGTGATATGAATACGCGATTTGATACGGCCGGCTTATTATTTCGTCGTCGCTTTATGTCACTGGTCGAACGTCAGCAACAAGGTGATTTTTCATATTTAGCCGATACTGCCGATGGCTCTGACCTAGCAGAGGTTCTCAATGTTAAGCGGCTCAGTTGATTAACTTAAAAAATGCAACAGCACCACTGAGCGGCCCCAAAACTACGACATCAAACACTACTAGCCCCCTCTAGTTTTTAGTCGTCACTTTTGTGCTTACTGAGACACCAATCTATCTTTGATCCAAGTTTGGCACTTTTAGCCCTCGGGTTAGTTGAGGTGATAATTGTTCAAGCTCAGAGGCAAGTTCAAGCCACCAATCATGATAGCTACCGACCCACAACTCCTGACAACAATACTGTAGCGAAGCAACCGCTTGCAAACAATGCTGCACCAAGCGCCGATGAAAAACAACAAACTGCTCGGCAGCTAACACCGGCATTAATCGCGTTTTTACCCCACCTGCCACCGGCGCTTTAATAAAAATCAACAAGTAACAGTCAAATTTTTATTTGACATAAATTCTAATGATTATAATAACGTTTAAATAAACGCTGAGGGCTCACCCCTAAAAAGAACTGCAATCGCAGCATCCACATTAATAACACGGTTTTAACAATCCCCTTTTTCTCCCAACGTCGACTGGAAGTCACCACTGGAACAGGCCCAATAAACGGGCGAGATTGCTTGCGTAAACTTTTACTCAAGGCAACATCTTCCATCAAAGGGATAGCAGGGAACTGACCTGAAGCATTAAAGGTTGAGCGACGAATAAACAAACACTGATCACCCGTCGCTACCGACGTTAACCGCGAACGAATATTAATCGCCCGCTCAATAAGCCGAAACAAAAAATGCCCGCCACTTAGTCGCAGAGGAAAAAAACCCCAATCCAGATCCAGGTTTTGCAATGCATGCAAAAAACCTGCAAGGCCTTCAGGCATATATGTATCCACATGCAAAAACAGCAACCACTGCCCAGCAGCATGGTCGGCACCGGCATTCATTTGTAGAGCACGCCCCTTAGTAGACACGACCACACGATCAGCCAGAGGCTGGGCGAGCGCCACCGTATTATCCGCACTACCGCCATCGACCACAATCAACTCGCAGCCCTGCTCCCGTAGCCTTTGCAAATGATATAAAGCCGCTTCGATTACCCCACTTTCATTTAAAACAGGAATAACAATACTTAAACCAACCTTATCGATCGCTGCCTCAGTCATTTAATGCACCACTGCAACTACTGCCGCCACCAGCGGTACAACCAAAACAATGATCACCAACAGCTATTTCATTAGCCACTAGATCGCGATCTAACAGTTCAGATAAGTGCGACTTACTACCACTGCCATCATACAGCGGTAAATCCAGCATTTGATTAAAATCGCAGTCATAGACATACCCCTGCCAATCAACACTGATCAAATTGCGACACATCACCGTTGTCAAATTCGCCTGGCTGAAGTTGCGTTTCAATAAATCCATATAGTTATTAAATTCGCCGTGCGACAAAAGCACACTACCAAAACGACTGATGGGCATATTGGTAATAGTAAACAGCTGATTAAAATCGATATCAAAACGGGTTTTTAACTCCCGCTTGTAATCAGCTTGCAACGAAGATTGCGGCGGCGGCAGGCTTGCACCAACCGGGTTGTAAACCAAGTTGAGCTGCAGCTCATTATTGCGACCATAGCCCAGCTGATTCAGCTGCTGCAAGGCAACAATACTGCTATTATAAACGCCTTTACCGCGTTGCTTTTCAACATTTTCCTCCTCGTAACAGGGTAATGACGCAGTGACAACAACCTGTTGCTCGGCAAGAAATTGCGCAAGATCCTCATAACCAGGCTCTAATAAAATAGTCAGATTACAGCGATCGATCACCTCGACACCCCGCTGACGAGCAGCCCTGACCAAATAACGAAAATGCGGGTTCATTTCCGGCGCACCACCGGTGAGGTCAATCAGTTTTATCTGATGCTTATCCACATAAGCCAAAACACACTCAATGGTTTCCAGCGTCATTAATTCCTTGCGGCCAGGACCGGCATTTACATGGCAATGCACGCAGCTTAAGTTGCACAGATAACCAAGACTCAGCTGTAGAATGTCGAGGGTGCCTCGACGAACCGGGGGGAAATCAGTAGCTAATAACAGTGGTCGACTATCTAACATTGTTTCTTTCCAAACGATGAATTCAGCATTTAAAATGTACAGACTGCAGGAATCAAGAACTTGGATCGAACCAAAAACCAAGCGTATAAATTTTAACTCTAGCCAATATAGCGACAATACTGCACAATTTAGCCAGACTTAGCGACTATTTTTACGCTGAGCCAAATCCATTCCCACATAACCTATACGCAAATAAGCACCCCTATGGCTAGCATTGAAACCACGCCCTCCGGCAATATAACTCAGGATTACTTTCTCAGCTGGGAAGACCTGCATCGCGACACCCGCAACCTTGCACAACAACTTATTGACCTCCATCAGGGGGCTATCCCTTGGCAGGGGATTATCGCGATTGCTCGCGGCGGTTTAATTCCTGCAGCCATCCTCGCCCGCGAGCTAAACCTGCGCGTGATCGATACACTCTGCATCGCCAGCTATGACCATAATCAACAGGGCGAGCCCGATGTGCTAAAAAGCATCGAGGGAACCGGCACAGGCTATTTATTAGTCGATGATTTAGTCGATACCGGCATTACTGCAAAAATAGCCAAGCAACTTTTACCAGAGGCATTCTTCGTGACCCTCTACGCCAAGCCTGCCGGCACCCCCATGACCGAATTATTTATCAAGCAATTCCCGCAGGATACCTGGCTGCATTTTCCCTGGGACCTGACACACGATAACGGCAACTATAACTACAGCATTCCATTGGCGGAACAGCATCAATCGTAGTTCAGCGTTCCGATTAAAAAGATGATCAAAACATCACCAACTAAAAAGAAAAACTCTCCAGCTTTGCACCGCCGCGATTATTCTTTTAGAATCGTGCGCACACCAAACCGCCCTTAGCTCAGCAGGATAGAGCGTCCCCCTCCTAAGGGGAAGGCCTCAGGTTCGAATCCTGAAGGGCGGACCATT
>JBAYQJ010000006.1:0-116129 GCA_041677245.1 Spongiibacteraceae bacterium | reverse complement strand
TTTGTGTTTACCTTTGTGTTTACCTTTGCGGTGAGAGTGGTTACCTGTAATGGTTTTGCTGCTTACCTTACCGTCAAAGTCGGTATAGGTGATTTGGCGAGTGGTTTCACCTGTTTCTTTGTTGATGGTGGCAATGGTTTCTCGGGTGGCAACGCGGCCATCTTTGGCGGTGACTGTATCATTGCGAATAAAGCCTGTGTCGGTGGCGTGTTGCTCGGTGATACGGTGCATGCTGTGGTCCCAGTTACGCGCAGGCATGTCGTCGCGTTCAGCATAGCTGCCCATAGCTACTAAGCTGCAGGTGATTAAAAGTGAGGAGGTAAGGGCGAATTTTTTCATGCTAATACTCCGATATTTTGAATCAATACTGCTCAAATAGCAGCGTTTATAGAATGTACTACAGGGGTATTAACGAAGCTGGGGCTAAAAGGTTGACACAAAATGCTTTTTTAATTTATTTTTTTGTGGGTTGATAACCATTAATGCTGCTCTCGACAGCTGGATACGGGCTGCGCAAGGATTATTTTGTTTCTGGGTTGGATAAGATGCGTAATGTTTATGCGGGGAGCGGTCGCCGTGTCACTTTCCATAAACGCATCAATAATAAACAGCAGGTGGTGGATAAGCCAATCGTCAAACCCATCCAGAAGCCTTTTGCTGCAAGCGGCTTGGCGGTAAGCCAGTCGGTAAGGCCTAGGCAATACCCCACTGGCAGGGCAATTCCCCAGTAGGTGATCAAGATTAAGATCATTGGTACGCGAGTATCGTGATAAGCGCGCAGGGCGGCGTTGCTAATAATTTGCAAGTGATCGGGTATTTGGTACACGGCCATCCAAAAGAACAGTGACATGGCAATTAGCCGCACTGTCATGTCCTCGGTATACAAACCGATGATATTTTCTCTGAATAACAAGATGCCACTCATGGTTGTAGCTGATAAGGCAATCGCGGCTGTTAACCCAACTGCTACAATGGTGTTGGCTAATCTTTGATCGCCGCGCCCAAGGTAATATCCAACCCGAATAGTGACAGCCTGCGACAGTGCCAGTGGCAACATAAAGATTAGATGTGAAGAGCTCAGTGCAATTTGATGTCCTGCTGTTACTTCGATGCCAAGACGTGCGACTAATAAGGCAATTAGCGAAAATATACTTACTTCAGCTACAGCTGCCATGGAAATTGGTAAGCCTAAGCGTGCGATCCTGATAATGTGCTGAAGGTTAGGCTTGTGCCAGCGTGCAAAAAGCTGAATGCCGTTGTAGTTGGTTTTGGATGAGGTAAACCATACCAGCAGGATAACTTGTATCCAAAAGCTTATGGCTGTAGCCCAGCCACAACCGACTGCGCCGAGTTCCGGGAAGCCCCATAAACCGTAAATCAGTACGTAGTTCATAGGAATGTTGACGATAAAGGCGATCAGGCTGCTCAGCATATAGGGTTGCGTGCGGCCCATACCTTCGGTATAGCTGCGCAGGCCATTAAAAATAGCGGCGGCTGGCATGCCCCAGGCAAAGGCGGATAAATAGCCCTGGGTAACAGGTACGATATCAGGTTTAACGCCGACTAGTGTGAGTAGGCCTGAACTGTGGCGCAACAACCAAACCGCAAACAGTGATACGGCGATGGCCAACCAGATGCTTTGCTGTACGGTGGTAACGATGCCGTTATGGTTTCGCGAACCATGAAATCGGGCGACCATCGAGGTGGACGCAATCAATAAACCTGAGATCAATAGATACAATGGTAGCCACAGGCTGTTACCTACCGCTACCGCTGCTAGTGCTTCGGCGCTGTAATGCCCCGACATCATCGCGTCGACCACACCAGTGGCGGTAGTCAGCGTTTGTGCAACCAGTAGCGGAGTAGCGAGTCGAGTTAACAGACCCAGCTCGCGGCGAAATAGGCTAAAGTCAATCATAAAGCGATTTGGTCTAAATAGTCAGGGGCGGGCATTCTAGCCTGAGTGGCTCCTTAATACAGCCTATCGTGTTGACGCAGGGAGGCTTTCGATAACCTCGCGGGCATTTTATCGATGTTAGGTGCTGCCCTTAGCCGTAGCGTTGTTGCCAGTCACCGTTGTTTTGCTCGTCACAGGCCTGTTCTGAGTCAAAGTTGACCGGTTTGCGCAGTTTAATATTTACGGCGGTTAATTGTTGTTGGATTAGCTGACGTAAAACATGATCCTGGCCAGCCTTTAAAGCGTTGGATAGCTCGCTGTTGGAGCCGAAAACACAGACTACGATCAATGAATTAGCCACGTCACGATAGTTAACGAAATGGGTTATCCACTTAAAGCCGGCTACTTCCTTGAGCGCTACTTCGCACACCTCAGTGAGTGCGCTGATGATAGCGTTGTCGATTTTTTTATCCGTTTTTCTCATACAGTTATGAAACCAATTGTTTTTTACAGTGAGGTAGGCGGTTAAGTCTAAGATAAGACTGAAATAGTTGATTTTATCAGGGCTAAAGCGATAAACGCTCACATTTAACTACAGCGATATCACATTAATAATAATTTTAAACCTATCAATATCAGTACTACACCGCCTAACAGCTCAGCTTTGCTCTCTAGCCATGTGCCTGTTTTTTTACCGATAAATACGCCGGCCCAGCTGAAGAAAAATGTTGTTATACCAATGATCATGCAGGCAATAAATGGGTTTACATCCAGCAAGGTTAGGGTAAACCCTGCAGCCATTGCGTCAATGCTAGTGGCAATGGCGAGCATGAGCATAACTCGGTGGGTGATGGTGACAATATCTTCTTCGATACCCTCGGCGAATGATTCGAAGATCATTTTTCCACCAATCAGCAACAATAACAAAAAAGCGATCCACGGCGCATAGGCTTCCACCCAGCCCAATACTCCTTTGCCACCGATATAACCGATTAGAGGCATCAGGGCTTGAAATAAACCAAAATAGATCGCTGACATTAACGCAAGTTTGGTGGTGTTTTGTTTGTTTTTTGAGCCTAGTCCGATAGCGACAGCGAAGGCGTCCATGCTTAATGCCACGGCAAGTATGAATACATCAATCACATTAATTTATCCGGTTGGCGGTTACTGGCTGTTTTAGCGGTATAACCTTTGGGGGTGTTTTTGGCTGATAAAGTCGTATAGTGCTATTTTCTTGGAAGTTGGTCGTGATCGGGTAGCTCGCTGGGATCTTTATACCACTGCGCTCTTGAACCACAGAAAATATTATTGGATGGCTCTATGTTGGGGTGCCCATTCAGTGTCCCAGCGGGGACAATAACGGCTTTACCGCTTTTGCTGTGCCAAGGTAGAGAAGATCCACACTGCTGACAAAATGCGGTGGCAAAATGTTTGGTTTCAGGGGGTAAAAACTTAGCTACCTTCGATTCACCGGCTAGCCATCGAAATTGATCAGGCTTGACCATTAAGTTAGCTGCAAAAGCACTGCCGGAAAATTTACGACAACGTGAACAGTGGCAGTATTGAAAAATGCCTAAATTACCCGAGATTTCATACTGTACTTCTCCACACAAGCAACTACCGTTAGTTTTTTCCTTATTCATGAGTGTGCTCCTGTTATTAAATCCGCGAATGATGTTAAAGGTTAATCGGGCTTATTAATAGTGACGGTCTGTAATGGAAATGGGCCCGTGGCACTGCCTGCATAGAGCGTGCGGTGGGGGAAGGGGATCTCAATATTGTGTTCATCGAAGGCATTTTTTATTTCTTCGTGAATGCTGTTTTTTAATTTGAGATAGTTTTCTCGTTTAGCCCAAACTGAGTATTGAATATTTAATGATGACTCGCCAAAGTTCTGAAAAATATAGACTGGTTTTGGCTCTTCAAGGCAAAGGGGATTGCGTGTTGCAATTTGATTGAGCAAACCTCGTACTGTTTTAAGGTCTTCTTTATAGGCAACGCCGAGTAAAATATCCAGCCGACGAATGGGAAAACGTGTCACTGTGGTAACCTCGGATTTAATCAGTGACTCATTGGGTATTCGTACAAACAGATTATCAAAAGTGCGCAATTTAACCGATAGCAAGTCAATAGAAAGCACCTCGCCAACGGTATTGCCAACGCGAATATTATCTCCTACGGTAAAAGAGCGTTCGGCGACTAAAAACAAACCACTGATAAGATTGGAGGCAGAAGTTTGTGAAGCAAAGCCGATAGCGACACTCAGTATACCTGCCGCGCCTAACAGTACGCTGAGGTTGAAGCCCATTTCGTGTAGTGCTGAGGCGAAAAATAATAAGAGGATGAGGTAGTGGCTACCTCGTTTGGCCAGCATGATCTGATGTTTGTCGGCGTGATCTGGCGCAAACCGTGTAATCATTGAGCTGACTACCTTGGCGAGTACGAGGCCTGCGATTAGCAGAAAGACCGCGCGTATCATTCCCCACACATTGGCACTACCTAAAAACTGGATAATGTCGCTCCAGAATGAATTCATTGCAATCTCCTGCTGTTTAACGGCATACAAAGCTGAGTTGGGTGATTAGTTAAATACCGCATTAAAGGCGCGAAATAGTACATTATGGTTTGGATATAACCTGGGAGTATTGAGTAAAATCGATTCTACGGCTTCGGGGGGGGCTTTATGATTTACCTCCAGCTTGGCTATTTCCCCCGCTTTTTCCCTGACAAGCTTTACCGATGGCGTCCATAATTGGCCGGATACGGTTGATTGATACAAGTGCAGCATAGGAACTGGCAAGTTCAAGCGCTCGACTAATAACGTTGAATCGGCTTTATTGTGAATGCAAACGGGGGTAATAGCGCGGTGCGGGCGTGGTAAAAGCTCACTTAAATGCATCCGGCAGTGGGTATTAGAGGCATAGCACAGCTCGCCATCCATGGTAGAGGAGCCGAACCATGTGTCTGACGGACGCAGGATAGGGATGCTTATCAGCGTTTTTTTATGTTCGGTGCCAACGGATAGCTCAACCCACAGCAGGGAGCTTATATACAGCGTTACTGCGGCCCCGGCAGCCAGAGAAAAAGGTGTAAACGGGCGAGATATAATCGGTCGGTCGGCTAACAATGGACGGATAGTGAGCAGGCCATCATCGTCGGGGAGTACAAAGCGCGAATTTTCCTCTAGAGAGGCTGGAAGTGCGCCATGTGCCGTGACTGAATAGAGTGTATCGCCTTCATCGGGATCGTTGATACTTTCATAAGCAATGTGCCAGGTATTACCTGAGCGTTGTACCAGTAGTGTTAACGGGCCAATTTGCCATTCTTTGTTGTGGTTGTCGTCAAAATAGAACTCACCCCACCAGTTTGATGTCAGCTCATTGTTTTGGGTCATATTGCCTCCGGATAGAGGCAATATTATATACGGTTTATTGATCGCCGCTATGATCTCATGCGGTGGCCAGGCGAAAGCGATCTCGTTATAGCTGTTAAAACCAGTCTTTACGTTTAAAGTAGGCAACCATGCCGACGGTAATTGTAATCATCAAGCCCCAGAGCATGGGGTAACCGTAGTACCAATATAATTCTGGCATGGCCCAGGGGCTGTCGCTGTTGGCATTAAAATTCATCCCATACAGGCCTACTAGGAAGGTCAGTGGAATAAAGATGGTAGATATAGCGGTTAATAAGCGCATCACATCGTTTAAGCGATAACTGATACTCGACAAGTACACGTCCATCATGCTGGCGGTCATGTCACGATAGGCATCCAGCAAATCGATAATTTGTATCGTATGGTCATAGCAGTCTCGTAAATAGATTAATGTACCATCGTTTAAAAATTCGCTTTCATCGCGAATCAGTTTGTTTAATAGGTCGCGTTGCGGCCATAGCATGCGCCGTAAGATCAATAACTCGCGTTTAATATGGTGTAATTTTTTTAATGTAGCTTTATTGGGAACCGTGAGTAATTCTTCTTCAATTAACTCGATGCGCTCACCAAGGGTTTCGAGCACGGGAAAGCCTTCATCAATGATGAGATCCAATAGGCAGTAGAGTAAATAATCTGCACCGAGCCTACGGATTTTTCCGTGTGGGTTATTGTGCAAGCGTTTTCGAATGGTTTCGAATGGGTCGGTAATGCCTTGATGAAAGCTGATTAGATAACCTTGGGCGAGAAACAAGCTGACTTGCTCGCCGGTAATGGTGTTGGGGGTTTTTACGGGTAGATTGAGTACGGTAAAGAGTTGGGTGTCGTAGGCTTCTACCTTGGGTCGTTGGCCGCTATTCAGGATGTCTTCTTGGGCAAGAGGGTGTAATTCAAAGAGTAAGGCCAATTCTTTTAATATTTTCGCGGTGACACGTCCTTGAATATGAATCCAGGTAACAGTGGACTCTTTAAGGTAGGGCAGGCAGTCCTCCGCGCTGGCTAATTGTTTTTCAACAAAACTTTCACTGGAATAATCAATAAGGCTGATTTTCATTTCGCCAGTATTGGGGAGCATGCGCTCGGTCAGGGTTCCTGGTGGTGTGCCGGGTGGGTGATAGTGTTTTTGGAAATGAGCCATAATATGTGTATTCAATGGTTACTGAGCATTAATAAGGGGTGCGGTAATAAAATAATTATGCAGTGTATGTTTGTGTAGTCTGGCTGGTCAGAGCATCATTGATGGCTGTAGTTAGCCGGTCTATGGATAAGGGTTTGGTGAGAAATCCATCCATCCCTGCAGCGTAGCAGCGTTGTTGACATTCAGGTAAGGCGTGGGCAGTTAAGGCGATAATAAGTTTAGGACTTAGCTGTTGTTTTTTTTCAAAGAGGCGAATTTTTTCGCTCGCTAAAAAACCATTCATTATCGGCATTTCACAATCCATTAGGATAAGGTCAATATTGTCATACTGTTGTTGATAGTACTCGAGAGTTTCTTCGCCATTATTGGTAAGTTGTAATTTATGACCAAGCTTGCTTAGCATCGCCTGGATGACTTTAGCGTTTACGGGGTTATCTTCGGCAACAAGAACATTGAGCGATGTTGTGGGATTTAAGCTGGGTTGTGTTGTGTCACGTTGTTTTATCGTTGTTTTGTTAATGGCATGTTGAAAAATATCTGACAGTTGTTGTACCGATGTTGGCTTGCTACCGACATAATGTAAATTTAGTGCGTTTTTCCGCTCTTTTGTCGATATTTCATTGGTGGCGCTCAGCAATAAGATAAGAATTTGATTATATTTAGTATGCCCTAGGATCTGCTTGGAAAATTGGAGTCCATTGGTGTGTGGCATATCCAGATCAGTGATAATGAAATCAAAATAATCGGCCTGGTGGCTGGCGAGTATTATCCATGCTTCATTAGCTGAGCTGGCGGTGATGGCTTTCATGCCCAGCGCCTTAGCTTGTTCTGCTAAGATATTTCTAGCTACACTGTAATCATCTACGATGAGGAGTTTTTTATCGTTTAGATTGATCAACTCCATTGGACAGTGCTGGGATACCGGCAATGCCAACTTTATGGTGAAACAGCTGCCTCTACCAAGTTCACTAACAACGTCAATAGTCCCGTCCATAATTTCAATCAGTTGCTTGCAAATGGATAGCCCTAGTCCAGTGCCGCCATATTTGCGGTAAGTGTCGTTGCTGGCTTGTGAGAATGAGCGGAATAGTCGTTGCTGGTGGCGGATACCTATGCCGGTATCGCTAACACTGATGGCGAGATTGCATTGGCTTTCGTCAGTTACTTCGCTTTCAACACGTAAAATGATTTCACCTTGCTCAGTAAATTTAAAGGCGTTAGAGAGTAGGTTGAGTAGAATTTGACGTAGCCGAGAGGGATCGCCAGTTAAAAAAGGCGGGGTGCTTGGGTTAATAGATGCGGTAAAATTAATGTCTTTGCCAATAGATGTGTAGCGATATATTTCTGCTAACTCAGCGATTAATTGCTCAAGGCTAAAATCAATCGTTTCAAGTTTTAGCGCGCCGGCTTCAATTTGTGAAAAGTCCAGCACATCATTAATAACATTAAGCAGGGATTTTCCGGAATTGATAATGACGTTGACATATTGTTTTTGGGTGGGTGGTAATGATGATTGATGCAATAGATCGGCCATACCCATGACGCCGTTAAGGGGGGTGCGGATTTCATGGCTCATGATGGCTAGAAATTCACTCTTGGCATGGTTGGCAGCATCCGCGCGGGAGCGTTGCCAGTGACTTTTTATTGTTGACCAAATTAATATGTTTATTGCAGATGTACTAATAAAAGCCAGAATTAACAAAAAAATTTGTTGATAACCAAGGGTATAGCTGTGTTCCAAATACACCTTGAATGATTGTTGATTAAGGCTGACTGTCGACTGCTGGCTCCAGGTTCCGGCGGTATATGTTAATCGACTAGTTTCCTTGGGGCTGCCGAGAACAGTCCATGCAAGTGATTGGCTTTGTGGGGTTGAGTGGCTTGGCGTCAGGCGCAAGCTGTAGCCAGGGGCTATGGTTAGGTGTTGAAGGATAATGGCTGGAGATATTTCCAGCACAACCAGGTTTGTTTGTGCCGCTTTTTCAGGCTGGTTGATGGTGCCAGTAATAAAGTATGAGTGTGCACCTTGGTTGGTCATGAGTGGTGCGGAAACTTGAATGCTGCCTGGAGAAAGCTCGATGTGGTTAGTTTCTAACAGATCGTCAATGTTTGTCTGCATGCTGGTTTTTTCAGTACTGCTTGATTGTAGCTCTGAATACACTACTGATAATTTGTTGCTATTCACGCGGGTGGCGGTGTCAGTGTTAGTTTCTTGTGGGGTTTTCTCCGCATACACGACAGCGCGAATATGCTTTTCGCTGGCTAGAATATTGGTTGTAAACAGATGGAATTCTTCGGCAGTGACCCTATCCGATGCATGAAAAAAAGCTTGGTAAGCGCGTATTAGTGTTTCGTTGACGCTGAGATAATTTTGTAAATCTTGCTTGATTTGTGAGCTTTGATGGTTAAATTGGCGTTGTTGTTTCTCAATAATAGTCTCCCAAGTAATAAAAACAGCCAGGCAGACCAAGAAAGCTGCGGTGATGATTGAAATCACTGAAAGCCATCGGTTGTTAAGTTTACTTATTGGCACAAGTGTTTGTTCTCGTGTGAGGCGGTTATTTATGTTGCTGGAACTTTACTATTACTATGCTGCAAGCATAGCTATTTGTAGCAATTTAGCACGTTTTATTACGGCAATAGGACGGTCTTGCTGTTGAGCAGTTGTTAGCAAGGGGCAGGGGCTGAGGGATAAAATAGAGTACGGTAGATTGGCGTGATGAGCATCCGAGTGGTGTAAACTGGTGCGCAATTGTGAATATACCCTGCTTGATGAGGATTTTGTGCAGCTAAAAGATAACGATGTTCATTTGTGGATGCTGGATATTCAGCAGGTATCAGACCAGCAGTTGGCGGGTTTTCGGCAGCTTATGTCTGCGCAAGAGTTGGAGCGTAACCAGCGTTATCGATTTGCTAAAGATCAAAAGCGTGATTGTATAACCAGAGGTTTGGTGCGTACTACCTTGTCTCGCTATAGTGATTTGGCGCCGGAGGCCTGGGCTTTTAACAAGGGTGACCACGGTAAGCCAGAAATCATTAACTCACCGGTGCCGTTGCGGTTTAACCTCAGCCATACTTTCCGCTACATTGTTTGTGCGGTCACTCCCCGTTGGAATGTCGGTGTTGATGTTGAACATACCGAACGCAAGAATGATGTGCGCGAAATTGCCAAACATTATTTTTCTGAGCAGGAAGTCAGCGATTTGTTTGCGCTAGATGAGGTGCAGCAATTGGATACTTTTTTTGATTATTGGACGTTGAAGGAGGCCTATATGAAAGCGAGTGGTGAGGGCTTATCTCTGGGTTTGGGTAACTTTAGCTTTAATCTGGGCAATCCTATTAGTCTAAGCCTTAGCGAGGTTATCAAGGATAGTGCCAGTGACTGGCATTTTCAGCTTTATCATCCCAGGATCGATCATCGTATGGCCGTAGCGGTCAAAAGCGGTGCTGTCGACCCGTGTATTCAGCTGTTTGATGCGAATAATGCCAAGTTGGCTTAGTTTATATGGCTTGGCTGTTCAGTTCATATTCAGTTGGAGCGGTGTATTATGAACCTATTAGAATTTACGCTTTGTGAGAGCTGCTCCATGGCGGGCTTAGCTGCACTGAAACAGTCTATTATTTTAAGCGAGTAGTGATTATGGAATCTTATAACGCTCTATTAGCAACGCTGGCATTAACCATGGGGGCCTCGTGGGCTAGCGGTATTAATTTATATGCGGCGCTACTGGTGCTGGGTATTGGTGGTGCTACTGGTAATATTGCGTTACCTGCTGAGCTGCACATATTACAAGATCCAGTGGTGATTGCGGCGGCGGGTTTAATGTATGCGGTGGAGTTTTTTACCGATAAAGTCCCTGGTGTTGATACTGTTTGGGATTCTCTGCACACCTTTATTCGTATTCCTGCGGGTGCATTATTGGCGGCTGGCGCGGTGGGAGATGTTAGCCCGGCACTGGAGATCGCCGCAGGTGTTGTTGGGGGTGGCATGGCGGCTACTAGTCATGCGACCAAAATGGGTGCCCGTATGCTGATTAACACCTCTCCTGAGCCAGTAACGAACTGGACTGCCTCTTTTGCCGAAGATATCTTGGTGATCGCTGGCTTGTGGGCCGCGCTCAGCCATCCGGCGGTATTTTTAATTTTGCTATTGTTATTTATGGCAGTGGTTATTTGGATGTTGCCGCGACTATGGCGTTTACTTAAAGTAATGCTTAAAAAGATCAGCCAATTCTTCTCCGGTTCCAAGCCAGCTCAACCGGAGATGGGATTTGGCGATGATTTGTTCGCCGGCAAAGGTCTCGGGGAGGGCTTGGCATCTGGGCGTTCAGCGGGGCTTGAGCCGCCTAAAAATAAGTAACTATAAATCTATGCTGCTTTCCTTTAATGCTTAGGCAGCATTGAGCTGTAAATATTTAAGTTTATGCTGCTGTATCATTGGCATGATTTCTTCGGGCCATTTCAGTCGTTTGATCTGTTCAAACAGCTCATTAGCCAGATCATATTCCCGGCGTAAATAGCCTAGCCACTGTTTGACTCGGCTACCCACATATTTACGTTCGTACATATCTTCCGTCACCAGACAAAATTGTGCCAGTAAGTCGATTATTTCCAGCCAGCTCATCGCGCTGGCAATAGTTTCTCCTCTGGCAGCTTTTATCTGTCTCGCTAAGTCGGGGCAGGAGAGTAAGCCGCGTCCCAGCATGATGTCGCTGCAACCGCTTTGGCTGATACAAGCTTGATAGTCGGCAGGGGACCATATTTCACCGTTGGCGATAATCGGAATCGGACTGCTGGCGTTGATCTCGGCCAGTGCTTCCCAGTAGGCGGGGGGTTTATAACCATCATCTTTGGTGCGGGCATGAATGGTTAATTCGCTGGCGTTAGCGGCGATGATTGCCTGGGTGATGTCATTAAATAGGCTGCGGTCATTAAATCCCAGGCGAATTTTAGCGGTAACCGGTATCGACGCCGGAACCGCAGCCCTGACGGCGCTAACAATATTGTAGAGGCGTTCTGGCTGTTGCAATAATACTGAACCGCCATCATTGCGGTTGACAGTTTTGGCTGGACAGCCAAAGTTTATGTCAATACCTGGTGCGCCGAGATTGGCGGCGCGCTGGGCGTTGATTGCCATGGGTTCGGCGTTGCCGCCGAGTAATTGTATATATACCGGTGTGCCACTGGCGGTAACGCCGCCGTTGTGTAGTTCTGGGCAAAAACGGTAAAACACTTTGGATGGTAAAGGGTTGGTGGTTACACGAATAAATTCGGTCACGCAGCGATCAATACCCCCGATTTGGGTGAGCATAGTGCGCATGGTGTGATCAACAACACCTTCCATTGGCGCTAATAGTATTCGCATAATTTTGCTAGTGTGAGGTGGGTGGCGAAGGGATTATACGTGGTTGTTGGCCGAGGGTTAATGCTTGGTAAATTTATTACAGCCGTTTTTTCTAGTTGTTGCGGGTGTCAGCCCCCAGTTTGTGTTGGATATAGTTGGTTTTAATATGCTTTTGGTTGTCGATATGGGGCTTTGTGGCTGCCTTATAACTCACTGATTAGTAAGGCTTTGTAGTTTTATTACTTTTTATAAAGAGCAGATTTTATATTGCCCGTGGCTATGAATACCTGTAGATTGGCGTTCATTGATAGGTAGCTTATAGCTGGAAATACAGCGTGTTTTTATCAGGCTTTGCTATAATTTTAGTCGGTTTGTAGTTGGGATAATTAATGTTTTTCCGGTTGCTTGTCGCCCAGTGAGGTCGGTGTATTTTGGAGAATATAATGCAGGATAGCTTGGTGCAGCAGGGTGTTGAGCTCATGCTCTACGGTATGGGAACCGTGTTTGTTTTTTTGGTTGTATTGATTTTGGCGACTACGGCCATGTCGAGTCTTATGCAGCGCTTTGTTAAGCCTGAGCAGATACCGCTACCGCCCCAGCCTAGGGGTAATCCGCATCAAGCTAAAGATGAGCAGTTGGTGGCAGTGATAACTGCGGCGATTCATAAATATCGTTCACGTCACCAGAGGTGAGCATTTATTGTCTATATATTCAATGATTCAATCTCCAGCTCATTATTACCTAAATTTTTTGGTGCGGCTCGATTAGGCTTACTACCGGCCGATCATTGCCCATCAACAATCTGCCCATAAACAAGGCTCTATTCCATGACTGATAACAAAAAGCCCCTTGGTATTACCGATGTCGTGTTGCGTGATGCGCACCAGTCTTTATTTGCCACACGAATGCGTTTGGACGATATGCTGCCGATTGCCGCAAAATTAGATCAAATCGGTTTTTGGTCATTAGAGTCCTGGGGGGGGGCGACCTTTGATGCCTGCATTCGTTATTTAGGTGAAGACCCTTGGGAGCGTATCCGTGAGCTGAAAAAAGCGATGCCAAACACGCCGCAGCAGATGCTGTTTCGCGGCCAGAATATTTTGGGCTATCGTCATTATGCTGATGACGTTGTTGAGCGATTTGTTGAACGCGCAGCAGTGAATGGGGTTGATGTGTTTCGTGTCTTCGATGCGATGAACGACCCCCGTAACCTAGAAACCGCTATTAAAGCTGTGCGCAAGGTGGGCAAACATGCGCAGGGCACTATCTCTTACACCATAAGCCCGGTACATAATATTGAGTTATGGGTGACGCTGGCAAAACAAATTGAAGCGATGGGTGCCGATTCGATAGCGATTAAGGATATGGCTGGATTATTAAAGCCTTATGTGGCTTTTGAGTTGGTCAGTCGTTTAAAGAAAGAGTTATCTATTCCCATACACATGCAGTGCCATGCAACTACAGGGTTATCAACGGCAACCGCTTTAAAAGCTATTGAAGCGGGTATCGACAATGTGGATACCTCTATTTCTTCAATGAGTATGACCTATGGCCACTCGCCGACTGAGTCAGTGGTGGCGATGTTAGAGGGTACGGATCGTGATACCGGTTTGAACATTATTTTATTAGAAGAAATCGCTGCTTACTTTCGTGAAGTGCGGAAAAAGTATGCGAAGTTTGAAGGGTCATTGCGTGGTGTGGATTCTCGTATTTTGGTGGCTCAGGTTCCTGGTGGCATGCTGACTAATATGGAGAGCCAGCTGAAGGATCAAGGTGCTGCTGATAGGCTTGATGAGGTGTTGGAGGAAATCCCTAAAGTGCGTGAGGATCTGGGCTTTATCCCGCTGGTTACACCCACTTCGCAAATTGTTGGTACTCAAGCGGTAATGAATGTGTTGTTCGGCGAGCGCTACAAGTCGATATCTAAAGAAACCGCCGGGGTATTAAAGGGCGAATACGGTGCTACCCCGGCACCCGTGAATAAAGCCTTGCAAGAGCGTGTGTTGGACGGCGCTGAGCCGATTACTTGTCGTCCCGCTGATGTCTTAAAACCCGAGATGGACAATTTAACCTCGACATTGCGCTCGGTAGCGAAAGAAAAGGGTATCAAGCTAACTGCGGGTGAGAAAGAAATTGACGACATCCTGACTTACGCCTTATTTCCTGAAATCGGACTTAAGTTTTTACAAAACCGTGGTAATCCCGCAGCTTTTGAACCTGTGCCTTGTTACGAAAAGCCTGCAGAGGCTACCAAGACTGCTGTGGCGAGCGAATCTGAGGTTTATACGGTTTCAGTAGGTGGGCAAAGCTATGTTGTCCAAGTGGCTGAGGGGGGCGACGTATCTGCTATTACACCAGCTGCAGCTCCGGCAGTGGCTGCTACTCCCGTAGGTGCTGGCGAGCCGATCACTGCTCCTCTGGCGGGTAATATATTTAAAGTTAATGTGGCCGTCGGGGCGTATGTCCAGCAGGGCGATGTCATTATCATCCTTGAAGCGATGAAAATGGAGACCGAAGTGCGGGCTGCCAAATCCGGTGCGGTGGTGGCAGTTAGTGTCAAAGAGGGGGATTCTGTTTCCGTTGGCGATATTCTGCTGACACTGGCGTAACGGGGCGTTCTATGGATAAGTTATTAGCGCTCTGGTACGACTCTGGGATCTATCAAATGCTACCGGGGCAGTTTGTGATGATCCTGGTTGCCCTGTTGCTGCTTTATCTGGCGATTAACCGAGGTTTTGAGCCGCTATTACTGGTGCCTATTGGTTTTGGTGGTTTGTTGGCCAATATTCCAGGTGCGGGATTAGCTTTTTCAGCGGTTGAAAATGCTATTTTTTCCGCTGACCCTGAAGTGCTAAAAGCATTGGCTCATAGCCTTAATTTGGCTAGCTGGGAGCTAGGTAAAGATATTTATCATGCCTATGAGAGCGCCTCAGCTGCAGAGCATGTTGCTGCGGTGCAGGCGGCAAGTGACTTTGGTTTTGGTAATGGTATGCTCTACAACTTTTACACGGTTGCTATCGCCAGCGGTGCGGCGCCTTTGATTATTTTTATGGGCGTAGGGGCGATGACGGATTTTGGTCCTTTGTTAGCCAATCCTAAAACCTTGTTGTTAGGGGCAGCCGCTCAGTTTGGTATTTTCGCTACGGTACTGGGGGCGGTTGGTTTAACCAAATTGGGGATTATGGATTTCAGTATTGCTGACGCGGCTGCGATTGGCATTATTGGCGGTGCAGATGGTCCTACAGCAATTTATGTCGCAAGCTTGCTCTCGCCTAATTTACTGGGGGCGATAGCGGTGGCGGCCTACTCCTATATGGCGTTAGTTCCTTTGATTCAGCCACCTATTATGCGCGCGTTGACCACGGTGGAAGAGCGCAAAATTGAAATGGTACAGCTGCGAAAAATTTCTAAAGTTGAAAAAGTCTGCTTTCCGTTGTTGCTACTTATTTTAGTCGCTCTGTTTCTGCCTTCGGCAGCGCCATTACTGGGGATGTTTTGTCTGGGTAATTTGATGAAAGAGTGCGGAGTGGTCGATAGGCTGAGCAATACCACTCAAAATGCGTTGATTAATATCACCACTATTTTTCTCGGCTTATCCGTAGGGTCCAAGCTCAGCGCGGACAAGTTTCTAGACCTAAACACGCTGGGGATACTGGTGCTGGGAATAATTGCCTTTTGTATTGGCACCGCCAGTGGTGTCATTATGGCGAAGATAATGAATAAGTTTTCCAGCACCCCAATCAATCCCTTGATTGGTTCTGCGGGGGTTTCTGCGGTGCCGATGGCGGCGCGGGTATCGAATAAAGTGGGGCTGGAGGCCAACCCGCAAAACTTCCTGCTGATGCATGCCATGGGCCCTAATGTTGCGGGCGTAATCGGCTCGGCAGTCGCGGCTGGGGTAATGATTAGTCTGGTAGGGTGAGCTTGCTACAGGGTTGGTGTTGCTGCCTGCGGCAGTGTTTAATGCTTTTGTGTTGGGTTGCCGGGGTCAATTTGCCGCAAAAGCTGTTCTCTTGAATTATTGATGCTGACCATATCCGTACTGCGGCGATCATCAGATTTACGTCGACGTTTATGGCTTAGGTCTAATCTAGGGTTTTGCCGCTGTTCTTTGCCTTTGCGGCGATCAGTACCCGAGCGTCTGTTGAAAAAAAATAGCATAGTCATAACATCATTTCTTAATTCTTGCGTTAAGCTCCAGGATCTGGCGTATCGGGCCGGTTTCTGGCTTATTGTTAAGTGCTTATATTTGTGGTGGATGCCCCAGATTTGTAGATCAGGTCTATAATTAGCCTCGCAGAGGTGAACTTTGATGGCTCCAGTCCCCTACAAACCTACAGAGCAGCCATTTTACTGCCATAATGAACGATTATAGTTAACTTATTTTAGGCTATCCTGGTGAATTTTCCAGCGCATGTAGAATCGGCTCGCTGACAATGAGAACTGCTAGGGTTTCTATTGTCAGCATGGGCTCATATAATTAAACGCTATAAAACTAATAGTGAAATGGAGGTGGTAGGTTGACAGGTGAGCAGGTTGCTGCGCGTATGACGATGATAGGACAGCAATTCGGCGATGTGCTCAGGGTGCTGCCGAGTAAAACGCTGCAATCTATCGTTTACGTGTTGATAGCTATCTGGTTGTTGTCAATAATCGTGCACTTCGTTTTTTTAGTGATTCCGTCTACTACCTCCGAGGCTACGGCTAAAACGGTACCGGTGGTTATCGGTACGGCTAGTGCAACCGTTGATATATCAGCCCTGCAAAAGTTGCATCTATTCGGTGAGGCGGGTGCTCAGTCTCATTTGGATACACCTGTTGTTATGGCCGAAGAAACGGTGCTTGATGCGGAGAAAACTCAGTTAAATTTGACCCTTGAAGGTATTGTTCATACCCCAGATACCAGTCAGTCGGTGGCGGTTATCGTGTATCAAGGTAAGCAGGAACAGTACTACATAGGTGATAAGCTTCCGGTGGGGGCGAGGGTGACTCTGGCCAAAATTTTAGTTGATCACGTCATCCTGGATAACGCAGGTAAGTATGAATCGCTTTGGCTATACGATGATGAAAAAATTGCTCAGGCCCAGCCGATACAGGCTATTACGCCTGCCAGCCGTACAGCGGTTACTGATAAGCGCGATGATGATCAAGCAACAGAGTTGGCTGAGGATTACCGCCAGCGTTTATATAAAAACCCTAACTCATTAGCAGAAGTGCTCAGGATCTCTCCTGCGCAAAAAGACGGTGAAATGGTTGGCTATCGAATTAGCCCAGGTAGAGATCGTCAGCAATTTACTGCTTTGGGCTTCAAGAATAACGATATCGTTACTAGTATCAATGGTATTGCTTTGGATGAACCATCCAAAGCGTTAGAAATATATAAACTGATGCGTACGGCAACAGAGGCTACATTTACGGTAGACCGCAATGGAGGTCCGGTAGAGTTGATGGTTTCATTGGGTGATCAATTAACCGACCCATAAACTGATAAAGCTCAGAGCGTCACGCGTAGCTTATTGCGTATTAGCCGGGTTGAGATAATTCAATATATAAAGTGAACAGTTGAGTGTTTTTTATGGTGTTATTACAACAAGGAATGCTAGCTGCACGGCGAGCTGTGTTACTCGCGGTGTTGTTGTGTGCCGGGTCGATTGGCGGTGTACAGGCCGCTGACGAGAGCGGCGTGGCAGAGCAGACTTGGACGGTAAATTTTAAAGACACTGATGTGCAGGAGCTGATACGTTTTGTTGCCAAGGCGACCAAGCGAACCATCATCATTGACCCTAAAGTAAAGGGTAAAGTACAAGTGATTTCAGCCTCGCCGGTGAATAGCGATCAGCTTTACCAGCTGTTTTTGTCCATTCTTGAAATTCATGGTTTTGCCGCCGTCGAGTCCGGTGGTGTTACCCGTATAATTCCTGACAAGGATGCGCGTACGGCCCCGGTTCCGGTGGTCAATGACGGCTTTTATGGTAGCGGTAGCGAGGTTATCACTCAGGTGATTCAGCTGGAAAACATTTCTGCAGCCAAGCTTATCCCCGTGTTAAGACCATTGGCTCCGCAGCAGGCGCATATGGCGGCCTATGCCCCGAGCAATGCGATTATCATTTCGGATACGGCGGCCAATATTAAACGCATTATGCAGGTGATCAAAAGCATCGATTTATCGGCAGTACAAAAAACTGACATTGTTGTGCTGGAACATGCCTCAGCGGAAGAAATAGTCAGAATGTTAGAGCAGCTGAGTAAATCAGAGGCGGCGAAAGGGCAGGCTGATACTAAAAATCTAGTACTAGTTGCGGATAAGCGCACTAACAGTGTTTTGGTCAGTGGCGATGAGCTGGAGCGACAGCGGGTGCAGTCCTTGATCAAATATTTGGATACACCGCTAGCTCAGAGTGGCAACGTTAAGGTTATTTACCTTGAATATGCTCAGGCAAAAGATTTATCGGAAGTGCTGAATAAAGTTGTCAAAAATATCAGTGGCGATCAAGACAAAACTAAAATAAGCACCAAAACCACGGCGACGATAGAAGCCCATGAGGGCACTAACTCGCTGATTATCACCGCCGATGCCGATATCATGCAATCGCTGATGGCGGTGGTCAAGCGGTTGGATATCCGTCGTGCACAGGTCTTGGTTGAAGCTATTATTGTCGAAATGACCGATGATAACGGCAAGGACCTCGGGGTTGAGTGGTTGTTTCTGAATGATTCCGGCGCTTATGGTTCGTCCACCAACAGCGGTTTGGGCGGGGCTATAGCGGGTGCAGCCTTTGAAGTCGATGCCAACGGTGATCCGGTTGACTCTCGGACAGGCATAGCGAGTGTGTTGGGGGGCACAGCTGGCCAAGTGTTAGGTATAGGACGTTTGAGTGATAGTTTCAGTTTTAATGTGGTGATTAATGCTCTACAAAGCAACACCAGCGCTAATATTCTCTCTACGCCATCGCTAATGACGCTGGATAATGAAGAGGCTTCGATCGTAGTGGGGCGCAGTATTCCCTTTGTGACGGGCTCTTACACGGCAACGGGGGAGGGGTCCTCTAATCCTGGCAATCCGTTTCAAACTGTGGAGCGGTCGAACGTGGGGATTACCTTAAAGGTGACGCCACAAATTAATGAGGGTGACTCCTTGATTTTGGCTATCTCCCAAGAGGTTTCCGATGTGCTCGGCAGCAGTGCGGTATTAAACAGCAACCCTATTACCAATGAGCGCAAAATTGACACAAAAATTTTAGCTGACACCGGGCAGACTATTGTGCTGGGTGGTTTGATTGAAGATAACGTATCAGAGGTGGTGAAAAAAGTGCCGGTTCTCGGTAGTTTGCCGGTGATTGGTGCCTTGTTTAGGAGTACATCGACAAGCGTAGGTAAAAAGCATTTATTGGTTTTTCTGCGGGCGACAATTGTCCGTGACAAGCGTGAAATGGATAGCGCAACGGCGGGTAAATATCGCTTGATTCGTGAGCAGCAGCTACAGCGTATTGATCAAGGTGTTGAGCTGCATGACGATAAAGCGCTGCCATTATTACCTGAGTGGCAGGAGCAATTGGAGCAACTGCAAGGTATGCAGGCCGAGGAGGCTGAAGCAGCACGGGCAGCGGCATCAGCCACTTCAGCTCAGGAACCGGCTGCGAAACAGTGAGTGTAACCATGGCAGATAATATTGACGAGCCGCTGACCGGCAGTGAGGAAATGGTTACTGAGGTCGAGGACGTCGAATCTGAGTTGTCAGCAGGGCTGAAAAACAAACTGTTGCGGCTACCTTTTACCTTTGCTCAGACTCACGGTGTACTGCTGGATTACCAGGGCGAGCAGCCACATATTCTTTATCGCAATGGTTTAAAGGCAGCAACACTGATCGAGTTGCGGCGGGCTTTAGGGGTGACATTTACTACCGAAGAGTTAGCTGATTCAGTGTTTAAATTAAGGCTTACCCGTGCTTATCAGAAAGATAATAATGAAGCGGTGCAAGTCGCTGAAGATATGGGTACAGATTTTGATTTGAGCCGGCTTGCCGACCAAATTCCTGATACCGCTGACTTAATGGATACTGAGGATGATGCGCCAGTTATCCGCTTAATTAATGCGATTTTGTCGCAGGCAGTACGCGAGCAGGCCTCGGATATTCATGTCGAAACCTTCGAGGACCGGCTCACGGTGCGCTTCCGTGTTGATGGTGTGCTCACCGAGGTGCTCTCACCCAAACGGATGCTGGCACCGCTATTGGTATCACGACTAAAAATCATGGCCAAACTGGATATTGCTGAAAAGCGGGTCCCACAAGATGGTCGTATTTCTATTCGTTTAGCTGGGCATGCGGTGGACATTCGTGTCTCGACAATACCGGCAACCCACGGTGAGCGGGTAGTACTGCGTTTGTTGGATAAACAAGCCGGCCAGCTGGAGTTAACCCAGCTCGATATGAACCCGCAAGCCAGTGCCGCCTTCATTAAATCCCTACGCACGCCCCACGGTATTATATTGGTCACCGGACCTACCGGCTCAGGTAAAACCACAACCTTGTATGCGGGTCTGACCCATATCAATGATGCCAGTCGTAATATATTGACCATAGAAGACCCCGTTGAATACCTGTTATCGGGTATCGGTCAAACTCAGGTGAATACCAAAGTTGATATGACCTTCGCGCGGGGACTGCGCGCTATTTTGCGACAGGATCCCGATGTGGTGATGGTGGGTGAAATTCGTGACACTGAAACGGCAGAAATTGCCGTTCAGGCGAGTTTGACGGGTCATTTGGTACTTTCAACGTTGCACACGAATACTGCTGTCGGGGCGATTACCCGCTTACAGGATATGGGTGTAGAGCCGTTCTTATTGGCCTCGAGTATTATTGCGGTGTTGGCGCAGCGTTTGGTCAGGGTTTTGTGTCCACTGTGTAAAGAGAATCATGTTGCTAGCGATGCTGAGTTAGCCCTGTTAAATATGAATACTGACGCGGGTGAGGTAATGATTTATCGCGCTAAGGGCTGCGAGCATTGTAACCATAGCGGTTACAAGGGGCGGACCGGTATTTATGAAATGATCGAAATCAACGAGCCCCTGCGGATGATGATTCATGAGGGGGCTGGTGAGCATGACATGTTGCGCGAAGCCAGAAAATATTCTCTTGGTATTTTAGATGATGGCCGCCGCCGAGTACTAGCCGGGGAAACCACGGTAGAAGAGGTGCTGCGGGTAACCGCAGCGTAGTTAGGTCGATGTCAGCATTTACTTATAAAGCGCTCGATAGCAACGGCAAAATGATAAAAGGCGTTATCGAGGGCGATTCGGAACGGCAAGTTCGCGGCCAGCTGCGTTCGCGGCAATTAAAGCCCGTAGCAGTTAGTCTCTCCAGCGAAAAAACCACCAAGCCCGGCCAGAGTAGTAGCTGGAGTCAGTTATTCAAACCGAGGATGAGCCAATCGGATCTGGCTTTGATTACTCGCCAATTATCGACCTTAGTGCAATCCAGTATGCCGCTGGATGAGGCTTTGACGGCGACCGCACAGCAAGCGCGTAAACCTCGAATCAAGAGTTTGATGTTACAGGTGCGAGCTAGAGTACTAGAAGGCCATAGTCTGGCCTATGCGCTGGGGGATTTCCCGCAGATATTTAATGAAATGTATTGTGCCATGGTGAATGCCGGTGAATCTGCAGGTTTTTTAGGCATGGTGTTAGAGCAATTAGCGGATTACACCGAGAACAGTCAGCATACCCAGCAAAAATTAAAAGGTGCGATGATTTACCCCGTGGTCTTGATGCTGCTATCGGTTGCAGTTATCGGTGTGCTGATGATCTTTGTGGTGCCGGATTTGGTTGGTATGTTTAAGCATACTAATCAGGAGCTGCCAGTGCTGACTAAAGCCGTCATAGCTACTAGCGATTTTGTCACTGACAAGTGGTGGATGCTGGTGGTGGGGGTGATGATAATTATGATTGGCGCCCAGCAATTTTTAAAAAATCCTATTAGGCGCAAGCTTTGGCATGGTTTGTTATTGAAAACCCCCTTTATTGGTGGCTTAGTGACGTCGATGGACACCGCCAGATTTGCTTCAACTCTAAGTATATTAACTTCTAGTGGTGTCCCCTTGTTAGACGGCTTGCGTATTGCCGGTGCCGTGTTAACTAATCTGAGATTACGTGAGGCCAGTCAAGGTGTTGCCTTAGCAGTACAGGAAGGAGGCAGCCTGCACCGTGCATTGACTCAGGCTGATGTATTTCCACCGATGATGGTACATATGGTTGCCAGTGGTGAGGCCAGTGGCGAGCTTGAGACTATGTTGGCGCGCTCGGCGACTAATCAGCAGCGAGAGCTGGAGATGACATTGTCTAACCTGATGGCGATGATGGAGCCGTTGATGATAATCGTGATGGCGGCGGTAGTCTGTACTATTGTCTTCGCTATACTGCTACCGATTATCCAAATGAATAATTTAGTTGCTTAGATTAGTTTCAAAAAATATCGCCTCTATGTTTATGATCAACCTTGAACGACAGCAAGCATTTGTTAACCGGAGTGAGTACAGCGATGAGTAAATACACGATGAAACACCAACAACGTTCAGTACAGGCGGGTTTCAGTTTAATCGAAATAATGGTGGTGCTGGTTATTATCGGCCTGTTGGTAAGTATTGTGGCTCCTAATGTATTAAATCGAGCAGATGATGCGCGTCTGCAAAAAGTACAGGCTGATTTTGCCGCGATTGAAACAACATTAAAAATTTACCGCTTGGATAATTATAATTACCCTACATCCGAGCAGGGTTTGGAGGCTTTGGTGGAGAAAACCGCCATCGATCCTATCCCTAATAATTGGAAAAAAGGTGGCTACCTGAAATCTCTGCCGCTAGACCCTTGGGGGCGTCCTTATTTGTATTTGAGTCCCGCGGAAATGGGTGAGGGTGATTACGATCTTTACAGCCTCGGTGCTGATGGTGTGACTGGCGGTGAGGATCAAAACAAAGATATCGGAAATTGGATGAAGCCCGGCGACGATGAGGACTGATGACACCATTGAAAGCGTGCAAGCGTCAATCGTCTCCAACATTGTATCGACCGACCAATTCAGGTTTTAGCCTTATTGAGCTGTTGGTGGTTTTGCTCATTATTGGCTTGGGTTTTACCGCCGTTAAATTCAATGTCAGTGCCAATGATGGTCAGAAGATGCGTCTTGAGGCAAGGCAGTTTGCTAACCGAACTGCCTTGATCGCAGAGGAGGCAGTACTGGGTAACCAGCAATGGGGCGTTGATATTTACCGACAACATACCGATGGCCGCGAGCAATTTGCTTATCGTTGGTTAGTTCGCAATGAGGGCGACGGGTTGTGGCAATTGCCACAGCCTGGTTTTCGTGACCAGCCGATGGACTTTTTATTAGCCGATAATATAGCACTGCAATTAAAGCTTGAGGGTAGCGACCAAGAGGTAGTTATCAATGACAAGCGTAAAATTATCGAGCAGGGTAGTGCCGCAGCTAGTCCAACGGCTATTGCCGCCGATATTGGCGCAAAAGAAGAACGTAATCCAGTGCTGCCATCCATCTGGTTACTATCAAGCGGTGAGATCAGTGCATTTAGTTTGATTTTCTATGATGCTGAAAACCCCGAAATGAAGATAACTGTTAAGGGTGATGAGTTAGGTCGAATTGTACTCGACGAAGGTGAGCAGCTGGATGAATAAGCGAGAGAAAAAAACATCACAGCTGCTGCCTGTATCGCTATCTAAATTGCGGCTATGCCGCGCAATGAGCATCAGTTTTAAAAAAGCAGATGGTTTTACCCTGGTTGAAGTAATGGTGGCATTGCTAATTGTCGCAGTGGCTATTTCATCGCTGCTTTTTCAAATGATGAGCACAGTTGATAATACGGCTTATTTACGTGATAAAACCATTGCTCACTGGGTGGCCTTAAATCAGCTGGAGTTAATTTATTTAGAGAATAGGCATACCAAACAGTTGCTTCGTCGCGAGCGCTCCGGTGAAGAAACAATGGGTACAAGGCAATGGTATTGGACAGCTAAGCCGTTAGCAATGGGTAACGATACTGAGGGCTTTCAGCAAATTCAAGTGGCGGTGCGTAGCAATGAGAATGATGAATCTTCGCTGGTGAGTGTGACCGGCTTAATCGATATTTATCATGTGCCCAAGTAAATTGAGGGTACATTTAATGGTGCAGGTAGTGGCGATCATCTAATGAATGGCAGACGTTTACAGCAGCAGCGTGCCTTTACATTGATTGAGGTAATGCTGGCCATGGTGATTACCGCCTTTGTCGCGTTGTTAGCCTATAGTGGTTTGGATACGTCAATAACCGCTGCCGAGCAGCATCAAAAACAGGCACAGCAAATTGCTGATATTCAATTGCCGTTGACAGTGATTGAACGTGATATTCGCCACGCAATATTAAGACCTATCCGCGACGAATACGGCGAGCTGATTAATGCTTTTATCGGTGGCAGCCTTAATGATGAGTTGCTACAGCTTACTCGCAGTGGCTGGGCTAATCCTAGAGCCTTAGCGCGGGGTGATCTGCAGCGGGTGCACTACGTTATGCAAGATGATGAATTGTGGCGCGAAAGTTGGTCGGTATTGGATCGGCTATCGGAAGAGGCTGGGTGGCAACGAACTTTGTTACTAAAAGGCATTAACACGATTGAGTTGGCATTTTTAAACCCTAACAGTGGTAACGCGGCTTCGAGCCCTCTGGGGGGTGAGTGGGTGGATATATGGGATGACGCCAACAGCTTGCCAACGGCGGTTGAAATTACCTTTGAGCTAGAAAATTTTGGTGAGGTGAAGCGTGTTTTTAGCATTGCCCAGCCGTAACATATCAAGCCGCAGCGGCAACCGACAGCAGGGTGCCGCTCTGGTATTGGCATTAATGGTTGTCGTATTAGTGGTGTTGTTAGCCACCACATTAGGTAATGATTTTTTAGTGACGCTCAAGCGTGTTGAAAACCAACTGCACAGTCAGCAGGCCTTTGCTTATATGCGTGGTGCCGAAGGTATTGCGCGGCAGCAATTGCAACTGGACTTTGCAGATGATGAGATCAACGGTAGTAAAGATCATCGCAGTGAGGGCTTTAATCAACGGGTTGAATTTCCGCTGGAGCAGGGAGCGATTGCTGGCACTCTGTGTGATTTGCAGGGGCGATTTAATCTGAATAACTTGCCGGGTGAGGCTACTGCTCCAGCACGATATACGGTAGATCAGGAGATGTTCATTCGCCTGTTACAAAGTTTAGAGCTGAGTTCGCCTATCGATCAACCCCAGGCAGAGGAGATCACTAACGCTGTGGTGGACTGGATTGACAGCAATACACAAACGCGTCCCAATGGGGGCGCTGAAGACAGTTATTACAGTGGGTTGGAGTTGCCGATGCGCACCGGTAACCAGACCTTGCACAGTGCATCCGAACTACGTTGGGTAAAGGGGATTAACGCAGAGATTTATGCAGCACTAGAACCGCATGTGACAGCTTTGCCTGAAGTGGTATTGCTCAATGTGAATAGCGCCGATGCAACCGTGTTAAGAGTGATTAACAGCAGTGGCGATTTGAGCCCGTTGCCTGAGGGTGAAAGCATCGTTGAAGATAGAGATGGCGATTTTACCGATAATCCGGCTGCAGCCAAAGCCGGGTTTGATAATGTAGCTGCGTTTGTCTCCGCATACCCTACTGCGGCAACGCTAGCATCGTATTTAGCGGTCAGCAGTCATTATTTTCTATTGCAGACTGAGGCTGTGTTTATGGATCGGCAGTATCAATTATTTAGCGTGCTCCATCGTGCCAATGATGGCAAAGTAACCACATTGGCCCGCGGCCCGGACGGTTTTGGTCGCTGTCCAGTTGAAGAGTAATTCTTACTTAAAGCCGCGGACTATTAAAATTAACCAGCGAGAGAAATCGTGTCCTCGACAATATTAGCAAAGCAGTGTGGTATCGGTAACTACGAGTGGTTGCAGTTAAATCGTCAGCACAACAAGCAGGCACAGACTGAGCCGCAGTATTTTGTGGGTGATGCTGAGCGCCTGCAAGAACAAGGTATTGAAGGCGCTGATATTATTTTATTAGCCGATGCCGAAACTGTCGTCTTTAAAACCGTCGGTTTTGAAGATAGCGAACGAAAACTGTTGCGACAAACATTGCCTTATACCCTTGAAGACGATTGCATTGACGATGTCGATAGTTTGCATTTTGCCTTGGGTACAGTGGTAGAAAATACTGTTCCCATTGCCATTATCAAGCGCGAGCAGATAGAGCAGCAATTACACGATGCCGCTGAACAGGGTTTAGAACTGCAGCAAATAGTCTCTGAATTGTCGTTTATACCTTGGTATGAGCACAGTTGGAGCTTGGTTGTTGAGGACGAAACTTGGCTGGTTCGTACTGGCGAATACCAGGGTTTTCGGTTAGATGTTGCTACTGCAAGTTTGAGTCTGCAATTACTGTTGGATGAATCAGATCAGCTGCCCGAGCGATTAAGAGTGTTTTGTCCTGAAGAGCGGCATGTAGAGGTATTGAATCAACTGCCGGAATTACTGCGAGGTATGGTTGAGTGGCACGATGACAGTTATTGGCAGGTATTGGCACAGGGTTTATCTGAGCAGGTAATGCAGCCCAAGGTGATCAATCTACTGCAGGGGAGTTATGCGCGTAGCCTGCCATGGTTCAAATGGTGGAAGCTGTGGAAAATGGCCCTGATATTATTAGCGGCTGTGATGATTACACAAATCGTTGCCAGCTATGCCGAGCTAAAAATACTGGAGAGCCGAAATATTGACCTGCGTGCGCAAATTGAGCGAAGTTATCGGTCGGTAGTTCCGCGTGGCGCGGTGATGGATCCAGAAAAGCAGTTACAACGTAAAGTCAGTGAAATGAAAGGTGCAGGTGGTGATGGTTTTGTAGTACTACTACAGCAAATCGCACCCGTGTTGGCAGCGGTTGATGGCTTGATTATTCAAAGTCTCAATTATACCGAGAAGCAGTCTGAAATTCGGCTGACTGTGTTAGCAAATGGTTTTGCAGATGTAGAAACCGCAAGAGCTAATTTAGAAAAATTGGGTTTAAAGGCCGAGTTAGGTGGTAGTAGTGCAGATGGCTCAAAAACTCGAGCGCGGTTAAGAATTAGGGGTAATTAAACCAGGGGTAAGGCAGCCCTCGTTTGAGTAACAGCGTGTTCAACCATAGACGGTCAAACTAACAACAAGGCTTATGTTAATGCAGCAGTGGTTTAATAATTTAAAACGGCAAGAGCAATTATTGCTATTGGTGGGGGCGGTGGTATTGGTCGCTTACTTGCTTATAATTATTGTTTTACGGCCGATGTCAGCATCGGTTGCGTCACTGGAGATCCAGAATAAAGTGGCGCAGGAGAGTCTGTATAAAGTACAGGCGCTGGCCGAAACGTATAAAACACTGGCGCAGAGCGGTGCGGTAAAAGTAGGGGCTAAACAAAACCTGACTCGCTTGATTGATACCACCGTGAAAAAAAATCAATTATTGATGAATCGTTTTCAGCCTTCGTCTTCGGGCGATGTACAGGTGCGGTTCGACAATGCTGTGTATAACAATATCCTGGTCTGGTTGCATGAGTTAGAAAGTGATCATGGTGTGGTCGTTAAAGATTTATCAATAAGCACTGGTTCAGCACCAGGTTTGGTCAGCGTGTCTGTGCGTCTGCGGCAAGGTAGCTAATTGATGAAGTGGTTACTATCTATCGTTGTAGTGTTGGTGTTATTGCTGGTGGCGATCGCTTTTGCCCCGGCGAGCTTGGTTCCTTTAGCGTTAGTTGAACTTGATGCGCGCGGCATGTTACAGGCCAATGCGCCACGTCTCACTCTGGCAGAAACTCGAGGTAGTGTGTGGCGCGGTGAGGCAGCGCAGGCGACACTCCATATCGAAAAAATTGATGTACCTTTAGGCGTCATGACTTGGAAGCTACAACCTTTGTCTTTATTGAACAAAGAGCCGGTCATTCACGTCACGACAAAAAAGCTTGGACAAACCGTTAATGCCGTAGTGACAATCACTGAGGCGGGGCAGGTCTCAATCAATGATCTTGAAGGGCGATTACCGCTGACGTTATTGGAACCGTGGGCTCCGATGTTAGTACGTGGCGATATTGCCTTTATGGTCGACCATATCGTGTTTACCCAGCAGCAATTGCTGGCTATTGATGGTGCGGTGAACTTCGAGCAATTGGATTGGCTGGGTGCCGGTGAGCCGATGCCCCTGGGTAGTTATTTAGCGCAGGTGTCGATGCGGCAAGACAGTATCCAGGTGCAGCTCAATGACTTTGGTGCGAAGCTGGGTTTAGTCGGTGAGTTGACAATTAACCCCGCCGGCAGCTATCAATTTAAAGGTACTTTTCAGCCGCGTGAAGGCTTGGCTCCCCAGATTGCAGCTTCCTTAAAGTGGTTTGGCAAAGTTAGCCCGAATGGTGATATTGCGATCGATCAAAAGGGACGTTTTTAAATGTCTGGTGAAACATATTGATTAAGCACGAGTCAGGATTAGCACGCTGTTGGCGGATGTTTTTTTTATCATTGGTACTCTTGCCTGCAGCTGTTCAAGCCGAGTGGTTCAACGGCGCTGAAGATATTATGGGTACACAGATCAGCGTTGAGTTATGGCAGGATGATCCAACTCTTGCGCAGATCGCGATTGATGCCGTCATGGCAGAGATGCGTGCAGTCAATCAGAGCATGAGCCCCTATATTGAGAGCAGTGAACTGTACCAAATCAACCAGCACGCAGCGAAGCAACCGGTTGTTATTTCTGCTGAGTTGTTTGCACTGATTCAAAAATCTCTCTATTACTCTAAACTAAGCAACGGTGCTTTTGATATTAGCTTTGCTTCGGTGGGCAGGTTTTATGATTATCGTAAAGCTGAGCTGCCTGCCGAGCAACAACTTGCGGACATGCTCCCCGCGATCAATTATCATTTGATCGAACTTAACCCGACGGCCAAAACCATTCGTTTTCACCACCCACAATTAAATATTGACCTTGGCGGTATTGCCAAAGGTTTTGCGGTGGATAAGGCTATCAGTCGATTAAAAAGCTTGGGTGTTGAATCAGCCATCGTCTCCGCTGGGGGCGACAGCCGTATCTTGGGGGACCGGCGTGGTAACCCTTGGGTAGTAGGTATTAAGCACCCGCGAAAGGACGATGGTTTTGTCGTGCGAATCCCGTTGGTCAACAGTGCTATTTCAACCTCGGGAGATTATGAGCGGTTTTTTATTAAAGCGAATGAGCGCATTCACCACATCATCAACCCAACTACCGGTAAATCGGCTGCCGCGGTACAAAGTGTCAGTATCCTTGCACCGCTGGCGGTGGATAGCGATGCGCTTTCGACCACAGTTTTTGTGCTTGGGGTAAAAAAAGGCCTTGCACTGATTAACCGGTTTAATGGCATTGATGCCATTATTATCGATGCTGATGGGCGTTTGCATTATTCTGATGATTTACTACGAGCGACTCAGTCATAATAAGTAAGCTAGGGTAAAAATACAGCCCGCCATTGTTCTGATTACAGCTCAAGCCATTGCTTTACAGTTCGAACTACTATTAAAAATACATCAATAAATGGAGATGGACGATGAAAATTAAATTAGCTGGCCTATTACTGCTTTGCCCTTTGTTGTCGTTTGCACAGGCTCAAACCGTTCAAGATCCTGACGCGATGATGAAAAAATTGCAAGAAATGCAAACTTGTATGGGTGCTATTGATCAAACTGAGCTCAAGCAGCTAGAACAACAATCGAAACAGCTGCAAGCTGATATATCGAAGCTGTGTAACAGCGGTAAGGCCGACGCAGCTCAGAATAAAGCACTGGGTTTTGCTAAAACTGTTAAAAACTCGAAAGCATTAAAGCAGCTGAGTAACTGTACTGAAGTTATGGCAGGTATTATTCCTGTCGATGCATATAGCAAAATGATTGATAGCTATAGCGATGAAGATCTTAATGTTTGCAGTCAGATAAGATAAGTAAAGACTTAAGTTATTGCGTGTCGCGTTGATCCAGCGAATCAATACGCTGGATCAGTTGCGTCATCGCCTCGTTATTAGAAAACTGATATGAGTCAGGTTGTTGCAGCCGCCATTGTTGAAAACTGATTGAGGCAAAGTGATGTTCGCGCAACCAGTGGATGCTTTTTAAAGTTTTAAAACCATCAAACCAATGCTGTAAATGTTGCAAGCGAGTAGTGGCATTTTTGCCCTGTTTTGCACAATGGTTTATGGCGGATTGTAGTTTAAGGCTGTCAGCTAGCGCTAAAATAATGGTTAAATCGATATTCGCTGTTGCCTCCCGCTTTGCAATGGCTGCTAGTTCGTCAGGCTGGTTGGCGATGGCGGTTAGCAAGTGTAGAAAAAACTGCAAATAGCGAAAACACTCGGGGTGGTACAGAGGCATCGATAAAGGCTGTTGTTGCGCGCCCAGATTAATTACTGCAGGCCCAGTGCCAAAGGGTACTCGAGTTGATTCCCGCGCCTGCAGTCGGATCAGCGGCTGCTGCAAGGAGTGAATAGCCCCTGTTTTCGCCAGTTTGTTGAGTAGATAAAAATCCTCTGCTCCAGCACGCTTGGGAAATCCTCTAACCATGGCGTAATGCTGGTAGTTCACCGTTATAGTGCTGCCCAATGTTTGATAAGCGTAAGGCGAGCCCGCCCAATGCAAGCCCGCAACATAGTAATGCAAAGAAAATTCATACAAAAGTGTAGGCAATACTGGTGTTTGGTCGTGAAATATATGCTTGTAGGGATGAATGATGGCGGCGATAGCTTTACTCGAGTTGCCAGCGCGCTCGATACTGGCAAAGTAATCCGAGGGGAGGGTGGCATCGGCGTCGCTATTACTAATCCATGGTGAAGAGACTTTTTGCTGATGGATTAGTGCGCACAGAATATCAGCGCCGATTTTTCGGGCCAGCCCTACGCCTTGATCTATGGGTAAGGGTGCCCCGTAGAGACAGCGGTCAACCAGCAATAAGCCGCTGTTGTTAGCCAAAGGATGTAGGGATAGCAGTTGATCAGCCGACTGCCAGTTAAGAGCAGCTAAAGAGTTTGCCGCTAAGAATGGTTTGGCCCATTCAGTGTCATTGTCTGGATTATCGGTATCTGGACGGTTGATTATCAGGATAATTAGCGTGCCGCTATGTTGGCCAGCGAACTCTGCAAAGCGTGTTAATACCTCAATACCTTCTTGATAAACCGGAATCACTAAGCCTTGGTGGAAACCTGCTGGGAACCCCGTTAGTTGATCGATAACGGGCTCGGCATAGTTGTGCTGGAGGCTTAGATATTTAGCTGGCGCAGTCATCGCCGGATTAATGCAACGCTGCGCGCAGTGGTAGCTTGGCGACAATCTCGCCCTCTAAAATGATCAGTTCTTGCAAGCGTTGCTTAACTTGGTCGGCATCAAAATAGAGGTAGGCTAAATCAATCATCAGTCCGAGATGCATGTGCTCCGATCGGGTAATAGCATTATATAAATCTTTCAGCTCGCCTGGTTCCAATGCGTCGGCAACCAGACCAAAGCGTTCAGCGCCGCGGGCTTCAATAATACCGCCGATAATCAAACGGTCCATAAAATAGCCATCGCTGTCTTTGCGCATAGCTGCTCTAAACTGGTTAACATAGGGGTCTTTTTCATCTTTGGCGGTCAGCTTGCCGCGAGAGTGGATCAATTTGACGACTTCGCGATAGTGCATCATCTCTTCAACGGCGAGATCAGCCATCGCCTCCACCAGCTCGATTCGATCAGGGTAATGGGAGAGCATCGATACCGCCATGCCTGAGGCTTTCTTCTCTGCAGCTGCATGATCGAGCAAAAATGTATCAAAATCAGCGAGAACGGTTTCAGTCCAGGCGGCGGGGGTGGCATAGGCCAGCTTAATTTTACTCATAGGCGCTTATAAATACTTGTTTTGGGAGCGGTTTATTAGATCGAGGCATTATAAAGGGGTGGTTAACTCACGCAAGGCGTCTATAATACTTGCCCCAAATACTTGACCAGCTATACATGTTCAAAGCCACCGGTTGTTGAGTAATTAATGCACTTTGTGGCATTGTTTACGTGCTAATGCTCGCGCACTTTAGTTCGAAGGTGAGTGCTGGTATGGTTTGGCTACTTAATTTTATAAGCTTAAAGCTCTAAGCAGATAAAGGATACCCTATGATTATCAAGCCCCGTGTTCGTGGTTTTCTTTGCGTAACAACCCATCCTGTTGGGTGTGAGGCCAATGTTAAAAGTCAGATCGACTATGTAAAAGCCAATGGGCCGGTGAAAAATGGCCCCAAGCGAGTTTTGGTCATTGGTTCATCAACTGGTTACGGCTTGGCTTCACGTATTACGGCGGCTTTTGGTAGTGGAGCCTCCACGCTGGGTTTGTTCTTCGAAAAAGAAGGCGCTGAGAAAAAACCGGGCACAGCGGGTTGGTATAACTCAGCGGCTTTTCATAAATTTGCCGAAGCTGAGGGCTTGTACGCCAAAAGTATTAACGGTGATGCTTTTTCTACTGATATCAAACAAAAAACGATTGATGTGATCAAGGCAGATCTCGGGCAGGTGGATTTGGTTGTTTACAGTCTTGCATCACCACGCAGGCAGCACCCGATAACCGGTGAAGTGCATACTTCTACTCTAAAACCCATCGGCAAAGATATTGTGCAGCGGGCGGCGGATACTGATAAAGGTATTTTAAAAGATGTCACCGTGACAGCTGCTAGTAAGGATGAAATTGACAATACCATTGCGGTAATGGGCGGTGAAGATTGGCAGATGTGGATTGATGCTCTTGATGAGGCTGGTGTGTTAGCTGACGGCGCAAAAACCACTGCTTATACCTATATTGGTGAGAAGATTACTTGGGATATCTATTGGCATGGCACTATCGGCCAAGCTAAACAGGATTTGGATCGTCGGGTTATTAGTATTCGTGAGAAGCTGGCCGCCAAAGGCGGCGACGCCCGCGTATCAGTATTGAAAGCTGTGGTGACCCAGGCCAGCTCAGCAATTCCAGTTATGCCGCTCTATCTAGGCTTGTTGTTTAAAGTCATGAAAGAAGATGGCAGCCACCAGGGTTGTATTGAGCAAATTGATTTATTGTTCCGGGAAAGCCTCTACGGCGATAAGCCGCACCTGGATGATGAAGGACGTTTGCGCGCGGATTACCTTGAGTTACGCCCCGAAATCCAACAAAAAGTTGAAGAGCTTTGGAATATTATCAACGATGATAACTTGTTTGAAGTGAGTGATATGGCTGGCTATAAACAGGAGTTCTTAAGGTTATTCGGTTTTGAAATTGACGGTGTAGATTATGATGCTGATGTTGATCCTGTCGTGCCGATTAAAAACCTTGTATAGGAACTATTTTTTGAGCTCTGGTTATTGAAGCCTGGGTTTGAGACTTAGCTGACAGATACAGTTTACAAACATAAGCATAAACAGGTGGATTTTTTTGGTGCAGAATAAAACTGAGTTTTCGCTGGATGTGCGTTGGGGTGATATGGATGCCATCGGTCATGTGAATAACGCGGTTTATCTGAGTTATTATGAATCTGCACGCATGGATTGGTTTGAAAAACGTGGGACTATGAGGTGTTTCGACGGCAGTACAGTCCCCGTGATCGTACAAGCCAATTGCAGCTATCGTGTGGCGGTGGTTTATCCCTGCAAATTAAACGTCACCACTGAGCTGCAAAAGGTAGGTAATACCAGCTTTACCTTCAAGCAAACCTTGCTGGACAGAGATAGTGGAATTCTATATTCCGAGCTGGTTACCACCTGCGTTTGGATTGACTCAGTTAGCAACAAGAGTTTGCCAGTGCCTGAGTTTATACGGCAGTTGCTGGCAGAGTAGTCCACAGGTACAGAGAGCGGCCCTAGCTTGTTGTGTTGCCTGTTGTATTGTCATGGTGGACTTTTGTAACCTATGGACAGGTAGCCAAGCCACTGTAGAGGTTTAAATAATGGTTGATATTAGCCCTGGCCAAGTCGTGCAGCTGTCATCAAAAGTACGCCGTATAACAGCGCCTAATCCAGGCCCAATGACCGGTGCTGGGACCAACACCTATTTAATTGGCAGTGATAATATCGCTGTCGTTGATCCAGGGCCTGCTGACCCACTCCATATAAAAACTATCTTAGAGGCCTGTGAGGGTCGCTTAAAGTGGATATTGGTCACCCATACACATCGAGATCATTCGCCGGCGGCAAAGGCGCTTGCAGAAGCTACCGGTGCGTTGATGATGGGTAATACCTTGGCCGAAGATGATGGTTTTCAGGATGTGGATTTTAGGCCGCATAAGTCCTTTATCCACGACGAGTGCTTCGCCACGGACGAATTTAAAATACGGGTTATTCACACGCCAGGCCATGTTGGTAATCACCTATGCTACTTAGTTGAAGACGATGGCTTGCTCATTACTGGCGACCACATTATGCAAGGCTCCACAGTGGTTATCATCCCGCCGTACGGCGATATGCAAGATTATATTGCATCGCTGAGCTTGCTACTCAACTACCCATTAAAATCACTGGCCCCAGGTCATGGTTCTTTGATCGACACGCCGGTACAAGAGATACAGCGGCTTATTGCCCATAGACTTGGTCGTGAAGAAAAAGTATTACATGTTTTAGCTGATCTAGCTGTAGCTACGATAGATGCATTAACTCCTGGGGTTTACGACGATGTTGATCCCAAGTTACACCCAATCGCTAAGTACTCCCTGCGGGCGCATCTTATAAAACTTGAAAAAGAAGGTAGAGTTTCACTGCATAAGGATAGTTGGACGTTGTTAGGGGCCGCGAGTTAATACACGCAAGTTTTATTAGAATAATGATAAAGGTGCCGACCCTGTCAGGGTTATGACATAAGTGGTACTTGCTGGCACACTATAGCCTGCTCCATCAGAACCACAGGGTGGCTCATGGAGCAGGCTATCATTAGGTGGGTCAAGCTCCACCTTTTGGCTTAAGTAAATGCCTTCTCTTGGCGTGATGCTTGGTTGTGAAAACTAACTATTAAGCGTTTTTTGGCAGTATGTATAGCTCAACACGGCGGTTAGCTGCGCGGCCTTCGGCCGTAGCATTGTCTGCAATCGGCTGGTTTTTTCCCGCACCTTGAACGAATAAACGTTGGCCGTCGACACCTTGGCTGCTCAGATAATTGGCAACAGATTGCGCGCGCTGCTGTGATAATTGTTGGTTGTATTGATTTGCGCCAGTGCTGTCGGTATGGCCAGTGATGCGAATACTGGTATCGGCGTATTTTGCCAGTACTAAGCTAACCGAGTTAAGCGTAGTGTAGAAATTGTTGCGCAATTGGCTCTGGTCAGTTTCGAAGGTAATACTGCCCGGCATGACCAGGCGGATATTATCGCCTTCGCGTACCACACTGACACCCGTGCCCTGTAGTTGCTCCTTGAGTTTGGCTTCTTGTACATCCATGTAGGCACCCACACCGGCGCCAATAGCGCCGCAACCCAGGGCGGCATTACGGGCGCGCTTTCCTGATTCTATAGCGCCAACAAGCCCACAAACTACGGCAGCACTACCGCCATAAATGGCTGCTTTACTTGTTTGTTTGTCGCCAGTGTAGGGGTTAGTAGTACAGGCACTTAGAGTGATAACTGTACCGATGGCGATGGTTCGAATTGCGAGTTTCATTAAAATAATCCACAGTTATTGATAGTGTAAGAATATGACCATTAATCTGATGAGTCATTCCATTTAAAGTGTGCGCTGGTTAAAACTTTATTGAGTAAAAACCCGCACAATAATAAGGCAGCTATCGGGATGGTGTATTTCGGGTTAGCTATTGCCAATGCTGGCTCAAGTAAAGGGGCTGAGGCGAAAGATTTGGGTGCTTTTTAGGCGCCGAAAGAGGTCCTTCGCGGTAATAGTCTGCTTATCGTTAACCCTGTTTAAATTGTTTGATAAAACTATCGGACTCTTGAATAGCCTGTTCCATCGCTTTGATTAAGGAGTTAACGTTGTTGTTTACATTGCCCAGCTCACCTTTGAGTGAGCTTATCGCACGGGCATTGAGGTTATGTTTCAAATACAGCGTGTTATCGCGCAGAGTGTCGAGTACTGGATCGATAGATTTCTCGGCTTTGCGCATAGCAGCGAGCAACTTTTTGTAACGGCGTTGAGTATCTTGTAATTGACGTTGGCTGTCGCGGCGTAAATTAGTATTGGTGTATTGGTCTAGCTCTACACTCCATTCTTCGAACAGGGCTTGGGCAACGGAGTCTACGTTTTCAATGCGGTCACGGATAGTGTCGGCGGCATCTACACTGGCTTCGTATTCATCGTTCAGGCGTGTGTAAATCTTTTCAAGATCGCCGCCATCAAAGTTAACCACGGACTTAAATTGTTCGAGGGCGCTTTTAAATTGCTCTTGGCCCTCTTGTTGCGATTCCTGTGCGGCTTCGATTCGATCAACTAAAATATCGCGTTTATGAAAACCAATACCTTCCATTGCTGAGTAGTAAGTGGATTCGCACCCTGACAAGAATAAGCTGGTTATTAACAGGGGCAGCAGCAAACACATTTTTATAACAGTGTGTATAGTGTTATTGGCGACATCGCAATGATTATTGTTCATGAGGCTAGTTACCTTGCAGATCAGATTTGTTATTCATCACACGAAGTGAGCAATAGCGTAGCTTAACCGCGTTTACTTTTTAGTGCGGAGCTTATTTTTTGATCGGTGTTATGTTGACTGAGTGCATAGACCGACCAAATGGCGGCAGGGACCCAACCAATAACAGTAATTTGTAATAACAGGCAAATAATACCCGCAAAAGGACGGCTAATAGTAAAGAACTGCAGCCAGGGTAAAAGTAAGGCAAGTAATAAACGCATTACGAACTCCTTTGATAGTGTGCGCTTATTGTAAAGAGATTCGCGGAGTTGATAAAGCAGCTTATTTAATGGGGGCTATGAGATTACCCCCATAAACGACGGGCGAGTAGCCCAATATCATCGGTTTGTCCGGTGCTGAGCCATTCAACCAGAGCTTTGGCAACATTATTAAAGCGGATACCGGGTGTTTTTTTATTGCCTTGTAACCATGTCTCGATGCAGTCCCGGTCGAGGCTTTCGAGTACACTTGCATAGCCTAGTTGCCGCAGGGCCTGAGCGTTAGATAGTTGTTCAAACTGGCCCTGTAAGGGTTTAACCAATACCGGCGTTTGTAACTGCAGACACTCACTGACCAGCTCAAAACCAGCATTGCAAATGACTGCGCTGGAACGGGATAAGTCTTGTTTAAAACCGCTGTGGCAGGTTTTGCGCAGAGAGATATTACCTTGCTCGGCATCGTTTAATTCGGGAGAGTATTGAATAAAATGATACTGTGACAAACTATTGAGCAGCTGGCTAACTACGGCTTGATCCTCGAAGGGTAAATACACCACAACGCTATCGTTATTATGTGTGGCGTGTAAATTTTCATCAATAATCGGTGGTAAAATTGCCTTGTCAAAGTGATGCCAGTGTAAACCTACGGCGGTGGTTGCCGGGGCAAAGTGGCGCATAATTACGGCGGCAAGCAGGGTTTTTCCGGCGACGGGTATATTGTGTCCAAAGGCGTATTGATGGCCGATGCCAATGACTTTCTGTCGTGTTAATTTAGCGGCCCAGGCGGTAATTGGTTCAAAGTCGGTAATGATCAGATCGTAGTCATCTACTTTGAGGCTGCTAACTTCTTTGATAAATTCAACAAGGTTATTTTCTCTTATGGTTTTCAGATAGCTCACTTTTCCGGCGCGGGTTGAGAAGGTTAAACCACGGCGGTAGAGGCAGTTACCGAAGCATTCCATGTCGAAGAATTTTTCCGGGCTACGGCCTGAAAATAAAAATGTCACTTCAATATCGCTACGATTTTGTTCGGTAAAATAGCGGGCAATCATTCTTGCGCGAGAAATATGACCATTACCGGTGGCTTGAACGCCATAAAGTATTTTCATCAATAAATGCTTATTCTATATAGTAAATGGTAGTACGTAGAACGTTGTCACAGTTGCCAGGGCAATGCCGGCAAGTATATCGGTAGGGAAGTGTACCCCCAGCAATACTCGGGATAATGCCACCAGGCTAGCCCAGACATACAGCGGCCAGGCAATCGCGCCATAAAACATGGTGCTCAGGTTTGCCAGCAGGAATGCTGCCGAGCTATGACCAGAGGGGAAGCTAAACTGGTCAGAAGCGGCAATAAAGCTCTGGAATGATGGGATCACCTCGGGTGGCCTGCGGCGTTTTAGGCAATTTTTAAGCAGCCAGTAAATGGGTAGTTGGATAGAGAAGGCTAGCAGGGCAGTAAAAAAGAAGTTTTCGCCTTGCTGTTCTTCTAAAAGCCAAAGGCTGGTGGGAATCAGTATTTGTAAATAACCGTCGCCCGTTTTAGAGACCGATTTGGCTAATTTGGCCAGTGTTGTTTGGTAGCGGGTGTGCGTACACCATAACAACATTCGCAGATCATATTGAAACAAGCTATTTATGATTTTCATAGCTCTGACAATAGAAACATCACATGACAGCCAGGTTACGGCAGTGTTGCAGTTGTGTGATATTTGCTCTGTTTACTTATATGAGCCTCAAGCGTTTTCGATTACCAATAAGCAGCCACTGGCTCGGCGGGGCTGATCAACTGCTCGAGGTAGGAGTTCTCCATAGAGTTCATCGGCACAGCGCAATGCCATATCGAAGAAGGGCGGGCGCTCTGGGTCGGCGATAATAATTTTGCTGACACCGGCACGGCAGGCACGTTTGATCAGTTTGTACACGGTATGAGCCAGCTCGTCCCAAAAACAAATGTCTGCGGCAATAATTAAATCATATTGTGCTAATTGCTTGGTGGTGATTTTCTCAAAATACTGTTTTTGGGTGGCTATTTCGACACCGTTATAGTCAGCATGGAGGTGTAAATAGGGAAACACAGCGCTATCGGCATCAATACCCGTGACCTTGGCCTGATAAGATTTTGCGCAGTGAATGCCAGCCAGCCCCCAACCACAACCCAGCTCGAGTATTTTACTGCCTTTTGCGGGTGGGTTTTCCTCCAGATAGTCCATGATTAAATAGCTTGAGCCCCAAAACTTATTGCCGTGTAGTGATGGCATGTCTGCTTCGCGCTTAATTTTGCGTATTGCTTTGTGTTGTGAGCTGAGGATCGTGATACCAAAAGCCTCGCGGGTATTTTTTTCTGGCTGCACCTTGTGCTTTTTTGTTCTTTTAGGGACAGCCTTAGGGGTCGGTTTTTTATTTGGCATGATGTTTGATCTTGCGTGAGTGCGGGTGATGGATGCTAATATAAACGTTTAGTTCTACCGAAAAGTAGCTGGTCTTCACGTAGACTACTGTAATTAAGTTTTGAGAGAGTAACAATGGCCGAGATTAAAATCACCCACGGGTACAGTATGAGGCGCGAGCAATTGATCTCGCAACTGGATAAGTTAGCGGTAGAGATGCACTCGCGTTATCAATTGGATTGCAGTTGGAAGTCGGATAGTTGCTTAGCGTTTAAACGCAGTGGTGCGAGCGGAGAGGTCATTATTACAGATAAGGAGTTACTGTTAACAATAAAAATGGGGATGTTGCTGGGCGCTTTCAAATCAACGATTGAGCAAGATATTAAAAAATTCCTGCATGAAAATGTTAAATAAAGCATAACTCCAGGTAAAAAACACCGGCGTCGGTATTGAAGGGTAGTACGGTTGCTTTGCCTTCAACGCTATGGGTGAGCGGTGTATCGTTACCAATCATCATGGTGGGGCGGGTAAGGTCAAAATCCATGCCTTGTTCAGCATAGAGTCTTTTGGCGTTACCGGTAATTATGTTGGTAAGCTCACCAACAATATCGATGACTGTGTCGTTGAAATTATCGACACACTCACCCAGAATTTTTTCGGTGATATCGAAAATAGCCACTTTTGAAAAGCTGATAGCCAGCGATCCTTGAATATCTTTGCCAGATAAATCAATTATGCTAGTCACATCGCCAAGTGGGTTTCCCCCTTGTTTAACCGTGGGCTTCCCAGCTATCGCATTCACCATAGCCATGGTGGACAACACGTTGATAGTGGCTTCTCTTATCGGGTCAATAAATTTTATGTCCATACAGTGCTATGCATCTTTGGATTTAAGCTAACAAGGTTAGTATGGCTTAGTGCTTTTGTACAATTTACAGTTTGATAGGTTCTGTGTGTTGGCCGGGCAGGTGATAAGGGCATGCGAGGTGCATGCGCTGTCGGGCAGCTGGAGAGTAGGCTGATAAGTTGTGGTGGTTATTATTTGCTCAGCTGATTGAAGGTTTTGGTAAATTGCTTGATACGTTTGGCGTTTGCGCCCATATCGCCGTGGCCGACCCGAGATACCGAACGTAGATCGATTTTGCTGCCAGCCTCAGTGGTTTGGATGCGAATGACAATATCATCTTTAAAGCCAAACCAAAGTGTTGTGGCAACGGCTTCAATCCGGCCTTGCTTGACATCTTGTGCGTAGATATCCCAGCCCATGGCTTGAGCGCTCTTCAAGGCTTGGTCAAAGGCTTGCGCGGGGTTTAGTGTGGTGGATATCGGCCCAAGCTCAGGATAGGTTTGGCGCTGAATATCGGCTACATTGGTACTGTAGTCGAGAGGGTTGCTGTGATCGCCACGTTGTTCGATAGCGGCGATAAACTCAGGCGGATTTTCGGTATCAGTACTGATGTTATGGATTGGTGCGCGAGCGCCCGTATTGGCAAATATCATTGAGGCGATCATGATTAAAGGTGGTAGCGCGAACAAGCTGGCCCAGCGCAACGTGGTTTGGGTAGCAGCGGCGGGTTTGCACCATAGCCAAATGGCATTGATCACCTGCAGCAGTAAACTGCCCAATAGCGAGATACTAACTAGCATCAGTCCTATCGTGTATGGCCACAGATCAGCACGTGTACCCAGTGCTGCTATGGGTAGGAGCAATAATAAAACAATGGCAATATTACGAATGAAAACAGCAGTTTTGGCGGGCTGGCTTGGGGTGATGATGGACATGGTGGGCTCATCTATTATGGGAGTATGATAAATCACGCTCAACGGTAATTGATGGCTGCACTTGGATCAAGTAGTGATGTGCTTATTTTATAACTGATTGGGTGGTGTTAATGGTCTGTATGTCTTGGGCGAGTGCAAATATGTGCAGGTGATAAATTTAATGGATGTAGATATTCAGCAACGTGAAGAGTTAGAGCAAATGACGCAATAAGCAATTCGATGCTTGCTTGTCTTGAGTGGCTGTTATTACCTTAGCTGACCAGTTCCCCGTTATACTGTCTCTTTTTTTGGGGGAGCTATTACTACCGATGACACCAGAACGTTTAGCAAGACTTCGTTTGATTCTCGACAAACGTCAGCCTGACCTGACGGTTATTACAGACTATGTTCATAAGGGGCGCAATCTCTCTGCAATTGTACGCACTGCTGATGCGGTGGGTGTAGGTGATATGCATTGCGTTATTGGCGATAAAGACTATCGCTCTTTTCGCGGCACTGCTCTGGGCAGCCACCGCTGGGTTAATGTTCATCGTTATCCAGTATTGTCAGATCCTGTTGTGGCTTTAAAGGCGCAGGGCTATCAAGTGGTGGCGGCGCATCTCTCTGCGCAGGCGATAGATTTCCATGAGGTTGATTACACCAAGCCAACGGCTTTACTTATGGGGGCTGAAAGAGACGGTATTAGTCAGCTTGGCTCAGAATTAGCCGATATTCATGTGACGATTCCTATGGTTGGGATGGTCGAGTCATTTAATGTATCGGTAGCGGCGGGTATTATTTTAAGTGAAGCGAGGCATCAGCGACAGCAAGCTGGGCTATATGATCAGCGCCGAATTGAACAAGCTATTTATGATCAATTACTGTTTGAGTGGGCGCACCCTAAAATCACTGAGTTTTGTCAAAACAACCAATTAGATTATCCTCCGTTAGGTGACGATGCCGAGATTATCGATCTGCCCGCGTGGTATGCCAGCGCGCGGGCGAGTCTTGCTGCGACAAAAAGTTAATTCATAACAAGTAAAAACTAAAGGGGGTGAGGTCGATGGAAAATTTACTACTGATTTTGGTAATACTGTTTGTTGTTTTGGCGATAGTGGTTAAATTAGTAGAGCGCTTTGCCAAGCCAATGGACCTAGAGCAGCAGTCGAAGCTTTCTCGTATTGCAATGATTTTAATCGCTTTGTTATTGCTTGGCGGATTGTTTCGGGCTTGGATGGGGTAGTGGTTGTTTTGTTATTTGGCGCGGGTAAGAAGTGTCCTCAATCAGCATAAGCAATAACTTGAAGGAGTTTATATGATTACTTATCTTTACTGGGCCGCTGTTATGGCGATTGCCATGGGTGTATTGGGGGTTTTTGGAAAAATGAACCGCTGGAAGCCGGCTCTGATTGGCTGTGTTGCCATTTTGTTTATAGGTACATTGGCTTACTATTTTCATTTTCAGCAGGTTTTTGTAAAGCATTATGGTGGCGTCATGTCGTTGACTATCCCTAAAGGACAGCAGCATATTGCGGCTACTTGGAAGGATGATAACCTATGGGTGGAAAACTACGACCCTGCGACTAATACTTGTTATTTTAATGAGTATTCAAAGGGTAATTTATTACAGGGAAAGGTGATTATTAAAAATTGCTTTCCGCTTGCTGCGGGGGCGCTGAATAAAATATCAGCAACGGCTGTCGCTACAGACAGCCACGAGTGAAATAATCGCTGAAAATATTGATCAGCCAGCTTTGCTGGATCAGGCGCGACTCTACAGTGACATTTACAGATATTGAATAAATGTCTGGGGATTGATCTGGTATTAGGTTGGTGGTGTCGATGGGGATAGTGAGGTGTTGTTGCTGTCTATTGTCAGTTTGGCAATGGCAGCAACTGCATCATAATCTTCTTTTAGACTCAGTGCTGTTTTTGCTCGCTCAAGCGCCATTTTTGCATGATGTTTGGCGGCATTTTGCATGGCAGTATCACCCGTTGATGACAAAGAGAGTAGTGCTTTTTGTAAGCGCACAGAGACCTCAACCGTACTTGCACCATCGCGGGCGATGGCGGTAAATGCATCATCGAACATGTCTTCCACGTAAATCTCTGGTACTTCTACACGATCGTAATCCGGGGCTTCTTTATCTGCTGTTGTTGACTGTGCATTCCATAGGTTGAAGAGCCGAAGCAGCGTACCGATAATGTCGATAGCTGTGCCTGGGTCGTTGACAGCAGGGGAGAGCGCGCGGCCTGCGATCTCGGATAATACCACTAGGCCAAATCTCGGGTCATCTTCGAATAGGCGGTCGTAACCAATTTGAAAGGCATTAATCAGCGGTTCGTAGTCCACGGGTTGCTCACTATTTTTTTGATTGCACACATAGGCCAGTGCTCGGTCTGGGGTGGCCAGTGTGCCTGGTAGTGCTGCCACGATGATTCGTGTTTCGGTGGTTGTCGCCCATGACTGGATAGCGGCAATATTAATATGTTGTACATAGCCTATTTTGTCAGTGAAAACAGCCTGTTGGTGCCCTTCAGTGTGTGCCGTTGTGCCTCCTAAGCTTGGTGCAGCTTGACGTCGTTTAATCGCTCTAGCTGTTGCTTGTTCAACCATGTCAATGGTGGTTCCCATCCGGCCTAATCGAGCGATGCAGTCAACCCAGCGCACAAAGGTGACAATCACGATGGAGAAAACGATGGCTGTCTGTACAAAAAGGATAAATAAACCGGCAGATTCAAAATAGCTATTCTTAACCGCTGTTAGCGCCACAATGCTAAAAATAAAAGAGCCGACAAAAGTGGACAGCGCGTTTTGAGAGGTGTTGTCAGAGATGACTAAGGCGAACGACCTGGGTGTCGCTGTGCTACTGGCTGAAGAAAATGCAGCAACCATAGAACCCACCGAAAAGGTGGCAATGACTAACATGCTGGAAGCCATAATGGATAACAGTGTTTCAATTGATCTAAGGGAAACTTCCGGCACCAGCTGGGTTAGCCCGGTACTATCAGCGAACTTGGCAGCGAGCGCTCCGGCGACTGAAAGTAAGCAAACCACTAGCGGTTTAACCCAAAGCTGTTCGCGAAAACGACCGATAATAAACCTCAAGCGATCGACTGAAGTGAGTAAAGGCATATCATCTCCGTTTGTCTGGTGTGTTGTTCAATAGGATAGCACCGGGAAAATTCTATTCCGAGTTTATGCTGACTATTACAACGTTTTATTAATGTTGTTAGGATCTTTACAGGTTGTCGATAAACTCTTGTAGCGCGGCGTTTGTAGCTGCTGCTTGATCAACATTTAAGAAATGCCCGGCGTCATTAATGATTTTTGTTTTTACCTTGGGTAGTAAGGCGTTGGCTCGGTCTAAACTTTTATTGCTGTTAATGATGTCTTTGTCGCCAATTAATACCAGTGTGGGCATCTGCAGTTGTTGCAGTTGCGTATCGTCAAAGGGCTGAGTGTCTATTAAGAATTTGGGTAGGTCTGCTGTAGTCATGGCGTTTAAAAACTGGTCAATATAAAGTGGGTTAATATCGGTTACATGGCTGGACATGCTGTCTAGCGCGTGGCTGAGATTTTCACGGTTTGGGTTAATGGCTAGCCAAATATTGGCGACAATACCTGAGCTGGGCTCCATCCAGGTAAAGGTTTGGGCGGGACTTAATAAAGCCAGACTCTTTACCCGCGTACTATCAGTAAGCGCGAGATTCACCGCTATCCAGCCGCCTTGGGAGGCGCCTACAAGGTTGATGTTTTTTAGCTGGAGTTGATTAAATACCTCTGAGTACCAATTGATAACTTGGTCGATGGATTCAATCGGCTTGCTGGGTTCGGATTTGCCGGTGCCGAGAATGTGGTCGATAGCATAGATCCGATAATGCTCTGCAAGTGCCGCAGCATTGGGATACCACATGGTTGAGCTGGCATTCATGCCATGTAATAAGACTAATACCTCGCCATCGCTTGGGCCTGAGACAATTATATGTGCAGTACCTAGTGATGTTGGAAAACTAAGTTCGCGGTATGGTGTGCCCCAGAGGCTTAGCGTGCGGTTATAGAGTTGCTGCTGGGATAAGTTATCGGCGGCGATAGCCGCCAGCTTAGCGTGCTGCTTGTGTGCGTCGGGGAGAGCAAAGTGACTTTGTGAGTCATCGAGATCGACCTTTGCAGTGCAAGCGCTCAACAGTAGCAGGGCTGTGAACAGTAGTTGTTTAAATCGCATAGTCCTGCCTTATCATGTTTGATTATATACCCAGGCCAAACTGATTAAGAAACTCTGGCAACGCTATTAGAGACTAGCTGAATAAATTTAGTTTGTTTATTGACGCCGGTTTTTTCATAAATATTGCGCGCGTGAGATTTAGCCGTATTCACAGAAATGGACAAAGCTTGCGCGGCTTCTGTCAGGCTGTGACCATTGGCCAAGTAAGCTGCAACTCTGGACTCGCTGCCAGTAAAACCAAATAAGTCTTTTAGTGTAGCGGCAGATATTTTACCGATGCCTTGGGAGTCGCTAATAAAAACCACTGCGTGGGCATGCACGGGGTGAGTGTGGGCGTCTTCTGCTCGTACCGGCCTGACCATTAGTCCCAGTGTTAAGGAGTTGCTGGGGTTGACGGTGATGGTGCGGGGCAGGGGTTTGTCGCTACCGTGTCCGCGCTCGATATTTTCCAGCGCTTTATAGAGTTGCTCGTTGGTGTATCTATCGGCGATGATCAGTGCGCCCTCTTTAATAAGCAGCGAGGGGTGGTGTTCAATGGTGTCTCTGGCGACCCGGTTAGAGGCGACGATTTTGCCGTGCCGGTCGAGAATCAGTGTGCCCAGCATAAACTGATTGATGGCGTCGGCGAAGGCGTTGCGCTCGATTTTCTTGATCGCCATTTGGTCAAGCAGTTGCAGTGCTAGTTTGAAGTGATCGACCAGGGTGGCAGCGGTTGCAGCGTCTTCGGCGGTGAATAGCGGCTGTTCGGCAGCTCTCATAATACGCAGCTTCAATAGTAATTCTGAGTTGTCCTTAGCGCAGATATTCATGGCAATAACGGAACCGATGGCTGGGTCCAGTGGGGGCGCGTCTTGCATTGTGTGATTCACCACAACAGGAGTATCGGCAGCTATATGCTGAAAGGGGTCTGGTAGCGCCCATAGCTTGATTGCTTCTAGGGTTGTGTTTCCGGCTTGGGCATGTACGACCCGGCTTAGCTGGTAGTGATCGTCTTGTTGTTGTCTGGATACAATTAATAAAGCAGCAATGTCAGCTTTAAACAGATTGTTGAGCTGGCTTAGTAAGCTCTGCCATGGTTTGTCTTCTATGGCACCTTGGTAGATGGCATAGATAAGCTGATTGATGACGACCGGAATCTGCAAGGATAGGCCTTATGTTGTTGACGAGATATTTGAACAAGAAGGCTATTCTAGCAAAGCTTGCGGGCAATATGCAGAGGGATGGTAACAAAACGGTGTATTTGGGTGATTTCATTCTTTGGGGTGATGATAATTCTATGGAACGCTCTATTATATGGCTCATTGATAGCAGTATTTAAATGTTGACCTGTTGTTGTCTGATATAACGATCATCTTATAAAGATTTGACAATGGGTTGTAATATTAACTCCAGTAAACGGATAGTCCTATGGCAGAGCAAAAAGCAACCAATGTGCATTGGCACGAAGGTGAAGTGACTCGTGAAGACCGCAATAAACTTCTTCAACAAAAAGGCGCGACTTTATGGTTTACCGGCCTTTCTGGTAGCGGTAAAAGTACGGTCGCGGTGGCCTTAGAAGAAGCGTTAATCAAGCAAGGTAAGCTGACTTATCGATTGGATGGTGACAATATTCGTTTGGGTATTAATAAAAACCTGGGCTTTAGTGCTGAAGATCGTACTGAAAACATCCGTCGTATCGGTGAGATTTCTAAGCTGTTCGTTGATGTTGGCGTGATCACTCTGTCTAGCTTCGTAAGCCCTTATCGTGCTGACCGTGATTTGGTTCGTGAATTACATGAGCAGGCAGGCATGGACTTTATCGAAGTTTATGTCGATGTACCTTTGGCAGTCGCAGAAGAGCGCGATCCAAAAGGACTGTATAAAAAAGCCCGTGCGGGTGAAATTCCAAACTTTACTGGTATTTCTGACCCCTACGAAGAGCCTCTCAAGCCAGAGGTTGTACTCAATAGCCATGACATGTCACTGCAAGAAGAAGTTGATGCATTACTGGCACTATTAAATGAGCGTGGCCTGTTAAGCGTTTAATTAATCGTTAACTGGCCCGGTCCCTAATTTTGAAAAGGAAAACACAATGATTAAGCCTCATGGCGCTGACACATTAAAGCCGTTGTTCGTATACGATACCGAAAAACACCAGGCTCTTAGTGCGCAAGCAGAATCTTTACCCTCGTTGTTGATAAGTTCAGCCGCAGCAGCAAATGCGGTTATGCTGGGTGCAGGTTATTTTACTCCACTGACTGGTTATATGAATCTTGCTGACTCATTAGCTGTGGCAGAAAATCTGCACACCACGGATGGTTTGTTTTGGCCTGTGCCTATTGTTAATCTGGCGACTGATATTAGCTCGATTGGTGATGCTAAACGTATTGCGCTGCGTGATCCTAATGTCGCAGGTAACCCTGTATTGGCCATCATGGATATTGATGCGATTGAAACAGTTACTGCCGAGCAAATCGATTTTATGGCGGAAAACATCTTTGGTACGCTTGATCCTGAGCACCCTGGTGTTGCTACCTTTAAATCACAGGGCAATATTTTGTTGTCGGGTGCTATTCAGGTATTGAACTTCAGCTATTTTCAGTCTGACTTTCCTGACACTTTCCGCACTGCTGTTGAGATCCGCAATGAGATTGCTGAGCGTGGCTGGAATAAGGTCGTTGCTTTCCAGACTCGCAATCCTATGCATCGTGCCCATGAAGAGTTGTGTCGTATGGCTATGGACGACCTGGGTACCGACGGCATTTTAATCCACATGCTGTTAGGTAAATTGAAGCCTGGTGATATTCCAGCGAGCGTGCGTGATGATTGTATTCGCAAAATGGTTGATATTTATTTTCCTGCCAACACTGTGATGATTACCGGTTATGGTTTTGACATGCTTTATGCTGGCCCACGGGAGGCGGTATTGCATGCCGTTTTCCGTCAAAATTGTGGCTGTAGCCACTTTATTGTTGGTCGTGATCACGCGGGCGTAGGTGATTATTACGGTGGTTTTGACGCACAGGTGATCTTTGATGAAAAAGTACCTGCTGGAGCTTTGGATATTGAGATATACCGTGCGGATCATACGGCTTATTCGAAAAAACTCGATAAAGTAGTGATGATGAAGGACGCGCCCGACCATGAAAAAGAAGATTTTGTTATTCTTTCTGGTACGAAAGTGCGTGAGATGCTGGGTAATGGTATCGCGCCTCCAACTGAATTTTCTCGTCCTGAAGTTGCGAAAATTTTGATGGATTATTATCAAATCGCTGATGCGTAGCCTAAGTTAAGATGTAATAAAAAAAGCCGCAATTAGCGGCTTTTTTTATAGCTGTTGTTTCATTATTGTTTTTTGTATTCGTGTTAATGGTGCAATGCTGGGTATGTTATAGCGAGATACGAGGGCTTTGAAATTTTCAGCAGTGAGGGCGGTGTTGATTAGCCCTCAAATTGTATGCCTCCCGCGGTTAGTGCTTGTTGGTCTAGTGTGGCGGTATTATTGACCAGCTGCAGTCGGCCTTCAGCAAACCACTGTGCTGCCAGTGGGTATATCCGGTGTTCTTGAAGTAGTATCCGTTGCGCTAGCGTGTCAGCAGTATCGTTGGCTTCGATAGTGACGCTGGCTTGGATAATAGCTGGGCCGCCATCGAGCTCCTCGGTGACAAAGTGTACGGTCGCTCCTGCGAAATGATCACCGGCATCGATAGCTCGTTGATGGGTGTGCAATCCTGGGTATTTGGGTAATAAAGAAGGGTGAATATTAAGCAGGCGACCCTGGAAATGCTGTACGAACTGCGGGGTCAGGATGCGCATAAAACCGGCCAGAATGACCAAGTCAGGTTGATATTGGTCGATTTGTTGCATTAGCTCCGCATCAAAAGCCTCACGGCTGGCAAAAGCGGTGTGGTCAATCGCTTGTGTAGGGATGCCAGCTGCTGTTGCGCGCTCCAAACCCTTGGCATTGGGCTTATTGCTAATAACAGCGGCAATAGTGGCGTTTAGTGTTTCGGCATTAACACTGTCAATAAAAGATTGCAGGTTAGAGCCGCCTCCTGATATTAAAATAACCAGGCGACAGTTTGGCGTAGTCATCGCGTTATTACCCCTGTCGACCTATAGTCCCTGTAGTTCTACTTGTTCTTCATCGTCAAGGGCGCTGCCAATATGGCCTATAACCCAAGCTTGTTCGCCTTGCTCGGTGAGTAGATCCAGAGCTTGCTTGGCATTGTCAGCAGAGACGGCAATGATCATTCCAACGCCACAGTTAAAGGTGCGGTACATTTCAACAGGGTTAACATTACCAGCTTGTTGCAGCCACTCAAAGGCGGGGGACATCTGCCAGCTTTGGGTGTCGATCACAGCCTTGGTGTTGGCTGGGAGTACACGGGGGATATTTTCCAACAAGCCGCCACCAGTGATATGTGACAGGGCATTAACTTCGCAGTGCTTCATTAAATGAAGGATGGATTTAACGTAAATGCGAGTGGGTGTCATCAATGCTTCGGCTAGGGTTTTATCGCCGGCGGCCTGGTTTAAGTCGACTCCACTAACCTCAATGATTTTGCGGATCAGGGAGTAGCCGTTGGAGTGTGGACCCGAGGACGCTAAGCCTATCAGTGTGTCGCCAGCTTTAACCTTGGAGCCATCAATAAGTTTAGATTTTTCAGCCACGCCGACGCAAAAACCAGCCAGGTCGTAATCTTCGCCCTCGTACATGCCCGGCATTTCAGCTGTTTCGCCACCCACCAGTGAGCAGCCTGATAGCTCACAGCCTTGACCAATGCCTTCTACGACAGTGGCAGCAATATCAACATTGAGTTTGCCGGTAGCATAATAGTCGAGGAAAAATAAGGGCTCAGCCCCTGCCACAATCAGGTCGTTGACGCACATAGCCACTAAATCGATACCAATGGTGTCGTGTATGCCTAAGTCCATAGCCAGGCGTAGCTTGGTGCCAACACCGTCGGTGCCTGAGACCAATACGGGCTCATCGTAACCTTTGGGGATTTCGCATAAGGCACCAAAGCCACCGAGCCCAGCCATAACCTCTGGGCGGCGAGTACGTTTGGCAACATGCTTAATGCGTTCTACCAGTGCATTGCCCGCATCGATATCGACGCCTGCATCTTTGTAACTCAGGGAAGGCTTATTGTTGTTCTCGGTCATAAATCAAAAGGCTCTTGTGCTGGCTGTGTGGTGTTCTCGTAAGCGCGTAGTGGGTAAACGGCACTTTAACTTGATGCTGTGGTCATTAGAGAGGCGTAGGGCGTAATCAGTGCTGTGCGGCTTGGCGTACAGTTTGCTAACTACCCTGGTTGCCTGCTAAAAAGATTCGACATTTTAGCGTGAAAGCAAGGTAAGTACGACCCTAATTTGCCCATCATTAAAAGAGAATTCACCGCATTAGCAATAGAAAGATGTGCAGCTGTATCGACATTGCTACAATGAGCCACTTTTACAGCTATTAGCCAAGGGATATATCGACTTTGTTTTTACACGCTAAAACTCGTTATTTGTTTGTCTTTACCATGGCAGTGGTATTGGCTATGTTGGCGCTGCCTTTTTCGCAGCCAGCTTCGGCGGTGCAAATTGATAGGTTGTACGATGTGGTCGTGCCCGTTGCTTCACAGTCAAGCAGTGAGCTGGCTAAGGCTAATAAAGCCGGGTTGAGAACGGTATTCATCCGAGTCTCTGGCAACCGCGGCGTAGTCGAGCAGCCGGCTATATCGAAAGCGATAGAGCAGGCAAAAAATTATACCCGACAGTTTTACTATGAGGCTCGAATTAATCCCGTCGATGGTAGTGAACAAGCAGTGGTAGTGATTGAGTTTGAGCCTCAGTTGGTCGAACAGCAGTTACGGCTGGCGGGATTGCCATTGTGGTCGGCTAACCGCCCGTCGGTGTTGGTATGGATGGCAATAGACGATAAGGATGGGCGTCGCTTCGTTAACGCTGAACGCGACCCCGAAGTTGTTCAAGCCATTACTGACAGTGCTAGGCGTCGTGGGTTGCCGGTCAGATTTCCAACTCTTGATCTGCAAGATATGGTGGCGCTCTCGGTGGATGATGTGTGGCAGTTAAAGGCCTATTCGGTCGAGGCGGCGGCAGAGCGTTATCATGCCGATACTTTATTGATAGGCCGAGTCAGTAAACTATCCAGTGGCGAATGGTTGGGGCGCTGGTTTTATCGTGCGGAACAGCAGCAGTTTGAAATAGATGGTGATGCCAGTTCGATAAGCGAGTATGTTGCGGTCGCGCTTGACCAAGTGGCTGAATCGCTGGCGCAACAATATGCTATAGCCCCCGTTGACATAGCTGATGGCGGCGTATTGTTACGGCTTACTGGAATTGTTAGTTTTGTTGATTATGCTCGCGCCATGACTTATTTAGAGTCGGTTGTTGCAATACGCCATGCTAATGTTGTGAGTATTCAGGGTGATGAAATTTTAGTGCGATTGGTGGCTGATGGTTTGTTAACGCAATTGCAGCAAGCATTTGCTTTGGATCGGCGTATTCAGCCTTTGCCTTTAGTTGAGCATATTGCTTCAGTTGATCTGCAAAATGGATCTGTAATCAGCTTGCAGTATCGTTGGCCATCAGTGTCCCGGAAGTAACGATGTGTGGGGCTGTTGTTTATTAGGTAAAAACATACCGTGCCAAACTTTGTATAAATAACAGTCGTTCGATGAAATACAAACAATCAACAAGGAGTGTGTCAGTGAACCAAATACGAAACTTGTGGGTTTGCGGAAGCCTTGTAGTTATTGTGCTGCTATTTATTCTGCTCAAGCCAATCCTTACCCCCTTTGTCATTGGTGCCTTGCTCGCTTATTTGGGGGATCCTTTAGCCGATAAATTAGAGGCGTGGGGTTTGGGACGCACCTCGGCAGTATCGGTAGTGTTTTTTTGTCTGACCCTGTTGCTGGTCATTGTATTGCTGTTAACAGTGCCATTGGCTGGTCGTCAGCTGGATATGCTGGTCGATAAAATACCGGTCTGGATGGAGGGTGTGCAAGAGACGGCCATCCCTTGGTTGCAGCAGCGCTTGGGCTTGCCTGATGGCAGTTTGCCTAGTGATAAAATTAAAACGGTGCTCAGTGAAAACTGGGGGGCAGCTGGTGGCTTATTAGGGCAGTTATCATCAAAATTGGCCGGCTCTGGCTTGGCGGTGATAATGGCTCTTACTAACTTAGTGCTGATCCCGGTAGTGAGTTTTTATTTGTTGCGCGATTGGGATGTGTTGATACTGAAAGCGCGGAATTTATTGCCGCGCAGAGTTGAGCCAATAGTGGTGAGGTTGCTGACCGAGTGTGATGAAATCATCGGGGCTTTTATTCGGGGTCAATTATTGGTGATGCTGGCTTTGGGCACGATTTATAGTTTGGGTTTGTGGATGCTTGGTTTGGATTTGGCGCTTATTTTAGGTTTGATTGCGGGGCTTGCTAGTATTGTTCCCTATATGGGTTTTATTGTGGGGATTATGGCAGCTGGGGTGGCTGCTTGGTTTCAGTTTTATGAGTTAGCCCCTCTGCTCGGTGTGGGTGTGGTGTTTGCTGTTGGGCAGATGCTGGAGGGTATGGTGCTAACACCATTGTTGGTGGGTGATCGAATTGGCCTGCATCCGGTTGCCGTTATATTCGTTATTATGGCGGGTGGTCAGTTGGCCGGCTTTTTAGGTGTTTTAATCGCTTTGCCAGTTGCTGCAGTGATTATGGTTTTGCTGCGATATATCCATGACTGTTATAAGCATAGTGCTTTGTATGGAAATAGTGATGGTGTGGTCAGTGATGTGGATATTGCTGAGGATATAGCCGCAGATACTGTTTCAGAAAAGTGATATTGATAAGTGATTTCTAAGTAAACGCTGCAAGTAAATTTTTGGAATATATTTTATATCTTATGAGCCTATCGTTCGAGCAATTACCTTTGGCTGTGCAGCTGCGTGATGATGCAACCTTTGATAACTTTTATCCGGGTGACAATGCACTGCTGCTGCAAACTTTGCGCAGTCAGCTATCTGGTCAACAGCAATCTGAGCGCTACGTTTACCTCTATGGAAGTAACGGTAGTGGCCGCAGTCATTTATTGCAAGCTGCCTGCCATCAGGCAGATAAACAGGGTTTGGCTGCCGTTTATTTACCGCTAACCGAATTACAGGAATATGCGCCTGATGAATTATTTCAGGGCTTGGAGCGATTGTCGCTAGTATGCTTGGATGATGTACAGAGTGTTATTGGCCGGCCTGAATGGGAGCAACAGCTTTTTCACTTATTTAATCGCTTGTTAGATCGACAAGTCTGTTTATTGGTGAGTGCAAGCTGTGCCGTGAGAGAACTGCCGGTAAAATTAGCGGACTTATCTTCTCGACTGAGTTGGGGGGTAGTATTTCAAATTCAAAATTTAACGGATTCGCAGCGGATATCCTTAATTCAGTTACGTGCTGAGCGGCGGGGTTTGCAGCTTGGCAGTGATGTTGCTCAGTTTATTTATCATCGTTGCCAGCGTGATACGCAGGCCTTGCTTCTGGTATTGGATAAACTTGATCGGGCGTCGTTAAAACAACAGCGTCGACTAACTGTGCCTTTTGTTAAAGCAACTATGTTGTGGTGAGTTTTATGTGTTTACTTATGGGGCGCTGCTTAATAGGTAAATCTGTTTGCATTAATAAATGTGCCTTGGCTATTGTCTTGCCACGATTTCATTTATAATTGGCGTTGGCATTAACTTGGGAGAGATTACATGAAAACAATGAGTAAGAAAATTATTTCAGTTGCGATTGGGTTGGCTACGGCGTTGACTGCAGCTGCATCGGTGGTGGCTGCAGAGAAAACTAATGTTTATATCAACCCTGCAATCGGTATGCAGTCATTTGATAATCAGCGTAACCTCGACGATGAGAAATTTATTTCACTCGGTTTAGAGTACCGTTTTGGTCCTAATTGGGCAGTAGAGTTAAATGGGATGGACTCTTCGCCAGATGTTGAAAGATCTAATAATGATGTTGATCTGACACAATATGGAATAGACGGCATCTATTATTTTGCTGAGCGTGACTATTTCAATGTTCCTAATAAATTTGAGCCTTACGGTGTTGTTGGTTTGGGGCATGCTGAATTTGATGCAAGATCAAATACAGAAAATGAAACACAAGGGCGAGTTGGCTTGGGTTTGCGTTATTTGTTAAGTGATCATTGGTCAATAAAAGCCGATACTCGTTTAATGTACGGTTTTGATGATGACAGTATTGATAAATTGGTAATGCTTGGTGTGAGTTATGCGTTTAATCCCCAAGGTAAAAAATCAGTAGTGTCAAAGCCGGAGCCTGTTGCCATGGACTCTGACGGTGATGGTGTGATTGACAGTAACGATCGTTGTCCTTCAACGCCTGCCGGAGTAGCGGTTGACGCAAGTGGTTGTGCGCTGGATAGTGATAACGATGGCGTTGCTGATTATAAAGATCAGTGCCCAGATACACCTGCTGGCCGCAAAGTCGATGAGCAAGGCTGTAAGTACACTTTGACTAGTACTGAAGAGATTGCTTTAAATATAACTTTTGCTAATAACTCCAGCGTAGTATCAGAGCAGTTTATGCCTAAGATCGAAGCTGTAGCTGAGTTTATGAAAAAATACGGTGCGACAGAGGCCGTAGTTGAAGGTGATACTGATAACACTGGTAGCGAAGCATATAACCAAGCTTTATCGCAGCGCAGAGCAGATGCAGTTGTTGGTGTGCTGGTTAATCGTTTTGGTATCGCTGCTGAGCGTTTAAGATCAGTTGGTCACGGTGAGTCTCGACCAATTGCGGATAACAATACGGCAGAAGGTCGTAAGGCAAATCGTCGTGTTACTGCTGTGATTAAAGCTGAAGTTGAAAAGTGATTTTAGCTAGTTAGTAAAAACCCTGCTTTTTAGCAGGGTTTTTTTTGCTTCTTTATTACAGGGTGGTGGAACAAAGTGATTAGGGCTTATTAACTATTTTTGGTTTTTTTCTATTGGGGTAACAGTGTTTGCAAATTTCACAAACAGTGCCGTCGCAACCCCGAGCTGAACAGAACTCTCTGCCGTAGTAAATAATTTGCAAGTGCAATGCATTCCAGCTTTCTTTTGGAAATAATTTTTTCAAATCTTTTTCGGTTTGGGTGACATTTTTACCTTTTGTTAAGCCCCAGCGCTGAGCGAGTCGGTGAATATGCGTGTCTACCGGAAAGGCGGGGATGCCGAATGCCTGCGACATCACCACGCTAGCCGTTTTATGGCCAACGCCGGGGAATTCTTCCAGCGCCTCCATATTGGCGGGGACTTCACCGTTATATTTTTCGACTAGCATTTCGGATAAAAGCTTAATCGCTTTAGCTTTTTGTGGGGATAAACCGCAGGGGCGAATAATCGTCTGAATATCTTCGACCGATTGCTGGGCCATATCAAAAGGGTTGTCAGCCAGGGCAAACAGAGCAGGTGTGACTTGGTTGACACGCACATCGGTACATTGAGCTGAGAGCAAAACTGCGACGAGTAGCGTATAAGGGTCTTTGTGATCAAGGGGTATAAGCTGCTCGGGATAGAGTGCTTGGAGTTTTTCCCTAATATAATCAGCGCGTTGCTGTTTTAGCATAAATTCAGCAGCTCCTTATAATTGGGCAACAAAGGTTTTGATTCGCTCAGCGGCATCGATACATTCTTCGAGTGAGGCTACCAGAGCCATACGGATGCGGTTTTCGCCAGGGTTGATGCCATTTACTGTGCGGCCTATATAGCGGCCGGGTAGCACAGTAAGATTTTGTTGGGCAAATAGTTGCTGGGCAAAATCGGTGTCAGTGATAGGTGTTTTTGCCCATAGGTAAAACCCTGCATCGGGTTTGCTGACTTCCAGGCTGCCCTCTAAAATCGCTAAAACAGCATCGAATTTTTGCCGATACAGATCACGGTTTATTTTGACGTGCTGCTCGTCGGACCATGCGGCGATACTGGCTAATTGATGTTGAATTGGCATGGCACAGCCGTGGTAGGTGCGGTAGAGCAAATACTGTTTAAGAATGCTAGAGTCGCCAGCGACGAAGCCAGAGCGTAAGCCTGGTAAGTTAGAGCGTTTGGATAGGCTGTGAAATACCACGCAGCGGCTAAAGTCGTCGCGGCCAATTTCGGTACATGTTTGCAGTAAGCCAGTTGGTGGCGACTGCTCATCAAAATATAGTTCTGAGTAGCATTCGTCGCTGGCGATAACAAAGTCATAGCGGTCTGCTAAGGCTATTAGTTTGGTTAGCGTCTTGCTATCAATAACGGCGCCAGTTGGATTGCCGGGGCTACATAAAAACAGTAGCTGGCAGTGCTGCCACACCTCGTCGCTGACTGCATCAAAATCAGGAATAAAGTTATTTTCGGAGGTGCAGGCTAAGAAATGTGGTTCGGCGCCCGCCAACAAAGCCGCGCCTTCGTAAATTTGATAAAAAGGGTTAGGGCTGATTACCAATGGTTGGGGTTGGCGGTCAATAATCGCCTGGGTAAAAGAAAACAGGGCTTCGCGGGTGCCACTAACAGGTAGCACGTGTTGTTCTGGGTCGATACTACCTGGCTTGAGTTTGAAGCGCTTGACCAGCCACTGGGCAATTGTTGATCTTAAGGCGGGTAGGCCAATGCTGGTCGGGTAGTTGGCCAGCTTGTCCATATTGTCGATCAAGGTTTGCTTGACGAACGCTGGGGACTGATGTTTCGGCTCCCCAATAGATAGTGCAATATGTGTAAGGTTGCTGTTAGCAGTTACCTGTGATTTTAATGCGTTTAGTTTTTCAAACGGGTAGGGCTGTAAGTTTAATAGGTCTGGGTTCATATATTTTTCTTAAGCTGCTGCCTGTTCATCGAGTTGTTTGCAAATTGCCTTTTGAATTGCTTCGCAAAGCGCAGGGTCGTCAATGGGTTGTTGGTTGTTGTCTGTAATAAAAAATAAATCTTCTACGCGCTCGCCCAAGGTGGCAATTTTGGCGTTTTGTAATTGAATGCCAAAATCTAAAAATATTTTACCGATGCGTGCGAGTAGCCCTGGGCGGTCGGGGGTAAGTACTTCCAAGACGCTATAGTTACCGGATACATCAGTGAACCAGGTAGTGCGCGTAGGCACAGAAAATAAACGGAGTTTTCTGGGAGTGAATCGTTGTATGACATCAATATATTTATCGGTGTTTTTTATATGATCGAGCAAAAAGGTTTCAATATGTGCAGTGCGTTCGGGGTCGTCGCCGATAGGTTCGCCATTATGGTCGAGCACAAAGAATGTGTCGAGGGTAAAGCGGCCGCCGGATTTATAGATGCGTGCATCTTGTATGTTGAGATCAAGCTGTTCGAGTCCTGATGCGAGTAGAGCAAACAGTCCGTCTTGATGGCGGGTATGAACAAATATCTGGGTGGCGCCCTCAAAATCTAGATCGCTGCTTTCTTTCAAGATGATGAGCGGTTCGTCGGTGTTGGTGTGGCGAGTGATAGCCTCAGTGTGCCAGATGATATCTTCGGTTTTTTCACGTAGAAAATAGTCTTCGCCAATATTCTTCCAGGCAGCATGTATTTGCTCTTCGGAGTAGCCAAGTGATTCGAGCTGTTCCAGCGCTGTCTGTTGATTATCGGCAATCCAATCGGCTTTATCAGCGAGGTTGCCCAAGCCTCTGCGTAAAGCGCGCTTGGTTTCGGTGTAGAGTTGGCGTAATAGCGAGGCACGCCAGCTATTCCATAAACTGGGGTTAGTGGCGTTGATGTCGGCAACGGTGAACACAAATAGATAGTCCAGATAGTCTTGATTGCCGACAATAGTGGCGAAATTACCAATAACATCGGGGTCAGAAATATCCTGGCGCTGAGCGACAGCGGACATTAATAGGTGGTGTTCGACCAGCCAGCAGACTAGGTTGGTATCACGGTTGCTTAGCTGGTGCTGTTGGCAAAAATTTCGTGCATCCACGATCCCTAGTTTGGAGTGGTCGCCGCCGCGACCTTTGGCGATATCATGGTAAAGTCCCGCTATGTAAAGTAGTTCCACTTTCGGTAGTCGTTTGACGATACGAGTGACGACGGGGAATTTCTTTTGTGTGTCTGAATATTGGAAGCGGCGCAGATTTTTGATGACTTCCATGATGTGTGCATCAACTGAATAAATATGAAATAAATCGTGTTGCATCTGACCAATTATTTTGCCAAATTCAGGCAGGTATTTACCCAGTACACCAAAGCGCAGCATGCGCCGAAGTTGTAGTGCTACTTTTTCGGTGGAGCGCAGTACTTGCATAAAGTAGTGAATATTTTGCGGATCATTACGAAAGTCATCATCGATAAGGTCGCGACTGGTTCTAATTAGCCTGATAGTTGAGGCTCGGGCCGCATCGATATTGTCGTTCTGAGCCATCAGTACAAATATTTCCATCAAGGCGGATGGGGTTTGTTCAAATACCTGGTCGTGGCTCACTTCTATATGGCCATTGCGAACACGAAAGCGTTCGTTAATCTCGTACACGTTGTCAGCTTCGCTGGTGCGCAGAATTGTTTCATCGAACTGCTGCATGAGGACGTCATTTAGCTCGCCGAGGGATAGTGCCCAGCGATAGTAGTACTGCATAAACTGTTCGACGGCCATTTTCGCATTGTCATCATCGTAGCCAAACATCTTGGCAAGTGTGCGCTGGTGGTCGAACAGTAGTCGATCCTCTTCGCGGTTGGCGATCATGTGCAGGGCGTAGCGAACTCGCCAAAGAAAATCCATGCCACGATTAAGTATGGTAATTTCTTCTTTTAATAGAAAACCAAGATCGACCAGTTCGGATAAGTTCTCGATGCCAAAATGCCGTTTGGCGATCCAGCTGATCATTTGGATGTCGCGCAGACCGCCGGGAGACTTTTTGACATTGGCTTCCAGTACATACTCGCTGTTGCCATAATACTTATGGCGTTCTATTTGCTCATCCCATTTGGCGCGGAAAAAGGCTTGGCTGGGCCATATTTTTTCAGGGCCAGTATTGTCAATCATGGTTTGATACAATGCCGTTGAGCCGGTCAGCGTTCTTGATTCCATTAAATTGGTGGCGATGGTGATGTCTGCGGCAGCTTTGGTTTGGTTTTCTTCGAGTGTGCGTACGCTGTGGCCAATATTTAGGTTGATATCCCAGAGCAGGGTAATGAAGTCGCTGATATTTTGTTTGTGGCGCTCAACGCTGGATTCATTTTCTAGCAGTATGAGTAAGTCGATATCGGAGTGCGGGTGTAACTCACCCCGGCCATAGCCACCTACCGCGATCAGGCTGATATCCGTTTGTTCGCCCCAGTTATACAGCTGCCAGCAAGTCTGTAGGATCTGATCGATAAAGTTAGATTTTGACCAGATCAGGTCGCGAATATAAGCGCCTTGTTGGTATTGCTGGTGCAGGTAATCGGTGGTGCGCTCAATGTTTTTCTTTAATAGGGGGATTATCGACTTTGAGCTCTTTAGTGCCTGGGCGAGTAGCTCTGGGTCAAAAACGGTAGTTGGAATAGAAAAAGACTGCTCGTGCATGATGGCTGTGTGACCTCGTGTTGATCGGCTAGCAATGATTGCAGTCGGCGTCATTGGGGTGAAGTTTGTTGAGTTTTACTTGTTGTCCCAGTACTTTTTAAGCGGGTGCCAAGCGGGCGCGTGCTATTTAATGCCAGCATGGCAATTGCTTGTGTACTCGATGAGCTAGGCTTTGTAAAAAGGCTCATTTGGCCGCGCAGTTAGCACTTCTACGCCATCGTTAGTTACGGCGAGGGTGTGCTCCCATTGAGCTGATGGGCGGTTGTCTTTAGTGGTTACCGTCCAGCCATCTTTGGTGTTGAGTTTGACGTGGCGCTTACCTGCATTAAGCATTGGTTCAATCGTAAAAGTCATGCCTTCTTTAAGGACCGTGCCGGTGCCTTTTTTCCCGTAGTGCAATACCTGTGGCTCTTCGTGGAATACTTCGCCAATACCGTGACCGCAGTACTCCCGTACCACTGAGTAATAGTTGGCTTCGGCGTGCTTTTGGATGATATGGCCGATATCGCCTAAGGTGGTGCCGGGGCGAACGATGTCGATGGCTTTATAAAGGCACTCTTGAGTGATATTGACTAGGCGCTCAGCATGTTTGGTCGGGGGGCCAATATGGAACATTTTGCTAGTGTCGCCATGAAAGCCATCTTTGATCACAGTAACATCAATATTGAGGATGTCGCCATTTTTTAAGATCTTGCGCTCAGATGGGATGCCATGACATACGACCTCATTTACCGAGGTGCAAATGGATTTGGGAAAGCCATTATAGTTAAGTGGCGCGGGGATTGCCTGTTGGGTGTTAACGATATAATCGTGGCAGATGCGGTCTAGTTCTTCCGTGCTTGTGCCGGCGACTACGTGTGGGGTGATCATTTCCAGTACGTCGGCGGCTAAACGGCCAGCAATACGCATTTTGGCAAGTTGTTCTGGGGTTTTGATTGAAATCTTCATTCGGCTATTTCAGTTTAACTCTTTGATTTTGTGGGGGAAGATAAGGAAAGTACGGCTACTGCTTTCAGTATGAGCAGTATTGTAAACCAAGCGTGTCCTCAAAAGCCAAATTATCTCTAATTAGTTGACTGTTATCGGTTAGTGTAATTGGCATAAAGACAACGGTTTAGCTTTAAGTTTTGTGGGGTCTGTGGTATAAAGCGCGCTCTCAAATTTAGGCCTCGATTCTGTTTTGGCAATTTAGGCGCTAAATTGAGATTTATCATTCATTAAATCCGCACATATGCCGACACATTGGTCAGGGTGCCCAGCTTGTATTTTCCTCCGGTTTATGAGGTATGCGGGTGAGGGTTGGCCGATGGGGTGTATGGAGGCCTAACCCGTAAAAGGTAATATTATGACACAAGTAAGTATGCGCGATATGTTGCAGGCTGGCGTTCACTTTGGCCACCAGACTCGTTACTGGAATCCTAAAATGAGCAAGTACATTTTTGGTGCCCGCAACAAGATTCATATCATTAACTTGGAGCACACTGTTCCAGCATTTAATGATGCCTTGGCTTTTATTCAAAAGCTGGCTAGCAACAAAAACAAAATTCTCTTTGTTGGCACCAAGCGAGCGGCAGGTAAGATCATGCGTGAGCAAGCTGATCGTTCTGGCCAGCCTTACGTAAGTCACCGTTGGTTAGGTGGCATGTTGACTAACTACAAAACAATTCGTGGTTCTATTAAGCGTTTACGTGATTTAGAGACTCAGCAAACTGATGGCACTTTCCTGAAGTTGACCAAAAAAGAAGCGCTGATGCGTACCCGTGACATGGAAAAGCTTGAGCGTTCCATTGGTGGTATTAAAGATATGGGCGGCTTGCCTGATGCATTGTTCGTGATCGATGTAGATCAAGAGCGTATTGCTATTCAAGAAGCTAACAACCTGGGTATTCCGGTTATTGGTATCGTCGATACTAACAGTAATCCAGATGGCGTAGATTACGTTATTCCTGGTAATGATGATGCGATTCGTGCAATTAAGTTGTATGCCGCTGCAGTTGCTGACGCAATTATTGCTGGCAAAGCGGCTGATGGCGTAGTGCCTCAAGAAGAAGCTGCTGAGGCTGCTGCAGAAGCAGAGCCGGCTCCAGCAGCAGCGGCTCCAGTAGCAGAGTAAGTTATTCTGCTTGATGGTGACGTTAAAGGGGGCGTGGCCCCCTTTTTGAATTAAATCAGTTTGATATTTGAGTGTATTTAGCGGTCAAGTACCAATATAGAATGATTTATCTATTAAAAGATTAATGATTTGTCACGACCTGTTTGTAAAATGGGTGATAGGTGGCATTTGCTAGAGGAAAATACAATGGCGGCTATTTCTGCTTCTATGGTGAAAGAATTACGTGATCGTACCGGCCTGGGCATGATGGAGTGCAAAAAAGCGCTGGCAGCATCTGGTGGTGATATTGATGCGGCAATCGAAGAAATGCGTAAAAACAGCGGTATGAAGGCGGCTAAAAAAGCAGGCCGTACAGCTGCTGAAGGTGTTGTTGTGGCTAGAGTTGCCGAAGATGGTAGCTATGGCATGCTGGTTGAAGTGAATAGCGAGACTGACTTTGCTGCCAGAGACGAGAGTTTGTTGGCGTTTGTGGATAAAGTTACTGATAAAGCATTTGCTGAAAAGCAAACCGATGTTGCAGCATTGATGGACGGTGAGCTGAGTGCGGCCCGTGACTCATTAGTGCAAAAAATTGGTGAAAACATCGGTGTACGTCGTGCGGTATTGCTTGAGTCGGAAGGTGTTGTGGGAAGCTATGTCCACTCAAATAACCGGATTGCGGTATTGGTTTCTCTTAAGGGTGGTGACGCCGAGTTGGCCAAAGATGTGGCTATGCATGTAGCTGCTGTAAACCCACAGGTAGTTCGCGCCGAGGACATGCCTGCTGAGATTGTTGATAAAGAAAAAGAGATTATTAAGGCTCAGCCTGATATGGAAGGCAAGCCAGAGGCTATCGTTGAAAAAATGATGGTAGGTCGTATCCAGAAGTTTTTGAAAGAAAACAGCTTGCTGGATCAGCCTTTCGTTAAAAACCCTGAGTTTACCATAGCACAGTTAGTTAAAGAGGCTGGTGCAGATGTGATTACCTTTGTGCGGTTTGAAGTAGGCGAAGGTATAGAGCGGGATGAAGTCGATTTTGCAGCAGAGGTTGCTGCACAATTAAATAGCTAAATATTGGCTATTTAAATGGGGCCTGCGGGCCCCTTTTTGCTGCCTGCTTGTTATACAATTAAGCGGGTAAGTTTTTGGCCGTTGAGCCGTCATGCTGTCATAGGAGCTATATATGCCAACCTCGGATAAAAAATATAAACGTATTTTGTTGAAGTTGAGCGGCGAGGCATTGATGGGGGCTGAGAGCTTTGGGATTGATCCTAAAGTTCTGGACCGGATGTCGCTAGAAGTTGGTCAATTAATTGGTATTGGGGTTCAGGTTGGCTTGGTTATCGGTGGTGGTAATCTATTTCGTGGTGCCGCCTTGCAGCGTGCCGGTCTGGATCGGGTAACCGGTGACCATATGGGTATGTTGGCAACCGTTATGAATGCGCTGGCGATGCGCGATGCTCTTGAGCGAGCTAATATTTCTTCGCGGGTGATGTCTTCTATTCCAATGAGTGGTGTGGTCGATCATTATGATCGCCGTAAAGCTATGCGAGCGTTAAAGCGCGGTGAGGTGGTTATTTTTGCGGCGGGTACTGGTAATCCGTTTTTTACTACTGATTCAGCTGCGTGTCTTCGCGGTATTGAGGTTGAAGCAGAGTTGGTACTGAAAGCAACCAAAGTGGATGGCGTGTATAGTGCTGATCCGATGAAAGACCCTGCTGCAACTAAGTATGATCAGTTGAGTTACGATGAGGTATTGGATAAAAAGTTGGAAGTTATGGATTTAACGGCTATTTGTTTGTGTCGTGATCATAATATGCCGTTACGTGTTTTTGCAATGGAAGAAAAAGGTGCTTTGTTGAGCATTGTTAATGGCGGTGATGAAGGTACGCTTATTGTCGGGCAGTTAAGTCCCGAGTAATGGTAGTTAATATAGATAAGTTGATGGGGAGATAATCAGTGATTGAAGAATTAAAGCGAGATGCTGAAGATCGGATGCAAAAAACGCTGGCAGTTTTAGGTACCAGCTTGAATAAAATCCGTACAGGTCGTGCGCACCCAAGCATTCTTGACGGTATTCGTGTGAGTTATTACGGTTCAGATACGCCGCTAAGTCAGTTGGCGGCTATTAACGTTGAGGATGCGCGTACATTGTCAGTGGTGCCTTGGGAGCAAGCTATTGTTCCTGAAGTAGAAAAGGCGATTATGAAGTCTGATCTGGGCTTGAACCCCTCTACAGCCGGTTCGGTGATTAGAATTCCAATGCCTATGTTAACTGAAGATACGCGTCGTGGTTTTATTAAGCGAGCGAAGCAAGAGGCAGAGCACTCGCGGGTATCAATTCGCAATATTCGGCGCGATGTTCTTGCCGATATAAAAGAGCTGCAAAAAGAAAAAGAAATCAGCGAAGATCAAGAGCGTAAAGGTCACGAAGACGTTCAAAAAATTACTGACCGTTTTATCGCAGAGGTTGATAAGGTTTTGGCTGCCAAAGAAGTCGATTTGATGGAAATATAATAAGTCACTGGATGAGTTTATAGCAATATGGTTGATCTCTCAGACCAGTGTTTGGTACGACGTGTGCCTAAGCATCTAGCCATTATAATGGACGGCAATAGTCGCTGGGCGAAGCGTCAAGGAAAGTCTACACCGGCTGGTCATTTGGCAGGGGTGGAGGCTGTGCGTGGGGTGCTTCGGCTGGCGAAGGATTACGGCATTCATATAGTGACCCTGTTTGCTTTTAGTAGTGAGAATTGGCAGAGGCCTAAAGCCGAGGTCAAGGCCTTGATGACGCTGTTTCGAAGTTATTTAAAGCGTGAGGTCAAACAGTTGCATGCTGATGGGGTTCGGGTTCGATTTATTGGCGATCGCAGCCGTTTGGCGGAGGGATTGATTAAGCAAATGGTCGCTGCAGAACAGTTAACCCAAGCTAATACCGAGACGACATTGGTTATAGCTATTGATTACGGCGGTCGTTGGGATATTACTAATGCTGCACGCCAACTGGCCAGGCAAGTGAAGGCTGGCGAGTTGGAGCCTGAGCAGATTGATGAGCAGAGCCTGGGTGCAAATATAGCATTGGCGGATTTACCGATGCCTGACTTGTGCATCCGTACCGCTAATGAGCAGCGTATCAGTAACTTTTTGCTGTGGCAGTTAGCTTATGCGGAGCTGTTTTTTACCGCCACGCTATGGCCTGACTTTGCGGAGCAAGATATGCTGGATGCACTGGATAGCTATAATCACCGAGAGCGACGTTTTGGTGGTCGTGATACGAGTCAAGAAAGACAAAGTGCAAAGATGACAGTGGCGGAGGTCAATCGATAGTGTTAAAGCAGCGGTTAGTAACAGCGATTATTATGGCCCTATTGTTGGTGGGCGGCATCGTGTTACTAGCCCCTGTAGGTTTAGCTGTGTTATTCGGAGTGCTGGTACTGGTTGCGGCTTGGGAGTGGTCCGCTATGGCCGGCTTGTCGTCTCGGTTGGCTAAGGTTGGTTTTACTTTTTCTACACTGTGCTTGCTCGCCTTAGTTGCTTGGCATACTCAGCTATTAACAGATTTAATCAATCTTAACCGGGTTAGGGATGTACTGGGTCTGGCTTGTTTGTGGTGGAGTATTGCTCTGCTATGGGTAAAAAGTTATCCCGCTAGTGCCATTATTTGGAAATCAGTAGCTGCGCGAATCCTTATGGGGTGGTTGACTCTCGTGCCAGCATGGTTGGCACTGGTTTATCTTCGAATGCATGTTAATGGTATAGCTTTGATTGTCTTGTTGTTGGCGATAGTGGCGACAGCTGATATTGGTGCTTACTTTTCCGGTAGGGCTTGGGGTAAATCCAAGCTGGCAGCGGAGGTTAGTCCCGGTAAGTCTTGGGCAGGTTTTTGGGGAGGGCTAGTAGCTACAATCACGCTTGTTGCCGTTTTGTGGTGGCTGTTGGATGATGCCAGGCACGGCTTGGTTCCTGTGTTAGTTGTTGCGTTGCTGACCAGCTTGGCTTCAGTGTTGGGTGACCTATTAGAAAGCATGGTGAAGCGTCATCAGGGGCTCAAGGATAGTGGTCGAATATTACCGGGGCATGGAGGTTTAATGGATCGGCTGGATAGCATGACTGCAGCAGCTCCCGTTTTTGCGCTGTCTTTAATTTTAATGGGTTGGTAAAAGATGTCCTTTAAGATGCAGAATATCACCGTACTGGGCTCTACCGGCTCTGTGGGTGTGAGTACCTTGGATGTGGTGGCCCGCCATGCTGACCGCTACCGTATCTATGCCTTGACGGCCAATACTCGAGTTGATCTGCTGTTACCACAAATACAAGCGCACCATCCTCGTTATGCGGTAATGCGTGATGAAAATGCCGCGCAGCAACTCTCAGATCAACTCACTCGCTTGAATCTTACAGAAACTACCGTGCTGAGCGGTGATGAGGGGTTGCTGCAGGTTTCTGCAGCGGTCGAGGTCGATAGTGTTATGGCTGCGATTGTTGGTGCCGCTGGTTTGGCGCCGACTATGGCTGCAGTTAATGCGGGAAAAAAAGTCTTATTAGCTAATAAAGAATCATTGGTGATGGCCGGCCATTTATTTATGCAGGCGGTTGAACAGAGCGGTGCTATTCTGTTGCCAATAGACAGCGAGCACAATGCTATTTTTCAGTGTATGCCGGTGCGCTATCAGCAAGGTGCAAAGCTTGATTTGGACGGAGAGGGTGTGCGTCGTATTTTATTGACGGGTTCTGGTGGGCCTTTCCGGCAAACACCGCTCGAGAACTTGTCTGCAGTAAGCCCTGATCAGGCTTGTGCTCACCCTAATTGGAGTATGGGCCGAAAAATATCCGTTGATTCTGCCACTATGATGAATAAGGGGCTGGAGTTGATTGAGGCTTGCTGGTTGTTTAATACCGGCCCACAAAATATTGAGATTGTTATTCATCCGCAGAGTGTTATTCACTCTATGGTGGAGTACTGCGATGGTTCCGTGTTGGCCCAGCTGGGTAACCCGGATATGCGTACGCCCATTGCCCATGCTTTGGCTTTTCCGCAGCGTATTAGTTCGGGTGTTTCTAGCTTGGATATTCTGGCGACTGCCAGGCTTGATTTTGAAGCGCCGGATTACCAGCGTTTCCCTTGTCTGCGTTTAGCCACGGAGGCTGTGGCGGCAGGTGGTACTGCAATGGCAGTGCTTAATGCAGCTAATGAAGTCGCCGTTGATGCATTTCTGAATCATCGCATCCGTTTTACTGATATCCCTGATATCATTGAGCATGTTTTAATGAATATGCCCGTAGTTGAACCGGAGTCCTTGGCTATTGTCCAACAGCAGGATTTTGAGGCGAGAGCCATGGCAGCTTTATTTATTGTTAATGCGCTTGCTGCTTAGCTTTTGATCTAACTTTCGACATCCTATTTACTGACTGCTAAATCGACTAATAAAAGTCCTCTGATTTATGGAATTACTACAAACCATACTGATAACCGCTGTAACATTGGCTATTTTGGTTACTATTCACGAATTTGGCCATTTTTGGGTGGCGCGACGCTGCGGTATCAAAGTGTTGCGCTTCTCAATCGGTTTCGGTACGCCTCTTTATCGTTGGCACGATAAGCATGGTACTGAGTTTGTGATAGCTGCTTTGCCGTTGGGCGGCTATGTGAAGATGCTGGATGAGCGTGAAGGCGAGGTTGCTGAAGATGAGTTACAGTATGCGTTTAATCGCAAGCCTGTTAGTTATCGCCTGGCTACTGTTGCTGCGGGTCCTTTAGCCAACTTTCTCTTGGCTATCGTTGTTTACTGGTGTGTATTCATCGGTGGGGTTACCGGTGTCGTGCCTATTATTGATAAGGTTGAGCCCGGCTCTGTCGCGGCGCTGGCGAGCCTTGAGCCAGGTCAGGAAATCGTAGCTGTTGATGGTGAGCCGACACCAACATGGCAGGCTTTACATTTGCGTTTGATGCAGCGAATCGGCGAAAGTGGTCCTCTTGAATTTTCTGTCAAATACCCTGATTCCAGTATTGTCTATGGCTCTAGTGCTGAGTTGGATGAATGGATGGTAGGTGATGAAGCCTCCGACCTGGTAGGTGGCATCGGGCTTACACTGTATCGCCCTACAATATTGGCTGTTATCGGGCAGGTCGTTGATGATAGTCCTGCGCAGCAAGCAGGTTTGCAGGCAGGTGATAAAATTCTTAGCGCTGATGGAGAGGCTGTGGCGGATTGGGCTGCCTGGGTTGATTATGTTAGGGCTCGTCCTGGGCAGGTGATTGAGCTGATATATCTGCGCGATAATGAGCAGTTAAGTACATTGCTTACCCCGGCAACTAAATACAGTGAAGATAAAACCAGCTATGGCCAGGTTGGTGTCGGTGTGCAATTGCCGGAGTGGCCAGAAAAAATGAAGCGCAGCTTCAGTTATGGTCCTGTTGACGCTATGGTACAAGCTTTGGATCGCACTTGGTCAATGAGTGTATTTACCCTTGAATCGATTAAAAAAATGTTAACGGGCCTGATATCTCCGAAAAACTTGAGTGGACCGATAACCATTGCTAAAGTGGCGAGCGCTTCGGCCAATTCAGGTTGGGAGGCCTATTTGGGCTTTTTGGCATTATTGAGTATTAGTTTGGGTGTGCTAAATTTACTGCCGATCCCGGTGTTGGATGGTGGTCATATTATGTACGGATTAGTAGAGGTGTTAACGGGCAAAGAGGTATCTATGCGGATCCAAATGCTAGGATATCAATTAGGTGTTGTTATTATTCTCGGCGTTATGATCCTTGCTCTGTATAATGATATATCCCGGTTGTGATGTTTTCCTCTCATCGTGATGCGTCTAGAATAATGTGCTGTCGCAATAGCAGATTAAATAAGAAAGTCGATAGCACTGCAATCAGCCGCTTAGTCCGGTTAATTGAAATTGACTCTGTGCTATTGATAAATTAAATGGTCCGATATCCGACTTTGTCGGTAGTAGACGGCCGATAATACTATTGGTAAAAAACCTTAGATGAAACGTTATTTCCTGTTTTTATTTTGTGTTGCACTTAGTGTATCAAACGCCCGTGCTGAAGAGTCTTTTGTCGTCTCTGATATAAGAGTCGAAGGTTTACAGCGTATTTCAGCAGGAAGTATCTTTTCTGCTTTACCTGTTAACGTCGGTGATACCGTGAGCGAGAGCAGTGTCCGTAACGGCATCCGGAGTCTGTTTCGTACTGGTAACTTTGATAATGTATTTATTGGTCGTGATGGCAATATTCTGGTGGTGTCTGTTGAGGAGCGGCCATCGATCAGTGAAATCAATATCGAAGGTAATAAAGCGATTGAAACAGAGGCATTATTAAAAGGTTTGAGTGGTGCTGGCTTGGCAGAGGGGCAGGTGTTTAAACGCTCTACTCTGGAAGGGATGAAAATGGAGTTGACCCGCCAGTATGTGTCGCAAGGTCGTTATGATTCAAGTATTGATACCGATATAACTTTGCTGCCTCGCAACCGTGTCGTAGTCAATATCAATATCAATGAAGGGACCACCGCAGCCATCAAACATATCAATATCGTCGGTAATGCTGCTTACAAAGAGGCGGAGTTGCTGGATTTGATGGAAATAAAATCGACCGGTTGGCTGTCTTGGTTGAGTGGCAACGATAAATACGCTAAAGAAAAACTATCGGGTGACCTTGATACGCTAAGCTCCTTTTACCTAGATAGGGGTTATATCAAGTTTAATATCGATTCATCACAGGTTGCTGTTTCTCCTGACCGCACCGCAGTCTATATTACGGTCAATATCACTGAGGGTGATAAGTACGAAGTCGGGGAGGTTGACCTTTCTGGTGATATTATTTTGTCAGAAGAGGAATTACTCCCCTATATATTTATAAAGCAAGGGCAGACTTTTTCTCAATCCCTGGTGACAAGTACTGAAGAGTGGATAGGTAAGCGATTGGGGAATGAGGGCTACAATTTTGCTAAAGTTGACGGTATTCCTGACATTAATGATGAAGACAAGACAGTTAATATTAAATTCTTTGTTGATCCGGGTAAGCGCACCTATGTTCGCCGAATCAACTTCGAAGGGAACACCCGTACCGCTGATGAAGTCTTGCGCCGTGAAATGCGGCAAATGGAGGCTGCGCCAGCCTCTTCTTCAAGTATTGAGCTATCCCGTGTGCGGTTAGAGCGCTTGGGTTACTTTAAAGAAGCTAAAATCGATACGCTTGAGGTCCCAGGTACTGACGATTTGATTGATTTACGCTATCAGGTAGAAGAGCAGTCTTCCGGTAGTATAGGTGCGAGCGTGGGGTTTTCTCAAGATAGTGGTATTTTACTGGGAGCGAACATCCAGCAAGATAACTTTTTGGGTACAGGTAAGCAGATTGGTATTGGGCTGAATAAAAGTGATTATCAGACCAGTATCAATTTTAGTTATGTTGATCCCTACTATACCAAAGATGGTGTGAGCCGTGGTTTCTCAGTATTCTACCGAGAAACCGACTTGAGCGAGATTAACGTTTCTAATTACACCACCGATGCTTATGGGGCTAATATCAATTTTAGTTATCCGATAAAAGAGACTGAGCGTTTAGGCTTTAGCTTTGGCTATTCAAATACCCGCATTTCTGCAGGTAATTTTGCTGCACAGGAGATTAAAACCAGTCCACGTTTGTTTGATGTAAGACGGGATAACTTTCGCTATTATTACCAGCCGAGTACTGACTCTACAGTAGCTGAAGTGCCGGTGTTGTTGGTTGATGATGACGGTACCGTTTTATTCCCTGAATTACTGTCTCCACCCACAGCGCAGGGTTTTCTGGATGAGCATGGCGATAGCTTTGATAACTTTTCAATTACTACCAGTTGGAACCAATCGACTTTAAACCGTGGCCGCTTGGCGACCAATGGTGCCTCACAAAGTTTGTCGTTTGAACTTACCGTGCCGGGCAGTGATTTGCAGTATTTTAAAATGGTCTATAATGGGCAGATTTTTGTGCCGCTCAATGATACTTTTATTTTACGCTTCCGGACAGAGTTGGGGTTTGGTGATGGGATTGGTGGTGATGAGTTGCCATTTTACAATCATTTTTATTCGGGTGGTTTTGGTTCGGTTCGTGGCTTTAAAAGTAACACGTTGGGGCCGCGCAGTACCAAGGCTATACTTTACAGTACGGGCGTAGCTGCTATTGATGACGGCACTGGAACCTTGATCAGTGATGACAAATCCTCCTATGTATTGGATTCGAGTGGTAATAAAATTGCCACCTATAAAGATTCGGGAAGAGCTGATCCTTTTGGTGGTAACGTATTAATTGAGGGTGGCGCTGAACTGTTATTTCCTTTACCGTTTATCAAAGATCAGCGGTCAGTACGTACAGCATTCTTTTTTGATATCGGCAATGTTTTTAGTACGCACTGTGGTGCTACTCAGGCCAATTGTTATGAAGTCGATATGGGTGAACTGCGTTATTCCGCCGGTGTTGGTTTAAGTTGGATTACTGGTTTCGGCCCTTTAACTTTCAGTATTGCAAAACCGTTAAATGCTGGTGACGATGATAGAACTGAAGCTTTTCAGTTCTCATTGGGTCGCAGTTTTTAGGGTGTTGAAATAATTGCTCAGTTCAATAACGTTTAATAAATATACGATAGTGGAGATGTAACGTGAATAAATTCTTTAAAATTAGCTTGATGGTAGTAACTTTTTGTATGCCTTTGGCTGCAACTGCCGAAGGAAAAATTGCAGTGTTGAATGCACAGCAGGCGATTATTAATACAGAGTTGGCGCAGAGTCGTTTAAAAGCATTGCAAGCTGAAACGACTTTTACCGAAAATCGTAAGCAATTAGAATCATTGGGTAAAGCCTATCAGAGTACTGTTGCTCAGCTACAAAAAGATGCGGCGGTAATGAGCAATGAACAAAAGCAGGCAGAGGCTAAAAAACTACAAGAGAAGCGTGCTGATATTGAGTTTGTACAAAGGAAGTTGCAAACAGCCGAACAAGAACTGCTGCAAGAGGTAGCTCAAGAGCTGGGACCAAAGCTACAGAAAGCTGTGAGCGATATTGTTGAGGCGGATAATATTGGACTGTTGTTAAACCAGCAGGCTGCTATGCATGTCGATAGTAGCTATAGTATTACTGCCAAAGTAACTGACAAACTCAACCAGATGAAGTAAGTGATTTTGGTGACGGTAATTTTTGACGATAGAGGATAAGCATGCCGCAATACACATTGGCTCAATTAGCCGAACTGTTGGACGTACGCTGCGAAGGTGACTCGCAAGTCGTTATTTCGGGTTTGGCTACCTTGAGTTCAGCGGGTGCAGGGCAGTTAAGTTTTTTAGCCAATCCTAAATACCAGCAGGCACTTAAATCGACTACGGCAGAGGCTGTTATTGTTGCTGCCGAGATGGTTGCGCTTTGCCCCAGCCATTGTTTGATTTCAGCAAACCCGTACTTAACTTACGCTAAAGCTTCGCAATTATTTATCCCTGATTGGTCGAAGGATAGTGGTATACACCCTACTGCAGCAGTGAGTGAGTCGGCCTTTGTTGATGGAAGTGCAGTTATCGGCGCTAATGTCACCATTGAAGCTGGCGTGCGTATCGGTTGTAATACAACGATTGGTGCGGGGTGCTTTATCGGCCGTGACAGCGTGGTAGGTGATGATTGCTTATTGCATGCCAATGTGACGATTTACCATGGCGTAGTTATCGGTGACCAAACCACTATTCATAGTAGTGCAGTCATTGGTGCTGATGGTTTTGGTTTTGCTCCCTCTGCAGATCCTAAACGCGGTGGCTGGGTTAAAATTGCGCAGCTAGGTGGTGTTCGTATTGGCGATAATGTTGATATTGGTGCAGGTACCACAATTGATCGTGGCGCATTAGACGATACTGTTATCGCCAACGGGGTTATTCTTGATAATCAGATTCAAATTGGTCACAACGTAGAGTTGGGCGAAAATACAGCGATTGCTGGTTGCAGCTGTGTCGCTGGTAGCACCAAAATTGGTCGCAATTGTACCATTGCTGGTGCAGTGGGCATTGGTGGGCATTTAACTATTGTAGATAACGTGTTTATCACCGCAATGACAATGGTCAATAAATCGATTAGCACGGCAGGTGTTTATTCATCAGGTATTCCTGTGCAAGAGTCCCATCGTTGGCGTAGAAATGCTATTAGGTTTTTCAGGCTGGATGAAATAGCGAAGCGTCTCGCAGCTCTTGAGAAAAAATTGGATTAAACTGCTGTTACTTAAAAAGGTTATTGTTGATGATGGATGTAAAGGAAATACAGGAATACCTTCCCCACCGCTATCCGTTTTTATTGGTTGATAGAGTCTTAGAAATAAATATTGGTGACTCGATTACTGCGATAAAAAATGTTTCGATTAATGAACCCTTTTTTAGTGGCCATTTTCCACAAAAAGCGGTTATGCCGGGTGTGCTTATTATTGAAGCGATGGCGCAGGCTGCTGGAATATTAGGCTTTAAAACAGCTGATAAGACGCCTGCGGATGGTTCGATGTATTTATTTGTTGGGGCTGATAATGTTCGTTTCAAACGGCAGGTAGTGCCTGGTGATCAGTTGATTTTAAAAGTAAAATACGTATCTGACCGCCGCAGTATATGGAAGTTTTCTTGCGAATCTTATGTTGATGGTACCTTGGCAGCGGCAGCCGATATCATTTGCGCCGATAAAGCGTTTTAGTTAAAAACACAGAATTATAGGAAGCTCATTGTTGATAGATCCACGTGCAATTATAGATCCCAGTGCCAAGCTGGCTGATGATGTTAAGGTCGGCCCATGGACTGTAGTGGGTCCAGATGTAGAAATAGGCTCGGGTACTGTTATTGCCTCCCATGTGGTTTTGAAAGGACCTACTAAAATTGGCACCAATAATAAAATATACCAGTTTTCTTCCGTTGGCGAAGATACTTCAGATATGAAGTATAACGGTGAGCCTACTAAATTGGTGATTGGTGATAACAATATTATTCGCGAGGGAGTGACCATTCATCGCGGCACGGTGCAAGATCGTGGTGAGACAACCATAGGCGATAATAATTTATTTATGGCCTACGTCCATATTGGGCACGATTCAGTGATAGGTAATAATACGATTTTTGTTAATAATGCATCAGTTGCTGGTCATGTCTACGTTGGTGACTGGGCTATTCTTGCAGGCTATACCTTGGTGCACCAATTTTGCCAAATCGGAGCTCACAGCTTTAGTGGTTATGGTAGTCATATCAGCAAGGATGTACCCGCTTATGTGACGGTCATGGGGCAGCCAGCGGAAGCTAAAATGATTAACGTTGAAGGCTTGAAGAGGCGTGGTTTTAGCGCTGAGGCAATTGCAGCTATTCGCAGAGCATATAAAATTATTTATCGTCAGGGTTTAACCACCGAAGACGCCCTAAATAAATTGCGAGAGCAGGCGCTTGAACACCATGAGCTTAATATGCTTATTCACTCACTAGAGTCATCGACTCGCGGTATAACCCGTTAAGCCTTGCTTAGTTTGGGTAGTAGTTATTGCGGCAGCAAGTGTTCGGCATTAACAGTCATCTAAGGTTTTACCTCCAGCCACTCAAAACTTAATGAGAAAACAGCATGGCTATATTGCGTATTGGCATTGTAGCAGGCGAAGCTTCTGGTGATATTCTAGGGGCAGGCCTGATGCGAGCGATAACATCCCAATGTGTTGATGGTGACTTTGATCAGATTGTTTTTGAGGGCATTGGTGGCCCGTTGATGATTGCGGAAGGTTTTGATAGCCGTGTGCCCATGGATAGGCTGTCAGTCATGGGGTTTGTTGAGCCCTTAAAACGTCTACCAGAGCTGTTGCGTATTCGTCGCGACATTAAATCTCATTTTATTAATCAGCCCCCGGACCTTTTTATTGGTATCGATTCGCCAGATTTCACTCTTAATATTGAATTAGCGCTGCGTAAAGCGGGTATTCTGACGGCACATTATGTTAGCCCCTCGGTGTGGGCGTGGCGGCAAGGGAGAATAAAAAACATTGCTCGCTCGGTGGATAGAATGCTTACCTTGTTGCCCTTTGAAGCGGATTTTTACCATCAACATAATGTACCAGTAACCTTTGTCGGTCATCCGCTGGCAGACCAGTTCAGTTTAGACCTAGGCGAGCTGGAGCAACAAAAGTTGGTGGCACGTGAGCAACTAGGGATCGCCGCTAATGATACCTTGGTTGCGTTATTGCCAGGCAGTCGCGGCGGCGAGGTTAAATTATTGGGCCAGCCTTTTATTGAGACTGCCCGTTGGTGTGTACACCATCGACCAGATTTGAAATTTATTATCCCGGCTGCTAATGAGCTGCGTAAGCAGCAGTTGCAGGATATGTTGCAGGAACACGGTAAAGGTTTACCTATTCGTTTAGTTGATGGCCAGTCGCAAACGGTGATGGCAGCGGCAGATACAGTGTTGATGGCTTCCGGTACGACGACGCTAGAGGCTTTACTGTTAAAGAAACCGATGGTCGTTGCTTATAAACTAGCGCCATTGACCTTTATGATTGCCTCGAGGCTGGTTAAATCTGCTTTTTTTTCCTTGCCCAATTTGCTGGCTGGCGAGAGGTTGGTGCCAGAGATATTGCAAGATGAGGTGAGGCCTGAGATGCTGGGTCCTTTGGTGTTGGAGCAGTTACAGGATCGGTCTCGGCGCCAGCAATTAATTCAACGTTTCACCGACATTCATCAGGCGCTTAAGCTTAATGCCAGTGAGCGAGCCGCTAAGGTTTTGTTAGCGATGATAAAAAAGAGTAAATTAAAGGTTAGTTAATGAAGACGACAACAAAGCAAGTAGAACCCTTTGTCTCATGTTATCAGGGTATATTGTTGGCGGGTGTTGATGAGGTTGGGCGCGGTCCTTTGGCAGGAGATGTCGTTGCTGCAGCGGTGATTCTTGACCCCGAAAAACCTATATCAGGCTTAGATGATTCAAAAAAACTAACTGAGAAAAAGCGCGAAACATTATTTCCGATTATTCAGCACAATGCTTTGGCCTGGTGTGTTGCCAGAGCCTCCGTTGAGGAAATTGATGAAATTAATATATTGCATGCGAGCTTATTAGCGATGAAACGTGCAGTAGAGGGTTTGAATATTCAGCCTGAGCATGTGTTGGTGGATGGTAATCGGGTGCCAAAGTGGCGCTATGCTGCTGAGGCTGTGGTAAAAGGAGATAGCCGAGTGGCAGCGATCGCCGCTGCGTCGATATTGGCGAAAGTGGTTCGTGACCGTGAAATGATCGCTTTCGAGCAGCAATATCCTGGGTATGGTTTTTCTCAGCATAAAGGCTACCCAACTAAGGTACATATGCAGGCATTGGCCGAGTTGGGGGTAACTCCTATACATCGCCGGTCTTTCGGCCCGGTCAAACAACAATTGTCACAATTAGCACTGATTTAGTTATTTGAGTGCTTATCTATTAGGTTTTTAAGTCATGTCTGCTTCGTTTATTCATTTGCGTCTGCATAGCGAGTTCTCTCTAATAGATGGTTTGGTACGAGTTAAGCCGCTGGTGAGTCAGGTAGCTGCGATGGGTATGCCGGCAGTTGCGCTGACAGACCATACTAATTTTTATGCGCTGATTAAATTTTATAAGGCAGCTGTTGCAGCGGGCGTAAAACCTATTTATGGCAGCGATTTTTTGGTCATGGATGATCGCGATGAAACCCAGATCAGCAAATTGTGTTTGCTGGCACAAAATAATCAAGGCTACCGCAACCTTACTGAATTAATTACCCGAGCCTATCAAGAAGGACAGTACCTCGGCAAACCGTATATAAAACGCTCTTGGATTGCACAATACGCAGAAGGCCTGATCGCGCTGTCCTGCGGCCGTCAAGGTGAGGTAGGGCAGTTGTTAATGTCTTCCAATCCGGCTGATGCTACCCCGGTTTTAGCCGAATGGATGAGCTGGTTTCCCGAGCGTTTTTATTTGGAGTTACAGCGTACGGGGCGTGCCTATGAAGAGGAATATCTGCATCGTGCAGTAGCCTTGGCTGGTACGACCAATTGTCCGGTTGTTGCGACTAATGAAGTTTGTTTTTTAAAGCGTGAGGATTATGAGGCGCACGAAACACGGGTGTGTATTCATGAGGGACGTTCGCTCGATGACCCTCGACGCAATCGTAGTCACAGTGAAGAACAGTATTTACGTACGCCAGAGGAGATGGCGGAGCTGTTCAGTGATATACCAGAAGCATTAGCCAATACCGTTGAAATTGCTAAACGTTGCAATGTTGAAATTACCTTGGGTACTTATTATTTGCCAGAATATCCCGTGCCCGATGATTTTGAAAGTGATCCGTTTTTTCAGTACGAATCTTACGAGGGATTAAAACAGCAAACTGTCCAGGTTATGCAAGAGAAGTGGCAGGGCAAAGAAGATACCCCGGAGTATCTTAAAGAACTGCGTACAGGGATCTTCTTTCGAAAAATATCTATTGAAGGTTTAAATGATCGCCTCGCTTTTTTATTCGGTGATAAAGCAGCAGAAAAAGCGCCAGAGTATCGAGCGCGTCTCGACTTTGAGTTAGATGTTATTTTAACCATGGGGTTTCCGGGTTACTTTCTTATTGTAATGGACTTTATTCAGTGGGCTAAGGATCATGATATTCCTGTTGGGCCGGGTCGTGGTTCGGGTGCGGGCTCTCTGGTGGCCTATGCGCAAAAAATTACTGACCTGGATCCTTTACAGTACGATTTGCTGTTTGAACGATTCTTGAATCCCGAACGGGTTTCGATGCCAGATTTTGATGTCGATTTTTGCATGGATAATCGTGATAAAGTTATCAATTACGTCGCTGATAACTACGGTCGTGATGCAGTTAGTCAAATTATTACCTTTGGTACTATGGCTGCGAAAGCGGTAGTGCGCGATGTGGCTCGTGCGCAGGGTAAACCCTACGGTTTGGCTGATAAGCTTTCGAAAATGATTCCGTTCGAAGTTGGTATGACGCTGCAAAAAGGTTTTGAGCAGGAAGAGTTGCTACGTGACTTCTTGCGCGATGATGAACAGGCCCAAGAAATATGGGATATGGCAATACAGCTTGAAGGTATTACTCGTAACGTGGGTAAACATGCTGGCGGTGTTGTTATCGCACCCTCCAAACTGACAGATTTTGCACCGCTTTATTGCGATGAAACCGGTAGTGGCTTGGTCACCCAGTTCGACAAAAATGATGTCGAAGAAGCGGGTTTGGTTAAGTTCGATTTTTTGGGTTTGCGTACCCTGACCATCATCGATTGGGCGTTGAAAATGATTAACCGTCCTGGTCCAGACGGTACGGTTGCAGGTATTGAGATTGATCGCATTCCCCTGGATGATCCCGCTTCGTATCAACTGCTAAAACGCGCAGAAACAACTGCCGTATTCCAGTTGGAATCGCGGGGCATGAAAGATCTTATTAAGCGGTTGCAACCAGATAATCTCGAGGACATGATTGCCTTGGTGGCGCTGTTCCGCCCCGGGCCACTGGATTCTGGGATGGTTGATGACTTTGTTAACCGTAAGCATGGTCGTGCTGAGGTGGCTTACCCGGACGCCCAGTATCAACACGAATGGTTAAAACCGATACTAGAGCCTACCTACGGAGTCATTGTTTACCAGGAACAGGTTATGCAAATTGCTCAGGAGCTGGCGGGTTACAGCTTGGGTGGTGCTGACATGTTGCGGCGGGCAATGGGTAAGAAAAAGCCCGAAGAAATGGCCAAGCAGCGGTCTATGTTTGAAGAGGGGGCTAAAGCCAGAGGTGTAGATCCAAACCTGGCAATGAAGATTTTTGACTTGGTAGAAAAATTTGCCGGTTATGGTTTTAACAAATCACACTCGGCAGCCTATGCCTTGGTTTCTTACCAAACAGCGTGGTTAAAAACTCACTATCCTGCCGAGTTTATGGCTGCGACAATGAGTTCGGAATTACAGAACACCGATAAGATTGTTATCTTTATTGAAGAGTGTCGGGCGATGAAGCTGGACTATCGCTTGCCCGATGTTAACGAAGGTGAATATATGTTCACCGTTAACAAAGAAGGCGCTATTGTTTACGGTTTAGGAGCGATTAAAGGTTTGGGCGAGGGCCCGGTCGAAAGTATTATCAACGCGCGTAACAGCGGTGGTCCGTTTACCAACTTGTTTGATTTTTGTGCTCGTGTTGACCCGCGTAAAGTGAATAAACGAGCGATGGATGCCTTGGTTCGCTCTGGAGCCTTCGACAGTCTGGGCGTGGAGCGGGGCATTTTATTAGCAGCGATGCCCGAAGCGGTTAAAGCAGCAGAGCAAAGTGCGGGTAATCGTAATGCCGGGATGATGGATCTCTTTGGTGATGTCGTACCTGCCGACGAACATGGTGATGTTTATGCCGATTACCGACAAGTGCGTGCGCTCACCGCTAAAGAAAAACTCGGCGGAGAAAAAGATACATTAGGGCTCTATGTAACAGGTCACCCCATTGATGAATACGAACAAGAGCTGCGCCAGTTTGTGCGTAATCGTATTGTCGACTTAAAGCCGGATCATAATCAGCAATCCATTGCGGGTTTGGTAGTTGCGCTGCGGACTATGAAAAACAAGCGTGGCGACACTATGGCGTTTGTTACCCTGGACGACCGCTCTGCTCGTATTGAAGTGAGCTTGTTTTCCGACGTATTTGATGAGGCCAGAGAAAAACTCAGTAAAGATGCGATCTTAGTGGTTGAGGGTAAAGTAACCTTTGATGATTATTCTGGCGCCTTAAAAGTGCGTGGCAGTTCTGTGCGGACTTTATTGGATGCTCGTCAGGCTCATGTGAGCTCGCTGGAAGTCCTATTGCGCGAAACAGATTTTCAAGATGGCTCCAAAGCAGCTCATGGCAGCAAGCAGGGTTTTGGTAGTCAGTTGCAGCAGTTGTTGGAGCCCGCCAGCCAGGGCCAGTGTCCGGTGGTAATCGAGTACCATCGCGCCAATGTTAAAGGGCGTATTCGTCTGGGGCAGGCGTGGCAGGTGCAGCCTAGCGATGAGTTGATTCAACGGCTAAAAGATCGGTTTGGTGATGACAGGGTCAAGCTTAACTTTGCTTAATTTAACCAGGCCTAAAGTGTCAGTGAACTGGCTTTTAACCGCCTGACCAAGCCTGCGTAACTCGGTCGACAATAGTCGACTCGGGGCGTTGAATGGCGTATCGTTAGGCATATTTCAGCGCTCTTAATACCCTTTAAAGGTATGGCAGTGCTCATTGATAACCCAATTATTGATAAAGATTGACGACCTCATATGAATCCAAATTATCTCGATTTTGAACAGCCGATTGCCGATCTGGAAGTTAAAATAGAAGAGCTGCAGCGTGTAGGTTCCGACAACGATATTAATATCGGCGAGGAAATCAAAAAGCTGCGCGAGAAAAGTAAAAAGCTGACCGAAAAAATTTACAGCGACTTAACCCCTTGGCAGACAGTTAAAGTAGCACGCCATCCTATGCGGCCTTATACCTTGGACTATATTAGCCGGGTGTTCACTGATTTTCAGGAGTTGCACGGCGATCGCCATTTTGCCGATGACCACGCTATTGTCGGTGGGTTGGCGCGTTTAGATGGCGAGCCGGTGATGATAATCGGTCAAGAGAAAGGCCGTGGTGTGCCGGAAAAAGTAAAGCGTAACTTTGGTATGCCTAAGCCAGAGGGCTACCGTAAAGCGCTGCGCTTAATGGAGTTGGCTGAGCGTTTTAAAGTACCGGTTATTACTTTGATCGACACACCCGGAGCTTATCCTGGCATTGATTCAGAGGAGCGGGGTATCAGTGAGGCGATTGCGACTAATCTTGCGGTGATGTCGCGGCTAAAAACACCGATCATCTGTGTTGTACTCGGTGAAGGGAGCTCTGGGGGGGCTATCGGCATTGGTGTTGGTGATCATTTGGCGATGCTACAATACTCGACTTATTTTGTTATTTCCCCTGAAGGTTGTGCCAATATTATTTGGAAAACTACAGAGAAGGCGCCGGAAGCGGCGGAAGCAATGGGTTTAACCTCGACGGTACTGGAAGCTTTGGGTATTGTTGATGCAACTATCAAAGAGCCGTTAGGTGGTGCTCACCGCGATATGGATCTGATTGCTGAGCGTGTTCGTACACATTTGATCGAGCAGTTAACACGGTTGAAACAACTACCTGAGGAGGAGTTGTTAGACCTGCGTTATCAGCGGCTCATGTCTTACGGCAATGACTAAGCCGCGCGTGTATAAGAAAGCAAAGCTGTGATGTCGACCTTATCAGCACATATTCTGCAACAATTAAAGCCTTTCCTGACAGCCCGCCGCTGGCTAGTAGCTTATAGCGGCGGTGTTGACTCCCATGTTTTATTGCATCTGTTAGCGCATTTACCGGCGCAGCCTAACACTCATGCTTATCCTTTGATTGAAGCCGTCCATATCAACCATCAACTACAAGCTCCATCAGCACAGTGGGCGCAGCATTGCCAGCAGCAATGCGATAGCTTAGGGCTGGTGTTGCATAGCGTTGCTGTTGATGTAGCACAAGGTTCAAGGCGCAGCCTTGAAGAGCAAGCTCGAAAAGCGCGTTATCAAGTTTTTGAAGCGCTTATGCAGCCGGGCGACGTGTTGTTGATGGGGCATCATTTAGATGATCAGGTTGAAACCCTAATGTTGCGTATGTTGCGTGGCAGTGGCAGCAAAGGCATGGCGGCGATGTTGCAAACTCGCGCTTTAGCTTGCGGCCAGCTAACTCGACCCCTGCTAGATACACCGCGTGCGCATATCGAAGCTTATGCCGCAGCGCATCAGTTAGCGTGGATAGAAGACCCGAGTAATCAGCAAACAGATTTTGACCGCAATTTTTTACGTTTACAATTACTGCCGGTACTGGCGCAACGCTGGCCGCAATACCGGCAAACGCTGGCACGTGCGGCCATGCTGAGTGAGGAGTCAGCACAACTCAATACGGAATTGGCGGCGCTCGATTTCAATACTCTTGGTCTGTCCTCCGCCTCACGTTCTATCCCGCTGAGAGATATTGTGACATTGAGCCCTGCGCGGCAAAAAAATCTGCTGCGCTATTGGTTACAGTGCCGTCAGTTCGCTATGCCGTCTGCTGCCCAGCTGCAAGCGGTGTTAACGGATGTTATTGCCGCGCAACAAGATGCAGAGCCATTGCTGGAGTGGGAGGGCGTGCAAATCAGACGCTTCAAAGATAAGTTATATGCGATGGAGCCCTTAATAGAGGTTGATATCAATCGGGTTTATCGTTGGGATTTAATGCGACCGCTGCAGATCACAGGGGTTGGTTCTTTGTCAGTAAAAGCTACGATAGGTGAGGGCATTAGTACTGAACGCTTAAAAAATGCCGTCATCAGTGTGTGCTTCAGGCAGGGCGGCGAGCGCAGTCAGCCTGTTGGTCGTGCCCACTCCCAAACTTTGAAAAAGTTGTTACAGGAACATCATATCGAACCTTGGTTACGCCATCGCTTGCCCCTGCTCTATTGTGACGGGGAGTTGATCGCTGTCGCCGATTTGTGGGTCTGTCAGGGTTGGCAAGCTGCTGCGGGTGAGCCAGGGTATAACGTTTGCTGGCTGCGCATTTAGCTCTGCGGGAGCCTAAGTTAAGAAAATAATACCCTCAGCGGGTGAGAATCCTGCGACGAGGCCGTATAATCGTCTGCCTGACATTCTGTCAACAGATCAACCCTATTTTGCCTGACCGTGAGTTTGCACAATGACTGTTCGTACCCGTATTGCTCCTTCCCCCACTGGTGACCCGCACGTAGGCACAGCCTATATTGCTCTGTTTAATCTGTGTTTTGCCCGCAAACACGGTGGCAAGTTTATCCTGCGGATTGAAGACACTGATCAAACCCGTTCAACCCCTGAGTCTGAGCAGGCGATATTCGACTCGCTGCGTTGGATGGGCTTGGAGTGGGATGAAGGCCCTGACGTGGGAGGGGAGTTTGGTCCCTATCGTCAAAGTGAACGTAAAGATGATTATCGTCAGTATGCTGAGCAGCTTATCGAAAAAGGTCATGCTTTTCGTTGCTATCGCACACCTGAAGAGCTGGATGCATTGCGTCTTGGATTAAAGGAGCAGGGGATTAATCGTGCATTAAAACCCTATGACCTAGCGTTACCCAAGGACGAGGTGGCCAAGCGTGAAGCGGCTAATGCGCCCTATGTTATCCGCATGAATGTGCCGATGGATGGCAAGGTCGAAATCGATGATTTGTTACGCGGTAGTATGGAGTTGGATTGGACTTTGGTCGATGCGCAGATACTGCTTAAATCAGATGGCATGCCTACTTACCATCTGGCTAATGTGGTTGACGATCATTTGATGCAAATTACTCACGTCCTGCGCGGCGAAGAGTGGATAAACTCAGCGCCTAAACACAAGTTACTTTATGAGTATTTTGGCTGGGATATGCCGGTTTTGTGTCACTTACCGTTGTTGCGTAATCCCGATAAAACTAAGCTCAGTAAGCGCAAAAACCCCACTTCAATTTTATATTATGAGCGTATGGGTTACTTGCCCGAAGCGCTGGTAAATTATCTGGGTCGCATGGGGTGGTCTATGCCCGATGAAAGCGAAAAATTTACCCTGCAACAAATGCTCGATAACTTCGATATTCAGCGGGTAAGTTTAGGTGGGCCGATTTTTGATGTTGAAAAACTGAACTGGTTAAACGGCCTGTGGATTCGCGAAGACCTCACTCAGGAGCAGCTAGCGCAGCGCTTGCACGACTGGGCCTTAAACAAAGAGTATTTGCTGCAGATACTGCCTCACGCACAGCAGCGTATGGAAATCCTTAGTGACTTTGTACCTTTGGCAGCATTTTTTGCTTCGGGTATGTTACCTATCAGCGAAGCGAGCTTTTCCGGCGGTAAATTGCAAGGGGATGATTTGATTCAGGCGTTACAATTTGCCCTGTGGAAGTTGGAAGGCTTACGCAGCTGGGAGCGGGATAGTATATTTAATACGATGAAAGCTTTGGCCGATAGCATGGGCTTAAAAGTGAAAGATTTCTTTGCTCCATTATTTATCGCCATAGCAGGTACGACGGCTTCAGTCTCGGTGATTGACTCCATGCAAATACTGGGACCTGATCTCAGCCGCGCCAGAGTGCGTTTCGCCATTGAAGCTTTGGGTGGTGTTGGCAAGAAAAAGCTAAAAACACTAGAGAAGTCTTACTTGGCTTTGGCGTAATAAAATGGGACGCAGACGCGGTGGAATTGCCTTCTGCCGCATAACTAACTATTCTTATATGGGGTGATGGTAAGTTACGTGGCTTTCGGGTGCGTCACTATGTTCTAGAAATGAGTGGCTGAGTTTGGTGCCAGGCGCCACTCTATTCAACATGTTTGGGAAGTATAATTATTAAAAAAACCTTTTTATCAGCTGTTTTTATCGGCGCACTAGTGGTGGCCCCCTTGGCCGGGGCGATGGGCTTGGGTGAATTGCATTCGAGTTCTTTTCTTGGGCAACCTTTGCAGGCCTCTGTTCCTATAGTAAGTGATGATTCGCGTTACGGTTTGGAAGATATCAGGGTCAAGCAGTTGAGCCTTGCTGAAGCTCGTGCGCTGGGTATAGATTTGGCTGGCGACTCACCGCGCCTTGGTTTAAAACTGGTGAATAAAAATGGTCTGCTGTTGGTTGATTTGGTGGGTAAAGGGCCGGTTGATGAGCCGTTTTTAAACATACTGCTAGAGTTAAAGTGGCCAACAGGCACAGTTTATCGAGAATATACTTTATTGCTCGACCCTCCGTCGACGATTGCACAAGCCGTGGCCAGTAATCGCTTATCTGCTGACGTTGCGCCAAATAGCTATACCGCGACTTCCTCTGCAGCAACTCGACAGCGGCCCGTGAATATTCGTTCAGGAGACAGTGCTTATCGAGTGCAAATAGGCGATAGCCTCTCTCGAATTGCAGGTCAGCTTGTGCAAGGTAGTCAATATACCTCCAGTGAAATGATGCGTTGGTTATTGGTCAATAATCCTGGGGCTTTTGTAGCTGGCGATATGAACCGCATTATGGCGGGCAAAACGTTGACGTTACCTGTAGGGGCAGATTTAGAAGACCTCGGCCGCAGTGAGCTTGGTACAACAGGGACGCACGCCGAGGGAGTGCAGAATAAAATTCAGCTTGAAGCAAAAGCACCAATAGGGGATCAAACAGCAACCCCTGTCGTTGCGCCGTCTCCACCGGAACAAACTCAGTCAGGTGCGAGCCGATTAACGATTTTTACCCCTGAAGATAAATATACGGGCGCACAAGCCAGTGCTCAATCATTAGCCTCTCGTATTGCTCAGGCAGATGAATTGGCCGAGCGTTTGCGTCGTGAAAATGAGGCTCTGCATCAACGTTTATTCGCCATTGAAAACTCAACTTATCTGAATTCATTAGAGCAGTTATTACTGCTTAAAGAGCAGCAGGTTACCAAGCTGCGGCAGCAGTTGGACGCTCAGGCGATAAGCGCCAGCACTAAGGTGCCGACGCAATCTCGGGCTGAAGACCCTGGCCAGGTAGATAAAAACATTGGAACTGCCCCGGCAGTTGATAGTTCCAGTGAGGGTTTGCTGTTTACTAACCGTTGGTGGTGGATGTTCGGTTTGATGGTGCTGTCTTTAATCGGAGCTGGTTACTTCTTTGTCCGTTGGCAGTTTCTAGAACGCAAAAGTAACACGCAACCGCAGGATTTGGATTCGGGCCAGAGCGAAGAGGCCTTGCTGCTGGAACTCGACGACATTATTGCTCAGCAGGACGGTTTTATTAAAATTGAAACCCCGCCACAGATTAGTACCGATAAGGTTAGTCCGCCGCCAAAAACGGATCTATGGAAACCATTGGCGTCATCTAGTTATGGGGCGCCTCGTCGCTCTGAAGATGTCGTTAAAAACAGTATTCGTGAGAAAACCAGCAATTACGTACAGCCGGAAGTCGATGAGTTTGATCGTCCCTATCATGATGAATTAGATATCCTGATATCCGAAGCCATCGATGCGGCGAAACGCGGTGCTTTTGATGTGGCGGAAAGCTTATTAGTGGCTGAGCGTACACATCAGGCACACATGCCTTTAAATGATCGACTTAAGGCAAATTCGAGGCTGGACCTTGGTTTAGAGGTGATTTACCAGTTGCGTGAGCAACAGGCATCCAGCTCGACATAAAATAGTTCAAAAAACAAGCTGTTATTGTGGGTGGATGGAGCAAAACTTTTTATTCTTAGTTGAATGACCAATATCCCTCTTGACAGTGCTGCAATGGGTGCCCATAATGCGGACCTCTTTTTAGGGGCTATAGCTCAGCTGGGAGAGCGTCGCGCTGGCAGTGCGAAGGTCAACGGTTCGATCCCGTTTAGCTCCACCATATTAAAAACCTCGGCATAAAAACCGAGGTTTTTTTATGCCTGAATTTTGCCCCGTCCTAGATTGCTCCAATCATAATGACCTCTTTACCAGCAATTTCTTTAGTTGGTGCTTGCATATCTGGTTATCCGTATATATGATATTCCATATATTAAAGTGATGGCGTAAATCGATGAATCCTGTCCAGTTCTACAAATGCCTATCGGATGACACTAGGTTGCGGTGCTTGATATTAATTGAGCGAGAGGGCGAGTTGTGCGTGTGTGAGCTAACGGAGGCTTTGCAAGTCACTCAGCCAAAGATCTCGCGTCACCTGGCTCTGTTGCGTGAGTGTGGTTTGTTAACAGACCGACGCGAAGGGCAGTGGGTTTTCTACAGCATTAATACTGAGCTTCCGCAGTGGGTGATTGACGTTATCGAATTAACGGCTGAAAAAAATATTGATTTTATAAGCTTAAATCATAAACAGCTTCTTAATATGGGAAGCCGACCTGAACGAATAAACAACTGTTGTTAAATATGCCATGAAATTACTTTTTATCTGTACCCATAATCGCTGTCGAAGTATTTTAGCTGAGGCCATTGCCAATCATTACGGTAAAGGCCTTGTGGTGGCGCGATCTGCTGGCAGCCAGCCCGCAGGCGAGGTTCATCCGCTGTCAATTAAATATTTGTCTGAAGCGGGTTTCTCCACTGATGGACTATGTAGCCAATCCTGGGATGAACATGAATCCTGGAATCCGGATGTTGTGATTACGGTTTGCGATTCTGCTGCGGGCGAATCTTGCCCAGTGTGGTTTGGAAAATCCATCAAAGTACATTGGGGTTTAGCTGACCCTTCTAGCTTGAAGGGTACTGATGAAGATATTGCTAACGGTTTTAGAGATACCATTTCTATTTTGAAAAATAGAATTGAAAAACTGGTGGTTAAGGATTTAGACCTTATGGGTCGAGATGAAATTATCCGTATTTTTGAGCAACTAGGAAACGAGTAATGGGTATTTTTGAGCGCTATCTTAGTTATTGGGTGGGGTTGTGTATTCTATCTGGTGTTGTGTTAGGGAATTTTTTCCCTACAGTATTTGCATTAATCGCTAGCTGGGAATATGCCCACGTAAATTTACTGATCGCTATTCTCATTTGGTTGATGATTTACCCGATGATGATTCAGGTGGATTTTTCTTCCATTAAGGATATAGGAAGAAAACCGAAAGGATTATTTCTCACATTAGTGATTAACTGGTTAATTAAACCATTTACCATGGCAGCACTTGGTTGGTTGTTTTTTCATATATTTTTTGTTGATTGGGTTGAGCCTGAAACAGCCAATGAATACATCGCAGGGATGATTCTTTTAGGTGTTGCTCCCTGCACTGCAATGGTCTTTGTCTGGAGTCAATTAACGGATGGTGATCCCAATTACACTCTGGTGCAAGTGTCAGTTAATGACATTATTATGATTTTTGCTTTTGCACCTCTCACTGCTTTTTTGTTGGGGGTAAGCAATATCACTGTTCCTTGGGAAACTCTATTGTTATCGGTAATTCTTTATGTGGTTTTACCGTTAGTTGCAGGGGTTTTAACTCGAAAGTTTTTACATGATCGCGTGAATGACTTTGTTGGCAGTCTCAAGCCTTTATCTGCTATTGGTTTATTGGCTACGGTTGTCCTTCTCTTTGGGTTTCAAGCACAGACTATTATTGAACAACCTCAAAGCATTGTGTTGATAGCTATACCACTTATCATTCAAAGCTATGGGATTTTCTTTATTGCTTACTTCGCTGCTCGATACATGAAATTATCTTACAATATTGCTGCGCCTGCTGCGCTTATTGGAACCAGTAACTTTTTTGAACTAGCTGTTGCCGTTGCTATTTCGCTGTTTGGTTTACATTCTGGGGCAACACTTGCAACCGTAGTGGGTGTGCTGGTTGAAGTGCCTGTGATGTTGTCGTTAGTTAAGTTTGCAAATAGTACCAAGGGCTGGTTTGAAAAATGATCGATTTACCCAATATTGTTGATGAATACATACAAGTCCCTAGCATGGAAAATCTGGAAGTTGAGGTAAATTTGTCTCACCCCGTAAGGATTTTGCTTTTATATGGGTCGTTGCGAAAGCGATCATTCAGCCGGTTGGTGGTGGAAGAAAGTGCTAGATTACTCAAGACCTTTGGTTGCGAAGTGAGAATATTCAACCCTTCTGGTTTACCGCTACCTGATGATCAAGATGAATCGCATCCAAAAGTACAGGAACTTCGAGAATTGATGGCTTGGTCTGAAGGACAAGTTTGGTGCTCTCCGGAACGACACGGGTCAATCACCGCCATAATGAAAGCTCAGATCGACTGGGTTCCATTGACGATTGGAGCAGTTAGGCCTACGCAAGGAAAAACATTAGCGGTTATGCAGGTAGAGGGTGGCTCACAGTCATTCAATGCAGTTAATCAGTTGCGTGTATTAGGACGATGGATGCGTATGATAACAATTCCTAATCAATCATCTGTTGCGAAAGCGTTTCTTGAATTTGATGAAAATGACAGGATGAAACCCTCAGGATTTTATGATCGGATCGTTGACGTTATGGAAGAGTTAGTCAAGTTTACGCTACTTACCAGAGGGCGTTCAGACTACCTTGTTGATCGCTATTCTGAACGAAAGGAAACGGCACAAGAGTTGATGAGTAGGGTCAATCAAAGAAAAATGTGAATAGCTAACACTGCTTTATCGCATAGCAGGCACAGGTTGGATGCTGAAATACCGTAACGAGGCAAATAAAAAATTGGCAGTGCACATTGTACTCGTCATATAGTTGTCGCTACCTTGTTACGCTTGTTCTAATTTGAATTTCCCCGATTTTTTTGACTCTCAATCACTGATAAGAAATTACCGGCACTCGATAACTGACGGATACCTGAAAATGCAATCTCTGCCCCCGACTTCTGCCAATAATTGGCGTCACTCCCATGTCTTCGACGATGGTAATCCGCTAGCAGAACGAAACACCAAATGGGCGGTGTTGCTCACGATTATTACCATGGTGGTCGAGATTTCTGGCGGCTGGATTTATAACTCCATGGCCCTATTGGCTGATGGCTGGCATATGAGCTCCCATGCTTTGGCATTGGGTTTGTCGGTGCTGGCGTATAGTGCTGCACGGCGTTTAGCCAACAACGGTCGCTTTACTTTTGGCACTTGGAAAATAGAAATACTCGGTGGTTATACCAGCGCTATATTTTTGGTTGGGGTCGCAGCTTTGATGCTCTATCAATCGATAGAGCGTTTATTATCTCCCTCAGAGATTCATTATGACGAGGCAATGGCTATCGCAATTTTGGGGTTGGCGGTTAACCTCGCCTGTGCCTGGTTGCTTAAAGATGGTCACACGCATCACGATCATCATGGTGAGGGTGGTAACCATCATCATGATTTAAATTTACGTGCAGCATATGTGCATGTGATTACCGATGCAGCAACGTCGGTGTTGGCGATTGTGGCGTTGTTTGGCGGTAAACTATGGGGAGCTATTTGGCTTGATCCGGTGATGGGTATTATCGGTGCGGCGGTGGTTTCAATCTGGGCTTATGGCCTGTTGCGAGATACCAGTAAAGTGTTGTTGGATGCGGAGATGGATGCTCCGGTGGTAGCTGAAGTTCAGGATGTAATTGCTGCCAGTCCAATTAAAGCGGAAATCGCCGATTTGCATGTATGGCGTGTGGGCAAAGGTAAATACGCCTGTATTTTAGCGTTGGTGGTTACAGAAGACGCCTCGCCTGATGATTTTAAAAAGCAGTTAAGCATTCATGAAGAGCTTGTTCATATCACGGTAGAGGTGAATAGGGCGACCACTTAATCTTCATTAGGTGTGTTTACAGGCCACCTTGGGTCAACTTTTGTGGGTCTAGCAGTTGGATTAATTGTTCCCTGCTTAACTCGGTATGCTCTTCAGCTACATCGATAATTGCTCGACCCTCTGCGTAGGCTTGTTTAGCTATTTTAGCGGCTTTTTCATAACCAATAATAGGATTCAACGCGGTGACTAATATCGGGTTTCTGGTTAGCGCTTCGGTTAATTTTGTCTCATTGACACTAAAACTGGCGATTGCCTTATCGGCTAATAAAACACTCACGTTGGCTAAGAGCTCTATGGAGGAGAGTAAATTATAAGCCACCAGTGGTAGCATCACATTAAGTTCAAAGTTACCGGATTGCCCAGCAATGGTGATTGTCGCATCGTTACCGATTACCTGAGCGCCCACCATGGCGGCAGCTTCAGGGATAACTGGATTGACTTTGCCTGGCATGATGGATGAGCCAGGCTGTAATGCCTCTAGCTCAATTTCACCGAGGCCAGCTAATGGGCCAGAGTTCATCCAGCGCAGATCATTGGCGATTTTGATGATAGACACAGCCGTAGTTTTTAGTTGGCCGGAGAGGGCTACAGCTATATCCTGCGAACCAATATGGGTGAAAAAGTTTTTTGCCGGAGTAAATTGCACGCCGGTCATAATGGACAGTTTTTTGTTAAATTCCCGGGCAAAATTCGGGTGGGCATTGATACCTGTACCCACTGCAGTACCGCCTTGTGCGAGGCTTTGAATAGCTGCCTGCATTGCGCCGAGCCGATCACTATTTTGTTCGACTTGGTCTGCCCAGGCATTCAAGGATTGGCTTAAACGTACGGGCATAGCATCCATTAAGTGTGTGCGACCGGTTTTAATATGGTGGTGGACACGGCTGGCTTTGTTGCGAATCGTAGCGGATAAATGCTGCAAGGCCGGTAGTAAATCTTGATGTAAGCCGATTGCGGCACTGACGTGTATGGCGGTAGGAATCACATCATTGCTGCTCTGGCCGCAATTAATGTGGTCATTAGCGAGGACTTTTTTTCCACAAATTTTACTGGCAAGGGTGGCCAGAACTTCATTGGCATTCATGTTGGAGCTGGTGCCGGAGCCGGTTTGAAAGACATCGACAGGGAAGTGAGACATCAGCGCAGGATCATCCAGTAGCTGGTTGACCGCAAGGGTAATGGCGACACCCATCTCTTCAGAAATTTGCTCAAGTTCAACATTGGTTTGCGCTGCGGCTGATTTTATCAATAGCAATGCGCGAATAAATTTCTCTGGCAAACGCAGGCCGCTAACGGGGAAGTTATTGATCGCACGCTGCGTCTGTGCGGCGTAAAGCGCATCCGCAGAAACTTCAAGGTTACCCATGCTATCGCGTTCAGTTCGAGAGTTTTTCATAAGCTGGTGCTCTGTGCTAGTGGATAAGAGTACTGCAGTGGTTGCTAAATATCCAAACTTGGTTGCAGGTAGTGGCTAGTGATACGTAATTCCTGAAACAGTAAAAGTACCTGCTCTTTACTGTGTTCGCAATCTACTAGTCGATTCAATGCCAGTAGTGGTATGTGAATATGATCCAGGCACTGGCTGCGCCAGTGGGTGGGCAAGTAATCGTCGGCAATAGTTTCCATTAATAATTGAAATTGCGCTGTCAAATATTCGCGAAGTAGCACCTTAGAGCTGATAGTACCTAGTGGAGCGGGTAACAAGAATGTCTTTATCAACCCTGGATTATCGGGCTCTATCGCATTGCGTATTTTTTGATGGAGTTGTGTGCATTGCATAGAAATAGGAGGTGTTAGGGGGGTGTTGAGGCTGATGGCTTCCACTGAGAGATGATCCTTATTTTTCATTTAAACGCTAATGAGAATCATTATTATATGTGTGTGGTGGTTAAGGTCAAGTAGTCGATAAAGTTTTTAAAATGAAAGCTGAAATTTGTTGTAATGATAATCATTATCTTTTATGGTTTGAGGTGTCTCGTCGCTATGCGTGTTTCTTTCACGAGGCAGAATGGGCAATCGTCCAAATGCGTATTGTTACTAACTCTAAACCGACAAGCTGGCTCCATGTCAATATACGAAAATAAAGTAAACCAGCAATTCGATCACTTCTATTCTACTTATCTTCACTGGTTACAGGGCTGGCTGCGCTCTCGGCTCGCCTGTTCGCAACAAGCAGCTGACTTTGCTCAGGATACCTTTGTCCGCATCCTTAGCAGCAGCAATGTATATGATCAGCTTATTAATATTCGAGAGCCTCGCAGTTATCTTGCGACCATTGCTAACCGTGTGATGATTGACCATTTTCGACGTAGTGCATTGGAAAAAGCCTACCTTGAAACACTTATGCAGCAACCTGAAGATGTGGATATCTCTCCGGAGCAGCGGGTGCTAATGCTGGAGTCGTTATATGAGTTGGATGCGATGTTGACCGGGTTGGGTAAAAATATCCGACGAGCATTTTTACTTTCACAGTTGCAGGGTGTGAATTACGCCGATATTGCGATTGACCTTGGTGTCTCGGTTAGTTCGGTTAAAAAGTATATAGCCAAAGCAACTGCCAGTTGCTTACTCTATGCCTTAGAGGCGGACTTATAAAGTGGCGATTTTACCTGCTGATATTTCTCCAGGCTTACAGCGAGAGGCTTTGTTAACTGCGGCCAATTGGCATGCCCGACTTTGTTCCGGGGATGCGGACAATAAAGATGAGCAGGCGTTGCAGCATTGGCTGGATGACGATGTGCTTAATCAATGGGCTTGGAGTAGGGTTGACCAGTTGCAAAAAAAATTGGGGTTGGTGCCTGGCTCTGTAGCAATGGCCACAATGGATCGAACAGACAGTCACTATAACGCTAGCCGGCGTACTATTTTTAAAGGTTTGGCTTTGTTTATAGGTGTTGGAGCGCTGGGTTGGACGGGGTCTCGTATCGATCCACTTTCATCCTTGTCATTGGCACGCTGGCAGGCGGACAAGGTTACTGCAACTGGTGAAGTTAAAATATTTACTTTGGCCGATGGTTCGATACTCACTTTGAATACCGCGTCCGCTGTTGACATCCGTTTTAGCGAAACCGAACGTCGGGTGGTCCTGCGGCAAGGTGAGGTCATGATTGAAACCGCTAAGGATATAGCGCAGCTCGACACTGGGCTGAGCCGTCCGTTTATCGTTGAAACGGCCCAGGGGCAGGTGCGGGCTCTGGGGACACGTTTTTCGGTGCGAGAGTTTGATGATCAGCAGTCGATGCAAACACAAGTTAATGTTTATCGACATAAGGTAGAGATCACGACTCGGCGGGGCGTACAAAATATTTATGCGGCAGGTATGGCGGTGTGTTTTGATAGTAATACTATTTCGCCTATGGCCAGTCTTAGTCAGGATGACTGGGTACATAACATGTTGGTGGTTGACAATATACGTCTGGATGATTTTCTGGTTGAATTAAACCGCTATCGAACGGGCTTGTTACATTGCGACCCGACAGTAGCGCATTATCGAATTAGCGGCGTTTTTAAAACTAATAATACCGATCAGGCATTACAGGCCTTGGTCAGGTCTTTCCCCGTAAGTGCGGTCTATCGCACACGATATTGGGTTTCTGTAGTACCTGTTTAGCGTCTATTTAATGTCTGTATAGTCGTTGTTATTGATACCGATGATTAAAATAAAGTGGCATATTTTGCTAAATATAATAAATATTTACGGGGTGATGGTACTTTTTGTATTTCTCGTTCGACTCATGAGGTAGATGACGGATTAACCAACCTTGATGAGATGATTTAAACATGAAAATGAAACCTTCGACGCCTTTTCATAAGCTGCGTTCACCCAAACTGTTAACTACATTGCGTTCGCTGCGTACCATTCGACAGGCATTTTTCTCTGCCTGCTGTGCTACCTCCGTGGGTCTAGGACTGAGCCTGGTTGCTGTACCGGTTTATGCTGAGCAGGATCATAACCAGCAAGATCTGGATCAAAAAGGCCATATTTTTACCGTAGCTGCAGGAGTATTAAGCAAGGCTATCAATAGCTTTGCAATCCAGGCTAACGTGGTTGTTTATTTCGACGCAGAATTAACTCAAGGGCTGATTAGTAACGGCTTGAATGGTCGTTATACAGTGGCGGGTGGTCTGGCATCGTTGCTACAGGGAAGTGGCCTGATTGCTGAGAGTAATACGGATGGGAGTTATCAATTAGTCGTATTGAAGCAAGCGACCTTATTGGCACCGTTAAAAGTCAGTTCGACCGTTGAGGATGATAATGTCACGGTTAATTATGGGATGGATGAGATTAAAACGATTCAACCAACGACAGTTAAAGAATTATTTGCTAGTGATTCATCAGTGTCAGTGGGTGGTTCCATTCCCATCAACCAAAAAGTTTATTTGAGAGGCATCGAGGAGACCGCCTTGTCGGTAACTGTAGACGGTGCCCGCCAAAATAATAAGGTTTTTCACCATAATGCGACCACATTAATCGACCCTGCATTATTGAAGTCAGTGCGGGCGTCGGCCGGTGTTTCTCCTGCGGATGACGGCCCAGGTGCGCTTGGCGGTAGCATTGTTTATGAGACTGTCGATGTAGTCGATGAATTACCGGAGGGTAGTTTCTTTGGTGGTTTTGTGAATGGTAGCTATAACACCAATAGTAAGACATTTATTACCGCCGGTTCATTGTTTGCGCAGAAGAATGGTTTTGAAGTGTTGGGTTTTATCAGTCAGGCTAAAGGTGATGATTACGAAAATGGTGAAGGTGATACGGTTGACTATACCGAAGCGGCATTGTTGAGTGGTTTGGGCAAGGTTGCTTATCAGGCAGGGTCAAAAGATCGAATTGAGCTGAGTTATGAGCGCGTTTCTGATGATTCAGTACGTCCTTATCGAGCGAATTTTGTTGGATTGACTGCGGGGCGTCCTGTTCCCGAGTCGCGTAACTATGATTTGGTTAGAGAAAACACAGTCTTGAATTATAACAAGAAAACCGGACAGGGTTTATGGAATCCAGAAGTCATCTTTGCCGATAATGAAACCACAGTAGAGACTTCCGAGGTGCCGTTGGCCAACCCTAACACAACGATTGTTTATACAGGAATTACCGAAAGTACATCATTTAAATTTGAAAATCTATTTGCGTTGTCTTTTGCTGATATTACGGCGGGTGTGGATTACTACGATGATACTGCAACTTTCAAGTTTTCTGGTGATCGGGATATTGCAGAGGAGGCCGAAAATATGGGTGCGTTTGTGCAGCTGCGTCAAAATGTTAAACAGGTGCTAAGGTTGTCTTACGGTTTGCGTTACGATGATCAGACGTTTACCGGTACCGATGGTTCGGAACAAAAAGAGTCGGGGCTGAGTGGTAATATCTCTATCGAACAAGATATAGGTAAGCACATTACCTTGAAGGCGGCCTACGCCGAGGTATGGGGTGGTATCGCCTTGGGAGAAAACTTTATTCTCAATAATGCTTGGGATTATTCCGAAAAAATTGACCCAGTTGAATCAAATAACTATGTACTGGGGATAGAAACACACGTCGATGGTTATTTTTTCAATGTTAATCATTATCAGACTGATATCACCAATGGCAGGGTTCCTTCATTTGCTGCGGGCCCTGGTTTGGTTTCGGATTTTGATATTGATGGCTTTGACGTTGAGTTTGGTGTAAGCGCAGAGCAGGGGCGAATCAGTATTAAATACTCGCATATAGATGGCGATATAGATGGTGATACAGCGACTTCGTATAATGGTAACTATTTTACCGCTCCGTTGGGTGAAGTGATTTCTGTGGATGGCAGTTGGGCCTTGAATAATATCGACATCTTGCTGGGATTAAATGCGGAAATAACACTGGATAACGATGCCGTTGCGGATAGTGGTTCGAAGCAGGATGGTTATACCGTGGTGGATGTTTTTGCTGATTATCAGTTGGCAAAAAATCTTAATTTACGTTTAACTATTAATAATATTACAGATGAATCTTATACGGATCGCGCCAGCTATGGTCAGGAATTCCTTACAGTAAAACCTCTGTTTGAGCCGGGGCGTGCATTTGTATTGGGGGCGCGTTATAGCTTTTAATTGAGACCGATAGGGGGGAGATTTACTGCCGTTCTTTCTCGCAGTTATCGCAGTTCAGTTTTTGATGAGACGACCACTATGTGTGGGTGTCGGGATACAATATCGTTTATATAGGCGATTTTCATGTTGCCGCTCTGTTGTTGCTTGATTGCATAAAAGTAGCAAGCTTTAATAAAGCGGTCGATTATCACTTATAGTGCGCGCGAGCACACCGAATAATAAATATTGATAGGCTGTATTACGAACAGAGTAGGTTTTTTTAAAGTTCATTCGCTGTAATACATTAGGCCACAACGAGGCGATGTGTTTGCGCTGTCGCCAGCCGTGTATCATTAATTTAATCAGTTGCAGTTTGCGCTGGTGGTTTTTTAAGTATTGTAAAGCCACCGCAATTATAGCTTCCTCATCAGTGAAATCACTACCCACAGGATAGTGAGGCAGCGCTGGCAAGTACTGAGGCTGGTTAAATATCGCTGCAAGGGTGGAGGGGAGGTTTTTTTGCCACCGTGGTGGTAGTACGAAATCGTGCTCCACTTTGCCTGCTTGTTGTGCGCGTGCTAACAGTTGCGGCTGAAAACGTGCATCAGCGATCGCTAACATTCGTACAATCACCTCGCGGTCTGACTGTCCGCGTAAATCGGCGATGCCGTATTCGGTGACAACGATATCGCGCAAATGCCGCGGTATAGTCACATGGCTATATTCCCATAGGATATTCGAGTGTAATTTACCGCCGCTGAGGCGCGTGCTGGGTAGACAAATAATGGAGCGGGCATCGTCAAGCTCATGCGCCTGAGCGATAAAGTTATACTGACCGCCGACACCGCTGACCACTTGTTGCTCACTGAGTGCATCAGATATGACAGCGCCGGATAATGTCACCATCATCGCCGAATTAACAAACCGCGCCTGTAGTCGCTGTTTGCGCTTCAATACTTCGTCGTGATAGAGATGATTAACAAAGCTAATTCGGCTCATTGCAATGCCATCTCGATCGGTTTGGTTTAATCCGCGCAGTTTGTTATAAAATCCAGCTGAGCCAGCGAAAAAACCCGCGTGGCAGTAAATGCCGTCGCCTACTGTACGGGTCAACACGCCCTTGCTGCGCAGATGTAATAAACCTTCGACTAACATTTCGCTGGCTGCATACAGGCCCTGTTCAAAGCGAGTCGTTTGCCTTGGTATAGACGTGCTGCAATTGTCATTAAAGCAAGCAATAATCTCATCGTGTAATTGGCAATAGAGTGCATTGTCGGTTTGCCGTAAAGCGATCACTGCGGCGATGGCATCGCCAAGTGATCCAATACCAATCTGCAAAGTACCGCCGTCTGTTATCAAGCTACTTACCTGTAGAGCAATGGCATAGTGGCTCAAGCTTACTGGTTGATTAGGAATGGCGAACAATGGGTAGCCAGCACGGTCTGGATAAGCTTCAAACACACAATCAAAAACGCTGATATTCAGCTGTGCATCATTCACCATATAAGGTAATTGCCGGTTGAGTTCACCAATGCAAAATAACGGCTTGTGCCTCGCTTTGGCGTAGTCGATTAAATCGGCGCTAAGGTCGGTATTACAACTTAAACTACACAACGATGGGGACGTTGGGTGCGGTGCCAGCATCTGTGCTAACACATTTACTCCTGTTGCATAAAGGTCTCGTACGGCATGGGTGTAGTTACTGCAGATGTAGTGCTGTTGTGCGCTAGCATTGCCTAATAATTGCCCCGGATTAAAAAAGAACTCACTCACCTGGATATTAGCTGGCAACTCGCCACGCCGTCGCGCTTGTGCGTATAACAACTCTGGTACTCCAGCGTACAGTCGCTCGATGAGCGGTTCGAAAAAGCGCTGGCTAAGTGTGTCCTGAGTGGCAGGTAGCTCCAGACTAAGAGCAGTGACAATATGCAGTGTCATTTCTGGGTCGCGGCAGGCGCGTTGATAAAATACGTTGGCAACTAAATTAGCTTTACCCAGGCCCAGTGGCAGCGCTAGCACTATATGTTTGCCCACGGCAGCAATAGCGCTATCGACACAGGCTTCAGCGTTGGCAAGTTTTGCTGGGGAGGAATGATGGGTCATATTGGATGTTATCTATAGGTGATTATTGATTAACTTGGCTGATCCTTGATGGGCTTATTTGGCAGCCACAGGATCAAAAGTCGCCTGGCCCTGATCGTTAAACGATGGTGTGCCAAGCAGATACAAGCGCATAGATTGGGCGATAAGTTTTGCGTCAAAATGTACACTAACGTTGCCACCTAAATAGGGGGTGAGCGCGGCTAGCATACGCAGGGCAAGTTCGCGATCGGCTTCGGTGCAGACGAGTATAGCGCCGTTATCAGCTATACCGGGAGCGGTGATTTGGCTTGTCGCAGGTACGGCTCGCCCTAGATGATAGTGGGCTAGTGCTTCGCCAATGCGCTGGGCTACTTTTTCTCGTGCAGCTGATCCTGATTCTGTCCAGATCTCCAGCTGGGGTCGCAACTGTTTGAAGTCAGCGGCGTATTGGCTGAGGGAGTCAAATACCTGTTGTCGTGCGGTGCTAGAGGCAGGCGCCCATTGTGCTTGCCAGCTCACTTCGTCAGTGGTCGATACAATCGGCAATTGCAGCAGCATTCCCTGAGGTGAGCTGTCGAGGATCTTCAGCTGCGGCAAATTGCTTTCGTCGTGGTTGCCAAAAAGTACAATCAGTGCAATTACCAACAAAGCTAGTGGTATTACTAACCAAGCCTGGCGTTTGGTTTTATTGTGTTCTATATAAGCGTCATTAACCATAATATTTCACCCATTAATCATTTGTTTTAGGCTGTAGCCGCTACAGGTCGATGGCCCATCTTATACGTGTGGCTCATGGGTTAAAACCAACGGCAAGATATTATTGGCTCTGCTTCGTGTCCAGGCCATTGGTCAATAAAAGCGTGCTAGCACCATGCCACTATAACCTCGTAGTATACGGATAAAACAATACTTGGCCACAGCATAAACTGGCGGTTGTAGTTTGTAGTTATAGGTTGTAGTTTGTAGTTAGAGGTTGTAGTTTGTAGTTAGAGGTTGTAGGTGCCGTGTGTGATATGTGAAAAAATTGAGAGGGTGCTACTCGGTTACTGGTGTCAAGAAAGCTTACATAAGCTTATCTGTTGGGGGGAGCCACTGTCTCCGCTGATATGGCAGCAGGCGCGCCAGTTTGTGGCTTGGAAGTAATGAGCTCCTCGGGTGCTACAGCCGAATAGGGCTAAGTTAAAGGTTAGGCTAGAGGCTAGAAATATGAGCAAATTAATGTCTGATTCGGCCAGTGATTATGGCGATGATGATCCATCAGAGCAAACTGCGCAAGAAGCAGATTCAGTTGCCGCGCTGATACAGCAAGACTTAATTATTGAAGGCGCAGGTTGCGCTAGCTGCGTAGGTAAAATAGAAACGGCATTAAAACATGTGTCAGGTGTTACTGAGGCAGAAATGAATTTTGCTCAACGTACAGTAAGTGTCGTCGGTAGTGCGAGTGCGGCTGAGTTAATCAAGGCGATAGAAGCGGCGGGTTATAACGCAAAATCCAGTTCGGGTGAATCTGAAAGTGATGCCCTGGATGAAAAAGAGCAAGCAGATTTAGCGTATTACCATCGCCTGATGAGGCAGATGTGGATCGCACTGACGCTGGGTGTACCGTTGATGGCCTATGCGCTGATCACCGGCGAAATGAACGTCAATACAACCGGTGAGCGAATCGCTTGGCTGATTGTCGGTATCCTTACGTTAGCTGTATTGGTGGTGTCCGGCAAACACTTCTATGTCGGTGCCTGGAAGTCGTTTCTGAACCATTCGGCCAACATGGACACGTTGATTGCGCTGGGTACGGGCACGGCGTGGCTCTACTCGATGGTGGTGGTATTTTTCCCGAGTTCTGTTCCCCCAGAGGCAAGACATGTCTACTTTGAGGCGACCGCAATGATTATTGGCCTAATCAATCTGGGCCTTGCTTTGGAATTAAAAGCACGCGGACACGCCTCAGAGGCGATCAAACGTCTGATTGGCTTACAGGCAAAAACAGCACGAGTCATTCGTGACGATAAAGAGCTGGATATCGCCATTGAACAGGTTTTATTGAATGATGTGCTGCGAGTACGACCCGGCGAAAAGATTCCTGTCGATGGCGAGGTTGTTGAAGGTCGCAGTGCTATTGATGAATCAATGTTGACTGGTGAGCCTATGCCTGTTGAAAAGTCGGTAGGTGATACGCTAGCGGCGGGTACCATCAATAAAACTGGTTCCTTATTATTCAAAGCGACTCGTGTAGGTAAAGACACGGCGCTGGCGCAAATCATTGCTATGGTCAAGCGCGCGCAAAACTCAAAACCGCCTATCGGACGGTTAGCCGATGTGATCTCGGCCTATTTTGTCCCCATCATCATGATTATCGCAGTGAGTAGTGCCTTGCTTTGGTTGAATTTTGGTCCGGAGCCTGCGCTTGCTTACGCCATTGTATCGGCAACTACTGTGTTAATAATTGCGTGCCCATGTGCTTTAGGATTGGCGACACCCATGTCAGTTATGGTTGGAATTGGCAAGGCGGCAGAAGCCGGAGTATTAATTCGTAATGGCGAAGCCCTGCAAACCGCCTCAAAAATAAGCGCTATGATTTTGGATAAAACCGGTACCATTACTTTGGGCGCGCCCAAAGTTACCGATGTTATTGTCACTGGGGAGTACGACGAGCACACGGTCATGCAACTGGCCGCAACACTGGAGAGTGGCTCCGAGCATCCACTGGCGATGGCTATAGTGGAGTCCGCTCAAGAGCGTAATCTGCAGCGCGAAATAGAAACAGCAAAAGTATCCAATTTTAACGCTATCGCCGGACATGGTGTGGAAGCAGAAGTGGCGGGTAAAAAACTATTGTTTGGTAATGAAAAGCTGATGCGCGAGCATGGTATTGAGCTCGGTAACTTTGTTGATCAAGCACAAGCCTTGGCTGCTGACGCCAAAACGCCGATGTATTTTGCTATCGACAATAGCTTTGCGGCAATCATTGCCGTGGCTGATCCCATCAAGGAAGATTCAATTGCTGCGATTAAGCGCTTACAGCATAACGGTATTCGTGTGGTGATGTTGACCGGTGATAACCGTGAGACAGCCAAAGCTGTTGCCGGTAAAGTCGGTATTACCGAGTTTTTTGCCGAGGTGTTACCAGAAGAAAAAGCGAAAAAAGTTCAACAGTTGCAAATGCAGGGTGAAATCGTTGGTATGACAGGTGATGGTATTAATGATGCGCCCGCACTTGCCATTGCCAATGTGGGCTTTGCTATCGGTACCGGAACAGATGTTGCCATTGAAAGTGCCGATATCACCTTAATGCGCGGATCATTGCACGGCCTTGCCGACGCTATTGCCGTTAGTAAGGCGACGTTGCGTAATATCAAACAAAATTTGTTGGGTGCCTTTATTTATAATGCCGCCGGTGTACCCTTCGCAGCTGGCGTACTGTATCCCTTCTTTGGTTTGCTGCTTAACCCGGTTATTGCTGGCGCGGCGATGGCCTTTTCATCACTCACCGTAGTGACCAATGCTAATCGGTTACGTTTGTTTAAAACCCGGGAACATTAAGCGTCATATTTACAGGACATAATCATGCTAATTATCAATATTGTCGGCCTTGTGTTGATCGGGTTAATTATTTGGTGGTTCTGGCTTTACCAGCCGAAACAAACGGAGCTGAGTGACAATGATTTAGTGGTGGTGGTTGAAAGCGGTACCTACTCACCCGCACGTATTAAAGTGCCCGCTGGAAGCCCGATAACCATCAAGTTTTTGCGTAAGGATGCATCTCCTTGCGCTGAGACTTTATTGATCCCGGACTTGCAAATCAGCGATACGCTCCCGCTCAATAAATTGAAAACTATTCAGCTGCCAGCACTGCCATCTGGCGAGTATGCCTTTCATTGTCAGATGCAGATGTATCGTGGGCAGATCACTGTGCAATGAGGAGGCTAATCTGAGCACTATTTGAGTTAGACTCCTTATCCTTTAAAATAATCAGCTCTCCGAGCCTTGGTATCTATGTACAATGTGGTGTGATCATCCGATCATACTTAGTTTTACCAACGGATTACGATAACCATGAGCCCGCTAACACCCCAAGAAGTAAGAATCATTGGTTGCTTGATGGAAAAGGCAGTCACTACACCGGATCAATACCCATTGACGGCGAATGCTTTGCTTAACGCCTGTAATCAAAAAACCAATCGGCAGCCGATCATGAACCTTGAGCAAGGTGATGTGGTGCGTAGCTGTCAGCAGTTAAAAGAAAAACACCTGGTCGGCATAGAGGAGAATTTCAAGAGTGGCACTAAAAAGTACACGCATCGATTTTGCAATACTCTGCTGGGCACTTACCAATTCAATCCGGCTGAATACGCTATCATCTGCCTGCTATTACTGCGCGGCCCGCAAACGCCTGGTGAGTTGCGTAGCCGCAGTGGCCGCTTGCACAGTTTTGACAGCAATCAGCAGGTGGTTGAATCTCTTGATGCATTGATGGCGCTGAAAGAGGGCCCGGTAGTCGCTCGATTAGCGCGCCAAGCTGGGCGTCAGGATCACCAGTATACCCATCTTTTCGCTGGTGATATTGAATCTGTAGCAGAGGATGCCGCTCCTACACCGCGAGTGTCGGCCTCCAGTAGTGGTCAGCAAATACATCAACTCGAGACTCGTGTGGCTGCGCTGGAAAAAGCATTAACCGAATTGGCAGGGCGTCTGGGCGAAGAAATTGATTTAAGCTAAGGGTGGGTATGTTTATTGATCAGCTACCACCGCAGATGTGAGGCTTTACATTGCGTGCAGCCTCAACATTGTTTTATTCTTAAAACCCAGATCGGTTATCAGGTCAACGGCCGCTGGTTTTACCCAAACAACATGGAGTTAGTAAGATGAAAAATTGGTTATTGTTATTTGTACCTCTGCTTTGTATAGCCTGTGGTGAACCGCCGACGACAAGCTCGGCTGAACAGGGAGGTGGGGAGGTCAAACAAGAGGCAAGTTCTAACAAGCTTATTGCGGCAGAGCCTGCCAGCACGATAAAGCTCGTGACTGAAGAGATTAACTATACCGTCGATGGTGAGCCATTTACTGGTTTTTTGGCTTACGATGAAGCGATTGAAGGTAAGCGCCCAGGGGTGCTGGTAGTACACGAATGGTGGGGCCACAATGAATATGCGCGGACTCGGGCAGTGCAATTGGCTCGAATGGGGTATACCGCTTTTTCTCTGGATATGTATGGGGCTGGTAAGGTGACTGATCATCCCGATAACGCGATGGCATTTATGCAGATGGCGACCAAAGACCCAGAACAAGTTAAAGAGCGCTTTCTCAAAGCTAAGCAAATTCTGGAACAACAGTCTACGGTTTACGCGGATAAAATTGCCGCTATTGGCTACTGTTTTGGTGGCGGTGTGGTGTTGAATATGGCGCGTGCAGGGGTTGATCTTGATGGCGTGGCCAGTTTTCATGGCTCATTGGCGGCTACGCAGGTTGCTGCTCCGGGTTCTGTAGAAGCGAAGGTGCTAGTACTGAACGGTGCGGATGATACCATGACTCCTGCAGAACAAATCGAGGCGTTCAAAACAGAGATGGATGCTGCCGGGGTTGATTATGAATTTATTAATTATCCAGGTGCACAGCACTCATTTACCAACCCAGGTGCGACTGAGGCGGGCAAGAAATACAATATGCCACTGGCCTACAATGAGCAGGCAGACGAGCAAAGTTGGGAAAAGTTACAAGAATTTTTGAACAATTTGTGGCCGTAACTTAGATTAACTAAACGAGAGCGGACCTTGTTGCCTTGATTGCATGTGGCGACTATCTAAAAAAGTGTTTAACAGACCCGATGGTCCGTTAAACACTTCATCTGCGTTTTAAATTTATTACCATTTTTCAATGTATAACAATAAAGACCGGCTAGAAAACGTCAGTCGATATTACTGGTCCAAAGAGAGACTCTATAAGGGGTTATGAATTTACTTGCCAGGCAAATTGCTGGAAGGGTTTGTCTACAGGTGTTTTTGCAATATGGTTGGTATAATTACTGATAACTTTTTGGGACAGCCCAAGAATAATCTCCAGCAATTGTCTCTCTCCGTATCCTGCCGCGTAGAAAGTAGCAATTTCATCATCAGTAATATGGCCGCGATTGCGGACTATGCTCAATGTGGTGTCGTGTAGTGCCTGCAATTTTGTTGTTGGCATAGGATTACTGTTTCGAAGAGCTTCAGTCAACGCCGGATCTACTTTCATAGAATGTGCTATGCCAGTGTGCGCCGGAACACAATAGGTGCAACCGTTCTCCACGTTGATGGTTTGCCATACAACGGTGAGCTCCTCCGCGTCGAATGACGAGTCGACAAACAGGTCATGCAACATTTTGTAGGCTTCTAGCAAGCCTGGCGCGCTGGCCAGAACGCCGTGCAAGTTTGGTAGCATACCAAATGCCTTAACAGAGCCTGCCAGAGAGGATTTACTAGCTTCTGGTGCGGAATCAAGAGTGTGGATTGTCATTGTGCTCATCATGGTTCTCCTTGCGAGAGGTTGTAGTAGATTGTTAAAAGTGGCGATTTGATGAGGCTATGATAGTGATCATCTCTGCGGATGACTCTTCAGATAAGCTCAGTATGTGGGCGAAAAAGCTCAATTTCTGAACTGAGAAGGGGATTGTCCGGTCTGGGCTTTGAAAGCACGGTTGAAGGTTGAAATAGACTCAAACCCTGTTTGAAAAACAATGTCAGAAATACGCAAATTTCCTGTCTTCAATAGTGCAATGGCCTTTTCAATTTTGAGACGGGTAATGTATTTTTTGGGGCTTTCTGAATAGGCGTCATTGAATTTGCGTTTGAACGTAGAAAGGCTCATATGACAGAGCTTTGCCAGTTCATCCAGACTGAGATCTGCATAAAGGTGGGTATGGATCACCTCTTCAAACTTGGCAAAATTCGGTTTGAACATCGAGGCGAGAAAATCAATCTCAGAAGGGGCCTTCACTTTTTTTGTTATAAGGAGCACGAATTCACGAAGCTTGCTCTCGATCAGTAGCTCGTCTGCCAACTCTGGTGAATCCAGAAGGATATCAATACTATCTCGGTAATGCCCCAGTAAGCGATCTACTTCGACCTGCATTAGATTATAGTCGACGCTGTGGTTGGACTTGCTAATATCAAAATTAAAAAGTCCCTGAAATATGTCTGCGTAGAGGAATACACCAATAGCTTCTCCTCTTTCTCCGGACTCATTGGGATATGAGGGACTTTCGTAAAAGTAATTGGTGCACTTGGCCAATAGTGCGGTTTTAGGATTTATATCTAACAGGCTGGTTTGATCCCTGACTTTGTATTCACCGTGGGTAATGAAAGCAAAGCAGGCTTCGTTGCCGTAATACTTGCGGGCCTGCCGCTTAAAGCTGGGCATTGGCAGTTTTTTAAACACTACGTGTCCCTTGTATGTAAGCGTTTTTTCGTTGTCTACGATCATTGGCTTGTAATCAGTTTATCGTGTAGGTCATCAAGCCCTCTGATAGTCACCGTGGGCTCAATGCCCCAAGGGTCAAAAATCGTTGAGCTTGATCGCTGTACCCAAGCTGCGTGCATGCCGGCTGATCTGGCCCCAATGACATCGAAGGGATTACTCGAAACCAACCATGCGCTATCACAAGACGCATCCGACTGCCTCATAAAATGTCCGTAAACAGCAGGGTTCGGCTTAAATGATTTAATATCATCGCAGCTGACAACGCCGTCAAAGAACTCCCGAATCCCCGCGTTGTTGAGTAAGGTGTCGATAGCGTCTCTGCTACCGTTTGAGAATGCATAGAGCCGAAAGCTGGCCTCTTTGAGTTGTGCCAAGCCTTGAGCCACATCGTCAAAAGCGGGAAGCGTAGAATAACTGGCAAGCAGTTTGTTCTTTTGCGCTTCCGTGAGCGGTAGATCGTAGAGCTGGCAGGTGTACTCAAGCGCCTGGCTGGTACAGACACTGAAGTTGACATAGTTCTGCATTAGCCCCCTGCGGAAAGAATACTCCAGTTGCTTTTCTCGCCAAGTTTTGGAAAAGTCATTCGCCCTGTCTGGGATCATGGTCTCCAAGGTGGATAGCACACCCTGTGTATCGATGAGTGTTCCGTAAACGTCAAAACCAAGTGTTGTGGACATCGAGATTTCCTTAAGCATTTACTAGTAGGAGAAAGAAAGGAGTGGGCTTATATCAACACCACGCTGTAAACCTCAAACAAAGTATCTTTAAACACGGAGTTAGTCCAGATCGCTGGCGCTGTGGCGCTCGGCTAATTGCAATTCCTCATTGCCCCAAGTGCGATTGACTCGCCTGCCTCGTTGCACCGCTGGGCGCTCGCTGATTTCCTGGGCCCAGCGTTGCACGTTTTTGTAGGAGTTTACACCAAGGAATTCAGCTGCCTCGTAGAGTTTTCCCTCGACCAGAGCACCGTACCAGGCATAAATGGCCATGTCGGCGATATTGTAGTCTTCGCCGCAAATGTACTGGCGTGAGGCAAGGTTACGATCCAGTACATCAAGTTGACGCTTTACTTCCATCGTATAGCGGTTGATGGGGTACTCTAACTTTTCCGGTGCGTAAGCGTAGAAGTGACCAAACCCTCCCCCAAGAAAGGGAGCGCTGCCAACTTGCCAGAATAGCCACGACATGCATTCAGCTCGCGCAGCCCGCTCGGTAGGTAAGAAGGCCTCAAATTTTTCTGCCAAGTAGACGAGAATCGCACCGGATTCAAATATCTTAATGGGTTGGGTTGTACTGTTGTCTATTAGTGCAGGTATTTTGGAGTTCGGGTTCAATTGGGTAAATCCGCTACCAAATTGATCCCCCTCAAATATATCGACTAGCCAGGCATTGTATTCTGCCTCTGCTTTACCTAAGGCCAGCAGCTCTTCAAGCAGCACGGTGACTTTTACGCCGTTAGGTGTCGCCATTGAGTACAGTTGCAACGGGTGCTTGCCGACGGGAAGAGTTTTCTCATGGGTCGCCCCAGCAATCGGCCGGTTAACGTTAGCGAATTTACCGCCGCTTTCGCTGTCCCAGGTCCACACTTGAGGAGGGGTGTATGTTTCTGCTTTGCTCATTGGGTTATTGCCTCATCTTTGAATAACAGGGCTATTGTAGTCATTAGTTTTGACGGCCACTCATCAATAAAACTCAACTAATGCTCGAATTCGTTCAATTCAGAATACCAAGCATTGTTCATATTAGTAGTCGGTACTATTGATGTTGCGTTGGTAATATTGGGCCAAGAGAAAGAACTCTAATGTCTGCGAGTTGCTAGCATCACTAAACTTCTTTCACTTGCAAGCTAACTGGCAGCTGTCAATCAGAAAGCAGCCATTTGTATAAAGATAAAATATTAATAAGTATCCTGGTTAGTTGTCTGCCAGGTTTTTAGAACCCTTCCAGAACAATCTTCCCGATTGATCGGCCTGACTCTAATTCCTCATGGGCAGCTCTCAGGTTAACTGCATTGATAGTGCCTAGATTTTTGCCTGCGGTGGTTTGGACATAACCGGTGTCAACCAAATCTGATACACGGTTCAGCAGACGACTCTGCTCATTCATGTCAGCCGCTTTAAACATGGAGCGTGCGAACATAAACTCCCAGTGAAGCGATAGGCTTTTTGATTTGAGTTTTCCAATATTCACTGTTTCGGGATCATCTATCATAGCAATTTTACCAAAAGGTATAAGCAGATCAGCGTAGCTATCGAAGTATGTTTGCGTACTGTTAAGGCTGGCGACGTGAGTTACTTGGCCAATGCCTTCGTTTGCAATAAGGGCTTCGATCTGTGGCTGAAGAGGCTGAGTATGATCAACAACATGATGCGCTCCGAGTCGCTTTACCCAAGCGGCTGAGCTTTCACGTGATGCGGTGGCAATAATTGTGGCGCCGGTAATGGCTTTGGCTAGCTGAAGAAGAATAGAGCCAACACCACCTGCGGCTCCAACCACTAAAATCACTTCATCGGAGGTTTCTGTTGAATCAGGGCTTTGCTGGCGTATCGACAAATGCTCAAACAATAACTCCCAAGCGGTAATAGTTGTCAGTGGCTGTGCTGCGGCTTCTGCATTAGAGAGGCTCTTGGGTTTAGTACCAACCAAACGTTCGTCGACCAACTGATATTCAGCATTGCTGCCTTGGCGATTGAGATCACCAGCATAATAGACATTATCACCGGGTTTGAACGCTGTTACTGCGTCCCCGGTTGCGACGACTTCTCCAACTGCATCCCAACCAAGTACTTTATACTCACCCTCTGACGAAGCAACATTCTGGCGAATTTTGTAATCCACTGGGTTCACAGCAATCGCACTGACCTTAACCAACAGGTCATGACCGTAAGCTTTGGGCTGAGGTAGCTCTATATCGACTAAAGACTCTGGGTTATTAACGGGTAGTGATTGGATATATCCTGTAGCTTTCATAATATCTCTCCGGCAAATGATTAACTGAGTCGTAGAATAAAGCTTGATAAGCATGTTATAAACAGCATAATGATTGAATAATTATCAAAAAATATTTGAAAGTATGTTATTAGAAGACCTTCAGGTAATCCTCAAAGTGGCTGAGTTTCGCAGTATTACCGCTGCCGCCACCCATTTAGATATGCGGGTGGCAACAGCCAGCGCGGCGCTCAAGCGTGTGGAAAAAGCGCTTGGGGCGGAGCTGTTTATCCGCACCACCCGGCAGCTTCGGCTCTCCAGTGCCGGTGAGCGATATATTCCCCAATGCCAGCAGGCCCTTATTATGCTGGATCAAGCTAAGCAGAATATGAAGGGCGATCAAGATACTGTCGAGGGCGAACTGCGTCTTGCTCTGTCTTCGGATTTAGGTAGAAACCTGGTGATCCCCTGGCTTGATGAGTTTATGGAAAATCACCCCAAGGTCAGCTTAAAACTAAACATCAATGACAGTAATATCGATTTTTATCGCGATGCCGTTGATATCGCACTGCGTTACGGCTCACCCAATGATGCTAGTCTTTATGGATTTAAGATCTGTAATGCCCCTGGACTGTTGTGTGCTACACCTGAATACCTTAATAAAAACGGTGTGCCTAAACACCCGCACGAACTTCCCACACATAACGGTTTGTTTTATCAGCTACATGACATTATTCACGATGATTGGGTATTCTCTCGGGGAGAAACAAGCTACAAAATCAAGATGAGTGGAAACCGCGCGTCCAATGATGGTGACCTAGTAAGACGCTGGTGCGTTGCAGGTAAAGGTCTGGCGATGAAGTCCTGCCTCGATATGTCCGCCGATTTATTATCAGGCAATGTTGTAAACGTTATGTCTGATTTCACACCGAGGTCAACTGAGTTATGGCTTGTTTGCCCAAGCAGGCAATCGATCACACCGGCTGTTCGGTTACTCAGGGATATGCTCCAAGAGAAATGCAAAGGGGTTCTGAAGCAATTAATTGATGAAGGCGTTATCGCATCGTGACGGGACTTGTTAAATGATTTGCTGTGCGCTGAAGTGTACATATTGATGGCTGTGCACACGGCTGTTTAAGTGATGAATTAAGGCAGTTTTGATGACGCAGTTTGATGTTTACCAAAACCCTGGCAGGAACATTCGGGATGAATTTTTTTATTATAACCAGAGTTGTTATCCCAATGGACGACGACAAAGTTATTAAAAAATAAAAGTATGATTAACGGCTAATTTAACTCCATAAATTGAATGTGATGGAGAAAAGCTCTTATTACTCACACCGAAAATTTTATCAATCTCATCTAAAGCTTTAAAAGATTCCATTGGCTCTTTGAATCATTGCCGTGACGATATTGTCGCAGCAATAGACTTTGCCATCACGGCGTATTTTGGCCGTGTAATAGTACGGCCCCTTTAGGAAGACACATTTTTGTTGTTCAAGTACATAAATAAAACCGGAGTGAATTTTCACTGGAATACTATGGTTATAATTATTTGCTCATTACGCTACTGTTTTTCTATAGATATACAATGCGGAACTAATTGCGGCAAAAAATATTAGATGTAATAAAAATTTTACGTCTAAATTGAAGTTTAAACTGGGTAGCTGGCTAGTTTGAATATGTTGAAAAGAAACCAACTGCACGATGATTGCATTTGCAGGTGGTGCGATGACGGTTGTCAGCCAAGAGAAGGCTAAAGTAAATAGTGCAATAAACCCCAATCGTGCAGTGTTAAGTAAAACGAGACCACTCAATAATCCATAAACTATAGATACGACAAAATGAACAGCCCAGGCAATAGTTGTGGCAGCAATGCTACTCCAGTTGCCAAGCTGCTGATACGAAGCAGCATGCCGAGCTGTTAATGTGTCCATTCCAAACAAAGGTTGAATAAGTATAAATACAACCCCCATAACGGCACCGAAAAGGCATGCTATGAATAACATCTTTGCTTGAAGAGTGTTCTCCGGTTTGTTTAATATTGTTGTTTCAGTCGTTCTGTTTTTAGTGGCCATGATGAACTCCGTAATATATTAAAAAAGTTTTTGATAGTGTTTTCGATCTTTAATACAGGGAGGTTATGACCTTAAAATTGATCCTGGCAACCATCTGTTTTTTCTTAGGATATAACGCTAAGCACAATGGTTTGGTGAAACTGACTGCTTTTTTAGTGTTTTTTAAAAAAGATTGTTAATGCCAGGAGACTTTGTAGTAGCGCTACATTTAATGAGGTCGCTAGTAAAATCTCGATTTAAATGTATTAGTCCCTGAACATAACTTGCACTAAATGATAACCGAATTGCGTTTTAATTGGGCCATGTAGGGTTAGAACAGGTAATTTGAAGATGGCTCGATCAATGGCCTTTACCATTTGACCGGGCCTGACTTCGCCTAGGTCACCTCCTTTCCGGCCGGATTTACACAGCGAGTGTTTCTTGGCTAATTTACTGAAATCTTCACCTTTAGCCAGTCGTCGTTTTAATTGCTCAGCTTCTTCAGCTGTTTTAACTAATATATGCCGCGCCAATGCCATGTTTCCCCCTCAATTTTTATTCCAAATCCATCGGGTTTATTTTACCCTGTTTGCCGCTACAAGATTGAGGATCCTTTCTCATGGCCTCGTCTCCAGGAGTGATATTTTTCCAACCAGCCCAGTACGCGTTGCGGAGCGTGAGCTCGCTTCCATTCACCGGCAGCATATTTATTCGCCTCTGCCCAAGTGGGGTAGGTATGGATAGTTCCCAGAATTTTGTTAAGTCCAAGACCGTGTTTCATGGCCAGCACGAATTCAGCTAATAAATCACCGCTGTGTTCACCTACAATCGTCACACCAAGAATCTTATCCTTGCCCGGTACAGTGAGTACTTTCACGAACCCGTGAGCGGCACCATCGGTAATAGCGCGATCTAGATCTTCCAGCTCGTAGCGAGTCACCTCAACGGCAATGCCTTTTTCCTTGGCCTCTTGTTCGTTGAGCCCGACTCGTGCCACTTCAGGGTCGATAAAGGTCGTCCATGGAATAACCCGGTAATCGACTTTGAATTTTTTTAATTGACCGAACAGGGCATTGACCGCTGCATACCAAGCCTGATGAGCAGCGGTATGGGTAAATTGATACGGCCCAGCTACACCACCAGCGGCAAATATATTGGGATATAGAGTCTCTAGGTAATCATTGGTTACAATGGTGCGGTTGGTCTCGATGCCCAGCTCTTCAAGGCCATAACCCTCTAGCCTTGCCACACGGCCCACCGCACAGAGTAGGGCGTCAAAGGGAATTATTTTTTCCACGCCTTGGTGCTCCACGACGATAAACTTGCCTTCGCTGGTCTGCTCACAGCGCAAGGCTTTATGACCCGTTAGTACAGCGACGCCATCATTTTCTAGTGAGGCTTTAGCTAACACCGAAACGTCTTCATCCTCACGTATCATAATGCGTGGGGCCATCTCTACTTGAATAACGTCAGAGCCTAGGCGGGCAAAGCTTTGGGCTAGCTCGCAGCCGATAGGCCCGCCGCCCAACACGACCAGTCGTTTTGGGGCTTGATTTTGTGTAGCAAATTTATCCCACAGCGTATCACTGGTGACATAGCCCACTTCTTCAATGCCGGGTAGCGGTGGTATCAATGGTCTTGCGCCAGTAGCTAATACAATGGCTCGGCTGGTGAGCTGCTGTACGCTACCATCGTTGTGCTTAATTTCCACCGTCCAGGGGTCGACCAGCTTGGCATAACCTTGGATAACCTCGACACCTAGCCCTTGATAACGCTCAATGCTGTCATGTGGCTCGATTTTGGAGATTACGTCGTGCACGCGCTGCATCACATTGCGAAAGCTGAATATGGGCTTGGCTTTGTCTAGACCGTAATGGTCGGCGTGCTGTATCTGGTGCGCCAGCTTTGCGCTTTTTATCAGCGCTTTGCTAGGCACGCAGCCATAGTTAAGGCAGTCGCCCCCCATTTTGTGAGCTTCTATGAGGGTAACTTTTGCTTTCACTGCTGCGGCGATGTAGGCAGTGACCAAACCTCCTGCGCCGGCACCAATCACGATTAGGTTGCGATCAAAGGATTTGGGTTTTTGATACTCTGTATAAATACGCCGTGCCTTAATGATACGCAATAATTTTTTAGCGATTAGTGGGAACAGCCCCAGCAAGACAAATGACAACAGTAACGATGGCGATAAAATATCCGACAAACTGTTGAGTTGTGCCAGCTGTGTGCCTGCGTTTACATAAACCAACGTGCCGGCCACCATACCAAACTGGCTAACCCAATAAAATGTGCCTGCTCGAATCGGTGTTAACCCCATTAATAGATTGATCAGAAAAAAGGGAAATATAGGAACCAAACGTAAGGTGAATAGATAGAATGCTCCGTCTTTTTGAATGCCTGCATTAATCGGTTTTAGTCGGTCGCCAAAGCGTTTTTGTACGGTATCGTTTAATAGGTATCTAGAGGTTAGAAAGGCGAGCGTAGCCCCGATTGAGCTGGCAAAGGAAGCAATTACTGTTCCCCACATCAGGCCAAATAAGGCGCCAGCGGCCAGAGTCATAATGGCAGCACCAGGAAGTGATAGGGCGGTGACCACAATGTACAGTAGTAGGAAGGCTCCGCCTACTGCCGCAGGGCGTTCAGTGCGCCAGGATTCAAATTGTGTCAGTCCGCTTTTTAACCCATCTAGTGTGAGTAAGTGATTAAGGTCGAAATAGAAAAAGCCAGTGGCCATCGCGGCTATCACAATTAATAATAGTGTTTTCTTCATTAAATTACCCTGTCGTTAAGGCCTGTTCTGGCTGATTATTATCGTACTTTAGTAGCGGTTGAAAATACGTAACGTTGTCAATGAATATCCGCAGGCTGCCTTGGTTAACGGTTTTAGAAGCCAAACCAGAAGGTTAAGTTGATCGGATAGTATTAAATAAAGATCAATAGGGGCTGTGTCGCTGATCGATCTTGTTATTAATTCTATTGATTCCTATTGTTAGCTGAAGTCGTATGTTGATTGCGGTCGCAATGTACTAAGCCAATTCTACTATCGCTGAATGTCGGTCTTGGTTGGGTGAAATACCAAAGTAGGTTTTGTAATCGCGACTAAATTGATGAATGCTGCGATAGCCTACTCGACCGGCGGTCTGGCCCACATTGATATTGTCATGGGTCAGCAGCAGGCGGGCCTTAATCAAGCGCAATTGCTTCAGGTACTGGAGCGGGGCTAATTGGGTAACGGCTTTGAAATGTTTGTGAAATGCCGATACGCTCATCGAGGCCTCACTCGCCATGTCCTCGACACGGATGGTATCGTCGAAATGCTGGTGTAGCTTACTGAGTACCTGAATGATTCGTGAATAGTTGCCCTGATTACTGACCAGTGCCCGCAGAGCTGGCCCTTGTTGATCCTTGAGCGCTTCGAAAATAACTTCCCTCACTCTTGCTTGCCCCATAACTGCCGCATCGGCGGGGCTGTGCAGGGCGCGAACCAGTCGGGTAACAGCTTCCTCCATAGCGGGGTTCATTGGCACCGAAGCCATGGGAGTTGGGTCAGGTTGCCGTAATACCGGTACCGCGCTCACCAGCTCCGCCAAAACCAGTGGGTCAATCGCGACAGATATGCCCAACAAGGGGGCGTTGGCCGAGGCCTGTGTTTCGCACTCAAAAGGCAGTGGCAAGGTTTGTACGAGGTAATGGCCAGGGTTGTAATGGATGATTTTGTCACCGAGATAACCGGTCTTCTGACCTTGAGCAAGAAAGATCAGGGTCGGCTCGTATATCAGTGGGGTACGCCCCTGGGACTGATTGCAGCGCAGCAGAGAGACACCGTCAATAGCGGCAGCGGACACGCCACTTGGGCGGCCAAGTGAGTTGCTCAGTAGAGGTTCTAGCAAATTTACCAGTGTCGAAAGCGTCATGTTTGATTAGAGTTCCTACAGAGTGTGGTCAGCGATAGAGGCTATAGATTTGCCTTACCCCTCAGTCTGACCCACAGTTATAAAAATAGTAAACAGCCAGTCACGACTACGGAACCTGCCGTACGCAAAATAACTACAAAAAACTAGGTTTACAGAATTGTGACAATATTTTGCAACAATAGCAGTTATAAAACACATAAAATAGAGAAATAGGCAAAAACGAAACAGAATCGTGAATGGCTATCACCGAGTGCAACAGGGATAATAATCACATCCTACATTGCACCGATCTCAGTATCCGCGGAGTAACAGTGGGATTGAATTGAGCCATACCACGAGGAATACTTCATGCCGAACACTATCCCATCAGACACTAAGGCCTACGCCATACAATCCAGTGATAGCCCCGTCGCCCCCTTTACCATCCAGCGTCGCCAGTTGCGGCCCGATGACGTCGCCATCGATATTCTTTACTGCGGCGTTTGCCATACCGACATTCATTTTGCGGAAAACGATTGGGGTAACTCCGTGTATCCAGTGGTGCCTGGCCACGAAATTATTGGCCGGGTATCAGCTATTGGTGATGCTGTTAACAGCTTCAAAGCCGGTGATCTAGTGGGCGTAGGCTGTATGGTGGATTCCTGCGGAAGCTGCTCTGCCTGCTCGCATGACCTAGAGCAATATTGTGCTGAGGGTATGGTCGGTACCTACAACGGTAGCGACCGTCACGACCAATCACCCACCTTCGGTGGTTACTCAGAACGCATCATAGTAAAAGAAGGCTTTGTATTATCGATTCCAGCACAGCTGTCGGCGGCGACAGCGGCGCCACTATTGTGCGCTGGTATTACTACCTACTCGCCACTCAAACATTACGGGGTAAAGCCTGGTGACAAAGTGGGGATTTTGGGTATGGGCGGGCTGGGCCACATGGGGGTGAAATTTGCCAAAGCGCTTGGTGCCGAGGTGACAATTTTTACCCGCTCAGAAAGCAAAATTGTCGAAGCCAAAAAACAGGGCGCAGATCATGTCATTGTCTCCACTGACTCAGAACAGATGGCTGCGGCGGCAGAAAGTTTCGACTTACTGCTCGATACGATACCTGTTACCCATGATTTAAACCCTTACCTCAGTTGCCTTAAATACGATGGTAAGCATATTCTGGTCGGTATGTTAACTCCCGTAGAGCCGCCGCTTGCGGCTGGGGAACTAGTGATGAAGCGCCGAGTACTAGCCGGCTCCCTGATCGGCGGTATTGCTGAAACTCAGGAGATGCTGAACTTTTGCGCTGAACACAATATCGAATGCGACGTGGAGATGCTAGACATCCAAAACATCAACGAAGCTTATGCTCGGATGAAACTAGGCGATGTGAAATACCGGTTTGTGATTGATATGGCGTCGTTAAAAAATAGCTGATCAATAGGGTCGGTGTCGTTGAGGTAATTGTTATTGTTCGTAATGGCTAATCTGTTTATTAATCAATAGTAATCTTCGGGAAAAGGATTTTCTGATGAATCGATTACCTCGACTGTATTTGGCGGCTTGTGTTTATAATGAGTTGGATTAACAGCATGCCTGTAATTTTAATGAAGTGGCTGATCCTATTGATCTACCCCCGATAATCTGTGGGCTCCATCACAGAGTATGTTGATTGGGTGGTAGCGCCCAACACAGATCGAACGGTTTACTATACTCCCCATTTTGATCATGCTATTTTTATTGGCTTCAATTAAATTGAATGCAGCTATAAAAGCAACGCGTTGA
>JBAYQJ010000005.1:0-151243 GCA_041677245.1 Spongiibacteraceae bacterium | reverse complement strand
CGGTAAACATGATGCGTATTTCTCTGTAACTCCATGAACGGGACACCTCACAATGGCTAATGCCATTGTACGCTATCCAGCTCGGGGGCAAGCCCCCGAGATTTACGCTACGCGGTTAAACGAACAATATTACAGGCATTTACTCAGAGACAATTAGCATGGCCGTTTGCCAACATGAGATCAGTGAACTGCTTACTATATTACTAACAATAAAATCGGGCCGTCAGCACTCTCTAAAAAGCAACACGGCAATATGCTTATCGCAATAGGGTCCACATGATGGAGCTAACCTCCTGAAGCGATTGGATGAAGATGAACAGTGGCCACAATATCAGCTATAGCCTCTGTTTCAACATGATGGCTCCCTGTAGTATTAATTGCATAATCAGGCAGCTTTGCAGGGTCATTTAGTGTTACGCTTCTAGCCAGGAAAAGTTGGTAATTGGCTATCGTCGCTAGCAGTTTCAGGTTAAAAAATTCATTGTCCTGCAAGGCTTCCGCCGACTTATTTCGCACCGCGATAATCGCCTCTTGATTTTTTAAGAATTGTTTAAGCTCCACACTATCACTGACTTGCATAGCTTCGCCGCTACTATAAAAGGCTGCTGAAAAAGGTCGTTTACTGTAATAGATTAATGGCATCCCTGGCGATTTATATTGCTGATATGTTGCTACCAGTTTTTTAGCTGATTTTTTATCTTGCTGTCCAGTCAGTGACAGACTCACCAAGCTAATCAGCATTACACTGCCAGTAATAGCTAGTCCAATCAACAATAAGCGGTCTTTGGCGGTCCCTGTTATCCCCTGCCGATCGGCTAGCCATGCAGCGAGTAATACTGATATAGCAGGAAAAGCTGGCAGTACATAAGGCCACAGGATATTACCTGCAGCAGTGAAAAAAACCGCCGACGTAAGCCCCCATAACAGCAGATAAAGCCTAAGCTGAGTAGGTAACGAAGATCTATCATCGGAAGATTTAATCCTTCGGCTTTTGAAAAAAATCAGCGGGAAAATAATGGACCATGGCAACAGATCTACGAGCATAAACCCCCAAATAGTACCGCGAGGAAAATCATGCGCAGAACCATAAAGATCACCTTCCCAGCCTGCAGTGACAAAACGATGGAAGTGTTCGCCAATAAGGAAATAATCTAAAAAACCTGGTGTTTTTTGTTCGGCCAGCAAAAACCAGGGTAAGGTGAACAATAAGACGAGTAAGCTGCCACGAAACCAGGGTAAGGCTGCCCATACAACACGGTAATTACTCGTCGCCACCATCCACAATCCAATAGGGATTGCAGATAACACTATAGCGATCGGACCTTTAGACAACAAACCGACAACCAAACCTACAAAGAAAAGCCATCGCCACGGTATCCGTTGTTGCTCACTGCCTGGTAATGACTGCCAAAATCCCAGCATGGCCAATGTAGTACCCAGCAACAGCCACATATCGGTCATAACCAACCCTGCCGATATAAAAAATAATAACGACCCGCTTAGTACTACCAAAGTATAAAGCGCTAGCGTGGTCGACCAACGTTTGGCCCAAGCCCACACCAGCAATAACACCAACAAGCCGCACAGATAATGTGGTAACCGTGCTGCAAATTCGTTAACACCAAACAGTTTAAAACTTAAAGCCGTCATCCAGAATGACAACGGCGGCTTACCCCAGAAAGGAACGCCATAATCAAACCAAGGGGTTATCCAATCATTCATTTCGAGCATTTTGCGGCCGATTTCGGCATAACGTGCTTCGGTACTGTCCATCAAGGGATAGAGACCAAGACCAAACAAGCGAACCACGGCCAGTATCAGCAATGCTATTATCAAGCATTGCTTGCTATTCATTTTATTACTTAACATTAACGGCCACCCTCCTGCAGTATCTGTTGCTCGCTATCGGCCTTGATCGATGATAGGTCTCGTCTTGGTAGCATATAGGCGTCTATTAGGAACAATGGGCGGTTTTTACTTTCGATAAATATTCGTCCTAAATATTCACCTACTACGCCAATGGCAATCAATTGCAAACCGCCTAACATAAGGATGGTTACAATCAAAGTAGGGAAACCATTGACGGTATCGCCGATAAACATGGTTTTAAAAACAAAATAAAACGCATAAGAAAAAGAAAAAATGGCGCTGAGAAAACCGACATAGGTAGCGACTTTTAAAGGTGCCGTGGTAAAGCTGGTTATACCTTCAAGTGCAAAGTTCCATAGCTTCCAGTAATTCCATTTAGTTTCTCCAGCCGCTCTCGGATCGCGATGATAATCCATAATAACCTGATCAAAACCCACCCAGGAAAACAGACCTTTCATAAACCGGTTGCTTTCAGTAAGTTGGTTTAAAGCATCGACTACCCGCCGACTGAACAAGCGAAAATCACCGACGTTGGTAGCTATTTCCTCACGACTTAGTTTGTTGATAACTCGATAAAAACAATGTGCCGTAGCACGCTTAAAAACAGATTCACCCTGCCGACTACTGCGCCGCATATTGATAACATCGGCACCTTCGCGCCAGCGCGCTACCATTGAAGGAATCAATTCCGGTGGATCTTGTAAATCGGCATCAATGATAATAACTGCATTACCCTTAGCCTGCTTAAGCCCTGCACTCATGGCCTGCTCTTTACCAAAGTTACGGCTTAGTTGTAACACGCCAACGTTCTCAGTAACGCTGTGTAATTGTTTTAAAATAGCCACGGTGTTATCTGTGCTTCCATCATCAACATAAATAATTTCCCAGCGGGTATTTAATTTTTTCAAACTGGCTAACAACCGTCGATGAAATAGTGGCAGTACTTCCTGTTCATTATAGGCCGGAACAACGATGGATATATCACAGGGCACATCCTTGTTAACCGTGAAATTAACAGCAGTGATTTTTTTCATGATTAAATGTCCAGCTTCGATTTAAAAAATAGGAGCCCAGCAACACCAGCACAGTTGCCAGCAGTTGGGAAAATAGATAATGTACGCCGACTATGACCTGGCCAAACCAGACCATTGCAGCACTGAATAGCGCACCCAGTAAGGCGACTGAAAAAAATTTTAGCATGGCTAGTGGATGTGAATTCGGCCTGTTAAAAGTGAAATAGCTATTGCCCAGATAGGCCAGTACAGCCCCTGTCAGAGCACCCATAGCACTAGCCAATACGGCCCGTAATGACAGCAACTCAACTGCCACCACCATGATCAGGTAATGACTAAGAGTCGCGATTATGCCAACCAGAGAATATCGAACAAAGGACATCACAGCGCTTCTTTCATTATTAACAAGTTATAGCGTAACCTGTGGTACGTTCAGTGGCCGTTAGTAAGATGTTAAGAACGCGTTAAGATTGAACATTATTGTAAATATTTTTATTGTTCACTGAACTGAATTTGTACAAGCCATAAACAGTATCACTGCTTGCTTCCTCAGGAGCTGTGACGACAATATTAAGAAAAGATTAAACAGGAGTACTAGCAAAGGAGAGGATAAAACAACTACCACCAGACTTACGGGATTGATATGACAGTGACCAGCCTAGATGAGTACAAACTCTTTGTACAATACTTAAACCTAGCCCGGAACCGAGTTGCCCATTATCGTCACCGCGAGTGAAACGATTAAACAACGTGTCGTGTAATGACTCGGGAATACCCAGCCCCTGATCTTCAACTTTGATTTCGTTTGAGGTCAAGGTTACTGTCACCTGCCCTTGCTCAGTATATTGGAAGGCATTACGAATAATGTTTCCCGTCGCAATACCGATCAATTCTGAACGTGCAAATACCCACTCATCACTATCGACAATTAACACACACTGCACCGGTTTTTTTTCAAGCAAAATACTATGTCGATCAATTTCATCCCTAAGTACCGTCTGTAGTGACGTGTGTGGGGCATCAATAGATTCTGGCGATCTTGATAGTAATAATAATGCTGAAACACGCTCAGTCGTATCCATTGCAGTGCGACTAATACGCTGCGCGAAAGACATCACATCTTCTCGACCATCAAGCTTTATTTGCAGTACTTCAGCAGCCCCCAGAATTACAGACAAAGGTGTCCTTAACTCATGACTAACATCACTGGTAAACAGCTTTTCGCGCAGTAAAAATTCATTTAAACGCTTATTACGATCCTTGATCGCTGATGCTAACAGACTGATTTCATCGACATAATATTGCGGTTGGATATTGGAATCGGCATTGGATCTAACTGCCTTTGCCAGCTGGGTTAGTGGTCGGATCACTTGCCCAAAGGAGAGCTTGGAAAACACCATTGCGAGAATGAAACTTACTGCAAAAGCCAAAAAAAGAGCCGCTGTAATGACGCTTTCAACACTCTCAAAAGTGGTTTGATCATCGGTCACTAGAAATCGCTGGCCATTAACTTCTCTGACTAACACCGCTTGTTCTTTCCCATCATAAACGACTTCATAGGCGTCAGATCGAGGATTAAGCCGAGACAATGCAGTGGGAATTTCATTACCAACATAAAACTGCATACCTTTAGCCGGCAGAGTATCCAGCATAATGTGTTGCGTATCTATTACTCGCTGCAACTCGGCTGCCATTCGCTTGTATATTAATTCTTCTTCGACATATTTTTCTGCCAATATAAAAACTGCCATAAATCCCAAGCAGATCATAAAGGTTAATGTGAGATAGGACACCGATAGCCTGGAGCGTAAGGAAATAGCTCTAAACATCGGGATCAACAAGCCTGTAACCCACCCCGGTGACAGTTTTTAACATGGGTTTATCAAAGGACTTATCCAAAGATTGTCGCAGTGAATGCATATGGGTTCTAAGCACATCGCTGTCAGGTAGGTCGTTGCCCCAAATTGCAGTCTCCAGTGACTGCCTGCTCACCAAGCGTGGCGCTGCCATTAATAGCAGTTTCAGTAATTTATAGCCTGTGGGTGTCAGAGCCAACGGTGTATCCCCCCGTGAAGCCTCATGCAGATCTGGATCAAAACGCAGCGGGCCGAAGGTTAACGTCGTCGCTATATGCTGATCTTTAGACCTGCGCACCAAGGCCTTTATTCTAGCTTCAAGCTCAATCAGAGAAAAAGGCTTGATCAGATAATCATCGGCACCACTTTCAAAGCCATCTACCCTATCCTTGATGCTATCCCTGGCGGTTAACATCAACACAGGGGTTTTTTGTTTGAGCTCTTTCCTTAACTTTTGGCAAAGTTGGTATCCATCCAGGCCAGGTAACATTACATCCAAAATAATTGCGTCGTACTCACCTTCGCGTTCCATAGCCAATGCTAAACCAGCAAAGCCATTGGGAGCATTATCCAGCTCATAACCTAATGGCTCAAAATAACCGTATATGTTGGCTACAATATCTGGATTATCTTCAATCACTAAAATATTCAATGCTAGCTTTTACTCATAATCCATAATTGAAGAGGGAAAATACTAAGGGTTGGGCTATCTAATTTTCATAAAGTTCAATGAAAGGGCTTCAAACGACTCTTTGTATAGATAACGTAACCAGTAAGATAAGGAGTCTCACGCTCATTATCAATGTTTTTGCTACCTTCAGATGTTAACAACAGATGGTTTTGAGCCTGACTTAGGTATGGCTCTCCCCCACCTGACGCCCGTTATTTAATTGTTTCTACGCACCTAACTCGATAGTTATCTGAAGTGATTTTGAGTTTCCCGCAAACCATTTTTGCACATAAAGTGTTCCCACTATCGGTGCTTTGCCTTCGGCGGGTATTTCTTTATATCTGACGCTATTTTTTGTTTCTTTCTCAAACTCAAATTTCACCACTTCTTTAGTCATAATACCTTTCTGTACCTTCTATATTGATTGGTCTGCTTATACCCGTCACAGGGCCATTAGCCTTGTAGGGCGGGTCTTGATCTATCATTTTATCGAAATCAGTGCCATTCGTTAGGGCCACTGCAGTTCCACATAACGGAATATATCGACGGAAATCAATTTAAGAATGTCAAAATCCGTATACTCGGTAATAGTGAATATTAAAAACGCAATCGATGCCAGCATTAATATCAATGCAAGCATAAATTTTAAGCCATAGTGTGATCGGCACGGTTCGATAACTCGGACAGGGCTCTTATCCCTACTCGGTTGATTGGCATTATTTTCTGATTTATGTGTTGCTCTTGCCATCAACTGCCTTTCAATAGCAGAGCTTGAGCCATAAGGAGGCTTTTTATTGCTCTCATCGCCTTTCATGCTGGTTAATTCAGCGGTTTTTCTCCCTGTACCTGAATCATTGTGCTGGTTTGATGCATCATAACGCTCCATCGATATCACCATCCTAGTGTGCTTGTTGTGTATTTAGTTTTGTGCTTTGTATACTTTTCAAGCTTACCAAGTAGCAGCGATACTTTTTGTGACTTCTATCACTGCTGTCCCGTTAACAAGACAAAAAACTCTTATCCTAATGATAAGAATAAATTGTTAATATAGCACTCACTGTCACTTGCTTACTGCGATTAACATCCCTACAGTCCGCGCCTGCTAACAAAACAAAAACGAGAGAGCTATGCGTGTAGCCAGTTATTTTTTACGGGATAGCGGTGCCAGATACGTAGCTCAAGATAAAGATTAATCTACAACAACTAGAAATGTCATCTGCTTACCTGGAGTACTGATAATGTTAAAGCTTTTACTCATCGTTATTGTGATTTTCGCAGCCTTGCAAATAAACCGGTTTGCGGCATCCCGCATTGATCGGATGGGCAGCAATAAAGATGTTGCGCTTGATAGAATTTTCTATATGCAAAAAACCTTTCAGTTTTTTATCTTGGCTGTTGCCGCAACTGTAAGCGCCGGCATCATGGGTGTTGGCTTTAGTCAAATAGATATTTTTCTATCATCGGCATTTGCTGTTATTGGCATCGCGCTTTTTGCCCAGTGGTCTATTCTTAGCAATATTACCGCCAGTGTTATCATTTTCTTTTTCCTACCTTACAAGGTTGGCCAGCGAATTGACCTTATTGATAAAGACAAGGAAAAAATTATCGAAGGAGTATTAATTGAAATAACACTTTTTCATTTGTTAATTCAACTGGACTCAGGAAAGTTCATGACTTACCCGACCAGCATGGTATTTCAAAACCCCATAGCCTATTCAAAAAACGATAAAAACAATAATGTTAAGAAATAAAATATTTATGGGTAGCACTGTAAATCGATATGGATGTCGATCTCAAAGAGCATACCTACTCGGTGACCAATCACTAAAAACATTATAAATGAACCTGCACCCAGCTTACTCTATCCTGCATATGCAGCAGACGCGAGAGTCTACTAAACAAGTATGGGATACGGTTAGTGGATTACCATAAAGCCAATAAGGCCTAATGCAAAACCTAAAATGGCTCCCAGCGGCGGCGCATAGTGCTTTTCTAATTTCACCTGTGGTGCGATATCTTGAAATATTGAATAGAGAATCCCCCCTGCCGAGAACAACATAATAGCACTGACAACGACCGGCGCATCACCTAGCCACAGATAACCGGATACGCCAGCCACAGGCCCGAGCAAGGCCATTAACGTAAATAAACCGACGATTGTTTTGCGACTAAAGCGCTGTGTGTCGTTCAACTCGTGGCAGGCATTAAATCCTTCTGGAAGATTCTGTAAGGCAATTAGACCGGCAAGTAGCAATGCTGTCTCACTGCCAATGGCAAAAGCTGCACCTAGAGCAATGGACTCAGGTACAAAATCGGAAATCATCGCAGCCAGCTGACTCGCAGGGGTATTGATTTTATTAAGATAAATATCCAAAGCCATAAAACAACAACTGCCCAAGATAAGATAAAACGGCGCTGTTACCCTATTAAGATGAACAAGACCTTCAGGCACCATCACTAAGGCCACTGCCGACAACAGTGCGCCGCCACCAAAGGCAATCACACTGTGCCTGAACTCTTGTTCAAGCCAATTAGACTCAATTTTTTCGATGCAAGCTAACAATGCACCCAATGGCATCGTCAAGCCAGCCAGTAACGTAGACGTAATAACAGTAAGCAGCATGAAAAATGACTCGGGCTAAAAATATTAGCGAGAGTATGGCCTAAATAAACAGCTAGTAAAACTGCTGTTATTAAACGGCCAAAATCAGCGGTCCGCTTGAGCTTAAAATATCAGTAAAAAGGCTAATTGCTATTACAAACCTTCATTGCTTACATATAGTTTTGAGTTGTATTTTAATCCGCCGGTTTAACGGCCAGATCAATACGTACCAATACTATTGGTGATACTAGTAGCACAAGTTCCACCCTCCGATTACCAATATGACTTTAACAGCTACTCTTCTGCAGGGGCTTCAACGGTAGTTTGACCCTGTGCCGGGGTTTCCGCTTGGTTTTCTGTTTGTTGTCCTCCCGCACCACTATCTGTAGCGGCCCGAATACCTGGGACGGTTGGTGCCTCGTCAGGGCCTGGAACCTCCATCGGTTCTGTTTCTGGGGCTGAGGGGGGGCCGGGTTGCAAATCTTGTGCGAGCCTTTCTGAGCGAGTACGTCGAGCAGTCGCACGCTCTGCACCAGGGCGATTACCCTCGTTCGCGGTGGCGCTGGGATTAATAGAGTTGAGTTGAATACGCTCAACATCATCGGCGCCGGCCAATCGTTCTAACGGAACATAGTCGGTACGAAATACCAGTTCGACCGCGCTGTCGAGATCCAGCTCGGCATTGAGGGCTTCTTCGGTGGTGCTGCGTTCGGTGGAAACGTAACCGATGGTATTTTTCATTCGTGCGGCAGCACCCCATGGACCAAATTGCGCGCGAGCGGCTACCTCACTTTCATGTTGCAGATTGAAGCGCGAGCCACTCTCCTCTTCCGCTGCGCTGGTGGCATCGATGTGAAAGCGCATTGAAGCATTGAGGCGGCCGCCATCAATGACTATCCGTTGCATCCCCATCATCACCATAGAGGCCAAAATTTCCTGCCGACCTCGGGCTAATGCGGCTCTGGCCATGGGAACCAGTTGCTCTGGACTGCCGTTTGCAACGCTCTCGCTCGGCCCCAACCCCAGCGCTATTCGCAATGCTGCTTCAGTGGGCATTTCTGCGCCGGGAATGAATACCAGCTCGGTGTTTTGATCCTGTTCAGCCTGCCATTCACGACGTTCTTCTTCGCTCATCTGAGAAGGGTCATCGAAACCTTCCTCCTCCCCTCCCCTGACTTCAAAGCTCCCACTAAAGCGCTCTACCAACCAGTTGCGCGCTGCGGTTGTTGAAATATTACTATCGGCAAAGCCTTCGGTGGTGGCGGCAACATTTTTAATTAAATCGACGTAGGCAGTTAATTGTTGCTGATTGCTTTCGTTCATAGCTTTAAACACGCCGGTGATCAGCTCACCGACAAAACGCGGAAAGGAAACGGCATTTAAAATACCTTGGGTGGTAGGCGCAATTCGATCAACCGCCGCGCCCGAAAAACTATCACCAGCCGCCATCGCTTGAGCAACCGCAGGCTTAATTGCTCGTGGCACAGCTTTAGGATAAGGGCGACCACTTACTTGGGCAAGATCGGTGACGGCTGAGCCTATTCGAACTAACGATCCTGCTATGTCCCGACGCTGCTGAGCAGGTAATTTTGCAAATCCCTCCGCTGCCTGTAGTACTGCACGGACACCCACTCGAATATCCGGGCTGGGAGCTGCCATGGTTATATCCCCAGAGAGGCCCAGTCCGAAACACCGCCCGACGTATCGGGAGCGCTGGCCGGACTGTAATTTGATTGTAATTCACTGATGGTCAATGAGGCCTGTAGCCAATCTACTGCCGCAGTAATAACTGAGTGGTCATTAGCGACCAGTGGCGCACCATAAACCCGCAATGCCTGTGCGGCCTCTGCCAGCCAGGAAATCAGAATCATCCCAGCCCGACCGCGTCGGACAAAAAGTTGTGGGTCTGCAACCGGCGTGCGCTGACTAAGACGACCTATAGCCGATACCACACCCCAAATATCACGTGCGCCGAAGATACTCTGTAAATGGGGATGCTTAAGAATTTGCAGCGCCGCTTTTAACCCATCCATAACTTCACGAGCCATAAAAGGTGTGGCACCACCACCGGCACTGACCAAATTACTTAACAGGTTGCGGGCGCCAGCGCGAATTCGAGTTTGGTGGGTAATACCACCATGGGGACTGCTTGATATACTTTCACCCAGCTGGTAGAGACTTTCGCACAATTCTAGCATTAAGGTTTCAAAGTTATCATTGGCACCCTGGGTTTGATAAGCACCGTAAGTGGCACCAAATAGCCGACCATAAAAGGCTAGCCGCTCCGTTTGGGAGCTGCGTTGATTACGGTTGCGCCAAAAGCTGTGAATCAACTGCGTCGCTGGCCCCAGATCGACTCTTAATGCGCCGCTGGCGGCCAGTGCTGCAAGGTCTTCCACCGCCGAGAAAACCCCAGCTGGCTCCAAATCTGCCGATAAATACAATGCAGCCAAGGCTCGCATCTGGGCTTGGTCGACTCGCGTTTCGGCGCCGGGAGGCAATTCAATGGTATCAAGCCCGTCAAAGGCCATGGCATAGGGGGAGGTGTAAGCGGCAGCCGCGTGACGGCTACCCTGTTCAACCAGTTCGCTGAGCCCTCGGTCAAAGGGTTTTATTAGCGCTGAAGAAAAAACCGACGCAGTTACCATATTAACGGGCCTCGTTTTGGCTCGGCGTATTCGGATTATACGGCGTTGAGTTGCCTTGAATGGTCGAGATCATTTCCGGGGTGGCCATTTTATCCAGTGGCAGGTAGTCCGACTTAAAGTTTACCCGTACCTCTCCAGATAGCCGCGCCTTGACTTCAGCTTTGGACTCGGAGGTTTCATCAACTGCCGTGCCCACTGTGGCGACGTGATCCTGGCGACCTTCAAAAGCTGCACTAGCGCTATAAGGCGATAACCAGGAACTAAATTCAGCTTTAACTGACTCCTTATAGCTTTGCGATTCACGATCATGCATAGAGGCGGTGTAATGACGCCCCACTGTATCGTGCGCCCGCATATCAAAGATTACTTTGGCGCGAATGGAACCGTCGGTCACCACAATACGGTTGATGCCGAGCATCACCATGGAGCTTAGTAATTGCTGCCTCGACTGCGCCATTTCCATTCTCGCCGCCGTCACCAGTCGCAGCTCAGCATTGGCGTCAGACAAGTCGGTGATAGGCGGACTTATATTCATTTCTCGGCTGATTTCTGCCAATCGAACTTCTGGATCATCGCCCTTAGGCTCGAGTACAACAGTCGATTGTGCTGCACCCTCCTCGTCACCCAGGGCAAAGGCATCCGCACCGCTGGAGACACCCACACCCAAAGCATCCGGATATTTGTCCGCTAAATAATCCCGCCCGGCAGCGGCACTGATATTATCAGTCATAAATTGATCGACTGTTTTCGATACATTGGCGATCAATTCACCATAGGCGCGCATCTGCTCAATCGAGCTTTCGACAATGGCCTGAAAAACATTTTTAATTAAGCCGCCAACGAATTTAGGAAAATCCACTTTTTGTACCAGTGCCCCAAACTGATCGACACCTTCGCGCACAGCCCCTGCAGTAAAATCTTTGCCAACCGCACCTGGACTTTGTGACAGAGCACGTTTAGTCGTCTCTACTGGATCACCATCTGCCAAAGCTCTAGCCGGAACAGCTGTGGTTGTCGAAGCTTGGTCAATCTCATCAGAGAGCCCATCTGGGTCGGTCATATAACTCAGCACTTTAGCGGTGTTGCGGGCCATCTGTTTTTTCTCGTCGTCACTGAGGCCTTTAAACGAAGGGATGGCGGTCAGCAATGCCCGGGTCTGACGTCGCGCTGTATCCAGCGCTTCAGCACTGGTCCAGTCAGGAAGTAACGATGGCTGGGGTCGCAATGACTCGCTCATAATTTTATTCTCCTCACGCCGCAGGTGGCGGAGGCATGGTGCCACTCTGCCCCGCTGCAGCTTGAGTATTCTGGCTGCCAGGTGCCTGCCGCGCTGAGGGAATTACATTAGGGTCGACTGGAGTAGAGTTCCCCTGAATGGCTGCAATCATCCCCGGTGTTGCCATTTTATCCAGCGGCAGGTAGTCGGATTTAAAATTGACTTCAACGTTACCAGCCAACTGCACCTTGGTTTGAAGCTCCGCATCGGTGCCGCTGGAGGCAGTACTCATAGCGGTGACAATGGGTTTGTTTTCAAATTTGTATTTGCCCTTCGAATAATAACTGGCGTCGTAGCCGCCTTTGTCTTCTTCATCGTCACTTTTTGAGCCGCGGTCATGCTCAACGTCATAGCCTCTGTCGTACTCCCCCTCGCCAGAGAGGCTTTGCTGCACATTGCCATAGCGATCACGGGCTAAGTCCATAGCGGTGGCACTGCGACGGGTGGACTGTCGATCACGGGCGCGAAAATCGTAGAGGATTTTTGCCGAGATACGTCCATCGGTTACCACGATGCGATTGATCCCCATCAACACTAACGAGGCCATCAGCTGTTGGCGCTGCTTGGCAAGCTGTAAGCGGGCGTTGTGCACCAGTGCTTTCTCGACATTTTCGTCGGTTAAATCGAGCGATTTAAGCTCGCCGTTTTCGAAGCTGATAGAATTATTTACTTTGCGCAGAGCGTCATTTTCATCAACATCGTTGCGCAGTATTAGTCGTGGTCCCGGTGTCTCAGCAAAATCATCTATGCCGATTTCAAATAAATCCGGGAACTGGTCAACCATGTGATCACGGCCCTGATTCTCAGTAACGTTGTCCGTCATAAATTGTTCCAACGACTGCGCCACTTGTTGGATCATTTTGGAGTACTGTTCCATCTGCTCTATCGATGAAGTGACTATTGACTGGAACACACCTTGAATCAAGCCACCGACAAACTCCGGAAATTTCACTTCTTTCAACAATTCACCAGCAACTTTAGCCCCCTCACGGGCGGCATCCGCTTTGAACTCGTCTTCGCTAATGGCGTTAACGGCCTTCTGTCGGTCGGCGTAACTCGCCTCAGCAGCCGATTTATCATTGCTGTTATTACCCGTAAAAAATGGATAATCCGCCAGCGCTTGTGCTGGTGGCATCCCTACCCCGCCCTGAATTTGATTACCGGGAATGCCCTCCGGACGGGCTAAGTAATCTGCCACTAAGGCAGTCGCTTTAGCGACTTCCGTGCGAGTTTTTGGGTCCAGTTGCTGGAACCCGGCTGACTGAGTCAGGAGTCTTTGTACCTCGGCGCGCACGTGTGGGTCCGGCGTTTGCGGCGTGGCCATGTGGGCATGCGATGTGGTCATCGTCGAATCCTCCAGCTGCAGCATTTAAGCCGCATGCTCTGCAACAGTAGACATATCAAATTCAACCGGCCGCAAATAAAGACTCACGCGTGGTGGTTTACTGCGGCTGGTTTTCAGGCTAATGATGGTAAAATTTCCCGGCCAGTGTTCTTCATCGGGCGTAAAGGCTCCCATCCAGCGTTCCAGCGCCCGCAGGCCTGCAGGTCGCTCCGCCATACTCATCGTAAGCAGGCTAAGAAAGCTGGGAGGCACATCGGAAATAGCAGTTAGCAGCACATAGATTTCAAAACAAGGTCCATCCCTGCCCTCACCAAAAGCCACCAGCGCCGAGTGGGCGGGTAATTCAAAGCGTCCTCCCAAGACCAGTCCCAGCGTTTGGATGATGCCCCCCAGTTGATGCCCAAGACCGAGCTGGTCGAGCATGGGCTGCAACCCAGCAAGCTTTAGTGGCTCGGTTACGGCAAAGGTCAAGCGTTGATCGCCCAACTCGCGAGTGGCGGCAATGGTTGTAAACAGTGGAAACAGCCCCGGCAACAGGCTCATCGCAGTCATCACAATACGTTGCAGGCGCGCTGGTAACCCTTCGATAGAGCCACGACCCTGTGGCAACTCGTAGTAGACTTTGGAGGAATGTAGTCCATTACGATCGTAGGAGGTGCCAAAGAATGCGCCGTAGTTCATGTCACCATTAGAGGTAAAGCCACGATGATGTTCAGAGGCTTGATCAAACCAATACAACGCTTCTCGACCGACGCACTCCCTGATTAACCGGCGCATTTCCCGGGTTGCCTCATCGCGCCGGTCGAGACTAGCGGCTTCTGGAGGCAGAGGCTCAATGGTAAAGCGCAAATTATTGTGCTGCTCTTCCGAAAAAGAGGGTTCAAAGGGTGGTGCGTAAGGCATTAACGCATTGCGGGCATAACGCATATCTCCCTCAGGATAAATAAAAGTTCGGCTCAGCAGTCCTCCCATCGGCTCCACCGGATTGGCGGTTCCCAAGCGCCGGGAGGCTTTGGTCAACCGCGACTTCACTTTCTGTGATAACGGCTCAGTAAACATGTGCGACTCCTTCAGTCTTGTAGCAGTGATCAGCGTCCAAACCCAACGCCAACATCATTTAACATATCCTGCACCATCGACGGTACCTGTATTGGTCGAGAGGTGGTTTGCGGGCTTTCTCGGGGCTGGGATAGCTCTTCAACACGGCTGTCAGTAATCGCCGAGTCGGCCAGCCATAATTCACAGGCATTGACCAGATCGTAATCGTTGGGATGCGTTGTGGCCTTGCGTCCTGGTGGCTTGGGTTGTGGGTGGCGCACTTCATTCATGTCAATAATCTGGCCGGTGGTATCAACAATCCGGTTGACGTTATTAGCCAGCCAAGCAGTGATAATCGTGCCGCAGGTTGCCAGCGTCCGGTAACGTGAGGTGGACTTGGCACCGCCCAGTTCCAGAGTCGCTACTTGGTCAATCACCTGCCACATATCCCGTGCACCGTAATTCGCGCGAATATCCGGATCGCTGAGAATATCGATGATTTCGTTAACCTGTTTGCTCAGCTCCTGAGCCGCATAAAAGGCCATGCCGTAACCGTGCATCGACAGGTTTTCTATCAGGTCACGTGCGGACTTGCGGCACTGCTGCTGGTGGGTCGCCAACGGAATCGAGGCACGCAGCACATTATCGAGCTCCTTTTGCCGCACCAGGTCGGAGACGGAAGAGACAAAACGCAGAAATAAATCGTTAAAGGAGCGGTTCATAAACTCGGTCGGTTCACCGCCCGGTAGCCCCAACGTGATGGCGTAGAAAGTCCGTCGCTCCATTTCTGACATTCGGTTTGGCGCCTCACGCCACCAGTTGTAAAGCTTGCGCCCGGCCTCCCGTGAGAAGCGCACCAGTGTCGCCTCTTGAAACCGTTGAACCACATGATCAAGGGTCTGGAAGGCTTTTACTTCATCCATCATCGCCGCCACGATCATCGGGCCCATCAAGCGGATATTATCCTTCTCGACAGTAACGCCTGAAATTTCACCTAAATCGGGCGGCTCTAGAGAAAGCCCATCAACTGTAGCGCCTCCATTTACGTTCTGGTATTTGTTGAGTGCCTCATTAACTTTGCGCCGCAGCTGATTTTCCTCTGCGGTAATGCCACGGGCATGCAGTTCGCGCACCACACTTGCGAACTCCTCGGATTCGATTACGGGCTTTATCTCGCCGCGTCCATCGGGGTCGCCCTCAATTGACAGAATTGGAAACACCAACCGTGCCAAATCGAGCAGCGATCGGGCTTCACCCAAAGCGCGGTAGAAATCGCGATTGAGGCTGCTCCAGGCGGAGTCGGTTTTTATCGGCACAATAAGGTTGGGACCTTTCTTGCGCGCAGGAGCAACCATGACTGGCGGCGCATTGGCATTTTCGGCTGCTAACAGACCAATGGTTAACGCGCTCAACACCACTTGATCCCGGTCGGGTTCGGCAACAATTTGACCGGTTTCGGGGTTGCCAAAAATCAATTTGCCGTTGTCATGCGCCAGTAATTCCTGTGCTCGATCACAGCCATCGGCTCGCAGCAACTGCATAGTGCCGACGAGCAGCGGATCGACAACTTCAGGTACTGGCTTGGCACTGCTTGCTGCTTTTAGTACCTCCTCAATACGTTCAAGCTCGATGAGCTCTTCGTAGGCCAGTGCAATGCCGTCGTCACGTTTTTTGATAAGCTGATTTTTAATAAAAGTCAGCTTGTTAAGGGCTTTGTTTTCCCGCTCAGCTATATCGCGGAAACGGGGATCGAAGAGTGCCATAGCAAGTCTCCTTGATGGGGTTATTAAGGGTTAAAAAGCGTCGCGGGATATCAAGCTGCATCTCTTTCTCCCGAAGGGACCTGCGCGCGCAATATCTGCGCTTGCAGGGTATGTAAGGCTGCAGCGGCATCTAGGATGCCCGCCCCGCAGCCTGTCGCCGGCACGGCGAAAGGCCGTGCTGAACGAGTCAGGATTGCACGTACACCCGTGGTATCGAGCACATGGGCGTGGCGTGCGGCATAGGCGACCAGTAATGCGGCACTGGCAGCCACAAAGGGGGCTGCGAAGCTGGTGCCAGTGGCATATTGGTAGCCTTGTAAAGCGGTGGTTAAAATGCGTTCACCAGGTGCACACAGATCTACGTGTGCACCGCGGGTGGTAAAACTGGCAGCTTGGTCGGCGGTATTACTTGCCCCGACAGCGATCACCTCGGGGTAAGCGGCAGGCCAATAGCGGGTTTCTATACCGTTATTACCACTGGCCGCCACTAAGATGCAGCCGCGAGCGAGTGCATAGTCGACTACATCCCGATGTGGGCGTGGGCTGGAAGGATGTAGCATGCGGTCATCAGTACCAAAACTCATATTAATGACGCGGGCGCCTAGATCGATACAGCGCTTCAGCGCCATATCGAGATCGGAAATAGCCCCGAGTCCAATTGGCATCGCTTTACCGGGTATACGCACCGCACCGAGGGCACGCATCGGGATTATTCTGGTATCACCGGCCAAGCCTGCTGGCATGGCATTACCGGCGGCACCGATAATGCCCGCACAGGCCATGCCGTGCCCGACAAACTGGTCGGTTGGATCGGCGTCCTCCTGACGAAAGTCGCCCAGTAGCTCCATACCTGGGCCAATATCACGAGGTTGTAGCCTCACAGTGTCATAACCGGCGCGAAAACGATCGCGAAATTCAGGGTGGTTTGTTGCAATCCCGCTATCTATTAAACCGATCAATACGGCCGGGTCTCCGGGTTCTATTGCCAGCGCTTCAGCCATTCTCACCGCGCCACGTGGCAGCCATGCCTCGGCATCGTCGTCAGCGGGGGCCCGCTCAACATCCAGCAGCGTTCCCGACAAATAATTGGGGCTAACTGACTCGATGTTTGGCAGCTGCGCCAACCGATCGCACATTTCAGCAATCGGTGTGCCGGGGGGAACGCGTAAAATATAAGTTCGGGCTACACCCGTGGTCTGCTCCAAGTCATCGTAAGCACGATGCCGGTATCCAGGTCGAAGCGCATTGGCTCGGGCCGAATGCAAGCGCGCCGCGCGTACACCGCCAGCACAGGCCGACACAATTCGGTCGATCGGGCCACGATCAATGACTGTGGCAGGAGGCTGGGCACGTACGTTCACATCCCATAGCGCCGGTGTGTTGTCTGGTGCCTCGCCCAATCGTAACTTGAACATAATGCCACTGGTTGCGCAGTGCGGGCAGCCGTAGGGTAAACTCGGGTGGTGAATACTCATGGCTTTGACTCCTGCGGTGCGGGTATGCTGCCATCGCTATATTTCACATTAAACTCACTAAGTAACTCATTGTTATTATTGATATTTGATTGTTTTTTTTCGTCTGAAATAGTCATCGCAGCAGCCTGCAGTGGGCGCAGGTCGAATTGCATCGCCCCAGCCAGACCAAGATCTGTTTCTACCGCCAGTTCGCCAGCCCATTGATCGTCGGTCGGAGCCAATAACAATTCCGTTGCACTCGATTTCAGCAACGACACCGGACGTCCGCCAATATGAACCTTGGGAGCCCCCGTCTCCGGAATCAGGTTGCGACCACGAACGCGTAGAATATTTTTGATAGTGGCGGCATCATCATCAGGCCTAGCCACTGGCATCACCTGTTCGACCATCGGCCTTGATGCATGCTGTAAAGCTTTACGTAGCCGTGCCACTGGTAAATTGGTGATACGTCCAGCTTCGCGACTACCGCCTTCACGCTCCATCGAACGAAGCTGTTTAACCGTACGCACACCGACCCACTCCAGCTTGCGGCGCTCTTCGGCGGTCAACTCTTCATCTAGATCATCGATGGACTGGTCCTCGGGGTCTTCGGCAAAGGCTACCGCGTTTTCTTCAATCATGGGGCGGGTAATGGCAGCAAAAACTATATGAAAAACACTGGCTTGGGGTTCATTCGCTCCAGCAGGTCGGATACGGATTTCACCCTGAGCAAATTCCACGTGGGCCCTTAAATCGATGTTGATATCTTTAATGGCAAAGGTCATGGGCAAATTCAAATTGCGCGCTTTGACCGCCATGGCGCTCTGTGCTTTATCAAGCTGGCTTTGTACGGCTTGGATAAAATTTTCCAAGGGCAGTGGCGCGTCTGGATTCACAGTGCCTCCTCCGCCAGTCTGATAGTGATTTGCGCGGGCGCTGCATCAAAGGCCGTAGCACGCCGGTACAAAGGCAGATCACCGGTTAACTCGCCGCTATCGGCAGAGAAATACAGTTCAATAGGTAAGCGAAGTTCGATGCCAGTGGCACGTGCCGAGCCCGCCGCTGCCAGATCCATTAACCCCAAAGCAAGCTCTGCCAGCGTATCGCCAAGAAGACGCCGCTCAAAGCGGACATTGTGCTCCAATACACTCATGGGGTCGCTCCAGGTGGTGGTAGCACGCTCGACGGTTGTTCATCCGTTGCTGCGGGCACGGGCGTTGCGGCAGGTGTCGATATAGGTGTCGTCGTCTGCGGTGCTGGTAAGGGGGCCGCGGCCGGGGGTTGTGCACGGCTAGCTGTTGCTCTCGGCTGATTGCTGTGCCGCATGCGTGAATGACGTTCCAGCAGCGCCTGCTGAGCCTGATCGACAAACCGGTCCAATGGTAAAGTTTCGGAAGCAAAATTTATTTTTACATCGCCATACAAATGCGCTTCAAGCTCGGTGTCCGACTGGGCGTTAACATCGACGGTCGAAACCTTGGTCACTGCACCGCGTCCGGTACCACGGCGGCCCCATTCGGTTGCCCCTGAAGACGGATCGTTAGAGGTGGCGTACTGAACGGTGGCGGTATCGGCTGCCGAAGCGCGAAATCGTAATCTGGCACCGACTGAACCATCCTTAACCACCACCCGATTCATTCCGGTCAAGACCATCGTCGCCAAAGTTGAAAGCCGTTGCTGTGCCACTCGCTCACGAGCAAGTGGCAGCAGTGTTTCTTCAAGAAACTCCTGATTTAACTCCTCCCCTTCATGGCCAAAATCGGCCAACCAGGAAGGGGCTTCTGAAAACTCCTCTTCACTATTAGCTACAGGGGTGAGGAGCAGCTCACTGCCCTGTTGTTCTAGCCGTACATCACTGGGGTATTGCTCTGCCAGCCAATCCCGAGCCTGGTTAAGGGTGACGTTTTCCTGAGTAAACTGATCGAGCGGTTTGGCGACAGCGGCGACTAGATCTGCATAGGCCTCCATTTGTCGGATCGAGCTATCAACGATGGCGTCGAAGGTACCTTGCAGCAACGAGGATACAAAGGTGGGGAAATCGATCTCATCCAGCAACGATCCTGCCCGTCGACCCAGCGCATCGGTGGCTTTTTCCTTCGGCTGGGACTGCTGCGAAGTTTGGGACCCAGAGAAGTTTATATCCTCTGATTGCGGCGCTGGTTGGTTTATCGGATTACCATAACCATCACGCTCATTGCCAAAAATATCTCGCGCCAAAGCCTGCCCGAGCGGTGCAGGAGGTGGCGGAGGTAAACGACCGGAGTATGATTCGCTCATAGCGGTCTAGCTCAGGCGGCGACCGGCGCAATAGCCGGTAGCTTGCGGTAAATGGTTTCATGCTGACCTGAGCCGGTGAGAATCACCTCCGTTACGCCGGCTTGTGGCTCTTCACCATCGCGTTCAAAGGTGGTGGTAATAGTCACCTTAAGCTGGGTTTCAGTGGAGGTTGAAGCGCCAGCAGCAATATCTGCGACAACGCTAATATGCCAACCATCCAGAGCCGCCCCACCCTGGGGTGTGATGCGAACATTGGCCACCGCTCCAGCAGCATAGGACCAATCAATCGCCAGCCCACCGTGTGAACGCCCAGAGGGGCCATCAATATAGGGCCAGGCATCAATGACTAATTGTTCGGCTGGAAGTAAATCAGCTGCCATGGCTGGAGGCATCGATGGCAACACCGATCCATCCATCAAAAACAGACTGTAATTGACGCCGTTGACTTCGCGTTGTGAACGGAAGATCGCGACCCCCGGTGGCGGAAAAGTATCAGATGGAGGGATTGTTTCCGCTTGCATTGTGGCGCTGTAGCCTGGGATACCAGTATCGCTACGATCACCATAGGTATTTGCAAGCGCCACTGCCGTTGGGGGCTGTGCTGCGGGGGCTGGAGTTGGTACTGGCGGTGTTACCACGGGCGGTAAACTACCAGTAGTTGTACTCGCCGAAGTCGTCGCAGCGTGAGCTTTATGCAGCGCATTCACTACGGTTTCTATCCGCTGCGTCAGGTTTTCGGAAGGGGCCAATCTCATCGCGGCTCCCAGTGGTACGTTTTCTACATTCAGCAACAACGCGCCGGTAACTCCGTCGCTAGCAGTAAAGGCACGGGCTTTGCTCCAGCCGGTAAAAGCATCAATCCCCCCCTCTACCACGGTGACCATCAATGCTTCGGCGCTAGCCTGCTGGGCTACCGACTGTGCCTGTGGTGGACTATAGCGGAACAATTTACCCTCGGCACTTACCCCGATGCCACTACCTATTGAACCACCGCTACTCTCGCGGCCAACGCCTATCGTCCAACTCTTCGCCGCAGCTAATACGGGAATAGCTACCAGTGTGGTCATCAGGCCCTGGTCAAATTCGGCCACCATAATACCCCAAGGATTTTCTGCCGCCCCATTAGTGCCATCGCCATTGTTATAGTTAACAGTTGTAGTCAGCGGTGGCACCACCGGCATGGACTGATCAGCGAGAGTAAGCTGCAAAGATGCTGAGGGCCGGGCCGTTACTGGTGGTGGCAGTGGCTTGCTGGCGGTGGCAGGCACTGAAGCTTGTTCTGGATTAACAGCTGTGGTTGGAGGCGGAGTTGCCGTTAATGATTGGGCGTAGCCAGGAGGTGTATGGCCGCCACGATTTGGCTGACGACCATCATTGCCATCGGCGTGAAGAATTTGTAAAAATATCAATCCGGCATGGGCAGGTCGTTCATATTCGGCAGTAAAATCCTCCCAAGTCATGATATAGCGGCTACCGGTTACATGGGTGCTGGCATAGGCACCTGGGCTGCCAGGTGAACCCACCGCGCGGTCCCAAGGATCACTGATTCGTAGATAAACCTGATCACCATCGTTGTAGATCCCTGTGACGACAATGGCGTGTAGCCCCGCTGGTGCTGAGGCAACCCAAAGAGGTCCATTATTTTCCAGTAACTGGCGAAAGCCTTGCTGACTCCAACTCATCGGCGGTTCGCTGATGAGCCCCATATCCGCTGCAAATTGCCCCACTTGCTGGGGGTTGAGACCATTGGCGGTGGTGCGGCCACCAATAGCTGCTATAGTCTCTGGGGTCAGGCTCTGGCGATCACGCCAGCCTACAACCATAGCACCCGCCGCCGCCCAACAACTCATACTCGTGGGCTGATTAATCAATTCCAGCTCATCCCAATTGAGGGTAAAACTTTCATTAAAAGTCAGCGCGTTAGCGCCCGTACGCACGGTATAAATCCGCGCGACGGTCACCCAGTCAGAATCGACATTTTGATCACTGCTTCCAAACAGCGATGAGGGGCCGTTGCCAGCGGCTACAGGATCATAGCGATGAATCAGCTCACCGTTGACATATAATTCATGAGCAGGAAATCCGTCGTGATTACCCAAAGCTTTAGCCTGAATTAAGCCGTTATGTAACCGGAACAGGACTGACAGATCGACATCAATCGCTGGCGCAACAGCCACCAAGGGGTTGGTACCGGTAGCAGAAATAGTTACCGCTGAAGCGTTCTCAGTATAAACTCGAATACCGCGGTTACCTGAAGTCCCCGGAATGATATTGAGGTTGTCTGTTGTTGCTGTAAGCGTTTCCTCCTCGGTGATAGCTGCGTCCGCATTTTTATCCATCCACCAGTCTGGCTTGCCAGCGACATGGAAAGTATTGTCGCTGGCATAGGCGGTACTTTTACCCCAGCTGCGCCGAGTGACATCAATACTCTCGATACCCATCCCACTGGAGAGATTAACGGTGGCAATCAGCTCGCCACGGCTGCTGCCACCTGAGTAGCGGAAGCTGCGATTATCACCACCAAAGTCATCATAGCCGGGTGGTCCCTCAATCACCGGCGATGGAATAAACATGCGGTATTTAACCTCTACTGCATAGGGATTATGGCTATCATTAAGCGTTTGTGCCGGCTGTTGCCCGCTCATGCTGCCAAGCTGTGTTGCCACACCCTGCTCGATAGCCGTAAAGACCTCCAGCGGTGACAGACCAACGCCAATACCCACCTGAAAAGATACTCCGAGGAATGCTCCTTGAGCATCAAGAATCACCTGTCCACCAGCGACAACGCCTTCGCCAGCACTGAAGCCCACAGCCATACTCATGCCATTAAAACTAGCGATCCCCCCGCGTAGTATTGTCACTTGCATGGTCGCTCCGATGGAGGCGATAGCGCCGATTAATGCGTCGGCACTGCCGTAAACACCGAGTTGGTTACCAGGAGCAAAGATAACTCCGACGCTTAGTTGCCCACCGGCACCCAACCCCCCGCTTACTGCTGGCCCGACGCCGATGGAAATATTTCCCGAATTAGCCGCAACCCGCGCAGCTGTTGCCATCAGATTTATCGAGGTGTTTGACGCTAATGCTGCTTCTACGCCAGCTTTGACTAAACCGTCGAGGGGACTGGCGTCGGGTGTTGTTAAGGAATGGCGCGCCCCCAACTGTATATCACCCACATCCATCGCTCGTGCTAAGGTCTGCGCAGTGCCCGTCATATCGTCCCCAGCACTATTAACGGACGACGTATTAGCGCGCAACGCATCATCGCGCGCAGTGGTGTTGCTGGGTAATTCAGGTATAGCGCCAAAACCGTCGTCATAATCGGCCCCACTATCTGAACCAATCCCAGCGTTATTGTCATTTGCTGAGGGTGGCCGTGCATTAGCGTTGCCTGAGGCATTACCCTGTCCTGCGCCGCTTCCGTTATTTACGTTTTTGTTAGCCTTACTGTTACTCGTATTTCGATTGGCAGCGTCCATACCGGGTGAGGCCGCATCGCCGGCCCAATTCAATGATACCGCTGGATCACCATAAGCCTGGCCCTGACGTGAAGTTCGCTGCGCAAACATGCGCACTCGACGCAGACTTCTGCCGCTTAATCCAGCGAGGGAAATATAGGGACTGTTGATGTCGGGCATAACATCAACAGTCAATGCCCCCCCTTCTATTGGCCCAGTAGCCAGCGCGAAATATAATTTTTCCATACCGATAAAGCGCGCAATAACTTCCGTCGGTACTACATAAGCTGCCTCGCCCTCAGTGATAGTCAAAGCTCCCAGGCTCGATGTAGAAAAGAAATTATCCACCCGCCGACCTTCACGGTTGCGGAACAGTACTGGATCGGCAGCTAAGGTAACTTCGGCACGACGCGAGACTTGTTGACCGGTACGAATGGTGAACCCAAGCATCGGAAAACGATCACTCACACTCAAGCGGTTGGGACGGATCTGGGCAGTCATGATATTCACTTCCTCTTGGTTGGTCGGGACTTGTGACGTCTTGCGTCGAGGGCGCGGCGTTCGAATTCAGGGCTGGTATCCAATGCACACTCCAGCAAATCGTCTCCTCGAATCTCTGGAATCGGTTCATACTGGGTTTCGTACTGACTAACAGCACGCTCAAGTAAACGCGACAGGAGCTTGGCATGAGTTGGCCCCACAGCGATTCGTGAACCAATGTTAAATGCTGTCGAACAGGGGTCGATTTGGCCGAAGTCGATTAAAAACTCAAAGGCATTATGGCCAACTTCAAAATAATTAGCGTAACTGGCAGTTACCGACTGACACTCATAGGGCTTTTGCGTTTTTGTTGCCATAGGACGTGGCTCTCCGTACCAATTACTAGCTAAGTTATGAAAATAAATAACGTTATGCATGCTGTCTGTTTTGATCAAAGTGCTGTTCAGACAGGTTGATCAAGTAGACACCAAATTATTTTTCTATTTTTAATAAAACAAAATTAGCCATAACACGGAGAGTGTTATCGCAGAAATCATGCCAGCTTGATAAGATTCAATTAAGGTACTGTTTTAATAGTAATTTTTATATTTTTCAGGCATCGAACTGCTGTCACATTACGCCAAGGCTGAGACACGCTAAGTGTCACACTGTGACACTTAGGAAAGTTTGTTACATCAATAAATGCAAGCCACACTTAAGTGAATAACCATGGAGTACATGGCTATTGAAACTAGCGAGTTATGATTTTTTTCCCTATAAAAGGTATAAGAGTGAGCGGCGAAAATTAACGCTCTGTAGACAGTTGATATTTTTCGATCTTACGGTAAACCGACATTCGCGATAGCTTCATAATTCGCGCTGTTTCAGCCTTATTCCAATTGGTCAGTTTTAGCGCCGCAATCAATGACTCCCGTTCGTCGGGCGCATTGTAGTGATGCTCACTTAATCGACGTTGAAAAGAGGACGGCAAGTGACAAACCTGAAACCGCCCGCGCGGTGGATCGATAAAAACAGCCTCCACCAAGTTGCGCAACTCGCGCACATTACCTGGCCACTGATAATCGGCCAAGCACTCGATAAGTTCATTATCAGGCTCTGCGACTTGCAAACCGGTGCGGCCTTTCATTTCATTGATAAAATGCTCGAAAAGAATACCGATATCTTCAGGCCGCTCTCGCAGCGGTTCTATTTCAATCCGGGCAACATTGAGTCGATAAAAAAGATCCGCGCGAAATTTATGCTCGTCCACCAGCTCTTCTAAGTACTGATTGGTAGCCGCGACTACACGCACATCGGAACTGACCTGACGAGTTGAACCGAGCCGGTTGATTTGTCCATTTTCAAGAAAACGTAACAGCTTGGCCTGACTCTGCATATCCATCTCGCCGATTTCATCGAGGAATAAGGTGCCACAATCGGCCGCGACAGCCCATCCCTTCTGGGCCGTAACTGCTCCGGTAAACGCACCGCGTTCATGGCCAAAAAATTCAGATTCAAATAATGATGAAGGTAGAGCAGCACAATTAACTGCCACAAAGGGACCCGACCGACGTCGACTCAGCAAATGAATATTGGTCGCAATACTTTCCTTGCCGGTACCGGTTTCTCCGGTGATTAGTACCGGAGCCTCACTTGCTGCGACTTTAGGGATATAGGATCGCAAAGCCTCAATCGATGTGCTGATACCGAGGATACTCTGGTTCAACTCTTCCATTAGCTTGGGCTCTATACAACCGCTGCTGCGGTGAATATCAGTTTCCGTACTGCACAGTGATGATCAACCTCACCGAGGGGGGACAAAAATGGTACTCATACTACCGAGCTTAAACAAGCGCTATATTTTTAAAATTACCGAAAGTGTTATCGAGTTCACTTTAAATAAACGCACATCATCAAACACAAACTATTATTTTATAGTTCATTGGCTCCCGCGTTTCCTTAGTATTCTTTAGCACTAAAGCTCCAAGTCAAGACCCAAACACTCTGGGATCATCTTCCAGTAACCTCGGCTTACATACCTGCCAAGCACCTAACGCCATCAGCACAACACAAACTGACAAAAATGCAAACGGCAACCCCCAACCTTGACTGGCCTCGTGCAACACACCGAACAGTAAAGGTCCTGCGCAGCTCAAGGTGTACCCCAACCCCTGCGCAAACCCAGATAGCGCAGTGGAGCCCGCGGGCGTTCTGGTGCGTAAGTTAATCATCGTCAATGCCAAGGGGAAAGTGGTTGGCCCAACCCCCAACAATACCACCCACAACACTGGCAAGGACATTGGAGCTAGCAGTAAACCCGGAAAGGCTATGGCGTAGGCCAACACGCAGCCAACTACCAGCGGATAGGGATTGCGCATGCGCACAGCGGCAAGAGGTGCAGCCAGCCCGCTTGCCAGGCCCAATCCGGAAAACAAAGCCAGCATAGCGCCGCCAAATGCGGGAGTGGCACCCGCCTCTACCATCAATACCGGCAACCAAGTAAACATCGCATAGGTAACCAGCGAGGTCATACCAAACATAAATACCATGCCCCAGGCTAGGGAGGAACGCCATATCTTCATCTGTTGCGTAGAGGGCACCGCGAGTTCAGGAGCCTCATCGTCCGGTAGGACCGATCGCTCATGCAGTACCGACAATACAGATCCGCGCTGTTGTTCCTGGACTAGCACCGCTACCCAAGTCAAACCCGCTACCGCCGCTAGTAACGACCATGCACCAAGTGCAACTTGCCACCCAGCTGCCTGTGCTAGCGGTACTGCCGCCAAAGCAGGTAACGTAGTGCCTAACTGTAACATGGTAATATAAGCCGTACTCACCACCCCGACTCGCAACGGAAAATAGCGTTTTACCAGTGGCGGTAGTACCACATTGCCTATCCCCATCCCCCCTAAAGCCACAGCCGATGAGGCCAGTAATTGCCAGGTATCTGCTGCAAAGGCGCGTCCTAACAATCCTGCCGCCGCTAATACCATGGACAGTAATGCCGCGTTTTCCAAGCCAATGCGCCGGGCAATAAATGGGGTAAGAACACCGAACACCGCAAAGGCAGCCGTCGGTACCATACCAAATACACCGATCATGGCAGCACCGAAGCCAAAAGTATCCGCCAGTGTATCCAGCAGAGGCGTCAGAGAAGTAACAGCGGTGCGTAGATTGAAAGCGGACAATAAAATCCCCGCAAGAACCAAAATACGACCAGTCCAAGGGGAGGAGGTTGAATTCATGCGCAGCATTATCCCTGACTCAAGGCACCAACGCCATCATGACTTTTCAAAAACACACCCACCTGGCTATTACAGCATACTTGGTCATGATGACATTCGTCGGTGTTTGAATTACACAAACCAACAATTGTGAGCAGAATTTTTTAATGGAATTTCGGGGTGGCAAGGTGTTTCAGTAATATCACTTGTTGAACAATGACATATGAGGTAATAGCAGTTTTAGGCTATCTATAACAAATGACAGCTTTAAATCAGGTTCAGTAATAACCCGAATGGCAATACCGTCAATGAAGCATTTAACCAGAAAATCGCATTGTTGAATGTTTCCTTCGTCAACTTCTCGACCTTGGGCTTGCGCATTTTTTCTTAACCAGTCGCTAAATATGACAGTACCCATCCTGTCGAATTTTGTAACCGCCTCCTGAATTTGTGGGTCGCGAGTTGCATGCGCCACCATCTCAAGATAGAGCGCAGGGTTCAGCCCCTTGTTACCACCGCTTTGCCAGTCGCGCAAAAAATCACCGATGAGGATAATGAAATCGTTATCAGAGTTTAAATTAGAAAAATCATTACGCATGGTTTCAAGCTGGCGATCGATAATAGCAAGGATGATAGCATTCTTACTTTCAAAATAACGGTAGATCAAACCAACGCTCATCCCTGCGGATTTAGATATGTTTGCCATACTGGCGGCGTGAAAACCATATTCAATAAAGCACTTTTCGGCGGCGTCGAGTATCCGTTCGCACTGAAATTGCGCGCGATCTATTTGTTTTTTTGTTTGTTTCGAGGTTTTTATCATTATCTCAATCCTCCGTTCAGTGCTTTGTTTAAGGTAATTCAGTACAGCTACACATTGATCTACTCATATTTTTTGTCACGCTTAAAAAAACTTTGAATAACAACAAAGAACAGCGGTACAAAGAAAATACCTAGAAAAGTACCTGCTAGCATGCCGCCGACGACACCAGTACCAATGGCTTGCTGAGCACCTGAACCCGCGCCGCTGGCAATCGCCAATGGCAACACACCAAGGCCAAAGGCCAACGAAGTCATGATGATAGGACGCAGACGGTCACGCACCGCGGCCATAGTTGCCTCGACTAATTCCATACCTTGCTCATAATTAGCCTTAGCAAATTCGACAATGAGGATAGCATTTTTGCTGGATAGGCCAATAGTTGTCATCATTGCTACCTGAAAATAAACATCACGCTCCATACCCCGAAACGTGTTGGCAAGCACCGCACCGAGAACACCAAAGGGTGCAGCAAGCAGTATCGCTGTAGGAATCATCCAGCTCTCATAAAGTGCCGCGAGACATAGAAACACCATGATAATAGAGAGTGCATACAGCAGTGGAGCCTGATTACCTGCTACCCGTTGTAGATAAGAGGCACCGGTCCACTCCATGGTGATACCGGGCATGAGGTTAGCAACTATTTTTTCAATTTCGTCCATGGCCGTGCTGGAACTGACACCTGCGGCAGCCTCTCCATCGATTTGAACAGCGGGTAGACCGTTATAGCGCTCCAGTCGGGGTGATCCATACTCCCAGTGATAACTGGCAAACGAAGAAAAAGACACCATTTTCCCTTCTGCATTGCGCACCGACCACTGTTTGAAGTCTTCCGGCTGCATGCGGTATGGCGCATCGGCTTGTATATAAACCCGCTTTACTCTGCCGCGGTCAATAAAGTCGTCGATATAGCGCCCACCCCAAGCAGTAGCGAGGGTGTTATTGATATCAGCTGTTGATAAGCCTAGCGCAGCGGCTTTTTGATTATCGATGTCGATACGAAATACAGGAGTATCTTCCATCCCGCCTGGCCGCATATTGGTGAGTAGCGGGCTTTGTGCCGCCGCCCCCAGTAGCTGGTTGCGCGCTTGTAATAATGCATTATGACCGAGACCTATATTGTCTTTCAGGTAAAAACTGAAACCGGATGCCGTACCTAGGCCCATGATAGCTGGCGGCGAGAATGTATAGACAAAAGCGTCTTTGATCTGCCCAAGTGCACCCATAGCTCGACCAATAATAGCGTCAACACCTAGCCCCGGATCGTCGCGCACATCCCAATCTTTAAGTGAAATAAAGGCCATGGCCATATTTTGTCCGCTGCCGGCAAAACTGAAGCCTTGAACGGTATGGAGGGTATGCACCGTGTCCTGCTCTTTTTCCAGAAAGTATTTTTCGAATTGCCGGACGACTCCCATAGTTCGTTCCTGGGTCGCACCAGCGGGTGCCTGTACCAAGGCCAGCAGCAGGCCTTGATCTTCATCTGGCAGAAAGGCCGCGGGCAATCGAATGAAAAGCATCACCATCATCGCTACAATTACTGCAAACACTGCCAAATAGCGTTTACGGCGTGACAGTATTCCACCTACAGTGTGTTGATAACCTTTATTACTGCGGTCAAACATACGGTTAAACCAACCAAAAAACCCCCGCTTGGCTTGATGCTCCTTATCCATCGGTTTTAACATGGTGGCGCAGAGCGCTGGTGTAAGCACGATGGCGACCAATACCGACAAACCCATCGCCGACACAATAGTAACTGAGAACTGCCGGTAGATAACCCCGGTGGAACCACCAAAAAAGGCCATAGGTATGAACACCGCCGAGAGCACCAGACCAATGGCGACTAAGGCTCCGGTAATTTGATCCATCGACTTGCGGGTAGCCTCCAGCGGCGACAATCCCTCCTCACTCATGAGACGTTCGACGTTTTCAACCACCACAATAGCATCATCAACCAACAAGCCGATGGCTAAAACCATAGCGAACATCGTCAACATGTTGATGGAGTAACCCAGCGCAAAAAGAATGGCAAGTGTGCCCAGTAACACCACGGGCACCGCAATGGTGGGAATCAGCGTGGCACGAAAATTTTGCATAAACAAAAACATAACCACAAATACAAGTATTACCGCTTCCACCAGTGTCGCCACCACGCCCTTGATGGCCTCAGCAATAAATGGGGTGGTGTCGTAGGGGACGAGTGTCTCCAAACCTTCAGGAAAACTAGGTGCCAATGCCGCCAAAGTCTCTTTGACCGCCGTCGAGGTTGCCACTGCGTTGGCGCCCGTGCCTAAGGTTATACCCACAGCAGAGGCAGGTACGCCGTTAATTCGGTTAATGGAGTTGTAATTTTCTGCACCTAATTCAACACGGGCTATATCGCCCAACGTCAATACGGAACCGTCATTATTACTCCGAATAACAATATCGCGAAACTGCTCCACAGTTTGCAGGCGTCCCTGCGCATCGATGGTCGCGTTGAGTTGCTGACCACTAACCGCGGGTGTACCACCAAGTTGACCAATAGCAACTTGCTGGTTTTGTGCCTGAATCGCGGCAGTGACGTCCGTAATTGTTAATTTGTAAGTATCCAGTTTCCCTGGGTCCAACCAGATACGCATTGCATACTTAGACCCCATTAAGCGGGTTTCGCCGACCCCTGGTACCCGTGACAACACATCAAGCAGGTTGGTGCCGATAAAATCATCTATATCACTGGCAGTCATACTGCCATTTTGGGAGGTAAACCCCACCACTAGTAGAAAACCGCTATTGGTCTTGGTGACACTAATACCTTGCTCCTGCACCGCTTGGGGTAGCAAGGGTGTTGCAAGCTGTAACTTGTTTTGTACCTGAACTTGAGAAATATCCGGATCGGTACCGTTTTCAAAAGTCAGCGTAATGCTGGCATTACCTGCCGAGTCACTAGTAGCAGACATATACAATAGGCCATCAAGGCCCTTCATGTTCTGTTCGATAATCTGCGTGACTGAATTTTCCACCACCTGTGCAGATGCACCAGGATAGCTGGCGCTGATTTTTACCGCCGGTGGTGCAATGGATGGCAAACGCTCAACCGGTAAATTGAAAATCGACATCACGCCTGCCAGCATGATAACAATCGCGATTACCCAAGCGAAAACGGGTCTATCTATAAAGAATCGGGCCATGATTATCTCGATCTAGTGAGCAATTGAAGAAGTAATAGCATCGGCATTCTGCCCAAGTGTCGCTGCGCTGTTACGCTCTGTTACCTGCGCAACGACCATGCCCGGCTGGATTTTTTGTAAACCTTCAACAATGAGCTTATCGCCACTAGCCAGCCCATCCTCTACCAACCATTTGTCACCTATTGTTCGCGATACCGTAACATTGCGTAATTCAACCTTATTATCTTGGTTGAGCACCATTGCTGTGGCATTACCTTTAGGGTCACGGGTAATTCCCTGCTGTGGTGCCAGCACCGCATTAGTCCGAACACCTTCAGCAACGACTGCGCGAAGATACATCCCCGGCATCAAAATTTGATCGGGGTTTGGCATATTGATACGCAACGCGTAACTGCCAGTGCTGGGGTCGACCGACACCTCGGAAAAAGCAAGTTCACCGTTATGGGGATAGCGACTACCGTCTTCAAGTAACAGCGTTACCGGCATAGTACTATCGGTTTTCAGAGTACCTGCTGCGAACTGTTGTCGTAATTGCAGTAATTCCGAACCGGATCGAGTGACATCTATATAAACCGGGTCCAGTTGCTGCACAGTGGCCAAGGCTGTTTCCTGATTAGCAGTAACCAGCGCACCTTCCGTAACATTGGATTTTCCGATCCGACCTGAAATTGGGGAGCTAATAAGGGTATAGCCCAAGGTAACCGAACTGGCCTCGAGATGAGCTTTGGCAACATTGACATCGGCCTTTGCCTGGCTCAGTACCGCAATCGCATTTTCATTGTCTTGGGTACTAATTGCATTAACTTTGACCAACTCAGCACTTCGTTTTGCGGTCAATTGTGCCAGAGTCAAAGCTGCTTCAGCCCTCGCCAAGGCTGCACGTGCACTGTTGACTTCAGCGCGGTAGCTGGCATCTTCAATCTGATATAAACCTTCACCCGCCTCGACATGTGAGCCTTCAGTAAAAAGGCGCCGTTGCAAAATACCGGTGACCTGTGGGCGTATTTCTGCCACTCGCGATGAAGCCACTCGCCCGGGTAGCTCACGTGTCAGCGTAACATCCTCAGCCTGGAGGGTAACTACTGTAACTGCGGGCGGCGCCAGCATTGGCGGCGTTTCGTCATTACAGGCAACAAGCAGCGTTGTCAGCAGCAAGCTGAACAGTAAGTTACGTGTAGTCATGGTAATAAGATTCCTGAATAATGAATAGCGGAGAGATAAAGAGCGACTTGAAAAATCACCGCCATTGTAGTGGCCTCCCCCCCCTTGTCTAGCTGGAAAAACATCAAAATGCCGATGATAGCCAACGAGCCAAAAGCACCAATTACAGGTAGCGGAACCCATGTACGGGCAAGTTTTATGGCGACTAACATCTAGCTCGGCATAGCTAAAAAAGCATAGAATGACCGTTCATTCTTTTATTGTCAATTATATAATTGAGACCACCCAATACAGCGCTCGTCAGCAACCCCACCTAGCCAAAGCCTATGATGACCAAATCAAAGGCCATCCTCCTCGCCTCAACGCCCGCACCAAGCAAGCGATCAGGTCTAAGCAATAAACGTTAGAGCACCGGGAAAATGACTGGCTGAAAAAACCAGCTTCGAAGAGTATTTGTCGAAAGCATATAGATGACCACGACCACTTAATACGGGGTAAACAACAGCTTTTAAAGCCATTACTAGGTAACGCAAAAAATCTGGCTACCTGCATATATTAGCCACATCATTTCGCAGGCAACTATCAATAACCAATAACGAATTGTATTTAGCCATGCAATCCAACAAGATAAATTGAAAATATAACCTGCGCCAAGGTTGCTATCATTGCCTGAATCATAATAAACCCTAACCATTCTTATAAATCATCTAATATGAGCAACTATTGCGGCTAATATTCTTCAAGCTTTTGAAAAAAAATATAAAAGTAAAATGAATGAATTGATTGCCGTAACAATCTAACGCAGCTTTAAGCAACATTAAAAACTCTCCAGCGAGAAAGCTTCACACGAACCACCGGTTTCTTGCCTTTTTACTATCTCTCACACCGATATCAATGAGTGTAACTCGCTACCGAGTTAAAGACGCGGGCCGAGAAAAATAGCCTGTCAAATAAAAAAGAGGAAAACCAATGGCAGACCTCTTAAACGTCACCGCTATTATTTTTTATCGACTATTTAAACGATGATACGGAACTGCTTGAAGTAATATCCAATGAAGAGAAGGAGGATTTGTATATCAGCCGGGAAGAAAATTCATATCATTTACGCCATCTTAATTATTTGCCTTTAACCAGTCAGTGTATGGCGAAAAACTCTCGCAGATTAGTTACTTCAGTTTTCGTAAAAGGCTCTATAGCAACCCAGCCAAGACTCTACTGAAGGAATATGACAGCAAGGTTGTGGTACGCCAAGAGAATGATAATCACGATTTAAGTTTGTATAAACTGTTACATCTTAATCTTTGACGTTGTGACAATTAAAAAATCACCACTGAGAAGCGCTGCTTCTGTCGTGAAATTCTAGCCATCTATAAGTAAATTACCATTGTAAGCGAGATGGTTGATGCCATGATGTGGCTAATTCCATACATCATGAACGACGTCAAAAGCCATTTTAAGCTTATATCATAGTCGAAAAGACAATCAATTGACTTTCTGTTTATCAGCAAGTATATTCCAAACAGTTTTAGAGCTGATTCAATACTCAGGATATTTTGCTTTCTATTGATTTTCTTAGAAGCAAAATTTGGGAACAGTGTGAGAGTTAACTTGTTTGCTAGTAAAACAATAACTCAAATCTCTGACTGCCCCCGCAACGGTAGGTACTATCCACAACTTAGCTGTAATAGTACAAGTCCGGAACCAACTGTGTAGTGGTAAATTAGTTATCCTAATTTGTCCGTTTCTAAAGCAAATATATGATTGAAGGTCTGACTGTCACATCAATACCACCCTTAATTGGGTCATCTTTAACCAGTTAAGTATTCCCACTTCAATTATTGAACCTATACGTTTAAGGCGCGGGCGGCGCCACGGAGAAAAACATGCAAGACCAAGCTAGTGTTACGGCATCAACAGACATCCTCGTCTCCCAAAAATCACCGATCTTTTCAGCAGCCACTCCAGGCGTATTAATTGTTTTTGCTATTGGCTTATCGCCAATGGAAGTTGTTCACAACACAGCCCACGACGTGTGTCATTCTATTGCGTTTTCCTGTCATTAAAGACGCATACTGAACAACCGGAAAAAATAAACTGCGTTATTCGCTACGCGATTTATTAAAAACAAAAAGCACGCGCTAAATACAGACAGCTTACATATAAGCCCAAACACACAATTCGTTTGGGCTTTGCTCTATCCAGCAACACAAGGCTATAAAAAGGGTCAGCGGCCTTTTTATAGCCTTGTGTGCTGGTCAGAACGAAAAGCTGGCTGGGTTAAATGGGGACGGTCAATGATCTTTCGTAATATTATATTTACTGGCTTAATCGTTGGCATTATTGCAGGCCTAGCCCTAGGCTTGATCAAATACTCTCTAGCACTATTTTGGCCGCAGAGGCCGCCACCTTACTATTGAGCAAGCAATATGAGCTATTGATACTAGCTCCCCCAAAAATCTTAAATCAGGAAACATTCAATGTCAGAAAAAGACCTATTGAACGATAAGCACAAAGACCGCATGGTGAAACGCAAAGCAGTTATCGATGCAAAAGTAGCTAAAGCCACTGAAGAGCGTGGCGTGTTGATTCTGCTAAAAGGAACCGGCAAGGGTAAAAGCAGTTCTGCGTTTGGCACAATGGCGCGATCGCTAGGTCATGGTAAGAAAGCAGCCGTCATACAATTTATTAAAGGTCGCAAAGCCACCGGGGAATTTTTATTTTTTAAAGACCACCCCAACGTTGATTTTCATGTGATGGGCCATGGCTTTACCTGGGAAACACAGGACAGAAACCAGGATATAAACGCGGCGAAGCAAGCCTGGGCGGTTGCTGAAAAACTTCTGCAAGACGAGAGCTACGACTTTCTGCTCTTCGACGAAATGAGTTATATGTTCAAATATGAATATTTAGATGTTGCTCCGGTTGTAGAAGCTTTAAAAAATCGCCCCAAAGATCAGAACGTGATGATCACCGGACGCACCATGGCCCTCGAATTACAAGAGATCGCAGATACCATCAGTAACGTGCAAGATGAAAAACATGCTTTTAGACAAGGCGTCAAAGCGCAAAAAGGAATAGAGTTTTAATGAAAGCTAATTGCCCTGCACTATTTATTTCGGGTATCGCTTCCGGCCAAGGTAAGACTACGATCACCGCAGCCCTTGCCCGCTATCATACCAATCAAGGCCGGCATGTTCGCGTCTTCAAAACCGGACCGGATTATCTTGACCCCAAAATTCTTGAGATTGCTTGCGGGCATCCTGTCGAACAATTAGATTTATGGATGGCAGGCAAAGCCTATTGTGGGGAACAACTCTATCTTGCAGCTAAAGAAGCTGATCTTATTCTCGTAGAAGGTGCCATGGGGTTGCTCGATGGCGATCCGAGCAGCGCCGATCTCGCAGCGATGTTTGGAATACCCGTGGCCGTGGTCATCAACGCTAAAGGTATGGCGCAAACTATTGCTCCCCTCGCCTATGGTCTTGCCAACTATCGTAAGGATTTTGAATTTGCCGGAATGATCGCCAACAATCTTGGTAGCGAACGTCACGCTGATCTTATCAAAGAAGCTATACCCGATGATATCCCAATACTGGCGACGCTTTTTCGCGATGAAAGAGTCGTGCTACCTGAAAGACATTTAGGCCTGGTCGAACCAGAAGATCAAGACGACTTAGTACAACGACTGGATGCAGCGGCTGAGTGGATCGCCGCTAGTGATTTGGCAAAGCTTCCAAAACCAATTGAGTTCGAAATACACCAAACGCTATCGCCTGAACCACTATTAAAAGGAAAAACCATCGCCATAGCCAAAGACGGTGCTTTCAGCTTTATCTATGCGGTCAATATTCGGCTGTTAGAATCCATGGGCGCAGAGCTTGTTTATTTCTCGCCCCTTAATGATGAAGCCGTACCTACAGCGGACGCGGTATGGCTACCAGGCGGATACCCAGAGTTACACGTAAAAAAACTTTCAATAAACAGTATGGCTAAAGCCTCGATCGAACAACACTATCTTTCAGGCAAGCCAATGCTCGCTGAATGTGGCGGCATGCTTTATCTCCAGGAAACACTGACCAACATTAATGGCGAACCCTACCCTATGACTGGTCTGATCCCCGGACACGGAGCCTTAAAACAAAAAAGAGGATGCCAAGGGATGCAAACAGCGGTACTGCCAGAAGGCGATGTCCGAGCTCACGCCCATCATCGGGTAAGAAGCGAAGGCACGATAGAACCTATCGCCCACGGTCGACGGCAGCGACACCCAGCACCTGGCGAAGCGATCTATAGAAGCAAAGGGCTAACAGCGAGCTTTCTCCATTTGTTCTTCCCATCTAACCCAGAAGCGATAGCAATGATATTTAACGGAGAAATGATTGATGCTTGAATGGATCTCATCTGATTATGCTTTGCTGAGCTCACTTGCACTTGGATTTAGTCTTGGCTTTATCCATGCGTTTGATCTTGACCACGTGATGGCCGTCTCCGTGATGGCGAACCGTAAAACCAATATACGTCACTGTATTAATTATACTGGGCGCTGGGCACTGGGCCATGGCAGTGTGCTACTCACTGTCGGCATACTACTTTTCACCGTCGGCATTAAACTACCTCCTGTTGTCGCAGAGATTTCTGAAAAATTAATCGGCATCTTACTGATTATTTTTGGTGTATTACTTGTTTGCCAAATCACATTAAGAAACGGTTTCCCAGGCAAGTCAGAAACCACAGCGGCTAATGAAAAGAAAACCACTAAAACGCCTTTTCTTGTCGGCATCATACATGGCGTTGCTGGTAACGCTCCTGTACTCGCTATGTTACCCGCCCTCGCTCAGGACAATATGATTTCAGCTATTTCCTATCTGTTGTTGTTCTCAATTGGGCTGCTAATTAGCATGACTCTTTTCGGCATGACGCTGGGAAATATTCAACATTGGTTAAAACAACATGGGGAGAATTATTTTAATTACAGTGGAATTGCAATGGGTACCTCGTCTATTGCCGTCGGCGCTATCTGGCTGGGAGCAACTTAATCAATGTGGCCTGAAAGTGGAGAAAATAAAAAGCCACTTCGCAGCGGTCTGACCACCGGCAGCTGCGCGACGGCCTGTAGTTTAGCGGCCGCAACATTGTTATTAGAAAATAAAGTTGTAAACAGCTGCGATATCAAACTACCAAAAGGAAAAATGGTTAATCTAAAACTCGAAGAATGCCGCCGACTCTCTGATATAAGCGCCTATGCATCAACAATCAAAGATGCTGGCGATGATCCGGATGCAACCCATGGAGCTACCATTTTTAGCATTGCCACCCTTAATAACAACATCGGGATCGAGTTTTCAGCCGCCGAAGGAGTGGGGACTGTGACGAGAGAAGGTTTAATGCTTGCCGTTGGTGAACCCGCGATAAACCCGGTGCCGAGAAAAATGATCACTGATCATCTTCAACAGATCGCCCACAACAATGCTTACAAAGGTGGTTTTAATGTCGCCATAGGCGTAGTTAATGGTGAAGAGATTGCCAAGAAAACTATGAATGGCCGACTGGGTATCTTAGGTGGCTTATCTATTTTAGGTACCACCGGCATTGTTCGGCCGTTTTCTTGTGCAGCCTATATCGCCTCCATTCACCAAGGTATCGATGTAGCAAAAGCCAATGGTGTGACTCATATGGCTGCCTGCACAGGTAACACCAGTGAGATATTCGCGCAACAGCAGTTTGGCTTAAATGATATGTCTCTACTTGAAATGGGAGACTTCGTTGGCGCGGTTTTCAAATATTTAAAAAAAGAGCCTATTGGACGATTATCTATCGTTGGCGGGTTCGGAAAAATTAGCAAGCTCGCCTTGGGCCACAAAGATTTACACAGTAAAAAGTCAGCTATCAACTTTCAATTTTTAGCCGATCGAGCGGCAGAACTTGGTGCCGATGCGGCAATGACTAAAGCGATAAAAAAAGCAAATACCAGTATTGAAACGCTAGCAATTTGCAACGACCTCCCACTTGGAGACTTAATTTGCCAGCATGCCTGGCAACATGCACGCAATGCCATACCAGCTGAAATTGAGTTAGATTTATGGGCTATCGACCGCCAAGGCAGGCAAGTGGGCCACTATTCCTTGACTCATAGTCACAGTGGAGGCATTCAGTGACAGTCCTTCTACTCGGGGGGACTTTCGAAGCAAAGGCTATCGCCCGTCAACTACAAGCTACAGATATTCCGTTCGTTTATAGCCTAGCGGGAATCGTAAGGACGCCAGATCTAGACGGTGAAACTTTTACCGGAGGGTTTTCGCAATTTAGTGATAAAAAAGACCCAACTGAAGGTCTTGTGCGATATATAAAGAATCGCAATATATCAGCAATCATAGACGCTACTCATCCATTTGCAGCCAACATGTCAGCAACAGCGGCGCGAGTCGCAAGCCTGTGTGATTTGCCACTATGGCGTTATTACCGCCCTGCATGGGTGACGAAAAACCAACGCAATTGGCAAGAAGTCGATAGTCGTGAAACTGCATTAACACTAATTACCGAATATAAAAGGCCACTCTTTACCATCGGCCTTCAGGCCTATGAATTGCTGACTGAAAAAACCAACTCACAACACTGGATAATTCGTTCCGCAACATCACCGGGTGAAGAGCAACAACACGCTCTACGTCACCGACAAGATTACAGTCACATCAACGACATCGGCCCTTTCAAATTCGACAATGAATTGACGCTCCTACAAGAGACACAAGCAGACGTTATTATTTGCAAAAACAGCGGTGGACAAGTGGGGCTTGCCAAGCTCGATGCAGCAAAACAAGTAGGTATTCCAGTCATATTGTTAAGCCGCCCTATAAAAGTAACTGTAGAAAAACAATTCGATACCATTGAAGAATGCATTTTCTGTTGCAAGCAATGGTTCAAAAAGCAGGGTTCAAACACTAATGGTCCTAAACATAACGGTTCAAATCTTTAACCGTGTAATATTGAGGAAGTCGTAAAATGAGTAATGATAAACCTGCCATTTTGTTTGTAGGTCATGGTTCAAGAGACAATGACGCTGTTACTGAGTTTCAACAGCTTAAAGGACACTTTCAGGAAAAATATCCGGATCGTTTGGTTTCCTATGGTTTTCTAGAATTCGCCCGTCCTATTATCATCGATGGCGTACAAGAACTAAAAGAGCGTGGCGCAAAAAATATTATTGCGATACCAGGCATGCTTATGGCAGCAATGCACGCTAAAAACGATATCCCAAGTGAACTAAATAATATTCAGGTCTCTGAAGACGTCAACATTACCTACGGCTCTGAGCTTGGTGTAGCGAGCAATATGATCCAAGCAGCACGTTGTCGTATTGAAGAAGCAGAAGCGCAATTCGGCAATAGCTATAACCCAAAAGCTGACCGCAGGGATACCTTGCTGATCGTGGTCGGTCGCGGCGCATCAGATCCAGACGCTAACGCTAATATCTGCAAAATCACACGCTTTTTAGAAGAAGGTATGGGGTTCGGCTGGGCACACACCTGTTACAGCGGTGTCACTACGCCCCTGGTACCAGAAGCATTGGAGATGGTTAAAAAACTAGGCTTTAAACGAATGATTGTCTTCCCCTACTTTCTGTTCACTGGCCGCTTAGTTAAAAAGATTTATGAGAACACCGATACCTTTGCTCAAGCCAATCCTGACATCGAAGTCGTCAAGGCTTCGTACTTAAACGATCACCCACTAGTAGTACAATCGTTTATGGATAAGTTGAAAGAGACGGAAGAAGGTAGCCCGAATATGAATTGCCAGCTCTGCCAATATCGTGTCCAAATCGTTGGTAACGAACACAAAGTGGGTTTACCGCAGGAAAGCCATCATCATCATGTTCAGGGTATTGGCACTGATCACGATCACTCACATGATCATCATCACCACTCACACCAGCATTACTCGCATAGCCATGTATCCGAGAGTGAAAAAAAGTAATGGAATTCCACTATGAAGCTGATCCCATTAAAATTGAACAACAAAGTTTTTGTCAAATAAGGACGTTAACACCTCTTGAAGGCTTTTCGACGGACGAGCAGCAAATCGTTATGCGGCTAGTCCATACTTGTGGTGATCCTACAGCCGCTGAAGACGTCTATTTCAGTGATAATGCAGTCAAGGCCGGTTTGGAAGCTCTTGTTCTCGGCAGCCAGGTATTATGTGATGTTGAAATGGTTAGGCACGGTGTAACCAAAAGAATGATTAACACCAAACCACTGTGTTTTTTAAATGATGAAGACATCCCTGCACTTGCAAAAGCTGCCGGCGAAACCCGAACCATGGCAGCACTACAAAAATGGTTACCTTATTTAGAAAACAGTATCGTGATGATCGGTAATGCCCCAACTGCATTATTCCGACTGCTTGAAATGTTAAGAGATGGCGCCCCCAAACCCAAATTAATTATTGGCATGCCGGTGGGTTTTGTCGGTGCAGCAGAATCAAAAGAAGCCTTAAAGCGATGCCACCGGGACCTCAGCGTGGAATGCGTGACAATATTAGGTCGTCGAGGTGGCAGTGCACTCACTGCGGCTACGTTGAATACCCTACTCCGAATGCGCAATGGGATAATGATGTAATGACTATTCATGTCGCTAGCCCAGCAAAAAGCATTCACATTATCAGCTTAGGCGTGGGTGAAAAACCCAATCTTGCAGAGTCGACCATTAAACTGTTGAAAAATATTGATGTCATCATCGGCTCTCAACGCCAACTAAACACTATTCATGTGTACGAACACAGTGGCGTTGAATTGGAATTGCCGAAACTCACTGAGCTAGAAGATATAGTCCAGCAATTTTCCGGAAAATCAATAGCCGTACTTGCCTCCGGCGACGCACTTTTTTATGGTATTGGTAATTGGTTTAATCGTAAATTTTCCAAGCATAGATTAATTTTTCACCCCAATATATCCAGCATCCAGGCCGCTTGTCACGAAGTCGGTCTAGATGCTCATCAGATGGAAGTTGTCTCTCTACATGGCCGCCCTTTATCGACGTTAAGGGCTAGCATTCAAAACCAGCGTCATTATGCCTTGTTTACAGACAGTGGAAGTACCCCCAATAAAGTAGCTGAACAACTTAATCAACTAGGTTTTGAAAATTCAACCTTATGGGTTTGCGAAAGACTGGGTTACCCCAATCAAGTCATTAGTCAGTTTTCAGTAAAATCATTATTAGATAGCTCTATTGATGTTGATCCTCTCCATGTGACATTGATAAAGACACAGGGCCGCGGTGGTATCTTGCCCGAATTTCCTGGTATTGCAGACGCCGCCTTTGCAACCGAGAAAGAACAGGGCCAGGGTTTACTCACTAAAAGAGAAGTCAGGCTCAATGTGCTATCGCTGCTACAGCCCACCGCTAATGATGTCGGTTGGGATATTGGTGCTGGTTGCGGCGGTGTTGCTATTGAATGGGCTCGCTGGAATAGACTTGGCCACGTATACGCAATCGAACGCAACAGTGAAAGATACACCAAACTATTAGAGAATCGCGAGCACTTTGGCGTCGGCTTAAATCTAACCACTCTACAAGCCACCGCACCTGCCTGCTTGAGTAAATTACCCAAGCCTAACGCCGTCTTTGTCGGCGGCACAGGCGGCTCAATACAAGAGATACTTAACTACGCCTGGAATGCGTTAGCGATAGAGGGGCGGCTCGTGGCCACGGGTGTTACTGAGCAAACAAAAGCAGAGCTATTGGCTTTTGCCACGGCTCAATTCAATGCAGAAGCACAATGGGTCGAGATAGCCGTGAGTCGCGGGGATAAACTCGCTGGGCATTTACTCATGAGACCTCAGCTGCCTGTGACTATTATGACACTAACTAAAAGCCGTCGTTTAATGTAGAAACTTAATAAGCTACTAACCTGATTTAACGATGTAATCAAAACCTAATCCTAGGCAAACAATATATGACCAGCAAACAGGATAGACAATAGAATGGCGACGTTGTACGGGATAGGAGTTGGCCCAGGTGACCCAGAGCTTATCACCCTCAAAGCACATAGATTAATTCAGCACGCCGATGTGATTGCTTATATCGTTAATCGAGATGGTTATTCTTTGGCAAAACATATCGCGACTGAGTCGATGGCAAACAACAGCCACGCTATTTTAATGCCGATAACAATCGAGATGAATAGAGATCGTTTGCAGGCAAATGCCTCTTATGAGGTAGCGGCGCTAGCAATTTCCAACGAACTCAATAAGGGTCGCGATGTGGTTTTTTTGTGTGAAGGCGATCCGATGTTCTATGGTAGTTTTTGTTATTTACTAGCAAAGCTTCCTGCAAGGTTTAACGCGACCGCAGTGCCAGGTGTTAGCTCAATTCATAGTGCTACAGCGGCGGTACTGACCCCACTATCATTGTTGACGGACAATGTAGCCATCGTAAATGGACGCTGCGATGAAGAGGTTATTTTAAACGCACTTCGGTGCTTTGATAGTGTCCTCATTTTAAAAGCCGGCGTCAGCAGAAAAAAACTACTCGGCCTTTTTGCACTGGCAGAACGAACGGATGACGTTATTTACCTCGAAAACATCAGTCGTGACGATGAAAATATCATTTACGACATACGTCATCTAGAAGATAAGGACGGGCCATACTTTTCTCTTTTCTTCGTCACCAAACACAAGCAATTTAGACAAAAAGGTATCAACCCTTTAATTGAAAACGGCAAACAGCGATCTAATGATTAGCATAATATCTCTAACCGATGCGGGTGAATCCCTAGCCCGCCATATTAAAAGCTTGCTTATTAGCGAACCCGTTGAGCTGTACCACAAGCCAGAGCCCTTCGGTGCAAGCGTCCGCGAGCTGTTTCAACAAGGTCACAAGCTGATATTTATTTGTGCTACGGGTATTGTTGTTCGATCGCTGGCACCTGTCATTAACAATAAGAAGGTAGACCCACCCGTACTGGTCCTAGATGAATTAGGGTGCTTCATCATCCCTTTAATTTCTGGCCATGAAGGCGGTGCCAATGAGTGGGGCGCAGCGCTTGCCGATAAACTCAATGCACAGCTGATTTTTACCACCGCAAACCCCTATATCAAACCAGTGTATACCGTTGGCATGGGCTGTGAACGTCACTGCCCTATCGAGTCGCTTGAATCGTTACTCGATGAGTGCCTCCACACAACAGGTCTTAAAAAAAGCCAAATCAAAACTCTCGCCAGTATCGATATTAAAGCTGACGAAGCAGCGTTGATTCAGCTTGCGTTAAAAAATAACTGGCGTTTTGAAACTTGGCCTGCAGCAGCGCTTAGAACCGTTGAACAACAACTCACGCAACGATCAGCCATCGTATTTAGAGAAGTCGGTGTTTATGGCGTAGCAGAGGCAGCCGCGTTGGTGGCGGCCTCTGCAATCACTCAGAAAAGTGCAGAATTAATTTTGCCGAAACAAAAGAACAAACAAGCGACCTGTTCGATAGCCCGGTCATATATGGATGAAAATCTAAATGTGAATATTGCGCATCAGTCATCGAATTAATCTATCAAGTCAAAACCTTTAACCAGAAACTATCAATACATAGAAGACAACATGAAAACATTATACGTAGTAGGAACAGGCCCTGGCGGCAAAGATCTCATTACCCCACAGGCATTAGCCGCTGTTGAAGACAGTACCGACCTGGTGGCTTATGGTCTCTACATGGATCTACTGGGCGAGCTCGTGGACAGCAAAACTAAACATGACCTGCCATTAGGCGAAGAGATTGAACGCGCCCGTCTGGCCCTTAACCTTGCGGCACAAGGCAAGACAACGGCCCTGCTATCAAGCGGCGACATTGGTATTTATGCGATGGCCACCTTAGTTTTCGAATTATTAGATCGTCAAGTACAAGGCCTAGAAGATAATCCAGAGTGGTTGGAAATCGATATCCAGGTTACACCTGGTATCACAGCTATGCAGGCTGGAGCCTCAAAAATGGGCGCGCTGTTAGGACACGATTTTTGTGCTATATCGCTATCTGATTTGTTAACGCCGTGGGAAACCATCGAAACACGCATCAAAGCCGCTGCGATGGCAGACTTTGTCGTTTCATTCTATAACCCCGTTTCCACAAAGCGAACTTGGCAATTAGGCAAAGCCAAAGAAATTTTGCTAGCACATCGCCCCGCCAGTACACCTGTGATTCTTGGCCGCAACCTGACTAGAGAGACAGAAAACATCATTATTACAACTCTGGGGGAACTGGATTCTACAAGGGTCGATATGTTGACCTTAGTTCAAATCGGAAACTCCGCCAGCAAGCTTTTTTCAACCGGCAGCAAAGAGTGGATTTACACTCCGCGTGGCTACAGCAGGAAATTGACGATAGCAACGCCTTAAGCTAATTACTCACTATTATTACAAATTAAAAACGACCGCGAGCAAGGAAAAGTACAATGACTGTTTATTTTATTGGCGCAGGCCCTGGCGACCCAGACCTGATCACGGTTAAAGGTTTGCGATTAATTCAACAATCCCCCGTCATCCTTTACGCAGGATCTCTTGTGCCAAAAGAGATACTTGCTGATCACCTCGACGAGGCAGAAATTACAGATACCGCCCCACTTAATCTTGAAGAGATAATGGCGCGTATTGTTACCGCCCACAATGAAGGTAAAGATGTTGCTCGTGTTCACTCTGGCGACCCGGCTATCTACGGGGCGACCGGCGAACAAATGAGTCGTCTCGATAAACTGAACATCCCTTACCAAGTCATTCCCGGTGTAACTGCGATGGCTGCATCTGCCGCTGAGTTAAAAAAAGAACTGACGCTATCTGGCGTTTCTCAAACAGTCATTATGACTCGCTACGCGGCAAAAACGCCAATGCCTGAGCGTGAAAACCTCACGGCCTTAGCTAAGACGGGAGCGACCTTGGCTATTCATTTGGGTATCACTCGCATTCATAAAATTGTCGAAGAATTAATTCCTCACTATGGCGAAAATTGTCCCGTTGCCGTTTGCTATCGAACGGGCTGGCCTGATGCTATGCGCGTTGAAGGCACACTCGAAGATATTACCGAAAAAGTCAGAAAAGCAAAAATCACCCGAACAGCACTCATCATGGTGGGCTGGGTTCTTAATACGCAAGACTTCAATGAATCTTATCTTTACAGCGAAGATAAAGCCCATGTTTATCGCCCTAAAGTGAAACCCATTGAACCCAGAAAAGTAAAAAGACCCGCTTAAGTACAGATAGAGTTTAGGTTAATTAGGGTGGCTATGCCTACGGTGGAAAAGATAATGGAATTGAAATCTTCGATGCGTTTTAAGCCCGCTTGAAAAATATTGAAGCCGTTATTCAGAATCAGGATAACCAAGTGCATGATCTTCTGGATTCAGATGATTATTATCAATGTAAACTGGTCAGCGATGCCCTGCTACTTGACCCTGATAATCAAGCCTTTATGAAGGAACATAACATTGGAGCGCTACAAAAAATGGCAGAGCGGCGGCTGGAGGCAATGCAAAGAGGATTATGGCAACAACCTAGAGTATCTGGAAGCTGGAAAAAATTAAGCCTGACCTACACACCCCAGACAACAGGTAATTCTTCTTCAAGAGCGCTCTCCAGCAATGCCAGAAACGGAAAGGCCCGCTGGGAAAAACTGACATTCGGCTCAGATTCAACCTCCTCGCCCTCTTCTTCTGCACTATCTTGTTGCTGAGCGGTTAATTTGTCCTGGGCAATTTTTGCCTTGATTTTGCTGATTGCAGCGGGTAACTGTTCGACTGTGATAATACCCTCTGCGGTCGATAAATTATTATCAATCACCGAAAGCATCTGCTGTGCGGTTTCTTCAAAGGTTACTACATTGGCACTGGCGGTGGATTTGAAGGTAATCAACATGGTGTTTTTCCTTTAGTAATACGTAACACGCTGAGCGGCAGCGTCAACAGACTACCCAGCCCTGCTGTTAAACAAGGCCGGGAAGGTGAATCATGGGCTAATTAGTGCGTAAAACTAATGACATTAACTCCTCGCTTGGCAAGCTCTTTGTCTAAGCCTGGAGAACAAAGTCGATCGCTACCCTATTGTTAAGCTCAACGAAACTGCAACCTCATCTCAACAAATAAGCCGTCTTCCATTTTGATGTCCTTGCGACCATCTTCGGGTTCCAGTCGTAATGTACTGTATCCAAAGCCGACGCTGGCGGTTTCAAAGACCTGGTAGTTAGCGCGAATAAAGACTTCTTTATAATGGTCGTAATCAGAAAATGCTAATACGTTGGGAGCAAAAAAGGCACCTGCGCTTAAACTAAGGTCGGGCATAAGCTGGTAGTTAACATCACCGCCTAAAGCCAAACCATAACCCGAGTTATTACCGCTCTTACCATCATTATCAGCATAATAAACCTTGCCGCCTAAACGCCCGCTAAAAGCATCACGCTGACCATTGGCAAACAAGCCACCGCTTAGCATAAACCCATCTTCTTCATCATTATAAATCAAGCCTAGCTGGGCAGAGTTAGTTGCGGTGGCAACAGGGTCAAGATAAACAGACACAACCTCGTCGCTGAGACGAAGGGTTAAGTCATTCGCCAAAACTACCGGGCTGATTGCAAGAGCGCTAACTACAAGTGGCAATAGACCTAATGACTTTTTCATAATAAAGATTTCCAATTGTTGTGAATATAACCAGCACATCAATTAAAAACTACGCAAAGTCAGGTTTTTAATTAATGTACGCGAATTGAAGCCCGTATCATACAGAATTTTACGGTTTTCAGGCTGCTATTGTTGCTTGAAAACTTAAAGCAGTCACCATGCCTCCTGCTAAATCTGCCAGAGCGGCTAATAACGCACCAAGATAAATCGCACTCATCTTAAGGTCATATTAGCAACCGCAGGGTGGCACTTGCTCCACTAGAACCCCAGCAAAACAAGCTCGATATACCAATATTCATTAAGGTAATCAAGATCCACGCTACTACGACATTTTAGCTTAAATAGCGACCCTTTGACTTTTAGATGACTGAACAAGTTCCCCTGCTCTAAGTCAGCTAATTAAGTCATCGGCGAGAGTCGTAGAAATAGCGCCATCATGTTGTCGATAAAGGCATCAGAAATTTAACGGTGTTGAGTTATCCGACCACCAGGTATTTTTAACTCATTTAGGCTAGCTAGATTTACATAAAACCAGTGAGCGCGTACTATTTGTTAACTAAATCACCCTGCACCCAACTTACTTTTAATAGTGATATAACCAGCCCTAAGCAACCAGGAATTAAACATGAATGCCAAAGTAAAGCCAGATGTCGATGTTATTATCTTTGGTGGAACGGGGGACCTGGCCCTTAGAAAATTACTACCCGCATTGTTTTTATTACAAAAATATCAGCTCATTGCTAATGTACGTCGTATTATTGGCCTTGGCCGCAAAGATGTTGATACAACATCATACATACACACGGTTAAAGAACGATTACTGCAGTTTGTCGATGCCAAAGAGTGGGACGAGCAACAGTGGCTGCAGTTTTCTGCTCGCCTTGAGTACCATCAATTAGAGGCGGCTAAGCTCGAACAATTCGCTCAATTAAAACAATTAATCGATACCGCTCCTGCGCAGGAAAAAGTTTTTTATTTAGCGACCTCTCCTTCTTTATATGGTCAGATTTGCCAACAGTTGCAACGCGCAGAACTCGTTGATGAACGCAGCCGCGTAGTGTTGGAAAAACCTCTCGGACATAATCTAGAAACCTGCCAGGCCATTAATGAGCAAGTATCCTGTGTTTTCCCTGAAAAAAACACCTTCCGTATTGATCACTACCTCGGTAAAGAAACCGTGCAAAATCTATTAGCACTACGTTTTGGCAATGTCCTCTTCCACCCCTTATGGAATAGTCATTATGTCGATAATATTCAAATCACTGTGGCCGAATCTATAGGGGTTGAAGGCCGTGGCAGTTACTATGCTAAATTTGGCGCATTACGCGATATGGTACAAAACCATTTATTGCAGGTATTGTGTTTGGTGGCAATGGAGCCGCCCGCTAACCTTAGCGCAGATGCGATCCGCAATGAAAAAGTAAAGGTTCTAAACTCCTTGCAACCCATGAATGCTAACACGGCCAGAACCAATACCGTGCGCGGCCAATATACCAGCGGTGCCATTGACGGCCAGCCAGTAGCTGGGTTTCTGGATGAGGCCGAATATAAAGACAGCAGCAATACCGAAACTTTTGTCGCCATTTGTGCCGAGATTAACAACTGGCGCTGGGCTGGCGTGCCATTTTACTTGCGTACCGGCAAAAGACTTAGTAAGCGCTACTCGGAGATCGTTGTAGAATTTAAAAAACATGCCTTTTCTTTATTTGGCAATAACGACAATCAACCAGCGAATAAATTACTTATTCGCATTCAACCCGAACAAACTATTACGCTACACCTGCTTAACAAAAAACCAGGCTTATCTGGTCCTCTCACTTTGCAAAATGTTGAATTGGATTTAACCAATGACACCCATATAGCGATTCGCAGCCACGATGCCTACGAGCGATTATTACTCGATGTAATCAATAGCGACCAAACTTTATTTATGCGTCGAGACGAAGTTGAATCAGCCTGGCACTGGACTGACAGCATTCTGACTCAATGGGAACAAAGTGGGCAAAAACCCAAAACCTATATTGCCGGCACTATGGGCCCCACCAAGGCCTCAGCACTGACTGAACGTAGCGGTAGAAGCTGGCATGAGTAATTTACGCTATTCCCCCTACTTATCTGGCTAAAAAATACGTTATGATAAAGACCTTCGCCTCACTTGATAGCAGTAGTTAAAGATTATGAAATCACACATTAGTACCGACGATCGACGTATTACCGAACTCCGCCCGCTACTCTCTCCGGCCATACTTATGGAGGAACTTCCGTTAAGCGAAGCTACAGCGGAAATGATCAATCAAGCTCGTATTACGATAGAAAACATATTCAGCGGCACAGATGATCGAGTTTTAGTCGTGGTCGGCCCCTGCTCAATTCATGATACTCAAGCAGGCTTGGAATACGCCCAGCGCCTGAGTAAAATTCAGCAGCAATTTAGCAAAGAATTATTCATTGTTATGCGCGTCTATTTTGAAAAGCCACGAACCACCGTTGGCTGGAAAGGCCTCATCAATGACCCTATGCTGGATGGTAGCTTCAACATCAACCAGGGCTTAAGATTAGCGCGTAAGTTTTTACTTGATGTTGCCGACCTTGGTTTACCTGCTGGCTGCGAGTTTTTAGATACTATTTCCCCTCAATTTATCGCTGATTTAGTGTCATGGGGAGCCATCGGGGCACGTACTACCGAGAGTCAAATCCATCGTGAGCTGGCCTCCGGCCTCTCTATGCCCGTAGGCTTTAAAAATGGTACTGATGGCAGCATTCAAATTGCTATCGACGCTATTGGCGCGGCATCGCACCCACACCGCTTTTTATCCGTCACGAAGCAAGGCATATCCGCCATTGTGACTACCGCCGGTAACCCCCACTGCCATGTGATTCTACGCGGTTCCAATAAAGGCCCAAACTATGAAGCACCGGCCATTAAAGAAGCGACTGATTTACTCGAAAAAAAGCAACTGTCCACTCGATTAATGGTGGATTGCAGTCATGGTAATAGCAATAAAGATTTCAGTCGCCAACCTATCGTTGTTGCATCCATCGCCGAGCAAATGAGCCAAGGTAATAGGTCTATTTGTGGGGTGATGATAGAAAGCAACCTATTTGAGGGTAATCAGAGCCAACCCGAAGCTTATGGTGTGAGCATTACCGACGCCTGTATTAATTGGGATACCACAGTAAAAACCTTACAGACTCTGGCTGATGCGGTTAAATCACGTAGAGAAGGGTAAATTGACTAACCCTCCCTTGTTTTGCTGGTGTCACTGCGCGACTTGCAGGTTATTTTTAGCCTGCTCACAGCTATCTAACCATTTTAACAAGGGCTGCCAACTCTCTAAATCTTTGGCATTCGCTCTGGGCATTTCAAAAATACCAAAGCCACCCTCGCTGGCTTTTATATACTGCTGACTATCGCGTAACGTAGCGATAAACGGAATACCCAAGGTTTGCAAAAAACGCTCAAGTCGCTGATACACTAGCGTATTGCGACGAGCGCGGTTTGCAACAACCGCTATTCGGCCCTGCTCCCGCTTAATTTTCCCCAGTAGTAAAATATCCGCAATAAAATGCGCAACGGCATGTATATCTATAGCGGAAGGTAGCACTGGAACAATGATGGCATCGCTCTCATTAAGAGTCTGCTTGAATTGAGCGATATCAAGACCTGCGGGGCTATCGATAACAATACGTTCGGTTTCTCTATCGGGGCGTAAAAACCAACTTCTGGTTACCTGCATGGTCTGTTTATAAGCAGTGATAACTTGAATTTGCTGGAGTGAATCGGGTCGGCGGCTGGCCCAATAACTACTAGAGCCCTGTGTATCATAGTCAATTAATGCGGTTTTAAGTCGTTGTGAGCTGTAGTAACTGGCCAAATTAGTTGCCAGCGTAGTTTTACCTGACCCCCCTTTGGAATTAGCGATTGTTACCCGAAACATAAGCCCTCCCCGCCACGCAGTTCATATAACAGCCTGACTAAGTGTAGCCTATCTGGAAAAAGTCGCTGAAAATGACCTCGGTGGTGCTTTTTAGGCCTGTAGCTAACTCACAGAGTGAAAGCGCCCTCTAGAAAAAGAATGCCTGCTGTTACTACGCATCAATCATACGCTCAATCAATGCGTAGTATGGGGCTGATAGCCAATCAGTTACCGGCACGTAAGCCAATAGTCATGTTATACACGGGAGTATCTGCACTGTGATCGTTACGATCAGCTACAAAATAACCTTCACGCTCAAACTGAAAGGCACTCTCAGGGGCCGCATCAACAATACCAGGCTCAACCCAGCAATTCTCTTTGATCACGAGGGACTCAGGGTTAAAGTGCTGCATAAAGTCTTCTTCACCGCGATCAGGCGCAGGATGATTAAACAGGCGGTCATAAATACGCACCGTTGCCCGCTTACCATGACTAGCAGATACCCAGTGAATAACCCCACGTGGTTTGATACCTTCAGGGGGATTTTCGCCCACAGTCCCAGGTACTAAGGAGGCAATTACAGTGACTATATTACCGCTGGCATCTTTAACCACCTCATCAGCTTTAATGATATAAGCGCTGCGCAATCGGACATAATCACCAATGACCAAGCGCTTAAACTTTTTTCGCCCCAGTGTTGTATCTTCACTGAAGTCAGCCCGATCAATATAAAGCGTGCGAGTAAAAGGAAGTGAGCGCGCGCCCATGGCTTCGTTATTCGGGTGCGCAGGAGCAGAAACCATTTCCACATCACCTTCAATTACATCGGCAAAATTACTGATCTCGATCTTAAGCGGGTCAAGTACGCACATTGCTCGCGGCGCATGCTCATTTAAGTCCTCGCGGACAAAGAACTCCAGCTGAGCCATATCGACAACACCATCAGTTTTGGCAACAGCCAAACTCTGGCAGAAGTTACGTACTGCCTCAGCACTGTAGCCACGGCGACGCATACCGGAAATAGTCGGCATACGAGGATCGCTCCATCCGTTGACCACTTTATCGTCTACCAGCGTTTTTAACTTGCGCTTACTAGTAACAGTATAATTAATATTTAAACGGCCAAATTCATATTGGCGAGGCTTATTAGCTACCGGAAGATGCTCCAAAAACCACTCATACAATGGTCGATGGTCAGCAAACTCCAAAGTACAAATTGAGTGAGTCACACCCTCTATGGCATCTTCTTGGCCATGGGCAAAATCATAAGAAGGATAAATACACCATTTATCACCGGTTTGGTGGTGAGAAGCCTTGCGAATACGGTATAAAATAGGGTCGCGCATATTCATATTAGAAGATGCCATGTCAATTTTGGCACGTAATACGCAACTGCCCTCGTCAAGTTCGCCAGCACGCATTTTTTCAAGCAGCGCCAAGTTTTCTTCAACAGACCGATCTCTATAAGGACTATTTTTGCCCGGAGCGGTTGCCCAGCCACGGTATTCACTGGCTTGTTCGGCGGTTAAATCACACACATAAGCATGGCCGGTAGCAACAAGGTGTTTAGCCCATTGATAAAACTGCTCAAAATAATCAGAGGCATAGCGAACTTCATTGGCCCACTGAAAGCCCAACCAACGCACATCCTCTTTGATCGCATCGACAAATTCCTGATCTTCCTTGGCCGGATTAGTATCATCAAAACGAAGATTACACTCGCCTCCAAAGGTTTCAGCCAAACCAAAATTTACGCAGATAGATTTCGCATGACCAATATGCAAATAGCCATTGGGCTCCGGCGGGAAGCGGGTTATCACCTTGCTAACGCGGCCTGCGGCCAAGTCTTGGCGGATAATCGTTTCAATAAAGTTGTCAGCCTTTACAGCATCAGGGGTCACAGGTGGCGTATTGCTCATGGATATTTAAGATTCCGGGTTAGTCGTACGTGAAGAGGCGCGCATTCAGTCCAATAAGGCAAAATAGACATTGGCTCTATCCATCAAGAAAATGAAAGATACTGGCCATAGTTATACTGCCCGATTCAGTTTCAAACAACATTTACCCCAAAGATGGGTTCCGCAAATGAAGCAAAGGCCGTATTATAGCTGTTTTGTAATTTAACATGAAGGCGGCAAAGCAAGCCCTCCTACTTATTCTACAATTAATATTTTCGCAAACAGTAACAGGATAAACCTACATGGTTATTATTAAGACAAACTACGGCGATATCACCGTAGAGCTGGATTTTGAAAAAGCCCCTAAAACCGCCGAAAATTTCGCTCAATACGTTAAAGACGGTCACTATGACGGTACTATTTTCCACCGCGTTATCGACAACTTTATGATTCAGGGCGGTGGTTTTGAGCCAGGCATGAAACAAAAAGAAACCCGCGCCCCTATCGCCAATGAAGCAGATAATGGCTTGACTAACGATACAGGCACATTGGCAATGGCTAGAACCATGGATCCCGATTCAGCCAGCGCGCAGTTTTTCATTAACGTCAAAGATAATGATTTTCTCAACCACAGCAGCAAAACCAGCCAAGGCTGGGGATATGCGGTATTTGCTAAAGTGGTAGACGGCATGGATGTAGTCAATAAAATCAAAGGTCTGCCTACTGGCAGCACGGGTGGTCATCAGGACGTTCCTGTTGATGACGTGATTATCGAATCTGCAGTACTTACTGAAGACTAAGTAATAGCCATCCATGACAACATTATTCATCTCCGATCTGCATCTTGACCCATCACGCCCCGCTGTAATCCAGGCGTTTTTGACGTTCATTGAAAATCAAGCCAGCAAGGCTGATGCCCTGTATATACTGGGGGATTTCTTTGAAGCGTGGATTGGAGATGACGATGTAAATGAACTAAATACAACCGTCATAAGCCATCTCAGACAATTAACATCGGCAGGCACACCCGTCTACCTGATGCACGGTAATCGCGATTTTTTAATCGGCGAGCGTTTTGCTGAGCAAAGTGGCTGCCAGCTCATCTGCGATCCTACGCTTATTGACTTGTATGGCCAAAAAGTTCTACTCATGCATGGCGACAGCCTTTGCATTGACGATATTGACTATATGGCCTTTCGACAACAGTGTCGCTCACCACAGTGGCAAGCGGGCATGCTTGCTTATTCGCTGGAGCAGCGACGCGCCTTAGCGACACAGCTACGCGAACAAAGCCATCAGGCCAACAGCAATAAAGCCGATGATATTATGGATGTTAACCAGGATGAGGTGATACGCGTATTACAGCAGCACGATACGCAGATATTAATCCATGGCCATACCCATCGCCCCAAAATACACGACCTAATGGCTAATAAGCTGCCAGCCAAACGTATTGTGTTAGGTGATTGGGATCAGTATGGTTGGTCGTTAAGCTTCAATGCCGAGGGTGCCTACGAGTTAAAGCAATTCGCTATTGAATAATGGTTAGCGCTAGTATTAACTATGACAAACCTTCAACAAGAGAGCTAAATAATGAAGATACAAACCTTATCAGCCATTCTTCTCTCCACCCTATTATTAAGCAGCCAAGCCGACGCTGCAGACAATAAATCAATCATTAAGCATCGTCAGGGCATTATGGGTGCTATTTCTGGTCACTTCAGTGCATCAATGTCATCGCTTCGCGGCATGGAACAGTTTAACGACAATCAGGTTTTTCATGCTGAATCAATTGCCAGACTAGCCAAAATATCCAAAGAATCTTTTCCTGCCGGCAGCGGCGATGGTAAAACCAAAGCACGCGAGGAAATATGGGAGAACTCAGAAGGCTTTGCTAAAGAAATGGATGATTTTATTGCAAAAGCCGATTTATTTGCCAGCGCAGTTAAGTCTGGCGATCAAGCCAGCTTCGGTAAAACTGCCAAAGCACTGGGCCAATCCTGTAAGAGCTGTCACGACGATTTTAAAGCTAAGTAACAGCTAAATAACAACAGAAAAGCCGCGCAAAATTAAGCTTTAAGGATAAAAAACAATCATTGCGCGGCAAATCACTACAGTTACGATGATCAATACCAGCAGGCGGATTGGTGACATTGCCACCGCCGCCTGCTGCTGCTCTAGCAACTCTTTTTTGCCCGTAATCATAGGCACAACTAAGTTTTGTCGCTTTATGAGCAGATAGAAAAACACTGCTGTTATATGTAATCCAACCAATATAAGTAGCAGCCAGTAGTTTTGACTATGGATCATACTGGCAAAGCTAATCCAGCTATCACTCACCCAGGCCACCCACGGCCCTTCAATATAAATCTCGTCCGTGGTCATTAAGCCACTAAATACCTGAGCGATTAACGACAATAGCAAAACCACTACCATCATCGACCCTAAGGGATTGTGACCAACGAATTGTTGGTTGCCACGGATATACGCTAAAATAGATCGTGGTGACAAAGGGAAGCACTTAAAACGCCCATAATCGCGACCAAAGATACCGCTTAACAAGCGAAAGATTAACAGACCTAATACGCCATAACCGCTAATCAGGTGCCACTCCATAAGATCAATATCAGCCAGTAAACCCGTTACCATTGATACCGTAAATACCACGACTAATAACCAGTGAAACAGCCGTGTACTAATACCCCAAACCAACTTGTTCGCCGCCATCTTCGCTACACCTCCAATCCAATCGAGCATGGGCCGCTATGAAAACGGAACTCTTTATCTGGCGCCTCAATTAATTCCCGCTCCATTTGCGCATAATGTTCAATTCTGTCGGCAATCGGTACTCCAGAAAACCGCTGCGCTAATTTCAGGTAATCCTGAAAATGTCGCGACTCAGACTTCAATAATGACTGGTAAAAAGATTTTAACTCATCGTCCAGCAACGGCGACAAGCGCGCAAAACGCTCACAGGAGCGCGCTTCTATAAATGCACCAATGATAAGATTGTCAACAAGTCTTTCTGGCTCATGAGTCCGCATACCTACACGCATACCTGCAGCATAACGAGCGGAAGATAATTGCACATAATCAATTTCACGCCTCTTTAATATATCGATTACCTGCTCAAAATGGCGTAACTCCTCACGAGCTAACGTCGACATTTTATTAATCAAAGCATTACGGTCATCTATGGCAAAAGAAACACCAGCTTTGAGCGAGCCCTGCCCCCTTTTTGTTACCGACGCATTGACATCAACCCCTGCACCATACTTCCAAATCAACGCTTGCGCTTGCTGTGCTGCCTTGAGCTCACAGTTAGCGTGATCTACCAACAGCAATGGCAGATTAGCTAACGCCGCTGACAGCCATTGATCGGGCGTCTCACATAGTAAAAATGATTTTATTGAGCTGATATCGTACATAATTAAGGTTATTAAAAATCCGTAGAATATATTTACTCATTGCGGCTGAGTACAACTGTTAAGACAATTAAGCAGATTATAAATAACCTGGAACTCGACTATTGTTGCGCACCAACCCCCTGACGACATCTATTAAGAACTAATTACACATCGTCGCTTGCTAAGAGATCAAACTGAAAATAACGCTGGTAATAAGCTTCCGAAAGAATATAAAACTCTGCATCTATATCCATTCGCAGATCGCGCAAATCAGCATGACGATACTGCGCATCAAGCTCAAGTCCGTATTGCGATAAATCACTCAACTGACTGGCACCAACCCTGAGTAATTCATAGGCCCAAATATAGGGGCTTTTATGCGCGGGATACGGCACCCGCTGCCGATCTAAAAATAACTGCAATCGCTGGGGGCTAGTCACCCGTAATTTTGATTCAACAATTTGTACCAAAAAGTGCTCTAAACGCTGGTCAATAATACGCTTTTCTGCTTGCGTATAACTATTCCAATGAATGATTTCATGGGCAAACCGCTTACAACCTCGACATACACTATCGCCAATACCCGTTGAACAAACGCCGATACACGGTGTTTTCACTCTAACTGTTAACTCTTTACTCACTTGGCTCTCTTTTTGTTTAATCTAGGCAGGCAGCTCAGGATGAAAGTTTATTCTATCTTGTCACAGCATTTTCTGAAACGAAAGAGCTGTAAATTGCGCACCATTATAGCCATTGAGCACACGCCTCATACCACTATTCAAATTATTGATACGCAACATACTAAAAAAACAATACTTCAAGCGGAACAGCAACTTAACTTACCTGCTGAGATTAAGTATAATCGGCCACCTTATTTTATTGCTAAGCTTTTCCAAGCACGACCCGGGGAAGCTAATCAGGTCGATGTGGGCATCGACAGCCCCGTACACCGGTGATCCCGCTGCAACGGGTAAAACCAACCAATGAAGGAGTTACACTAGTGCTAGAAGCCTATCGCAAACACGTAGCAGAGCGCGCCGCTGAATCTATCCCCCCAAAGCCTTTAAATCCAGAACAAGTGGCCGGATTGGTTGAATTATTAAAAGCGCCTCCTGCGGGAGAAGAAGCTGAGTTATTAGATCTGCTCACCAACCGCGTTCCGCCCGGTGTTGATGAAGCCGCCTATGTTAAAGCTGGTTTTTTAGCCGCAATAGTTACTGGCGAAGCCACATCTCCCCTGATTGATAAGAAAAAAGCGATTGAATTGCTAGGCATGATGCTCGGTGGCTATAACATCGAAGCGTTGATTAACGCGCTGGACGACGCCGAGCTAGCACCACTGGCAGCCAAAGAACTGAAGCACACCTTATTGGTTTTTGATGCATTCCACGACGTGGCTGACAAAGCCAAAGCCGGCAATACACACGCAGCAGCCGTTATGAAGTCGTGGGCTGACGCTGAGTGGTTCACCAGCCGCGATGAAGTCCCTGAGTCCACCAAAGTTGCGGTATTTAAAGTAACCGGCGAAACGAACACGGATGACCTGTCACCCGCACCGGATGCATGGTCAAGACCTGACATCCCATTACACGCCCGTGCAGCCTATAAAATGCAACGTGACGGCCTTGTCCCTGATGAGCCCGGCGTTGTTGGCTGCATGAAGCAAATCGACGAAGTGAAAGCCAAAGGCCTGCCCGTAGCATTTGTTGGTGACGTTGTTGGTACTGGTTCTTCACGTAAATCAGCAACCAACTCCGTCTTGTGGTTCTTCGGCGAAGATCTACCCGGTGTCCCTAACAAACGCGGTGGCGGCATCTGCATTGGCGGCAAAGTAGCGCCTATCTTTTTTAATACCATGGAAGATGCCGGTGCATTGGTATTTGAAGCACCTGTCGACAAGCTCAATATGGGCGACATTATTGAAGTTCGCCCTTACGACGGTAAAATTTTATCTGAATCAGGCGAAGTACTGTCAGAGTTTGACTTCAAATCAGAAGTTATCCTCGACGAAGTACGCGCAGGCGGCCGTATCAACCTTATCATTGGTCGCGGTTTAACCCAGCGTGCCCGCGAAGAGCTTGGCCTACCACCATCCGATCTGTTCCGCCTTCCCGCCGTACCTGCCGACACAGGTAAAGGTTATACCTTGGCCCAGAAAATGGTCGGTAAAGCATGTGGTGTTGCAGGTATTCGCCCAGGCACTTACTGTGAACCTAAGATGACTACCGTTGGTTCGCAAGATACCACCGGACCCATGACTCGCGATGAGCTGAAAGACTTAGCCTGCCTGGGTTTCTCTGCTGACTTGACCATGCAGTCATTCTGTCACACCGCGGCTTATCCTAAACCGGTTGACATTGACACCCAGCATACCCTGCCCGACTTTATTATGACTCGCGGTGGTGTTTCACTGCGCCCTGGTGACGGTATTATCCACAGCTGGTTAAACCGTATGCTATTACCCGATACTGTCGGCACCGGTGGCGATTCGCACACCCGCTTCCCTATGGGCATCTCCTTTCCTGCGGGCTCTGGCTTGGTTGCTTTTGCTGCCGCCACAGGCGTCATGCCGCTGGATATGCCCGAGTCAGTATTGGTGCGTTTTAAAGGCAAAATGCAACCCGGTATCACCCTGCGCGACTTGGTACATGCCATCCCTTACTACGGCATCAAGCAAGGCCTGTTAACTGTCGAGAAGAAGGGTAAAATTAATTTCTTCTCTGGTCGAATCCTCGAAATTGAAGGACTGGATGACCTCAAAGTTGAACAGGCTTTCGAATTATCCGATGCATCGGCGGAGCGTTCCGCTGCCGGCTGTACCATCAAGCTACCGGAAGCACCCATACGCGAGTACTTGACTTCAAATATCACCCTGCTCCGCTCTATGATTGCTGACGGCTATGGCGACGCACGTACACTCGAGCGCCGCGCCCAAGCGATGGAAGCCTGGCTGGAAAACCCAGAGTTGATGGAAGCCGACGCCGACGCAGAGTACGCGGCCGTTATCGAGATTGATCTAGCTGAAATCAAAGAACCTATTGTTTGCTGTCCTAACGACCCTGATGATGCGAAATTATTATCAGATGTTGCCGGCAACAAAGTAGACGAAGTGTTTATCGGCTCATGTATGACTAATATTGGGCATTTTCGCGCTGCAGGCAAACTGCTAGATGCAAACAAAAAACCACTGCAAACTCGTTTTTGGATGGCCCCACCCACCAAGATGGACGAGCATATTCTAATGGAAGAAGGTTACTACAATATCTTCGGAAGCAGTGGTGTTCGTACTGAGATGCCTGGTTGCTCGTTATGCATGGGCAACCAGGCACGGGTTGAGGGAGGATCTACAGTATTGTCCACCTCAACACGCAACTTCCCTAACCGCCTAGGTGACGGCGCCAATGTCTATTTGACTTCAGCCGAGCTGGCTGCTGTTGGCGGTATTCTTGGAAGGTTACCTACACCTGCCGAATACATGGAATTCGTAAAAAGCCTAGATACCATGTCAGCAGAGGTTTACCGTTATATGAACTTTGACCAGATTGAGTCTTTCCAAAAGGCTGCAAATCAGGCCAAAATCAATACGGTACAAATTGAAGAGGTTAGAGTTTAGATCTTTTTCAAAAGTACGCTGTGATCTGTCCTCGCCACGTTAGTTTAGTGGCAGGGACATACAAAAAAGCCTCGATCCATGATCGAGGCTTTTTTGTATGTTAGCTGATAATATCAACTAAATCTTGACGCCTAAGCGGCTCGTAAGTTTATTTTGAGCTGGCACTGTGGTTTAAAATCGCATTAATTTCCTGCAAAAAATCAACCATTAAATATTCACTGAAACAATCAACCGGATCAAACTGCTTAGCATAAACCTCAGTAATATGCTCAAGCTCAGTAAGCAGCTTAGCTACTGCCATTCCATCATCGCGATCGATAGATTTAACAATTTCTAAGCGTTGCAAAACTTCATTCCAAAAATGATTACTCATCTTCCGGGTGCTCGATTTCCACAATAGTTAAGCGTTTGATAGCACCATTAGGTAATGGCCATTCAATATAACCATTCTTTTTCAAACCAATCAGGGCGCTACCCACAGGCGACAACACCGATACTTTAGCTTGCTCTATATTAGCATCTTGCGGCATCACCACAGTTACACGAGTCTCAGCGTTATTATCATTGTCCCGGTAAGTCACCGTTGAATTCAGGCACACCACATTTTTGCGGGATTTCCCTTTGGCGATAATATCAGCTCGACTTAACTCTTCATCCAGGTTATCTGCCGCCTCAGTATCACCTTGGCGTTTTATCAATTCGGTAAGCTGATTATAATCAGACTCTGTAACAAAAATAGGGCTGTTTTTTTTCTTTCTCATTGCTGCTCTCACATACAAAAAAACAGTGCAAAATTCAGCACTGTAACAAATTAATTAGATGAAATTTAATTTAATGGGTGTTTAGGGCGATTAAGCCGACGTGCCTAATCGCCCTAAAAGGGAAAGGCACAAAGGGCTATGGCTTTAACCACTAGCATATTTGTGGGGAGAGATGGGCTGTAATCGCGAGTGTTCATAGTGCCGATACTAACAGCTTATTTTTGCAGTGCAAGTATCCTCAGCAAGTTAAACTGGACATTTAAAGTAGGTGGGAGACTTTGGCCGCTTCGTCGCGTAGCACTTTTAACATAGCCTGCCTTTCATTCTCGGCTAATGGCTCATAGCTCAGGGTAACAAAAGCGTGTGTCGCCTGTAGCAAATGCCGCCCCCAGGCCGGCTTAGCTGCCGTTAATCGCTGTGAATATGCTATGGCCCCCTCATGAGGCAGGCGCGGATACCCTGCTCGCCCCAAGCGTTTACACATCTTCAAATACAGCCTAACCTCTGTAGCAAGTCTAAGCTTAGAGCGGCCCCGGAGCAGATCAAAGGCTACATAAAAAAGTACCAATGCCCCTACCAGTAAAACTAGAGAGGCCATGCGCCAAGGGCTTACTTTACCTAAGATCGACGTCAATACATCTAATTGCTTATCGCCTCTATATTGCAGTACGCTACTAGACCAGTAGTAACTCAAAGCATCCAATTGTAAACGAATACTATTCAACCATTTAACATCGCGATAACGTAAAGGAGACATCGGCGTGTCCGCAAGAAAGCTGCCCTCTGCTGACATAGCATCTTCCAAGCCAAATTCAATTCGCTCAGGAGCTACCGCCGCAGTGGGGTCAACCCGCCTCCAGCCCTCCCCCTCAAGCCATACTTCAGCCCAGCTATGGGCGTCAAATTGATGAACTAAAACGGTACCCGTGATTGGGTTAATCTCACCACCTTGATAACCTGCAACCACTCTTGCCGGGATACCGGCAGCACGCATCAGGTAAACAAAACTACTAGCGTAGTGACCACAGAACCCGCGACGGGTATTAAATAAAAAGTCATCGACTGCATTATCCCCCAGCAAAGGAGGATTTAAAGTATAAAAATAATTATCCTGATTGAACATGTTAAGTATTTTTTGAATAAACCCCTCAGTACCTGAAGACTGTGAGTAGATTTTTTTAGCAAAGGACCGCGCCTGCTCGTTTCCAATTGCTGGCAGCTTAGTTTCAACAGCCCGCACACTAGCACTAAGCAAAGTCTCTAGCTTTGCTGAGGGGGTCGATATTACTTGATACCTGATTCGTGAATGAATGTCATCCTTATTAATTAAACGGAAGTCAGTAGACAAGCGAACAGCAGGATCCGAGCTATAGGCTAAGGCCAATGTAAACAACCACGGCCGATAACTAGCCTCTTGAATAATAGTATAACGCAGCGGATTTTTTTGCTGCTTCAACACCTGGGCAACTTGCTCGGTCGACATCAACAATTTGTTTAGACGCCCCCGAGCCCACTCGCTGCCGTCAAAATCTGAAAACACCAATCCTCGCCAGTACATTGATCGGCGTTCAGGCACATCCCCTTCAAAAACAACTCGAAAAGCTAATGCATCGCTTTGACTGAGGTTGGAAATATCACCCGGCGACAAGGTGTCACCAACCCCGGTTTTAGCCTGATGCGAGGGATAAGGTACCTTCCATAAAGGCTCAAAGCGGGGCACTACAATAAACAGTAACAGCATCAGCGGTAATGCCTGGGCGAATATTATGCCCGCTTTTTTAAAACTAATGATACTAAACTGGTCATAGCCATGTTGATGCAAAGCGACTAAAGCAGCGCTGATTAATAACACAGTAAAAAAAACAGTAACCGTAATATAAAAATCTTGTGAAAATAAAAACTCTGTAATAGCAACAAAATAAGCGAGAAAAATAATGACATAGGCATCACGCCTACTGTTAACTTCTAACAACTTCAAACAAAAACCTGAGAACAACAAGGCAACAGTTGGCTCTAAACCCAGCATAGATTTATAGCCTTCACTACCAAAACTACGCCAGATACCCAATAGACATAGCAGCGCCAAACCTACTTTGACCGACTTCGGCGGGAACGACCACTTCCCTTGATAAACCATAATACGCCACAGGGCACAGCTTATATAAGCAACCATAAGCCACCATGGCAAACGTTCTGCATGTGGCATAATTAGCATAAACTGACTTAACAGCAACCATGCCAGACAGTTACGTGGCACCTGCCAGGAGACCGTCATGATAACGATCCGTGAGGCTGATAAACTGCTAACGCCGTCAGCACACGCAATTGATGCTGCTGGCCTTTGGCTGGCGTTATTTTTTCATCGCCAAGCCGCAGACCGTATTCAACATTATTTTTTTCCAGCTCCAAAACCCAATAGCACAACTTAGACAAACGCTGTTCTAAGCTGCCAGTAAATAATTGCAGCTCTAGCCAAATACGTTGCTCTTGAAACGACGCGAACTGCTTAACTTGTAGCTCCTGACCCTTGGCGTAACTTTTCCAGTCTATATGTTTTAACGGATCTCCGGCACGGTATGGAGTCAATGCATAGAAATCATCACTGCTGGTAACATTGATTACACCACCCTCCTCACCTTGATCAATAAATGCTTCACCGGCAAGAACACAGGGTAGTGGCTTAGGGAAAACGAGCACCTCAATATCTAACGCCAGCCAAGTCCATGCTCGCAGCAGGCCAAGAGGGTAACGTGTTTCAACCAATAAGCGATTTGGTTTAAAATAGCCTCTTTGGGTGGCAGGTAAAAAAAGACTAAATACTTGCGAAGAGCAATCGGTCAAAGTCACTGCATAGTGATCACTGGCTGGCCAGCCAATATTAATGTCAAAATAATCTTTATTCCCAGATCTTGCCACCAACAATTCAAACTCAGCGTTCTCACCCGCAAAAACCGGAAACGTTCGAAGCGCTGATAAGGTTAATCCCGACAAATTAGCAAAAGTGTGTAAGATCGTCACAATAAACACGCTAAGCAATAAAAACACCAAAGCAAAAGTCATATTATTTTGATAGTTAATCGCAGCAATCAGCATTACCAATAGCACGACAAAAAACCAGCAGCCTGGTTGCGATGGAAAAATAAAGATCCGACGCTGGGTTAGCGTAACGGAACGCATCGGAGGGATACGCCGATTAAGCCAGACATGGTATCGCTGGCGTAATATAGTCAGCAAACCCATCATATGATTACGCTGACTTCTTCTAACAACTTGCGCGACAAACTCTTGCTGGTACTTTGATAATTAACCATTGCACTCAAGCGATGCTCTACCACCGAAGGTAAAACAATCTGAACGTCTTCAGGAACTGTATGCCCCCTGCCTGACATCAATGCCCACGCTTTTGCCGTGCACAATAAAGCCTGAGCACCACGAGGAGAAATTCCAACTGGAAAATTGTCATTGAAACGACTGTATTCAACCAGCCGTTGTACATAATCAATTAAATTATCGGAGCAATGCACCTCATCAACCGCTTTTTGAATGTTCACTAACTCGTGCACATCAATGATCGCCTGTAAGCGATGCAATTTTTTGCGGGTATCCTCTCCAAGCAATAACTTACGTTCTGCCTCTCGATCTGGATAACCTAGAGACAAGCGCATTAAAAAGCGATCCAATTGTGACTCAGGTAAGGGATAGGTACCGGCTTGATTAGACGGGTTTTGAGTAGCGATTACAAAAAATGGGGCCGGCAACTCACGGGTAGATCCCTCTATGGTTACCTGCCCCTCTTCCATCGCTTCTAGTAATGCGCTTTGCGATTTAGGCGAAGTCCGGTTAATTTCATCAGCCAGCAAAACCTGAGTAAAAATTGGTCCGGGCATAAATTGAAAGTTTGCAGATTTACGATCGAAAATTGAAACGCCAAGAATATCTGCAGGTAAAATATCACTGGTAAACTGCACCCGCTTATATTGCAGCCCCAATACTTTTGCCAACGCTTGCGATAACGTTGTTTTACCCATGCCAGGTAAATCTTCGATCAGCAGATGGCCTTTTGCAATCAAACAGCACAATGCCAGCCGAATAGCTTTTTCTTTGCCCAAAAGTACCGTGCTTATTTCAGCTACGGCATGATCAATTTTTTTCTGCATGGATTGCCTTTTATCTCATTCATTTTGTATCACAGCCACTGTAACCCCTTAACTGGGTAACAAAACAATGCTGTAATCTTTCGATGCTCCTAAAGTGTAGCATCGAAAGAATGATCAGGCTTAATTAACAGCGTTGGGGGGAAAGATGAAACAGCACGTTGAACGTAGCTTCAAAGGCATAGCTTCAAAGTGCTGTAAGGCCTCGTTGCATATCGATTTTAAGATCCTCGATATCCTCCAGACCAACCGCGAGGCGAATTAAATTATCGGTAATACTGGCACGCTGGCGCTGTTCATCCGTTAAGCGACCATGGGTAGTTGTTGCCGGGTGAACTATGGTTGTTTTTACATCACCCAAGTTGGCGGTTAATGAGCAAATACAAGTTGCATCAATAAAACGCCAAGCGGCTGCCCTGTCGCCCTTCACTTGAAATGACAATACACCGCCAAAGCCTCGCTGCTGCTTGCTGGCCAGTGCTTTGCTCGGATGTGAATCCAAGCCACAATAATAGACTTTTTCGATGCCGTCCTGTTGCTCCAACCACTGTGCCAGAGCAAGGGCGTTAGCCGAATGCGCGTCCATCCTTAAACGTAAAGTTTCCAATCCTTTGAGAAAAACCCAGGCATTGAATGCGCTCATAGTCGGACCGCAGGTACGTAAAAAACCGACAACCTCAGCAATATATTCTTTGTTACCCGCAACACAGCCACCGACACAGCGACCCTGTCCATCCAAATATTTGGTCGCAGAGTGCACAACCAAATCAGCACCAAAATCTAACGGCTTTTGCAGCGCAGGGGTACAGAAACAATTATCCACCACAAAAAGACAGTTATGCGTTTTTGCCAAAGCAGCAAGCGCGGTTAAATCGGCAACGTCACAAATAGGATTCGATGGTGTTTCGCAAAAGAGCATTTTAGTATTAGGCTTAATCGCCTGTTGCCAGTCATTAAGATCTACCAAGTCAACAAAGCTGACCTCCAGACCAAATTTACCTAAATACTTTAAGAATAAATTGGTGGTGGTGCCAAATACGTTACGCGAACACACCACATGGTCGCCGGCTTGCAATAAAGCCATGCAAGTGCTCAAGATGGCTGCCATACCAGAAGCGGTCGCAACCGCTGCTTCTGCACCTTCAAGTATAGCTATACGCTGCTCAAAATTGCGTACTGTTGGGTTGGTATAGCGCGAGTAAACATTACCTGCTTGCTCACCAGAAAAACGAGCAGCAGCTTCTGCAGCACTTTCAAAAACGAAACTGGAGGTTAAGAACATCGCCTCTGCATGCTCACCTTCAGCAGATCGTATTTGCCCTGCACGGATAGCTTGTGTATCCATGTGAGCATTAATAAGTGCCTCTCCACACCGCTGGTCTCTCTTAGGCATTGCTGTGTTTGTCCTTTATTAGCAATATATACTCTAGCTTAAATTTATTGATGATCGTGATTATGGAGCCCCATAACGATACCATCGTCAGTATCATCGTCGGTCTTACTGCCATCGTTTCTTGCCGCATCAATTAACGCCAGATACTCAGCATCGACATCACCGGTAATATAGTCACCGGTAAATACCGAACAGTCGAACTGATCGATAGATGGATTACCCTCAGCAGAACTGGCAACTAGATCCTCAAGATCCTGGTAAACCAACCAGTCAGCTCCAATCAAGCCACAAATTTCTTGCTCAGTGCGGCCATGGGCGATTAATTCTGTCGCCGAAGGCATATCAATACCGTAGACATTGGGGTAACGAACTGGCGGTGAAGCTGAAGCAAAATACACCTTGGCTGCACCCGCATCCCGAGCCATTTCAATAATTTGTTTGCAGGTGGTGCCGCGAACAATGGAATCATCTACCAGCATGACATTTTTATCCTTAAACTCTAGCTGAATAGTATTCAACTTTTGTTTAACGGATTTTTCCCTCTGTTTTTGCCCTGGCATAATAAAAGTGCGACCAATATAGCGATTTTTCACTAAGCCTTCACGAAATTTAACCCCAAGCTTTTGTGCCATTGACTGCCCAGCGATACGGCTGGAATCAGGGATTGGAATAACCACATCAATATCATGATCAGGATTAAGTGCAAGTACTTTAGCTGCTAGTTTCTCGCCTTGACGTAAACGCGCCTTATACACCGAAACGCCATCCATAATTGAATCAGGACGAGCGAAATAGACATGCTCAAAGATACACGGAGTCGGTTTAACTGGCTCGCAACACATACGTGCGTGTAAATTCCCCTCAGTATCAATATGAATGGCCTCACCCGGTGCGATGTCTCTAACCAGTTTAAATCCAAGCACATCCAGAGCGACACTTTCAGAGGCTAGCATATACTCTATACCTTCCGGTGTTTCACGCTCACCATAAACTAAAGGGCGAATACCATGGGGGTCACGAAATCCAACCACTCCGTAATTTGCTATCAAAGCCACCACGCCATAACCACCACGACAGCGACGATGAACACCTTTCACTGCACTAAAGATATCGTCAGCCGAGGGCGCCAACTTACCCAAAGTCTGTAACTCATGGGCGAAAATATTGAGTAGCACCTCAGAGTCGGAATCGGTATTTAAATGCCGTAAATCCTGTTGAAATAATTCACGGCTAAGCGCGGCAGAGTTAGTCAAATTTCCATTATGCGCAAGACTGATACCATAAGGAGAATTAACGTAAAAAGGTTGCGCCAACGCTGAGCTGCTGCTGCCAGCAGTTGGGTATCTTACATGCCCTACGCCAATACTCCCAAGCAAACGCTGCATATGGCGGTCTTGGAAAACATCTTTCACCAAGCCGTTTCCCTTGCGTTGATTCATCTTGCCATGATCACAGGTCACAATACCTGCAGCATCTTGACCGCGATGCTGTAACACGGTTAAAGCATCATAAAGATCTTGGTTTACATTGGACTTGGCAACTATACCGACAATGCCACACATTGATAAAACCTCTCAAAGCTCACAGAACTTGAATTACGGGTTAATAGTTTTCCATCGACTAGCAGTAATTCCATTCCAGGGAAAAACTATTAAAACACATTGCTAAAAAATGTTAGCACCATCGCAAAAAAGTCTTTGCACCAATGCTCAATCAATAAAAAGTGGGGAATCAGAAAAGATTGCTGCCACCAACTGTCCTGATTTATTGGAAACGCCATTGGCAGTAGTATTAATAGAGCCATGACGATAACAACGCCCCGAGCTAAGCCAAATGCCATACCAAAGAGCCGATCAGTACCGCTTAAGCCTGTCATTTTAATCAACTCACCGATTAAATACTTCACCATAGAGCCAACAACAAAGGTAGCGGCAAATAGTGCAGCAAAAGAAAGCATGTAACGCAGAGAAACGGACTCCAGCATTGAAGTCATTAATACCGCAAGACGTTCATGAAAGGCAACGGCAATAAAGAAGGCCGCAACCCAGATAGCCAGTGATATAGCCTCTTTAACGAAACCGCGCTTGATACTAACCAACATGGAAATGCCTAAAATGGCAGTAATGGTCCAGTCAGCCCAATTCATTAACACCCCAGCTATGCTCCAAAATTTTGCGCGAATTCTAACAGAGGCGTAGCAGTCACCATAGTATTTATTGTCTCAATACAGGAGCTGTTAATGGCAGTTGTTAATATGGTACTGGTTTGTTGCATACTTATTGCTCGAACCGAACGATCATAGAGCTGACCTTATAAGCTTTATCTATATCCTGCCGATCCCGATCTAAAGTAGCCTTATTGAGGCTCGGGCCAATATAAACTCGAGTAGAGCGATCCTCCTTGCTACCAACATCTCGGGTAAATGCCTTATAACCACTTTTTTGCAAAGTTTGCATTAATTCTTTAGCATTGCTTTGTTGACTAAAACTGGCCACCTGCAGCACCCATGCGATAGGTAGCTGACGATCATCCAGGCCAGGTTCAGGAAATGACTCGGGCTCCACAGTCAGCTGCTTCGGAACCGCGGCTGGAATAGTAGCTGGCGTAGTTGCAACCGGCTCTACGCCCACCACTCGATCAGGCTCAGGCACAGTATATTCATCAAACACTGGCCTGGGTGGAATCTGACTTTGTTTATCCAAGGCTTTATTGCCCGGCCCCGAAAAAACTACCGGCCATAGAATCAGTGCAAGACAGACCAGCACAATAGCTCCGACCAAACGCTGCATAAATCTATTATTCATTACCCGGGTCTCTCGATTATTCCGTTACTTCTAAGTTGTTAAGCGGCAGCAGCACTAGCATTTCAGCAACTGTTATAAAAGAACCAAATACGATCAGCCTGTCCTCATCCGTCATTTGTTGCAAAGCCACACGAGCAGCCTCAGCAATACTGGTAAAGCTACGTACATCTGCTTTCGTGAGCTTCTCGACCTTATCAGCCAGCACTGGCGCAGCTAAAGCACGAGGACAGTGTTGTAAATCGGCAATAAACCAAACACTAACACATTCTCTCAATGCTGAAATGATACCTTCGACATCCTTATCAGCCATAACGCCCATTAGGGCGAAGGTTCTCCCCGCTGAGGCTTCCTGCTGTAATCGCTGTGCCAAATAGTCTGCGGCTGCAGGATTATGCGCCACATCTAAAATAACTTGTCGTTTCTCAATAAAAACTTGCTGAAACCTTCCTGGTAAATTTATCCGAGCAAGGCAGCTGTAATCCACTCGGTGCATCGATAAATCCAGCAAATGTAACGCCTGTATAGCAGCGACAACACTTTCTGGAGGCAGTGATACAGCGGGTAAATCATAGAGCTCAAACGCTGTACCGGTGACTGACAAACCCTTCCAGCTCCAATTTTGCACAGCCGGATTGGAACTTGCTCGAAAATGCTCACCAGCTTGATAAAATATTGCAGCACAGGCCTGTGCGCTAGCTCGTAATGAAGCTGGCGGAGTATTTCCAGCAGAAATAGCCACTTTACCAGCGCGAAATATACCGGCTTTTTCACGACCAATCACTTCGCGATCTGTGCCCAGCCATTGCTGATGATCGATATCGATACTGGTGACAATGGCGATATCAGCATCAATAATATTGACCGCATCCAAGCGCCCACCCAAGCCAACTTCAAGTATGACCACGTCTAATTGCTGACGCTGGAAAATATCCAGTGCAGCCAGAGTGCCAAACTCAAAGTAGGTAAGAGAAATATCACCTCTGGCTTGATCAATACGCTGAAATGATTCAATAAGTAACTGATCAGTCACCTGTTGGCCATTCAGCAAAATACGCTCGTTATAACGCAAAAAATGAGGGGAGGTAAAACACCCAACTTGATAGCCTGCTGATAACAGCAAGGCATTTAAACTGGCAACACAAGAGCCTTTACCATTGGTACCAGCAACAGTCACGACTTTGGTATCGCCTAGCGATAAAGCCATCAGCTCAGCAACATGCCCAACCCGCGCGAGCCCAAGGTCAATCTCACTGGGATGACAGGTTTCAAGCCATTGCAGCCAGTCTTGTAAAGTATCGTAGCGCATCAAGCAGCAGGACGATGAGTAAGTTTTAACAACAAACTGCTCAGGGTGTCACGCATGTTTTTACGATGCACAATCATATCAATGGCACCATGCTCAAGTAAGAATTCACTGCGCTGAAACCCTGAGGGTAATTTTTGGCGAATAGTTTGTTCAATAATATTAGGGCCTGCAAAACCGGCGCGAGCATCTGGTTCGGCAATATTAATATCACCCAGCAATGCCAGACTAGCAGATACTCCACCATAAATCGGATCAGTCATCACTGACACATAGGGCACACCGTGCTGCTTTAAGCGCTCTAATACCGCGCTAGTTTTTGCCATCTGCATCAAAGAAATTAAGGCTTCCTGCATCCGGGCACCACCAGAGGCCGAAAAACAAATAAAGGGAATATTTTCCTTCAAGGCAATATTAGCTGCCTGAGTGAATTTCTCTCCTACCGCATAGCCCATAGAGCCACCGTGAAAAGCAAATTCAAATGCCACCACAATAACGGGCAAGTTTTTAACGGTACCACGAACGGCAATCAGCGCATCTTTTTCACCGGTTGCTTTTTGTGCCGTCGTCAAACGATCTTTGTATTTTTTCTTGTCCTTAAACTTGAGTCGATCAATGGGCTCTATTTCGGTGAGAACCTCCTGACGATTTTCTTCATCTAAAAAGCCGTCGATGCGCTTTCTAGCCCCCACGCGCATGTGATGATCGCACTTGGGGCATACCTCCAGGTTTTTTTCAAGTTCAGGGCGGTAAAGTACGGCCTCACACTTGAAACACTTTTTCCACAACCCCTCGGGAACGTTAGTGCGACGCTCCTGAGTCTCGTTTCGACCGATAGTTGGAAGTATTTTATTTAGCCAGCTCATATTATTTTATCCCGCGTGAAGGTGTCGACATCAATGCTCCGAAATCCAGGTACTGTAGGCAAAGTATCGAATAAAACAAACATCACATATTCATCACTTATAATGAATCCATAGCTTTACGCATATCTCCAATCAGCTGGGATGCAGGCTCTATAGCACCAAGGCCTTTGGACTCGACTAGTGTAGCCAGCGCTTGAACCAAAGCGCTACCTACCACAACACCGTCGGCCACCTTGGCGACAGCGGCAGCAGTAGCTGCATCTTTAATACCAAAGCCTACGGTTACCGGCAAATCAGTTTTTGCTTTAATTTGAGCTAATTTTTCCTTCACCGAAACTATATCCAGATTAGCCGCACCCGTTACACCTTTGAGGGAAACGTAGTACAAATAACCCGTGGCTAGATCAACAATACTCTGAATACGTGCTTCGGTAGTAGTTGGAGCAATAAGAAAAATGCTATCAACATTAACTGCCTTCAGCGCCAAATTTAATTCAACAGCCTCCTCAGGAGGCATATCAACTGTCAGCAATCCATCCAGACCAACAGCGGCCGCCGAAGCCGCTAGTTGTTCAACACCCATTCTTACCACGGGATTAGCGTAACCCATTAACACAATCGGTGTAACTTGGTCCTTTAGGCGAAACTCTTTAACCATAGCCAGCACGCTAGTCAGGCTGACATTGTGTTTCAATGCGCGCTCATGGGCTAGCTGAATAACCGGGCCTTCTGCCATTGGGTCTGAAAAAGGCACTCCCAATTCAAGAATATCAGCGCCCTGCGCTACCAACTGATGCATCAATGGAACGGTAAATTCGGGGCCAGGATCACCAGCCACGATATAAGGGATTAAGGCTTTTTTACCTTGTGCTTTTAAAGCCTGCAAACAAGCGGTGATACGACTCAAGGGTACATCCTCTTTAATACTTGTGAAATTTATTGCTTAGGTTTTACCAGCAACTAGATACCGATTTCAATGCCATCAATAGCCGCAACGGTATGGATATCTTTATCACCCCGCCCAGATAAATTAACAATAATAATCTCATCTTTGGACATAGTTGGGGCCAATTTTTTGGCATAGGCAACCGCATGACTAGACTCTAAAGCCGGCATAATCCCTTCGATCAGCGTTAGCTCACGAAATGCATCGAGTGCCTCATTGTCATTAATAGCAACATACTCAACCCGCTCAATGTCCTTGAGCCACGAATGCTCAGGCCCTACACCAGGGTAATCCAGACCAGCCGAAACAGAGTGGGTATGTAAGATTTGACCGTTTTCATCCTGCATCAAATAGGTACGATTGCCATGTAATATACCAGGCTCACCTTTATTCAACGGCGCCGCATGCTGGCCTGTTTCCAAACCATAACCTCCAGCTTCAACACCATACATTTTCACCCCTTTGTCAGCTAAAAACGGGTGAAATAAACCAATGGCATTAGAGCCACCGCCTATGCAGGCAATAAGGGCTTCAGGTAATTTACCAGTCTGTTGCTGGCATTGTCGTCTCGCCTCACGACCAATAACGGCCTGAAAATCACGAACCAGCATTGGATAAGGGTGCGGCCCTGCTACAGTGCCAATGATATAAAAAGTATCATCGACATTGGTTACCCAGTCACGCATCGCCTCGTTCATTGCATCTTTTAGGGTTTTTGAACCTGAGGTTACCGATACCACCTCTGCGCCTAATAACTTCATCCGGTAAACATTTAACGACTGGCGTTTAATGTCTTCTTCACCCATAAAAACTTGGCATTTCATGCCTAGCCTGGCCGCAACTGTAGCCGCAGCAACACCATGCTGCCCTGCACCTGTTTCAGCAATAATACGAGTTTTGCCAGAGTACTTAGCGAGCAACGCTTGGCCAACGGTATTGTTGATTTTATGCGCGCCGGTATGATTTAAGTCTTCGCGCTTTAAATAAATTTGCGCGCCACCTAACTCACGACTCCAGCGTTGCGCATGGTACAAGGGCGATGGGCGTCCTACGTAGTCAGCTAAATCTTTATCAAATTCAGCTTGAAACTCTGGGCTTGCCGCCAGTTTTTTATAGGATGCTTCCAGCTCATCCAGTGCCATTATCAAGGTTTCAGATACAAACCGGCCACCATAGTCACCAAAATGACCCGTGCTATCAGGAAAAGCCGAATAATCTATTGCTACATCTTTTGTTGTCATTGCTTTAGCCACCATTACTTCATGTTTGCAGCGCGATCGGCCCGACCAACACCACTAAAAAAATCATTGAGTTTCACTCTGTCTTTGATTCCGGCGGAGAGTTCAACACCACCACTTATATCAACAGCATAAGGCCGCACTTCGGTTATTGCCTGCTCAATATTGGCAGCTGTTAAACCACCCGCCAATATTATACGCGACCGGTATTCAACCGGGATCAGCTGCCAATTAAAAACTTCGCCAGTACCACCAGGAACCCCTTTTTTATAAGCATCCAATAAAATCGATTTAGCGCTAGAGAAACGTAGCATCTCAGCACCTAAATCTAACTCTGGCCGCATACGCAACGCCTTTATATAAGGTCGCCCTAATTGTTGACATTGTTCCGGGGTTTCACCACCGTGATATTGGAACAAGTCTATCGGCAATTCATTGGCCAATTGCTGTAACAACAATGCATCGGCATTGACGGTTAGGGCCACAATAGAAACAAACGCAGGTATTTGAGCACAAATGAGTTCAGCCTGCTGTAAAGTAACCGCGCGCACACTGGGCTCCCAGAATACCAGACCGATGGCATCTGCACCGGCATCAATGGCTGCAAGAGCATCGTCTGGACGAGTAATACCACAAATTTTAACACGGGTGCGATTCACGGCAGGGTTCACTGAGTGAGTTCAATACTAGTAATTCGAAAGAAGTGACTATGGTAGCAAATCTAGGGCCCCTGTGTCTGTACTAACAACACCTACAACCATAGCTAAGCCTGATGAAACAGAGCTCTATTGCCGTTAAAGACACCACTGAGGCTTTATAGTGATAAAAAATATGGCCCTGGCTCAGATTGAGGCAAACCATATTTTGCAGGATAAGTAACACCGGCCAAATATAAGCCAAATGGTGGCGCTGTCGCAGCGGCGGCGCTTCGATCTTTGGCCAACAACACCTCTTCTGCCCATCCAGCTGGCTGTGCACCACTACCAATTGACAACAGCACACCGGCAATATTGCGCACCATATGGTGTAAAAACGCATTTGCCTGAAGGTCAATAATAACTAAATCACCACGTCGAATAACCTCAATAAAATGCATATTGCGCATAGGTGTTTTGGATTGACAGGCAACAGCACGGTAAGAGGTAAAATCAAGCTCGCCCAATAATGATTGCGCAGCCTCATGCATCACCTCTGCGTCGAGTGGCTGACTATACCAAGTAAGGCCGTTGGCAAGCAGCGCTGAACGTGTAGGCGTATTTAAAATAACATAGCGGTAGCGTCTGGCTGTCGCAGAAAAGCGCGCATTAAAATCTGCCGCTACAGGTTTTGCCCAATGAATGGAAATATCTCGAGGTAAATGGGTATTGCCACCCGCAACCCATGCCTTCTCACCGCGATCCACTGGGCTATCGAAGTGAACGATTTGGTGACTAGCATGCACTCCTGCATCGGTACGACCGGCACACTGTACACTAATACTGGTATTAGCAATTTGGCTAAGCGCGAGCTCAAGATTTTCCTGAACCGTGGCAACCTGCGGCTTACGTTGACTTTGCCAGCCATGGTAAGCACTGCCATCATAACTGACAGCGAGGGCAACGCGATCGCCTTGCTTGATTGTGGCTGGGAAAAATTCGGGCGTCATAAATAGAACAACAGATACCAAGCAACCACAAAAATCGGCTGCACAACTGATAGGGGAACCATTTGGGGCGCAAAACAATTGCGGCCTGACCCAAATGGCACTTACTTAAAAAATACCATAGCAGGATGGACATCGATCCACCTGCTTTGGTAGCTCTAGCTCAACGAACTCTTTGATTAAGGTGCCACATCAGCACTAATCAATACGCTCTAATAAGCCACTGGCTTCTTGCTTTTGCTCATCATTACCCTCTGAGATAACCTCATCCAAAATATCTCGGGCACCATCTGTATCGCCCATATCAATATAAGCTCGCGCTAAATCAAGCTTAGTTGCGACCTCATCAGAATCTGCAAGGAAATCAAAATCATCATCGCCAGCAGTAGTATCAATCTTGACATCTGTAGCTTCAGTTTTATCTAGCTCAGCCGCAACATCATCAAGATTGTAAGTCACCGTGGGATTATCATTGCCAGCGGGAGCTACACTATCATCAAGCTCAAGATCTAAATCATCCAACTCTAGATCAAGCTCATCAAGATTTGACGTAGCCGCTGCATTATCGACATCAAGCTCCAAGTCAAGATCATCTTCCAAGTCTAGGTCAAACTCTAGCTCTTCAGGTTTTTTTGCTGTCAGATCATCATCGTCAAGATCAAATTCGAAATCATCAGCCAGATCTGTCAATTCCGTATCATCTTCAGGCTGCAGCGCTGCAGCCGCACCCAGCACGGGTATTGATTGTCGATCAGTATCCAGATCGTCAAACTCAGCAGCCAGATCATCTAAATCGGTATCGCCCAGTGAATCCAAATCAAGATCATCGCCATCTAGATCCAACTCGCTTAAATCCAAGTCATTCAGCTCTAAATCAAGCCCATCAGCTTCAGCCGGCGGCAACTCTAGCTCAGCTGACCCTAGTGAGGCAGTATCACTATCGGTGATTAAATCGGCTTCTGCATCCAGCTCAATATCATCTTTAAAGTCTAGCTCTTCAGATAGGTCAAGCATATCGTCGTCCAATACCAAATCATCCAGCGATACTGATGGATTCTCCTGGGTTGAGGCGAGCGAAATATCATCCAAATCCAAGTCTAAATCTAAATCAAAGTCTTCTTCTGTATCATCAAGGTTTAGCTGAATATCATCTAACTCATCGCCACCTTCAATCAACTCAGCATCCATTTGATCAGAGCTAAAGCTAGCAGTACTACCCGGCAAATCATCGAGCCAGCCAGCAACACCATCAACAGACGATAACATCTCTTTTACGTGGACAATTGCAGCCTCATCATTGAGCCCTAACAAAGCGACAAAATGTTGCTGAAAGCTGGGCTTATCACGCATTTCAATAAATACTTCAAGCTGCTTAATCTGTAAATCACTACGTAATGGTTCTTTTTCAATCGCCGATTGCAGTAAATCAATCGCTTGCTGGTAGCGACCATAAGCTACGTAGATATCGGCTTCAGCAATAGCGTCGCCGGTCTCAGACTCAACGGTCTTACTAATTACCGGGCGCTCAGGCTCCTGCTCTGCCCTGGCAGCTTCTTCTGCATTATCAGCGGCAATCTGTTGCTCTAGCTCGGCGACTAACAGGTCAGTATCAGCTCCATCATCCTCTGCTCCCAGTACCAGCTCATCTGAGTCTTCCATGACAGTATCAGCCACGGCAAACTCAGCTAAAACATCCTCCTCTTGCTCAAACTCCACCGCCTCATCAAAATCTTCTTCATCGGTATCGGCTTTACGACGACGCATAAGCACAATGGCTGCAGCCAATATCAGCAACCCTGCACCACCGATATACAGAAAGTTAGAAGATACTTGATCAATAAAGCTCGGTTCGGCGGTTGGACTAGCAACCGGCGGATTAACTTTAGCTTCCGGCTCTGGCTCTGCCTCAGACTCCTCCGGTGCAACACTGTTATTAGTGAGCTCTGCTGTATCTGCAATGTCGTCACTACTAGCAACATCATCGGCTGGCAGCTGTTCTTCGGCACTATCAGCATTAGGTGCCGCAGCGAAGCCCTCCTCTGCCACTCCGGCCTGAAGCGCAGCAAGCTGATCATCTTTCAACTCAATTAGGCGCTGCAAGGTTGCCAGTTTGGCTTCCATGTCACCCAAGCGCGATTGCAACTCTTCATTGTCACGCTGCGTTTTATCCAGATTCTCTTCGGTGACCGCCAACTGATCCTGTAAAGCCTTATTGCCGGCACCATTCCCTAAACCTTCACCAGAACCTGATGAGTCGCTAGCACCACTGGAGGCAATAGAAAGTCGGGGCTGCTCACGCGCACCAGCAGAGCTGTTATTGCTATTGGTGGTTGCATCAAGCTGAGCATCGCTCATGGTAGAGCTATTATTGCCACCCTGCCGCCACGCTTTATTTTGACTTGCAACTTCACCTACGGCCTGATGCTCAGACACGGAGATATCATCAGCGGTAGGTAAGCGTAATACCGAGCCTGCCTTCAACCGATTGATGTTGCCATTAATAAAGGCATTTGGGTTTAAACGCTGAATGCCCACCATGGTTTGCTGCACTGAAGCACTGCCCTCTGGGCGGCTTTTAAGTGCAATTTCCCAAAGCGTATCATCATTTTTAACCCGATAATCTTTACCGGGGGCCAGCTCACCGTCGGTCAAACGATTGCGACTAACGTTAGTTGGTGTACGCGTTGCTGGCCCAACAACAGATCGAGATGCCGATGCTGTACTAACAGGGTTGTTATTACTATCGCTAAATACTGGTAAATCTAGCAATACCGTATATTCACGCAACAGGCGACCGCTAGGCCAATGCGCTTCAACCAGGAAATTAAGGTAGGGCTCAACCACCGCTTCGCGGGTAGTGACTTTGATAACACCACCACCTTTACCATCTACCTCAACATTAAATTTTATGTTGGTTAAAAAAAAGTCACGACTAACACCAGCATTTTTAAAATCCTGCGTTGTCGCCAACTTGATTAAAACCTGACTATTATCAAGGTCTTCGGTATTGAGTAGTCGTATTTCAGCATCCAGCGGCTGGTTTAGTGCGGAATGTAATGAGAACTCCCCCATTCCCAATGCACTCACTACACCTGCCTGCAAGGCCCCAATCGCTGCAATCGCAGCCGCAAGCTTTTTACGCACCATAACTGATCCTTTTTAATCATTTTGTGATCGAAACCGACCCTAGTATTATTGAATGGTTCTTCGATCCTAGCTATTAACAAACCATCCGCGCAACTCTGACGAGTTATTTTTAATACGCTGACGTGTTGTAGATCCCCCATAGTGGGAAAAGCTAGAATACGTATCGACTAAGTGACGTAAGTATTAGTTAGAAATAGGTTTTTAGCAAGAATTCAGCCGGAGGCTGACGAGTATAGACAGGTATTAATCCCGCATTTTCAGACTTGGCGCACAAATCATCAATGCGGGGAATAAAAGTTATGCCCAAAGGGGCTTAAGCTTCTATAAGAATTCGCAGCATCCTGCGCAAAGGCTCAGCAGCACCCCATAACAGTTGATCACCCACAGTAAAAGCACTCAAATACTCGGGGCCCATATTCATTTTACGCAAACGGCCAACCGGCACAGCTAAAGTACCAGTTACGGCTGTTGGAGTTAATGCCTGCAAAGTGGCCGCACGGTCATTTGGAATGACTTTTACCCAGTCATTCGCTTCAGCCAATATCCCCTCGATCTCATCCATAGGGACATCCTGCTTTAGTTTTACCGTCAAAGCCTGACTATGGCAGCGCATAGCACCGATACGCACACAAATTCCATCTACCGGGATGATAGTAGAGCTACCGAGTAACTTATTAGTCTCTGCCTGCCCTTTCCACTCTTCACGGCTCTGGCCATTGTCAAGCTGCGTATCGATCCAGGGAAGCAAGCTGCCAGCCAGTGGCGCACCAAAGTTTTCACTAGGGAACTCTGCACTACGCATGCACTCGGTTACTTTACGATCAATATCCAGGATAGCGCTAGCTGGGTTAGATAAGTCAGTGGCAACAGACTCTTTTAGCGCTCCCATCTGTGTAATCAACTCACGCATATTCTGAGCGCCTGCACCACTAGCCGCCTGATAAGTCATCACAGAAGTCCAGTCCACTAACCCTTTGCGAAATAAGCCCCCCATAGCCATCAACATTAAACTGACGGTACAGTTACCACCGATAAAATTCTTAACGCCTTTTGACAAGCCGTCTTTAATCACGTGATCGTTAACGGGATCAAGGACAATCAACGCATCATCAGCCATCCGCAAGCTGGATGCAGCGTCAATCCAGTAGCCATTCCAGCCGTCAGCGCGCAGCTTTGGGAATACAGCCTTGGTATAGTCGCCACCCTGACAGGAAATAATGACATCCATCTCCTTCAAGGACTCTATGTCTAACGCATCTTTCAAGGGCGGAATTGCCACGCCAATATCGGGACCAGCACCACCCACATTGGAGGTGGTAAAAAACACTGGCTCTTTAATGTGTTTGAAATCACCTTCAGCAAGCATACGATCCATCAGCACCGAACCTACCATGCCGCGCCAACCTACAAAACCAACTCTATTCATTACAATGTCTCACTAACTACTGTGTGTTTGTGGCCTCTAGTTTACAACAGCAGGACACAAAATACCCTGCCTGCCATTAAAACTTACCTGATATAAGACGCTATTTTAGAGCAAGGCTTTTAGTTCAAGCTAAGCGCTGCCGCGACCGCATCCCCCATGGCACTGGTGGTAACCAGCTGAGTGCCACTGGAGTGGATATCGCCGGTGCGCAGGCCTTGATCAAGCACATCACCCACTGCTTTCTCAATCGCATCTGCCGCTTCGCCTGCGTCGAGGGAATAGCGCAACATCATTGCAGCTGACAAAATCATCGCTAGTGGATTAGCCTTGCCCTGACCAGCAATATCAGGGGCAGAGCCATGACAAGGTTCATACATACCTCTATTGTTTTTATCCAGTGCCGCTGACGGCAGCATACCGATCGAACCGGTTAGCATCGCAGCGGCATCCGACAAAATATCACCAAAAATGTTACCGGTCACGATGACATCAAATTGCTTGGGCGCTCTGATCAGCTGCATGGCCGCATTATCAACATACATATGGCTCAACTCGACATCGGGGTAATCCGGTGCTAGCTCATCCATAATTTCACGCCATAGCATTGTCGCCTCTAACACATTAGCCTTATCGACCGAACAAAGCTTACCGTTGCGACGCTGTGCCGCTTCAAACGCCACTTTACCAATACGGCGTATCTCTGTTTCATTGTATTTGTAGGTGTTATACCCTTCGCGCTCACCATTCTCGAGGGTACGAATGCCGCGAGGCTCACCAAAATAAATACCTCCGGTTAACTCGCGCACAATTAAAATATCTAAACCAGAAACTAGCTCCGCCTTTAATGATGAAGCTGCAGCTAGTTGTGGGTATAAAATCGCCGGGCGCAGATTGCCGAATAATTCCAGCGCGGACCGAAATTGTAACAACCCTTTTTCTGGACGAATCGCACGATCTAAACCTTCCCATTTCGGCCCACCAAGAGCGGCAAATAAAATGGCATCTGAGGCCTTGGCTTTGGCCAGAGTTTCATCTGGCATTGGTACGCCGGTTGCATCTATAGCAGCTCCACCCAATAATGCCTCGTCATAGTCCAAGTCCAGATTAAAACGCTGATCGACGACCGCTAACACCTTTAAGGCTTCTGCCATGATTTCTGGACCGATACCATCACCAGCTATCACTAATATTTTTTTACTCACACTCAACACCACTAGAATTGTTTATGACAGTTCAATGCGAACTATTCAGGTAATTTTCACCGCTGTTTATACTTGAAACAGCCACGGAGATTTTTGCTGCCATTGCTGCTCAAATTCGCGAATAGCATCGGCATCTTGCAGGGTAAGCCCAATATCATCCAAGCCATTCAGCAAACAGTCTTTACGAAACGCATCAATGTCAAAGGCTATCGTATCGCCATTGGGTTTGCGAATCACTTGCGCAGGTAAATCGATGGTTAATTGATAACCTTCATCAGCATAAGTCTCGTCAAACAACTGGGCAACAATCGCTGCATCCGCAACAATGGGTAACATGCCATTCTTGAAACAATTGTTATAAAAAATATCAGCATACGAAGGCGCAATTATCGCCCTAAAACCATAATCCTCCAAAGCCCAAGGCGCGTGCTCACGACTAGAACCGCAACCAAAATTTTCTCTGGCCAATAAAATCTGTGCGCCGTGGTAACGTGCAAAATTAAGTGGAAAATCAGGATTAAGCGGCCGCTTACTACAATCAGTATCGGGAACGCCCTCATCTAAATAACGCAGCTCATCAAACAAGTTAGGCCCAAAACCTGAACGCTTAATCGATTTCAAAAATTGCTTGGGTATAATCATATCGGTATCGACATTTGCGCGATCCATTGGCGCAACAATACCTGTCACTGTGGTAAAGCTTTTCATAGTAATACCCCTTTAAGCGTTGATAACGTCGCGAACATCAACAAAATGCCCAGCGATGGCGGCGGCGGCGGCCATTTCAGGACTGACCAGATGAGTGCGCCCACCGAAGCCCTGCCGACCTTCAAAATTACGGTTCGATGTTGAGGCGCAGTGCTCGCCATCACCCAGCTTGTCGGAGTTCATCGCCAAGCACATTGAGCAGCTGGGCTCACGCCACTCCAAACCGGCGTCTAAAAATATTTTATCCAAGCCTTCTTTTTCAGCCTGAGTTTTTACTAAACCTGAACCAGGTACAACCAAGGCTCTACTGACACTGGCGGCAACTTTTTTGCCTTTAACCACTGCCGCCGCCGCACGTAAATCCTCGATCCTGGAGTTAGTACAAGAGCCAATAAATACACAATCAAGCTTAATATCAGTGATCGCCATACCACCGGTTAAACCCATGTATTCCAGCGCGCGACTAACACGGGCTTTTTCAGCGGGGTTGGTGATATCTTCCAAGCGAGGTACGTGCCCATCAATACCGGACACCATATCGGGGGAATTACCCCAGGAAACCTGAGGTACAATATCCGCGGCATCTAATTCAACCACACGATCAAAGACCGCATCGTCATCGCTGTGTAAAGTTTGCCAATAAGCAACTGCCTGCTCCCAATGATCCTCTGTGGGTGAAAACGGGCGACCCTTAACGTAATCAATGGTGGTCTGGTCAACAGCAACCAGCCCTACTCGGGCACCGGCTTCAATCGCCATATTACAGACAGTCATCCGCCCCTCGATCGACATATTACGAAACACACTGCCGCCAAATTCAATCGCATGGCCATTGCCTCCCGCCGTGCTAATTTTGCCAATAATGGCAAGAATCACATCCTTAGGGGTGACTCCGGGGTTTAATTTTCCATCAACCTTCACCAGCATATTTTTCATTTTTTTCTGAATCAAGCACTGGGTTGCTAAAGTGTGCTCAACTTCAGAGGTGCCTATACCGTGAGCCAAAGCCCCTAAAGCCCCATGAGTAGCAGTATGAGAATCACCACACACCACCGTCATGCCCGGTAAAGTAGCACCTTGCTCTGGGCCAACAACATGAACAATACCCTGACGAACATCATTGATATCAAATTCGGTAATGCCAAAAGCATCACAATTATCATCAAGGGTTTGTACCTGAATACGTGAAATATCCTCAACGATGCCAGCATTACCGCCAATACGCTCCGACCTTAGAGAAGGTACATTGTGGTCTGCTGTAGCGAGGTTAGCACCAGCACGCCAAACATTACGCCCCGCCAATCTCAGGCCTTCAAAAGCCTGCGGCGAAGTGACTTCATGTAATAAATGACGATCAATATAAATCAGCGCAGTACCATCATCACGCTGCTTAACCAAATGCGCCTGCCACAACTTGTCGTATAACGTTTTACCAGCCATCTCTCACCTCATGATGAGTTATTTAATAAAGTGCCTGTAGTCTAAGACCCCAAAAGGAATAAAACAAATTCATATTTTTCATATACTGGATTACTATTGGGAATAACAATAGGAAGTATTTCAATCTCGCACAGGCATGTCGTTACATCATGGATACACAAAATTTAAAAGCTTTTGTCGAAGTCGCTGAATCTGGATCTTTTTCTGAGGCCGCAGAAGTGCTACATATCACTCAACCAGCCGTTAGTAAACGCATCGCAGCTCTTGAAAACCAGCTGGACTGCCGCTTATTTGATCGTATCAGCAGGCAGATAAAGCTTACTGAGGCTGGTACAGCTCTGCTACCTCGAGCTGAGCGTATTTTACGAGCGGTGCAGGAGGCAAAGCGCAGCATTGATGACTTACGCGGCGAAGTGAGCGGCCAACTTAGTATCGGTATCAGTCACCATATCGGCCTACACCGCTTGCCCCCAGTGCTACAGACATTCAACCAACGCTACCCTAAGGTTCGTTTTGATATTGATTTTTTGGATTCTGAAGAAGCCTACGAACAAGTCACCCACGGGCGTCTGGAATTAGCTGTGGTCACTCTGGACCCCAGTGGTAACAGCACGCTTATGCACCAAGCAGTATGGCAGGATAAACTACTGGTAGCCGTTGCCAAAACCCACCCTCTTGCCAGCCTCGACAAAGTGGATCTACCGACTCTTAGTCGCTACACGGCCATTATTCCAGGGCTCAATACCTATACAGGGCAGATTATTAAAGCGCTTTTTCAGCAGCATCAATTAACTCTGGATACATCCATGTCGACCAACTATTTAGAGACTATAAAAATGATGGTTTCTATTGGCCTTGGCTGGAGCGTATTGCCACACACGATGCTTGACGATAGCTTGCAAACACTGGACATCAGCCACCTCAAATTGCAGCGCACACTCGGTTATGTTTATCACCAAAACCATAGCTTGAGCAATGCTGCCACAGCATTTGTAAACGCCTTAGATGCTGCCGGAGACTTTGATGTAAGCACCTAGGTATTGCCCCAGCAAAGCATCACCCGAGCAACCATTATTACTATTTACAGGTAATGCCAGTGACCATGCAGCCAATTTCTGCTACAAAGATACTTTAAACCATAAACTATGATGTGATAACTGGAGCAACCCATTGAGCAGCGGAAAAAATGACTCTGCAGACCATTCCAGACTTAATGCCAACCAAACGTGGGAACTTGTTGCCGAGGGCGACTGGCTTGTTGGTCAACGATTTACCATCAACAATCATGCAGTACTGGGCCGAGAGTCCAGCTGCGACATTATTATTCCCGGGACACATCTATCTCGACGCCACGCTGAACTTGCCGTCAAAGGCAGCAAGTTACTAATCCGTGATCTAGGCTCCTCTAATGGCACTTACGTCAACAACCAAAAAATTACCGAAACTGAATTAAAGCCTGGTGACACAATACGCTTTGATGTGCTGCTTTTTCGCATTCATGGGCCAACCTCTAAAAATATTGATCATAATGCCACCATCATTAGGCCGGTACCGAAAAACATACCCAAACCAGCTCCGACACCCAAGCGCTCTGCTTCGAAAAAAAGCTGGCAACAAAAACCTGGCGCTACTGGCAATCGCACCAATACCTCTCAATCAAGAAGCAAAGAAACAACAACCAATCCTTTGTGGATTATCAGTTATGCTCTAATAGGTGCAGCAACACTTGCCGGCCTAGCTTATTTGCTCACCCAGCTCTGAGTGAAAACCTTCTGTTTATAATTTTAAGAGACGGCGGACCAGCTCCGCCCCCCAAACACCATTAAATAATCACTAAGGTAAGATTTAATCCACCGCCATTGGCATCCAAATCTAGAGCTACATTAACTACCATTCCCTAAAACCGATAAACCCCCTGCAAAGCAATACTGCGTGGACGGTCATAAAAAGCGTAGCGACTGGCAACACCGAAAATATTACCTGCCAACGGGGTAGGTCCGCTATAACTGATAACCTCTTCGTCGGTTAAGTTTTTACCAACAAGAGCAATCTCCCAGCCAGCCTGCAAGCTAGCCAGTGCAATACGAGCATTCACTTTAACAAAACCATCTTGATTCATTGCAGGGTCTAAGGTCTGAGACGGGTTATAATCATCAGTAAAAACAAAATCAATGGTGCTATGAAACTCCAGTGTATCACTAACTAAAGTAACGTAATCCATAGAGATACTACCACTCCAATCGGCTACATATTGATTGGTTCTGCCAGTATAATCACAGTTACCATCAGCAGAGGTTGGTGCCTCGCCAAAATTACATTGCCCATTGGGATAGTCAGTAAACTCAAAATCAAGAAACGCCAACGCACCAGACAATGACAAAGCGTTAGTCAAACGCCACCGTCCATCCAACTCCAAGCCATAGGTTTCCGCCTCACCAGCGTTACCAACATTAAAGCCAAAAACACCATCAAAAATACTTACCTGCAAATCTTTATATTGAGTATAAAATGCAGCAATATTTAGCTCTGCAGCACCATCTAACAACGTTGTTTTAGCGCCCACCTCAAAGCTAGTGGCCTTTTCATCCTCAAATTCAAATGAGCCTGTATTACCCTCACCTAAAGCAGCCGGAAACTCAGCCGGCGAACCGGCCGGATCAGCATTGGAGCGCGCATCAAAGCCCCCAGCCTTACTACCTTGCGCGGCCGAAGTATAGAGTAAAATATCCTGATTAAATTCGTACTCCAATAGCACCAAGGGAGAAAAGTCATTCTCAGTTCGATTACCCGACAAATCATGGCGATCTACTTTAAACACGACACCATAAACACCATCAACACCCCAAGGCTGTGCACTAAATGGACTGCCGTAATTAAAAGGCAAAACATTCCCATCAAGATCAGTATAAGTTAATACACGGGTAGCATCCTTTTCTTCGCGACTGAATCGCCCGCCCAAGGTTAATCGAAAATCTTCGGTAATATTCAATGTACCCTGTAGAAATACAGAAAAGATATCTGTATCAGTCGTGAGTTTACGCGGTACCGCCGTATTTTGAATGACATCACCTGGGGAGAATACAATATTGGCATTAAGCGCTGCAGGCAAAACACTATTTTGATCCAACGTCACTTCATCTTTAAAAACCAACTCGCTGGTATGGAAATAAACACCACCGATATATTCAAAAGCTCCACCTACCGCTGAAGTAAAACGAATTTCCTGACTAAACTGTTTATACTCTTCTTCAGAGCGCAATCTAAAAATATCAGCACCGGTGAAATCACAATCACAGCGCTCATCGTATTCATACTGCACAAAACCCGTGGTAAACGTTAGCGTGGATTCACCCAAATAATAATCGGCAGCGAAGGTTATATTGTCTGTGCTGTTATCACTACTATCACCACTGGAGCTACGCTTATAATCAGGGTAATTATTCAGCACACTGGCATCAGCTCCTAAACCTACGTGCAATAGTTGAGCATAGGTCAGGCCGGAACTTCCGGGTTCTTCATTCACTATTTCAATTTGACGACCTTTAACATCAAAATTACCGTGCTCTAACTTCAAGCTAAGATCAAGATTAGCATTCACCGCCCAATCCAGCGTCAATCGAACCGTCTCTTCATCTCGGTTAGGCTCGTCAGTATTGAGTGTTATATTATCAATATAACCATCCATGGTTCTATTTCTATAGGCCAAACGGGCACCGATAGAGTCTGTTATCGGCCCAGAGAGCACTAGGTCATAAACCTCCTCACCGTGCTCAGGTTCATATAAAGCTGACACGAAACCCTCAAACTCATCGCCAGGCGTTGCCGTTACCAACCTCAGCGCCCCAGCAATGCTATTTTTACCAAAAAGAATATTTTGCGGGCCTCGAAGCACTTCCACACGAGCCAAATCTAAAAAAGGTGCGCGAGACAATTGTGCCCGCCCATAAGAAACACCATCGATATACATACCGGTAGATTGCTCAAACCCCTGATTAATACCAGAGCCAATACCACGAATGAAAATATTAGTGCCAATGCCAGTTTCAGACATGGTTAAATTAGGCACATAAGCTTGTAAGTCTTCTATTTTATCAATTCCGGCTTCCTGCAATTTTTCACCGCTTACTGCAGATACCGAGATAGGAACATCTTGTAAGCTCTCAGTACGAATTTGCGCGGTAACAAGCACCTCCTCCAACACAAGATTTTGAGCCGATAACTGCAGGGGAAGCATAGCTTGAAAAGAGCCGCATAAAACCAACGCTATGGGCAAGGGTTTAAGCTGTAATCCATTGGTCATGGCAGTAACTCCCCTAGAAAGATAATTATCGCTATGATAGCCAGTGGTAGATGATTAAAACCAGCTCTTATTTAGCATAGACGAGAAAAACGAAACAAACTTTTTTATTTGTATAATTAGCCTGAATATCAAAAAACCCCTAAAGATAACCCCGCAGCAAATGCAGCGCCTAATTCCTCGCAACGCATAAGACTCTGATCACTGGGCTCACCTACAATAATCACCGGCTCACTCACGCATTTCAAAGGATAGCCTTTAACAATTCGCTCTAATTGCCGTAACGCACCAGTGCCATCGTTGCCGGCACTGATGAACACAGCATAGGAGAGGTTTAACTGGTGGGGAGCAGCTGGGTAAAAGGTGCGATCAAAGAAGTCTTTTAAGCCACCTGATAGATAACCCAGATATTCGGCGGTGCCGAATAACACTGCATCGCACCATAACAAATCGTCAACCCCTGCCTCCATAGCACGCAGCAAGCGAACCTCTACCTCAGGCTCCTGCAAAGCTCCAGCATTGGCTGCCTCAGCCATTTTACGTGTGGCACCAGATTGGCTGTGATAGACAATAAGTAGTTTTTTCATCACCAAAGCATCAGCGCAAAGTTGATCTATTAATAAACGGCAGCTGTATCGCTAAGGGTCTCACTAAAATATAGGCCAGTAAACCAACGCAGTCAGCGAAGACGTCCAGCAGTGATGGCTCCCTGCCGGGCAACATTGCTTGTAACACTTCGATGGAAAAACCATAGGCAACCAGCAGTAAACATTTTCGTTGCCATAAGTTAACTGTAGGGAATCCATGATCTAACAGAAACAATAAGGTGAAAAAAGCCAGACTATGGTTTGTTTTATCCCAACCCGTGGTTACAACGACTTGATCCGAAGGCATGAGCGCCAATACCGTTACAGCAACAAAAGTGACGATAAATAAACCCCGAAAACCTACTACCCTTGACACACTGGAATTCTCCACGGTGAAAGTTATTACTTTTTCGCTAAAAACATGGCTGCAGTATAGTGATATGGGAATATTCAGGCTAGCTATATTCAAGCTACATAAAGGACCTCTCGCAACAAACAAAGCGAGTTAGACTGTAGGTTTAATTGGGTCAGCTGGGTAACCACTCTTCACCAAAGCTTGAAATCAATTGGCAAAGTCACCGCCAACTCCTCACCAGCGATAGCATCTGGGATAGGAGGAAGCGGCTGAGCTCGGATTAACATTTCTCTAACGGCTTTGTCCAATAGCCGATTGCCACTACTACGAGACACTCGGTAATCTAATACTCGTCCATCGCGACTAAGCCGAAACTCCAACAGAACCGTACCCTCTTTGCGCTGCATACGCGCCAGGCGTGGGTATTCTTTGTGGCGTTCCAGCCAGGCTAGCAGCTGGCCTGCATAGCTAGACTCTAAGCTACTACCAGCACCTACTGCCCTGCCATCACCCGCCTGGGTTTGAGTTTGTTGACTGTGACCACCGGCACCGCCGCCAACAGTCTGGTGTTCCGAGACCATCTGATCCGCTAGGGCTGTCTGGTCTGGCTGGCCTTCATTCGGAGCGGCCACTGCCTGCGGCTCCGGTTTGTGGGGTTCAGGTTGTGGAGCCTGCTCCTGTTTTAGCTGCTTGGCTTTTTCTGGCTGCGGCCGCTTTTTCTCCGGCCGAGGTTTGCGCTCGTGGTGACGATGCTTTTCCCGCCGCAGCTCAGGGCGAGATTGCTGGGTTGGCTGTTGTTGGGTTGGCTGTTGTTGCGTTGACTGTTGCTCTATCGGTTTCTGAACAACAGGCTGCTCGACAGTCTGTTGACCGCCTCCACCTTGACCGCCACCAGCACCCGCCGCAAGACTAATCTGTAAGCCCGCACCAGCACCAGCAGGCACCAGTGCCTCGCTCGTCCCTCCCAACAATAACCACATGCCAGCAGCATGAGCTGATAAAGCCAGCAAAAATGCCAGCAACCAATGACGACGGGCTAAACGGGCGTGCTGCATAAAACTTAGCCTTCCCGCCGATCAGAAGTAATATCAGCTCGCAGGGTAAGCAAATTAACTGATGGTATTTGTGCTTCACGCAACCTATGAATAAGCCGGATAGCGGTTACCGCGTCAGTTCGGCCGTCTGCTTTTACCTGTACGCCTGAGGGCGGCTCTGCACCACTGAATGCAGCCTGCAAAGCCTCGAGCAAAGCCTCTTCCGAGAGGTGATCCCCATCCAGTGCCAGAGTGCCATCATGGCTTACTTGCAATGTTAATGGTGGCTGCAGATCGGCAGCATCAGCTGGCTGCTGAGCAGCCGCAGATTGCAGCGGTTCATCCACTAAATCATCAGGCGGCGCTAAATGACCTACCACCATAAAAAAAATCAATAGCAGGAAAACGATATTAATCAGCGGCAGGATGCCATCTTCACTGTCATCCATCCTGATCTGTCCTCTGTTTATCAGAGCTGTTTATCGCCGGCACGACAAAATTCAGCTGTCTTGCACCGTTTTGCACAAGTCGGTCAAATAGACCAATTAACATTTGCAGCGACACACCGGGGCGCGGCTCCAGCTGTACATTCAGGCTCGGGTTAGCCGCCAGCTCTGTGCGCACTTGTCGCTCAAGGCGTCGCAGAGATAGCACTTCGCCATTGAGCTGCACCTGCCCTTGCGCGTCGAGACGAATATGCAAGCCTTCTGTTGCACCCGCCTGACCACCCTCGCTAATGCTGGTGGTCAGTGGTAGTTGCTGCCAGTCGAAGAAATTTGAGGCCAACATGAAAAAGATCAATAAAATAAATACCACATCAATCAATGGCGTGAGGCTGACCAAATTACGGCGCCGACCAGCTGGCGCCGCCAGGCTAAAGTGCTCTACGGGTGCGTGATCGGCATTGACAATGTGATGGCTGAGGTGTGTAGGCACAGTAATATCAGCGCGACAAGTCAGCGGTAAATATCTGGGTTACCGCGCTCTCCATAGCGGTAGTATTGCGCTCAATCCGGCCTTCCAGCCAATTGACAATCGCTACCACCGGCATCGCCACCGCTAAACCAACAGCAGTCGTCAGCAGCGCCTCCCAAATCCCCCCCGCTAAAATCGACGGATCAACTCGGCTTCCTGCGGTTTGTAGGGCCTGAAATGCTTTGATCATCCCTAACACCGTGCCAAACAAGCCCAGTAACGGAGCCAATGCAGCAATAACTTCAAGTGGCCGCATATAGCTACGCAATAATGCCAGGTATTCGGCGCCAAGACGTGCAAGTTCCTCGCGCACCGCATTCGGGCTGAGATCTTCGCGGTTAGCACCCCGCATAGCCAAAGCCATCAATCTGGCTGGCGGTTGAGAGGTTTGTTCAGCTTGCCGAATAGCCCCCTCAACGTCGCCATCCCGATAGGATTGCAGCACATCCCCCACGACATTGCGAGAGAACAACTGCAGTCGATGGTATTGCCAAAGCTTCAACATTACGATTGCCAGCGCCGCCACTGACATCACTACCAGCAGAGTAACAACTGGCCCTCCCATAATAAGAGTGTCAATCAGTCCTGAGCTGTCGACCGATAGCTCGCTGGTAGCAGCGAGCGGTTCGATTGATGGATTAACTGAATCAGAAGCGGACATTGAAACCTACCCAAATGTTACGAGCCTTATCCTTAACATTGTAGTCATCCTGAACTTCCCAGCCGTCATCACTACACCCGCGGGCACCGATATCACACTGAGCCCACTCGTAGGTAGTAAAATCTTCGTCCAGCAAGTTGTTGACTCGGGCATTGATGGTGAAGTTTTCGTTGACTTGGAAACGCGCCCCCAGATTGAGCAACTCATAGTTCTCGTAGTACATAGCCTTGTCGTTAACCGAATCCCAACCGCGGTAACGATCAGAGCGCAGCTCGGCCTGCAGGAACACACCCAAGCGCTCCGTCGCTTGCCAATCAAGGGTGGCATTAGCCATATGCTCAGCTGTATTGGTCAGCGGCTCACCTTCTTCCGAGCCACTTTTTTGCTCACTGTCGGTCCAAGTGTAGTTGGCCTGCAAGGACCAGCGTGCACTAATCTGATAACGACCGGCGATTTCAATCCCTTGAATTTCAACCTCGTCAATATTGATCTTTTGACTGTACGTTGTGTAGCCCAGCGAATCATAGGCACCTAAGTTGACACAAGGGCGTACACCACCTGTAGCCTCACAACTGGAGATAGTGTCTCCCGTGGCGATCTTATCTTCAAAGTCGGTCTGAAAATAGGTGATATTAAAGTTATGACCACTGCGCGGATCATCCCAATAAAGTGCAACCTCACTGTTAACACTGGTCTCTGGCTCCAACTCTGGATTACCGGCAAAAGGCGAAGTGCCTTGACCACCAAAACCGGTGATGCCGTCATAAAGATCGGTCGTCTGCGGGGTTTTATAGCCCGTACTGACACCACCTTTGACGGTCCAGGTATCAGTCAGCGAATAAACACCGTATAGACGTGGGGAAACCTGACTACCAAACACATCATGATCATCGTAACGCACGCCCGCGGTAATGGTCAGTGCCTCGATAGGCATCCAGTTGTCTTCCACAAACAGGGAGTACATTTCCTGATCCTGCACCGCACCAGGGCTACCATCTTCTATGCCAAATACATCGTCTTCCAGCTCACCATCGATCATCTGGCCTCCGACCACTAATAGATGCTCACCCAGCAGACCTGATAGAGGAATATCCAAGCGGGCATCTAGCGTGTACTGACTGCTCTCCAGGGTGCGCTGTGGCCGTGGCAGGAAAGTCGCTGCCGCCAATGACTTGCGATCCTCTTCGCTCATTCCAGCATAGCTGCCAGAGCCATCGTACATCTGCTGAAGTAATTGGCGCTCGACCACAGTAAATGGCAGCGTACGTCCTTCATTGGCAGTGTCCACGTAGCTCAGCGAGACAGTGCTGGTACCAATATCCCACTGCCCTTCGTGGGTGATACTCCACCATTCTCGGGTAAACTCCTGATCTGCTGCATAACCAGTACGCGGCTGTACATTACCGCCGCTATCACGCCATACCGATTCAATATTGTCTTTGGTACCCAGCGGGTAAGCCAACTCACCGTCTGCGTCCAGGAATGGCGTGTTGTCATACTCTTGCTTGGAAGTATCGTAATCGAAACGAAGGCTGTGACTCTCATTCGGGGTAAAGGTCAAACTAAAACCATACTCTTCATTAGTGTTGTCCACTGTGCGGCCACCGCCACCAAAACCCAGACTAGGCTGATCTAGCACACCATCCGGCCTCAAGCTCGAATCAAACTCGGGCGAAGATGCGTCTCGATCATATATGCTGCCGTGTAGCCCAAGGCTCAACTTGCCGGGAATCAACGGCCCCATGAGATTGAAATCCAACGTACTGTCTTCACCAAAACTATCATCTGACTGAAAGGTGCGACCGTAACTGATACCGCCGGTCCATGTGTCCGTATGTTTTTTGGTGATTACGTTAATCACCCCACCCATAGCATCGGCACCGTAAAGCGTGGAGGCTGGGCCGCGAATCACTTCAATACGTTCAATGGCCTCTAGTGGAGGTATATGGTTAAACTGGTTGCCCCCAAACGCATTGGGGTAAATGTCGCCATGATTATTCTGGCGCTTACCGTCGATCAGAATCAACGTATACTCACCCGTCAAACCGCGCATACTGATAGCGCCCTGCCCAGTCTTATCGCGCTCTGTGCCGATATCAATACCTTCCTGGTACTTAACCGCATCTAATAATGTCGTATAGGGACGAGACTTAAGATCTTCTTCAGCAATCACCGATATACTGGCAGGCGCATCGGTTAACTTCTGTTCAAAGCCTGTGGCCGATACGACCATCTTCCCCAATTGCAGCTCACCTGATTCTGCGGCCCATCCGCTATGGCATGTCAAACCAGCAATAGCGACTGCTAATAAATTACGAGTTAATACTTTTACCTGCACTTGCACACTCCGCGCTTTTAACTTATTGAATTTACTGTCTACATCACGCCACACCAGCTTTGTAGCTGGCAGACTGAAATACCCCAAAAACAGGATGAATGATATTCATTATCATTAATTAATGCAAGCGGTAATGATATTCACTTTCATTTGCATTGTGATATTTTAACGGAGACGCAGGACAAAAAAACTGAAATTCATAAGAACACTGATATAGAGTGGCTCTGTGAAACACTATGGGTATTTAAATTAAAATCTGATGATTTATAGACATCGACGGCAGGCCTGCAGAACAGCGGGAGGGAGTTGACTCCACCCCGCCCGTCAATCACCGTTAGTGACTGTTTATCGAGAGACAATCCGCACGGGCTTTCGTTGATGTAACCAATGATACAGCACTGGTAAAACTAACAACGTCAGCAATGTAGAAGAGATAATACCGCCAATAACCACCGTCGCCAGCGGTCGCTGCACTTCAGCTCCTATACCACTATTTAACGCCATCGGCACAAAACCAAGACTCGCCACTAATGCGGTCATCAATACCGGGCGCAAGCGAATTATTGCTCCCTCAGTAACAGCAAGCAGCAAGTCACCCTTTTCCAGCCATAGGTCGCGAATAAACGTCAACATCACCAGACCATTTAATACCGCTATCCCGGAAAGCGCGATAAAGCCAATACCCGCAGAAATAGACATTGGCATGCCACTGACAAGCAAAGCAAACACACCACCGGTTAAGGCTAGTGGTACGCCAGTAAAAATAATCAACGCATCTTTAAGCGAGCCCAATACCATACTCAGTAAACCGAGTATCATCAGCAAAGTAATAGGGATTACCAAGGATAGTCGCTTGCTGGCGGATTCTAGCTGCTCAAAAGTACCGCTATATTCAAGCCAATAACCCGCGGGTATATCGACCTGAGTACGAATATGTTGTTTCGCTTCAGCAACAAAACCACCTAGATCACGACCGCGGACATTAGCGGTAATGACTATTCTGCGCTTACCATTTTCTCGACTAATCTGAGCTGGAGCGGGAGCAAGCTGCAACATCGCTATCTCTGACAAAGGTACATAGCCACCACCAGTCAACGGAACCGGCATATATTTCAAGCGCTCGATATCAAGCCGCTGTGTTTCCGGTAAGCGTACTACCAAATCAAATTGCCGATCGCCCTGGTATAAAATACCCGCACTTTTGCCACCAATCGCAGTGGCAACCCACTCTTGCAATTGGACAACATTGAGACCGTAGCGACCCAGTGCGGTGCGCTTAGGACTCACCGATAATGTTGGCAAACCTGTCACCTGCTCCACCCGAGCATCCGTTGCTCCTTCTAGCTGATTGAGCGCCCGTAGTATCTCATTAGCAGTAATCACTAATTGTTCAAGATCATCACCAAATACTTTGATCCCGATGTCCGCCCGCACACCGGAAATCAACTCATTAAAGCGCATTTGTATCGGCTGGGTAAATTCATAATTATTGCCTGGTAGCTGTTGCAAGGACTGCTTAAGCTCTTCGACTAAAACCTCTTTAGTTTTACCAGGGTCTGGCCACTGCGAACGGGGCTTTAGCATGACGAAATTGTCAGCGACATTGGGTGGCATCGGATCGGTAGCAACCTCCGCAGTACCTATACGGGCAAACACTTTATCAACTTCCGCAAAGGACTTAATGCGTCGCTCCAATACAGTCTGCATCTGCACCGATTGCTCCAAGCCGGTGCCGGGAACCCGCATGGCATGCAAGGCTATATCGCCCTCATTAAGCTGCGGTACAAATTCAGAGCCTAACGTGGTCGCCAGCCAAATACTTACGCCGATTAATACACTGGCACTGCCCACCACCAGCCAGCGAAACCTTATCGCGAGCAGCAGCAACGGTTTATAGATTTTTTTCGCACCGCCTATTGCCGCGCTCTCTTTTTCACTGATACTCCCTTTCAAGAATATAGCAATCGCTGCAGGTACTACGGTTAGCGAAAGTATCATCGCCGATATCAGCGCCATTACCACCGTCGCGGCCATCGGATGAAACATCTTACCTTCAACACCCGTCAGAGAAAATATCGGTATATAGACCACCGTAATAATGGCAACACCAAATAAACTAGGCCGGATAACTTCAGCGGTGGCCTGATACACCACCTGTAAACGTTCGCGTAACGCTAACACACCCGCATGTTGCGCCTGGGCCAAACGGCGAACAGCGTTTTCAACAATGATGACAGCACCATCGACAATCAAACCAAAATCGAGCGCTCCCAAACTCATCAAGTTGGCCGACACACCCGTCTTTACCATACCGGTGATCGTCATTAACATCGCCAATGGAATAACCGCTGCAGTAATCAACGCTGCACGTAAATTTCCCAGCAGAAGGAATAACACCACGATCACTAGCAGCGCACCTTCTAATAAGTTTTTGCTGACCGTAGCGATGGCCTTATCGACCAAGACCGTACGATCATAAACCGGCGTGGCGACTACGCCTTTAGGTAACGAAGTTTGAATAGCCTCAAGTTTAGCGGCTACATCCCGTGCCACACTGCGAGAGTTAGCACCGATGAGCATCATGGTGGTGCCGAGCACTGTTTCAATGCCATCTTGTGTGGCTGCGCCTGTGCGCAGCTCTTTACCAATAGCAATACTGGCAACATCACTTATTTTGATTGGAATTGAATCGCGCTGAGTAATAATCACATTAGCAATATCGGCAATGGAAGCCAGCTGCCCCGGCGATCGCACTAATAATTGCTGCCCATTAGTCTCAATATAGCCTGCGCCTCGGTTACTATTATTTGCGGCTAAAGCCTGCACGATATCTTCCATGCCGATATTAAAATACAGTAGTTTTTTGATATCGGGAGTGACGTGGTATTGCTTGTTGTAACCACCAATGCTGTTTACTTCGACAACACCTTTTACTTGCGCCAGTTGCGGCTTAATAATCCAGTCCTGAATTTCTCGCAAGGCGGTCGCATCATAAGCAAGGCCATTTCTCTGCACCGCATCAGGTAAAGCTTGTACCGTATACATAAAAATTTCGCCAAGCCCTGTCGAAATTGGCCCCATTTTAGGCTCCACCTCCTGCGGCAGAGCCGATTTAATCGCCGCTAATTGAACGTTAATCAGGTTTCTGGCGAAATAAATATCGGTGCCCTCATCAAACACCGCGGTTACTTGCGACAAGCCATAACGAGACAAGGACCGGGTATAAGCTAAACCGGGAATCCCTGCCAGTGCTGTTTCAACGGGATAAGTAATTCGCTGCTCGGATTCAAGCGGTGAATAGCCTGGCACCTGGGTATTTATCTGAACCTGGACATTAGTAATATCAGGTACGGCATCGATTGGGAGCTTTAAGTAACTCCAACTACCTACAGCAATAATGAAAAAAACGCTGCACAAAAATAAAACGCGCCGCTCAATTACAAGGCGTAAAATTGAATCAATCATTTTTACAACCCCTAGTGCTGGTGTTCAGCTGAAGATTTTTCGATATCAGCTTTAATCAAAAAACTGTTATCGACCACATAGTCGATATTGGCTTCAATACCCGCAATCACTTCTGTAAATTGATGATCCGCTCGACCTAGCACCAACGGTTTAAACGTATACTGCTCATCATGCTTAATAAATACACCAGTTTGTCCCCCCAGGTTTTGCAGTGCGATATTTTTTACTGCAATAGCTGCGTCAAACTCGGCAATAACAATACGCCCTTCAACGATCGCCCCCGGCAATAGCTTATTATCAACATTATCAATTTTGGCCCGGGCAAGCAGATGTGGGACACCGTCATTGGTGGGTAAAAAATGTGCAACCGTGGTTTCAATTTGTTGATTTTCTAGCTGAATAAAAACTTTCCCCCCGGCATCGAGCCCTTGTTGCTGTGAAGGAAAAACCTGTAGCTCTGCCCATAATGAATCAAAATTTAAAATTGAAAACAACACCTGCTCCTGAGTCATTTCTCCGACGCTGGCATGACGCTGCACCACGGTACCCGTTATGGGCGCTCGCAGCTCATAGTGCTTAAAGCTCTCGTTTGATTCAATGACAGCCAAGAGGTCATTGTTCTTCACAACATCACCAATATTGACCTGCACTGATTTAATAACACCAGAGAAACGCGCGCGTATATGGCTGGTCTGTTCAGGTGCAGTGGTCAAACGACCATAACTGCTCATAGTTTGATGTAACAATTGTGGCCCTGTTTGAGCAGTCGTTATCCCCACGGTCTGCGCCATAGCATCGCTGATCACAGTACTGGCGTGCTCCTCATGATCCCGGCTTGCTGCTCCGTCTGCATCGTGGTGAGACGAGCTGTCTGCATAGCAAGCCGAGCCTCCTGCAAGCAGGCTAAGTAATAATATAAAGTGCTTCATGTTAAGTTCCTGTGTCGGCCTGGCATGGCGCAAAAATTAAAAAGGCTCGGCGATCAGCTGTTCGATGGTAGCCTGGTTTAACGAAGCCGCTGCGGCACTTTCAATTAAGGATTTTTTTGCTTGCAATAACGCTTGCTGCGCGGCGATCCAATCTTGATAGCTATACCTGCCGGCCTCATAGGCGCGTTGCGTTGCGCTTAAGGCAGAAGCAAGATTGGGGATGATACGAGTTTGAAATACGGTGACCGCATTGATATGTTGCTGTCGCTGCGAATAAGCCGTAAACAGCTGAGTATTCAGCCTGAGTAAAGCCGCCTGACGGTTTAACTCAACTTGATCACGATCAGCCAGTGCGGACTTTATTGCCCCACTATTTCTTCTACCGCTAAATAAAGGGATCGAAACACCGGCAACCAATGCCGAATCGCCACTTTGCTCAAACCTGCGTATACCGATTTGCCAATTTAAATCCACACTTGATTGAGTCCTGGCTAAATCCACTTCAGCCGTTTTTAACCGAGCTTCACTGGCAAATACGGCAATCGCTGGCGACTGCATCGCTCGCTCATACAATTCGGGATAACTAGGCTGCTCTGAGAAACGGTATAAATTTCCGCTCAAGCGATAGTGGCGAGGCATGCTCTCACCCCAAAAATTTGCTAGCTTGAATAACGCCCGTTGATGCTGCCGCTGTAAAGCGGATAGCTGAAGTTGTGCCAGGGCCTGAGTAGCGGCTGCACGCTTTACTTCAGCATCAGAGGTAGCCCCCTGCTGTGAGCGATTTTTTACTATAGACAGCGTACTGTCAGCGAGCGCCTGAGCCTCCTGAGCGAGCTCGATTAGCGCTTGCAACTGCAATGTTTCGATAAATAACGCGGTAAGCTCTCCCAGTATATTCAAGGTGAAGGCCTGGCGTTGGTACTCCAGCATACTGAGCCGGGCATCGGCGACTGATAGTCGAGTGCTACGCTTTGCACCAAGCTCAAGCACCGACGATAAAGCGAGGGTGGTTTCAGCAGCATCAGTACCCGAATAAGTCCCACTGCCGGCAATATTATCGACCTCTAAGCCTAGATTTAAGGCAGGGGAAGTATCACTGTCGTCGCGCAGCCCCAGTAAACCGGTCTTTTTTAGTGCAAATTGATGCAGCTGCGGATTTTGTTCCAGTGTTTTACTGATAGCCTGATTAAGCGTCAAGTTTTGAGTAATGCCTTGAGCTGTCGCCAAGCTGATAAATAAGCTTGATAGTGCAGTAATTAACAGCAGCGCCATCGCTGGTGAATGCTGCCGCCCCCTTCTACACGGGCTCTGCAAACGAGCAATATGCATAATGATAGTCCTTGCTAAAGAATTAAATAGACCGAGCTTGAGTCGGTATTACTAGCAAGTACTAAGCGATTGGAGGGCGGTAAAGCGAGCAGGGATGGTTAAGTGTAAATTGAAGTTTATAGACAGGATTAGCTGCGTAAGGCTTATGAGTGGCGACCCCAAGGATCGATAGCGGAATAGCAGCGCTATGACAGTGACAGCAATGATCACAATCTACGGCTTGATCTGTATGGTTTGGTACGGATATCTGTGCGGCGTTATTATTTATAACGTTTTGCGTGAGATCATCATTTGTTACGTCGTCATAGTGGGCGTGATCAAACACTGGCAAATATTGAGCGCTCGATTGATAAAACTGATGAGCATCAGCTATCACAGTAATAGACTGAAATACCACGAGAACAAGAAGGGTAAGTCGCAGGAACACTTTAAACAAAAACCTTGCCAGAAAATTTGAGGGCTTCAGTATAGGGCAGCTGACGCAGAGCTCAAGATGTTTCGAGTATTTATCCAGGAGTGCTTCACCTATCACAATCTGATTGCGTGAAGCACAACTCAAAATAAATACAAAAAACACTTAATTATCAATATATTATATAAATATCATGAAGTTATTTATAGCTTAATCTTAAAGCTCAACACTAATGCAGCCAGACGCAGCTGTCGCCTTTGCTCTTGCTTCATCCGTGGTTTCCCCTAACGCCAGCGCCACCCCTAATCGGCGCTGCCCCTGAACCTCAGGCTTGCCAAATAGACGGATGTCGGTATTTGGTTCCGCCAAGGCTTGCTCCAAACCACTGTAGCGCATGCAATCAGAATTTCCCTCCACTAACAGCACACTGGATGCAGCAGGGCCATATTGACGGATACTCGGTATCGGTAAACCCAGTATGGCTCTGGCATGCAGGGCGAACTCGGATAAGTCCTGCGAAATCAGAGTAACCATGCCCGTATCGTGCGGCCTAGGGGAAACTTCACTGAAATACACCTCATCTCCTTTAACAAATAACTCCACACCAAATAAGCCCCAACCGCCCAACGCTGAGGTGATTTTACTGGCAATTTCCTGAGACTTGTTTAGCGCTTGCGTCGACATAATCTGCGGTTGCCATGACTCATGATAATCACCCTGCTCCTGCCTGTGCCCAATGGGTTCGCAGTAAGTGGTGCCATTGCGGTGTCGCACCGTCAGCAGTGTTATTTCATAATCAAAGTCCACAAAACCTTCGATAATGATACGCCCAGCGCCTGTTCTCCCTCCCGCTTGTGAGTAATCCCAAGCATGATCAATATCTGCCGAGGTCCGCACCAGGGTTTGACCCTTACCGGAAGAACTCATAATCGGCTTAACTACACAAGGCAAGCCGATTTGCTCAATAGCGGCGAGGTAGCTTGGCTTATCATCGGCAAAGATAAAGGGTGAGGTGGCAATACCTAGCTCTTGTGCAGCCAAACGACGTATACCTTCTCGGTTCATTGTCAGGTGGGTAGCTCTCGCAGTAGGTATCACGTTATAACCCTCTGATTCCAAGGCAAGCAAGGTAGCTGTAGCGATCGCTTCTATTTCAGGGACAATATAATCAGGTTTTTCGAGCTCAATAACGGCCCGTAGCGCCTTATCATCAGTCATTGATACGACATGACTACGATGGGCGACTTGCATCGCCGGAGCATTAGCATAGCGGTCCACTGCAATCACCTCGACACCCAAACGCTGCAATTCAATAGCCACTTCTTTGCCTAACTCCCCCGCCCCACAGAGCATGACCTTAGTTGCGGTGACAGATAATGGAGTACCGATTTGAGTATTAGATGACATAACAGTGATGGTCCAATCAAAAAGCTAAAAGGCCGGAGATGTTACCCTTACTGATGCGCCTCGCCAAGTCATGTCTAACACTGATTAAAGCTGCTCATTTTATATACAACACCAACATTACTGATCCAATAATTGCCGCTAACCGTTAATTATCTAGGCCGAGCGACTAAACCAAGCTATATCGCACTGTATTTTGCGGGTCTATCTGGGGTAATCTAAGGGGGCTAAGGTCAGCCTAGAAAAACAAGATTGAACTAATTGCTAATATTTTGCTCTTTATAACTTCGAGTCGTTTGAGATATACACCTATGAACCTAAAGCTCCTTTCTCGCGCTACGTTACTTGTTAGCGCCCTCTCCACCGCGCTTATTTCATCCCTGTTCATGTCAACATTGGCTTTTGCCAAAGTGGATGTCGAGCAGACAGTCGCGATAAACTTTTCTTCGGAGCACTCCAAAACGGCCATAGAAATCATTGACCAGCTCAACAAGCGTCATTACGTGAGCCACAAGCTTGACGACAAACTGTCCAGCAGCATTTTCGATAGTTACCTAAAACATCTCGATAGTAATAAAAGCTTTTTATTACAAGCGGATATTGATGAGCTGGAAGCCTACCGCTTCTCTCTTGACGACACGTTAGCTCAAGGTGACCTTAAACCCGGCGCTATTATTTTCAATCGCTACCAGCAAAGATTGATTGAACGATTAAGCACCATCATCGACACCTTACCTGAAAAGGTAAAAGCGATGAACTTTGACCTGGACGAGCAACTTGAGATTGACCGCAAAGACATGCCATGGCCGAAAAATAGCGCGGAAGCGGATGATCTGTGGCGAAAAATAATCAAAAGCCGTGTTATTAGCTTGCGTATGGCAAAGAAAAGCGAAGAGGAAATCGTGCCTTTTCTACAAAAACGCTACCAAAATCAACTTAACCGAGTAAAGCAATCTAACGCTGAAGATGCTTTTCAAATTTACATGAACTCGGTTACAGCAATGTATGATCCGCATACCAACTATTTCTCCCCCGCTACATCCGAGAATTTCAATATTAATATGAGCCTATCGCTTGAAGGCATAGGGGCAGTTTTACAAAGCGACGATGAATACACCAAAGTGGTACGTTTGGTACCCGCAGGCCCCGCCGCCAAACAAGGGCAACTACAACCCTCTGACCGCATCATTGGTGTCGCTCAAGGAGAAGGCGAATTTGAAGATGTTATCGGCATGCGCCTCGATGAAGTGGTGCAGTTAATTCGTGGCGCTAAAGGCAGCACTGTACGTTTAGATGTTATTCCTGTTTCTGCCAAAACCGATGACGAGCATGTCACCATCAGTATTGTTCGCGATAAGGTTAAGCTTGAGGAGCAATCAGCCCAGAAAAAAGTACTGGAAATTTATGCCGATGATAAAGTAAAAAAAATCGGCATCATTGATATACCTGCTTTTTATGTTGATTTTGACGCTATGCGCAGAGGTGATCCCAACTACAAAAGCACCACCAGAGATGTAAGCAAACTATTATCCGAACTCATCGATGAAGGCGTCGATGGCATTATTATCGACTTACGCGAAAATGGTGGCGGCTCGCTACAAGAGGCTAATCAATTAACGGGCTTATTTATAGAACAAGGCCCAACGGTTCAAATCCGTCATTCAAACTCACAGGTTAACCGCGGTGGCAAGCGCGCTAAAGACGCATACTATGACGGTCCTTTGGCTGTACTTATCAACCGTCTCAGCGCCTCCGCCTCAGAAATTTTTGCCGGGGCTATCCAGGATTATCAGCGCGGTATTATCGTCGGTTCACAATCTTTCGGTAAAGGTACGGTGCAATCATTAACTCCGCTAAAACAAGGCCAGTTAAAGATCACCGAATCTAAGTTTTATCGAATTTCTGGTGAGAGCACGCAGCATCGCGGTGTTGTACCTGATCTTGAGTTCCCTGCGTTATATGACACGGATAAAGTGGGTGAAAGCTCACTGGATAATGCGCTGGCCTGGGATACAATTAATCCTGTCAGGCATCGCCTGTACTATAATCTTCCCGCAGTAATCCCCACACTCAAAGCCAAGCATATTGAACGGATGAAAACCGACCCTGACTTTATTTACTTGCGCGAAGAAGTCGCAATGCTAGAGCAATTTCGCTCTATAACCAGCTTGACCCTGAATCAAAAGGCGCGAATAGCCGAGCGCGAACGAGAAAAGACTCAAGCTCTTAGCATTGAAAATAAACGTCGTGCAGCCAAAGGCTTAGCTCCTCTAGAATCACTGGAAGATGAATCCCTTGAAGACGATGCAGAGGCAGATATGCTTGCAGCACAAAATCAGGACGAAGATAAAAAAGACGAGGACGACCCTCTACTAACAGAAACGGGGCATATTTTAATTGATGCACTACCCGTTTATCAGCGTAACAATGTGGCGCTCAATCCATAAGCTATACGCTTACATCAATGCTTCTGCGGCGCCTTTCTGGCCCGCAGCGGCGCTCAATGACGTGCTTTGACCCTCTTCTAGCTCGGCGATCACGCTTTAACCGACGGTCTGATAGATTAGCTTGACGCTTGGTCGTTGCTGCCGAGGCTGAAACGACACCTTTATTTGTGGTCGTTGCTTTGCTTGCAGGCATTGTAGTCGTATGGATAGGGGGGAAAATAATCATCGCTATACTCCTCTCTCGAGATATCGACAATCAGTCATAAAACTTTAACTATTAACAGATCCACCGCTGACGGCTTGAAGTGATTTACTCTTCAAACCAGGCCAGTTTTTCCCGCAACCTCACCACTTCGCCCACAATAATCAAGGTCGGGGCTTTAATCTGCTCTTGTATTACCTTGGCGGGCATCTCGGCCAAGGTACTGACTAGTACCCGCTGATGGATCGTGGTGCCCTGCTGGACAAGTGCAATCGGCGTATCGGCAGACCGGCCATGCGCAATAAGATTTGCACAAATAATTGGCAAACCTACCAGCCCCATATAGAAAACCAGTGTTTGATTGAGCTGTACTAACTCTGACCAAGGTAACTCAGTGGTATTGTTTTTTAAGTGCCCGGTAACAAAGCGTACTGATTGGGCATAGTCTCGATGGGTAAGCGGAATACCCGCATAAGCAGAACAGCCCGACGCCGCAGTAATACCAGGCACGACTTGAAAGGGTATTTTATGCTCGGCCAGCTCTTCGATTTCCTCCCCACCTCGACCAAAAATGAATGGGTCACCACCTTTTAAGCGTAATACCCGCTTACCTTGCTTCGCCAAAGTGACTAATAGTTGGTTGATATCTTTCTGCGCCACGGCGTGGTCAGATCGGGCTTTGCCGACATAAATCCTTTCTGCATCACGTCGGGTTAAGTCTAATATCTCCTCAGAGACCAAACGATCATATAATACGACATCTGCTTTTTGCATCAGCCGCAAGGCTTTAAACGTCAGCAAATCTGGGTCACCAGGGCCAGCACCAACCAAATACACCTCACCGGCTGTGCCAGCAGTAACATTAGCTAATTGTTTAGCCAGCATGTCTGTTGCCACTTTGGGTTTACCGGCGAACACCATCTCGGCAACAGGCCCTTGCAAGATGTCTTCCCAAAAATTTTTGCGATCATCGATATTTGTCAGCTTTGCTTTGACGCGATCACGAAAACCATCCACTAAATGAGCAAGTTGACCATAGGCTGCAGGGATCATCGATTCGATTTTAGCTCTGAGCATACGTGCCAAAACCGGCGAACTACCTCCACTAGAAACCGCAATAATCATCGGCGAGCGATCAATAATAGCGGGCAGAATAACGCTACACAGCTTAGGACTATCGACCACATTGACAGGAATATGGCGCTGGTGTGCATCCATTGAAACCTGAGCGTTAAGCTCAGCATCACTGGTTGCTGCAACGACTAGAAACTTACCGCTCAAATCTGATTCATGGTAATCGCCCTGCCGACAAACACCGGCGTTATTAGCGATCAACTGCTGTAACTCAGGCACAATATCCCGAGCAACGACATGAACAATCGCCCCTGCCTTGCAAATCAAGCGAGCTTTTCTCAAGGCAACCTGCCCCCCGCCAATAATCAAGCAGGGCTTGTTGTCTAATTTAAAGTGAAGGGGTAAAAAATCCATAACAGCACTCTAACGGTCAGTGAATATACATTACAGCGTACTTACACCGCCCATATAGGGGCGCAACACAGCGGGAATGGTCACGCTGCCATCGGCCATTTGATAATTCTCTAATACCGCAACCAAAGTGCGACCCACCGCTAATCCTGAGCCATTAACCGTATGCAATAATTCGGTTTTATTAGTTTCAGGGTTGCGCCAGCGCGCCATCATTCTCCGAGCTTGGTAATCACCAAAATTACTGCACGAGGATATTTCACGATATTTTTGTTGGCCCGGCAGCCATACCTCAAGATCGTAGGTACGCTGCGCAGAAAACCCAAGATCACCACCACATAAAATTACCTTACGGTAAGGCAACTCCAGCTTTTGTAAAATAGCTTCAGCATTAGCGGTTAGTGATTCTAATTCCTGTGCGGAGTTTTCAGCTTTAACCAGCTTAACCAGCTCTACTTTTTCAAATTGATGCTGACGAATCATTCCGCGGGTATCACGGCCATAGCTCCCCGCCTCACTTCTAAAACACGGCGTGTGGCATACCAGTCGTAAGCCATCACCAAGCTCCTTGGCATCAAAAATCTTGTCCCTGGCGATATTGGTCACGGGAACCTCCGCCGTAGGGATCAAATAATAATTTTGCTCACCCTCTAATTTAAATAAATCTGCTTCGAATTTGGGTAATTGACCGGTGCCACGCAAGGAGTCTGCATTAACCATAAACGGGACATAAATCTCACTGTAACCGTGCTCATTGATATGGGTGTCGAGCATAAATTGTGTCAATGCGCGATGTAATCTGGCCATATTGCCCTGCATAACGACAAAACGAGAACCGGTGATTTTGCTAGCCAAGTCAAAGTCCAATCCCCCTACTTTTTCACCGACATCCACATGGTCCTTGGGTTCAAAGTCAAACACTCGCGGCGTACCCCAGGTTGAAATCTCGACATTGCTGTCTTCATCATTACCTTCAGGGACTTCCGCATCTGGAATATTGGGAATGCTCATCATCAGAGCATCGAGCGCATCACCTGCAACTTGAGCAGATTGTTTTAACGACTCTAGCTGCTGTTCAATTTTGGCCAGTGTTTCATTCACTGTTGCCTTTGCTTCTGCAACAGGAACACCTTGCTGAACCAACTCACCAATTTTTTTCGATGCTTGTTTACGCTCTGCCAATAAGCTCTGGCTCTGCGTATCTGCAAGTTTTCTCGCGTCATCCAAGCGTTGAAATTCAGCCACATCAAAGGTAAAGCGTTTTTTCTTTAACTGCTCTGCGACTAATTCAGGGTTTTGACGAATCAGTTTAATATCCAACATATAACTAAAGCCTTAAATACAATAAATTTTTAAATCATTCTGGTTAAAACAATCGCCAGCCATGCGGCCAACACACAAACCAATACACTTGATAATATATAAGCGAAGGCGACAATTATTTGGCCTTTTTCTAATAGAATCACTGTTTCCAACGAAAACGTCGAAAATGTCGTGAACGCCCCCATAAAACCAACCATAGTGACGTTGCGCCAATCTGCATGCAGCGCCAAACGCTCAGTAATCAACACATAAAGCATGCCTATACAAAATGAACCAATTATATTGACACTAAGTGTAGCCAGCGGAAACGGACCGAGCTGCCACTTGGTATGTGCTATATGATTAATGATATTAACCAAACCGTGCCGACTTAATGCACCGGCAGCACCACCAATGGCTATCATAAGGAAATTATTCATGGGTAATTGCCATTTTACAGCCACGAGGCGCGGTAATATTCATCAGCATCAATAGCGCTGTATATTACTGTTTTTATCTAATTGGCGCAGATAATTTAGCTTTTCAACGATCTTTTTTTCCAGCCCTCGATCAACAGGATGGTAATAACTACTGTTTTTAAGCTCTTCCGGAAAATAATTTTCACCGGCAGCATAAGCGTCTGGCTCATCATGTGCGTAACGATACTCACCACCGTAACCCAGATCTTTCATCATATTAGTCGGCGCGTTGCGCAAATGCACCGGCACGTCATAACTGGGGTGCTGGCGAATATCTGCCATCACTTGATTAAACGCGGTATAAACCGCGTTACTTTTCGCGGCACAAGCCACATAGACGACAGCTTGCGCAATGGCCAGCTCACCCTCCGGGCTGCCTAAACGCTCCTGTACATTCCAGGCATTGAGCGCAATTTCCAAAGCCCGAGGATCGGCATTGCCGACATCTTCACTGGCCATTCTGACCACTCGGCGAGCGATATACAGCGCATCACAGCCGCCGTCTAACATCCGACAAAACCAATACAGAGCGGCATCAGGAGCGCTACCTCTAACCGCCTTATGCAGAGCCGATATTTGCTCATAAAATAAATCGCCGCCCTTATCAAAACGGCGTACAAAACCATCCAGCACTTCCGCCACCGTAGCCGCGTCTACCACCTTGCACTTATCTTTAGTAGGAGCCAGTTCCAGAGCTAATTCTAATAAGTTGAGCGCCCTCCTGGCATCACCATCAGCGGCCATGGCCAATTGTTGCAGCTCGTTATCGGCGATGGTCGATGTAGGCTGGGCGTCAGCAATAGCTCGGTTGATAACTTCGCAGATATCCCGCTCTTCAAGCGCCCGTAATTTATAAACACGGGTACGCGATAGCAGCGCATTATTTAACTCAAAGGAAGGGTTCTCTGTGGTAGCACCAATAAAAATAACAGTACCATCCTCAACAAAGGGCAAAAAAGCATCCTGCTGGGATTTGTTAAAACGGTGAACCTCATCAATAAATAAAATAGTTATGCGGCCTGCGGACTGCTGTACTTTAGCTTGAGCGACGGCCTCACGGATATCTTTAACACCAGCAAGGACGGCAGACAAGGATATAAAGTGGGCATTGCACAGCTCAGAGACAAGCCTTGCTAGCGAGGTTTTGCCGACACCTGGTGGCCCCCATAGCACCATGGAGTGCAACTGATTATGCTCAAGCGCCTCACGCAGTGGCTTACCCGGCCCCATGATATGTTGCTGACCGATATAACTAGCCAAAGTACGCGGTCGCATTTTAGCAGCCAGGGGTTGATATACCGACTGCTGCTCAAATAAATTACGATTCATTACTGATGACATCGATGCCTTCTGGAGGCGTAAACTCGAAGAGTTTATCTTTTAATCTCGGGTTAAGTTTGACATCACTGAAGCTGATCTCGGTGAGCTGATCAAAGCTATCCTTGAGTGTCATTGCCTTTAAACCATGCTTGCCAAAGCTGATCGTCAACAAGCGAAACAAGCTATCGGCATTATTAGGCAGCAGGGTAAACTGCAGCTCATCACGCCCCAGACGTTGCAGTTTAATTGTGTATTGTTTGTTGATCTCTTCCAGTTCGCCACTGAGAAGCAGTGCCGGAGCTCGATCGAGATCTGCGGAAAATGGCTGCTTAGTTATTTGCTCAAGGTCGATATCGTACAACCATAAAAGAATGCCATCAGTCACCACCAAGTGCTCGTAGGGTGACTCAGTACGCCAATAAAAACGACGTGGACGCTTAACAGCTAGCGTTCCCTCTGCCTGTTGCAACTGATCTCCTCGTGCATCAGTAATCGATTGATTAAAACGCGCAGTAAGGCTATCCATACTCTGTAGCTGTTCGGCAAGCTGTTCGGCTGCCGGCTTTTCGCCAGCCTGCAGCCCTGTTGTAGCTGCGCCTAAGGTTAAAACTAAAACTAAATACAAAAAAGTTTTCACAATATCAATAATCTCAGTGAGAGTGTTGGTAGGCTAATCTGAGGCTGGAGGCGGCGCTAATACTTCTCGACTACCATTGGTACCCATTTCGGTAACAACCCCGGCAGCTTCCATAGCCTCAACTAAACGCGCAGCACGGTTATAGCCGATCCGCAGTTTACGCTGTACTGAAGAGATAGAGGCGCGGCGTGATTGGGTCACATAATAAACCGCTTCATCGTAGAGTGCATCGTCTTCGCTATTACCATCATCGCCGCCCTCACCACTAAAGCCCGGAATGGCAGGGCCGCTAGCACCCTCATCTAGTAAACCGTCGATGTAAGCAGGCTCACCCCGCCGCTTCCAATCAGCGACGACACGATGCACTTCATCATCCGATACGAAAGCACCATGTACACGTACTGGCAAACTGGTGCCCGGTGGTAAGTACAACATATCACCGTGGCCGAGCAATTGTTCTGCGCCTCCCTGATCAAGAATAGTTCTGGAATCCACCCGTGAGGACACCTGAAAAGCAATTCGAGTTGGCACGTTTGCCTTGATTAGACCAGTGATAACATCGACCGATGGGCGCTGGGTAGCCAGTATCAAGTGAATACCCGCAGCCCGCGCTTTTTGCGCAATCCGTGCGATTAGCTCTTCAACTTTTTTACCTACCACCATAATCATGTCGGCAAATTCATCGATGACAACGACAATAGCCGGCAAGGTCTTCAGTGGTGGTGCCTCGGGTTTTTCCTGGCCCGCAATATAAACCTCATCAGCAACCCATAACGGATCTCCAATAGGCGTGCCCGCTGCAGCAGCATCCTCAACTTTACGATTAAAGCCGGCAAGGTTTCTGACCCCTAGTGCAGACATTAGTTTATAGCGTCGCTCCATTTCGGCTACACACCAGCGCAGGCCATTGGCTGCATCTTTCATATCGGTGATAACCGGCGTTAACAAATGCGGAATACCGTCGTAAACCGAAAGCTCCAGCATTTTTGGGTCAACTAAAATCAATCGCACTTGCTCTGGCCCCGACTTATACAGCAGACTCAGCAGCATCGCGTTAACACCCACCGACTTACCAGAACCAGTGGTACCTGCCACCAGCAAGTGTGGCATTTTAGCAAGGTCAGCGACTATCGGCTCGCCCGAAATATCATGCCCCAAGGCTAAGCTAAGCGGTGATTTGGACATTTCAAAAATACGTGAAGACAATACATCTCGGTAGTTTACGATGGCGCGGTCTTCATTGGGGATCTCTATACCCACCACTGATTTACCGGGAATAACCTCAACTACACGCACACTGATAACCGCTAAAGAGCGTGCGATATCCTTGGCTAAGTTAGTAATTTTACTGACTTTCACGCCCGTGCCGGGCTGGATTTCAAATCGAGTAACAACAGGACCAGGTAAAACCTGTGTGACTTCAGCAATAACGCCAAAATCCTTTAGCTTGTGCTCCAACAGTTTTGACATCGCTTCCAAGGCTTCGGCCGAGAAACCTTTACGGTGGGAAGCATCAGCAGGATCGAGCAAGTCTAGTGCAGGTAAAGTACCAGTGACTGGCGCATTAAATAAAGGTTGCTGCCGCTCCCGCTCGGCCCTAACACTTTTCTCAGGTGTTTTCGCCACCGGTAAAATAATGGGCGGTTTACGTGCTTTATCCTTTTCAACGTGCTTGGCAATAACAAGCTTTCGCTCTTGCTGGGCAACTTTCTGGCTGCGTTTTTCTTGCCGATGGTGCCAGGCTCTGGCTATGCGATTGCGAACACTGCTCACCAAGCGAATGCTAAGGTTGCCTATTTGATCCATTAATCGCAACCAGGATAAATCAGTAAAAATTGTTATGCCGAATAGAAGCACCGCAAGTAATATTAATCGGCCTCCAAACACACTAAACGCTTCAACACTGGACGAACCTAACGCTTGACCAAGAACCCCCCCAGCCCCAAATGGTAACCCGCTGCTACCGCTATCACCGATCATCGCCAGCGACGTGCTCGCGACCATAACCAAGCACAGCCCGATTGTACGAACCAGTAAAGAAGCCCAGTCAAAAGGCAGCGGCTTATAACGCTCACGGAATAATATCCAAGCCCTGTAGCCCAGCATCAATGGGAATAAATAGGCCATATAGCCAAACAAGGACAAACAGATATCCGCTAACCACGCACCCGTCGGCCCGCCAGCATTGGATACCACTGCACCACTGCCTGTTCTCGACCAGCCGGGGTCTGCCTTGTCATAACTGATTAACGACATTAACAAATAAAGAAAAACGGCCACAAAGCCGATTAGAGCCCCCTCACGCAAGCGCGGGACGAACTTTTCAACCACAGGATGACTATTTGATTTATTGACCAGGGTCTGTTTATTCAAGACCGTCACTATCTCCTAACTGTGTTGTAAAACACGGGACTGTATTGTGAATATATTGGATTTTGAGCTGCTAGATTTAAAGTGCTGAGCTTATGAAACATTGTATTAAGCCGTATTGCGATGCTTGAACGATGATTTTAACCCGTGAATGTGGCGTAATATTACCATCTAAATCAGTTATTTGCCCTAATATAAGTTTTGTTTTAAAAAACCGCAGGTGGCAGTTTTTATCAAGGCCCGTTTACACTATCATAGCTACCCCTGACAAGGCTAAACCTCAACTAATCAGGCAGCGAAATTAGAGTAAAAGGCATATTATGAGCGACTTACAACATCACCCCTTGATTATTCTTGGCTCCGGCCCTGCCGGTTATACCGCAGCTGTTTACGCAGCACGCGCCAACCTAAACCCCGTCATTATCACGGGGATGCAGCAAGGCGGTCAATTAACCACCACCACCGATGTTGATAATTGGCCTGGTGACGTTGAAGGGCTGCAAGGCCCAGATTTAATGATTCGCATGCAGCAACACGCTGAGCGGTTTGATACCAATATCATTTTTGACCACATTGAAGAGACCCAATTACAACAAAAGCCTTTTATACTCAAAGGTAATAGCGGCAACTACAGCTGCGATGCACTGATTATTGCCACTGGTGCCTCAGCACAATATCTCGGCCTTCCCTCCGAGGAAGCCTTTATGGGCAAAGGTGTCAGCGCCTGCGCTACCTGCGATGGCTTTTTCTATCGTGGCAAAAAGGTTGCTGTTATTGGCGGTGGTAATACAGCCGTAGAAGAAGCACTTTATTTATCCAATTTAGCTGCAGAAGTCACACTGGTTCATCGTCGCGATAGCTTGCGCTCTGAAAAAATCCTGCAAGACAAAATTATCGAAAAATCTAAAACCGGTAATGTAAATATCCTCTGGAACCAGACACTGGAAGAAATTACTGGTGATGACATGGGTGTAACAGGCTTAAAACTAGCCAGCACCACCGATGGCAGCAGTTCTGAAATAGCCGTCGATGGCGTGTTCATTGCTATCGGCCATAAACCCAACACTTCGATTTTTGAAGGCCAGCTAGATATGAAAGATGGCTACATCAAAATCAACAGCGGGCTTGAAGGCAACGCTACTCAAACCAGCATCACTGGCGTTTTTGCAGCGGGCGATGTGGCCGACCACGTATACCGCCAAGCGGTTACTTCTGCTGGAGCTGGCTGCATGGCAGCCCTTGATGCTGAAAAATACCTGGATAACCTATAAGCCTAATACTCTGGCAAGGTAGTGGCGCTGAGATCATTTCAGCGCCCATGTATCTATGACCTCACTCCCCTGGCTCTCACCAAACAACATCGATTTTCCGAGTACGGACTTGGCGCTTGCAGAACCCAATGGATTGCTAGCCGTTGGGGGGGATCTTAGCCCTCAACGCTTAATCAATGCCTACCGACAAGGTATATTCCCTTGGTACGACCATCCACAACCGATCCTCTGGTGGTCACCCAGCCCTCGCGCGGTACTGTTTCCGAGCAAAATACACATATCCAATAGCCTTAGAAAACGCCTGCACCGCAATGAATACACGGTCAGTTGCGACCAGCAATTTGAACAAGTCGTCCAACATTGCGCTACTGTACCCAGACAAGATCAAGATGGCACCTGGATCACCAAAGAGATGTTCGACGCCTATAGCGAACTACATCGCAGGGGTATAGCCCACTCAGTAGAAGTATGGCATGAGGGGCAGCTGGCTGGCGGTTTGTATGGTCTTGCCATTGGTAAAGTTTTTTTTGGCGAGTCCATGTTCTCACTACGTACAGACGCATCCAAAGTAGCCATCGTGCACCTAGCAAAACAACTGGAACACTGGGGCTACGCTCTAATAGACTGCCAAGTTACCAACCCACACTTATTAACACTGGGTATCGAAGAAATAGATCGCCCTCAATTCACCACTTTATTGAAGGCAAACATCGATCTAAACAGCTCGGCTAAGTGGCCACGATATTGGAACTGGAAGGCCCCAGTGGATATGGATGAATCCCTGCCATGAGCGAGCTATCCAAGCTAAAGCTGTTTATTACACCACCTCATCAGTGCAGCTATCTTGAAGGGCAACAGGCCAGCACCTTGTTCATCGACCCAGATGCTGAAATCAATCCATTACTTTATAACGAGTTATCCGAGATTGGTTTTCGCCGCAGCGGCGCCCACTTTTATCGCCCAAACTGTGCCGAATGCAATGCCTGCATCCCTAGCCGAGTGCCCGTTGAAAGCTTCAAACCCAATCGACAGCAACGAAAAATTTATAACCGTAATCAAGATTTGCAGGTGACCGCCATAACCGATATAACGGCTCCGCAATATTATCAACTCTATGAACGATATATCTGCCAGCGTCATAGCGACGGGGATATGTATCCGCCGAGCAAAGAGCAATTCGACTCCTTTCTAGGCAACTCATTGCCTAACACTCAATTTTACGCTTTTAGTTTAGCCCAGCAATTACTAGCCGTGGCAGTTACCGACAGATTGAGCAGCGGCTTATCCGCCATCTATACCTTTTTCGATCCTGATTGCGATCGTCGTAGCCTTGGTCGATATGCCGTGCTGTGGCAAATTGAACAGGCAAAAACGCTACATTTGCCCTACCTTTACTTAGGCTACTGGATCAAGGGCTGCCGCAAAATGAGTTATAAAACCGACTACCGCCCTTTGCAATTATTGATCAACAACCGCTGGCAAACATTGAACTAATCTATTTTGCTTCCTAACGCATTTTAGGGCACAATGCGCGCAGTTTTTCACTAGCCAGTGAAATTAATCCGCAATCTCTTATCCATATTTTATTGCTAGCAAGAAAATTCAGGGGAAGTCGCCGAATGGCAAAAGAAGATCAAATTGAAATGGAAGGTGAAGTTATTGATACCCTTCCCAATACCACGTTTAAAGTAGAACTTGAAAATGGGCATGTCGTTATCGCCCATATCTCTGGCAAAATGCGCAAAAATTATATCCGTATTCTTACCGGCGATAAAGTTCGCGTTGAACTAACCCCTTACGATTTGAGCAAAGGCCGTATCACTTATCGCGCTCGATAAGAATACAGCCTCTCTAAAGGGTACTTCAAGCTAGGGCTATATCAGCCCAGCTATCTCTCAGCACGACAAGAAGAAGCACTACGCCAGTGCTTCTTCCACAATCACCAAGTTATCATTTTCAACCCGAATAACCACTACCCCGCCATTCTCGGATAAATCACCAAACAACACCTTCTCTGCCAGTGGTTTTTTAATGTGCTCCTGAATAATACGCGCCATCGGTCTTGCCCCCATGGTTTTATCGTAACCTTTACGTACCAACCACAAACGGGACTCCTCATCGACATCGAGCGTTACGCCCTTGTCGTCAAGCTGACCTTGCAATTCGATCAAAAACTTATCAACCACGGTGAGTATCACCGATTCAGGCAAAGGATCAAAATTTACAATCGCATCAAGCCGGTTTCGGAACTCGGGAGTAAACATGCGATTAATCGCCTCCATCGCATCAGTACTGTTGTCCTGCTCAGTAAAACCGATAGACCTACGACTACTGCTTTCAGCACCGGCATTGGTGGTCATAATAAAAATAACATTCCTAAAATCGGCTTTGCGACCATTGTTATCGGTCAGGGTACCGTGATCCATAACCTGTAGTAACAAGTTAAATACTTCGGGATGTGCCTTTTCAATTTCATCGAGCAGCACAACACAATGCGGATGCTTAGTTACCGCCTCTGTGAGCAGGCCACCCTGGTCAAAACCAACATATCCTGGAGGCGCACCGATCAGACGTGAAACGGTGTGCCGCTCCATATACTCCGACATATCAAAACGAATCAACTCAAGCCCCAGAATTTTTGCCAACTGATTGCTGACCTCGGTCTTACCAACACCGGTCGGACCAGCCAGCAAAAAAGAACCAATCGGTTTCTCAACAGATTTCAACCCGGCTCTGGCCATCTTGATAGCGGTCGCCAGGGTTGAAATAGCCTTGTCCTGACCAAAGACCACCATCTTAAGATTGTCTTCCAGCTTGAGTAGCGATTGCTTATCATCCGATGACACGGATTTTGGTGGAATGCGGGCGATCTTGGCAATAATTGCCTCAATATCCACCACATCGATCAACTCTTTGCGCTCACCCTCTGGCTGCAAGCGCTGATAGGCCCCTGCCTCGTCTATCACGTCGATGGCTTTGTCAGGCATGAAGCGGTCATTGATATAACGAGCAGACAGCTCAGCAGCAACCTGTAGGGCCTTATCGGTATATTTAAGGTTATGATGCTCCTCGAAACGACTCTTCAAGCCCTTAAGAATTTGATAGGTTTCATCAACCGAGGGCTCTGGCACATCAACTTTCTGGAAGCGACGACTAAGTGCTTTGTCTTTATCGAAAATCCCTCGATATTCCTGGAACGTGGTCGAGCCGATACAGCGCAACCTGCCGGAACTAAGCAAAGGTTTTAATAAATTCGAGGCATCCATAACCCCACCGGAGGCCGCGCCAGCCCCAATAATGGTATGAATTTCATCAATAAATAGAATCGAGTGTTCGCGCTTTTGTAAATCAGCTAACAGGCCCTTGAAGCGTTTTTCGAAATCACCACGGTATTTAGTCCCCGCTAACAACGCACCCATATCAAGAGAATAAACCACACTATTTTGTAAAATATCAGGCACCTGACCATCGACAATCAGCTTAGCCAAGCCTTCGGCGATTGCGGTTTTACCCACACCCGATTCACCTACCAGCAAGGGGTTGTTTTTTCTGCGCCGTGACAAGACCTGTGAAACTCGCTCAACTTCTTCGGTGCGCCCTATTAATGGATCGATGCGGCCCAAACGGGCCTCTTCGTTAAGGTTAATAGCAAAACTGTCTAGCGGGCTAGATTCGGCTGCTGAGCCAATCTGGTCTTCATCACCCTGTTGCGCGCTATGATCTAAACTATGGTCGGTATGACCCGCAACCTTGGAGATACCGTGGGTTAAGTAATTCACCACATCCAATCTGGCTACAGTCTGCTGCTTCAAAAAATAAACCGCCTGACTCTCTTGCTCGCTAAAAATAGCAACGAGCACATTAGCTCCAGTAACTTCGTTCTTACCAGAAGACTGCACGTGAAAAACGGCTCTTTGCAGCACTCGCTGAAAACCCAACGTTGGCTGAGTTTCACGATCAACTTCACGCTCTGGGATCAACGGCGTGGTCGAATCAACGAAATCGATTAGCTCTACTCTGAGCTGAGTCAAGTCTGCACCACAAGCAACCAATACATCGGCAGCAACGGCATTATCTACCAGTGCCAACAGCAAATGCTCAACGGTCATAAATTCATGGCGTTTGGTACGAGCGCCTTTGAATGCCTGGTTCAAGGTTTGTTCTAGGTCTTTACTTAACATAAAAGTACTCCAATGCTAGACCGTAACGTTGTAAGGTTTAATCTTCCGATGCTTCAATTTCTGCTAGTAACGGATGCTGATTATCCCTTGCATATTGATTCACTTGTGCCGCTTTAGTTTCTGCTATATCTCTGGTAAAAAACCCACAAACCCCCTTTCCTTGAGTATGCACAGTTAACATAACTTGTGTAGCTTGCTCACGATTCAGATGGAAAAAAGTTTCCAAAATCTCAACAACGAACTCCATCGGAGTGTAATCATCGTTAAGAAGGACCACTTTATACCTTGGCGGAGGCTTTAGCTCTGGTTTGGACTCTTCAACCGCAACCCCGCTATCGCCATCAAAATCCGCCGCATCTTCATCACCTGCTGAATTTAATCTTAGCCTAAGTTTTAAATGATTTCCCATATACATTTCCACAAGCCTAATATTTAATAAAATTTACTACAACTAAATTGGGGTCTATTGGTTATATTTAAAGCATAACACTTGACTATTGATTAAAAACTGTTAAAAAAGTACCCTTCGTAGTACAAATTATGAGTCAAATGTAGATTTCTCTCTTGATTTGTAATCAGTCAACTAGCCAAATGTTCAAATATAATAAAAGGACCCTACTATGCAAATTGGAATAGTGAAGTGGTTCAACAACGCGAAAGGCTTTGGTTTTATCCTTCCAGAGAGCGGTGGTGCAGATATTTTTGCCCATTACTCATCAATTGATATGGATGGCTACAAAACCCTCAAAGCGGGTCAGACGGTATCCTTCGACACCTTTAATGGTCCGAAAGGCTTACATGCTACCCATATCAATACAGCTAAAAGCGTTGCTGAAGCCTCCCTCGACTCTAAAGCTCATGACACTGAGACTCTTATAGAAACTGCGCCGGGCTCTCCGGTCGAATTGAAGTAACTGATAATACTTCAAAACCTCTCGATAAGGCTGTTAGCTTAATCGGTATCCTATCTAGCCCTCTAGGGGGCTAGAATTATCGTCATCTTGTGTCCACTCAGTTACATATGCTCCACAATAGCTGCACCAAACTCAGAGCACTTCAACAGTTTAGCGTCCTCCATCAGCCTTTCAAAATCGTAAGTAACCGTCTTCGCCTGAATCGCCCCATTCATGCCTTTGACAATCAAATCCGCCGCCTCATTCCATCCTAGATGCCGCAACATCATTTCAGCTGAGAGTATTAATGAACCAGGATTAACCTTGTCCTGTCCTGCATATTTGGGCGCCGTACCATGGGTTGCCTCAAACAAGGCTATATCGTCACTTAAGTTGGCTCCTGGGGCTATGCCGATACCGCCAACCTGAGCCGCCAAAGCATCAGACAAATAATCACCGTTGAGGTTCAAAGTGGCAATCACGCTATACTCATCAGGGCGCAATAAAATCTGCTGTAGCATCGCGTCAGCAATGACATCCTTAATGATAATCTCAGCACCAGTATTCGGATTGTTGATTCGCATCCATGGTCCACCATCGAGCAACTCTGCACCAAATTCATTTTGCGCCAGCTGGTAGCCCCAGTCTTTGAAAGCCCCCTCAGTAAACTTCATGATATTGCCTTTATGTACCAAGGTCACTGAAGGCAGGTTTTGATCAATAGTGTACTGAATCGCCTTCCGAACCAGGCGCTCAGTACCCTCCTTCGATACCGGCTTGATACCAATACCACAGTTATGCGGGAAGCGAATCTTGGTTACACCCATTTCAGCCTGTAAAAACTGGATCATCTTATCCGCCTGGGGGCTTCCAGCCTTCCACTCTATCCCCGCATAAATATCTTCGGCATTCTCCCGAAAAATAACCATATTGGTCTTATGTGGCTCTTTAACCGGTGATGGCACACCTTCAAACCAGCGCACTGGGCGCAGGCAGGTATAAAGGTCTAACTCCTGACGCAAGGCTACATTTAACGACCTGAAACCGCCACCAACAGGCGTAGTAAGCGGACCTTTAATGCTCACCAAATATTCCTTGATTGCATCCAGCGTTTCTGCGGGAAACCAGTCACCATCGTACATTTCAGCAGCTTTTTCGCCGGTGTAAATCTCCATCCAACTGATTTTTTTCTGTCCCTGGTAAGCCTTTAAGACAGCCGCATCAACCACATCGATCATAACTGGGGTGATGTCCACGCCAATACCGTCACCCTCGATAAAGGGAATGATAGGCTGATTCGGCACACTTAATGAAAAATCCGCATTAACGGTTATTTTTTCACCGACACTGGGCACCTGGATATATTGGTATGACATACGACGCTCCTTTGGTTGTCAAAACAAGGCTGTTTAAGTGGATGATACCAGTACTCAGACGACTGGCATTTAACAAGCCCGACTCTATCAATCTAAGCTCCTAGAATCAGACTCTAAGGGGAAAGAGTCAATAGCAGTTTTATCGAAGGTAGAAACTAAAAGGGCCGTCACGAGGACGGCCCTTTAGCACTAAAAACCAAAGCATTTTACGCGTTAGCGATCAACTCTAATGCGTGATTAAATGTAGCACTTGGTCTCATCGCAGCAGTCACTAGCTTCTTGTCTGGGTGATAATACCCACCAATATCAGTTGGCTGACCTTGTACTGCGTTCATTTCAGCAATGATACTTGCTTCATTTTTCTCTAGCTCTGCTGCCAGCTTACCAAAGACAGCTTGTAACTCCTTGTCTTCAGATTGCTCGGCCAGTGCTTGTGCCCAGTATAGCGACAGATAAAAGTGGCTGCCTCGGTTATCAATCTCACCAACTTTACGTGAAGGTGATTTGTTATTTTGCAGCAACTTAGCTGTAGCTTGATCCAGGGCTTTGGCCAAGATATTGGCTTTGGGGTTATGCGCTTTCTCCGCCAAATCTTCCAAAGAAACAGCGATCGCCAAAAACTCACCGAGCGAATCCCAACGCAAGTGACCTTCTTCGATAAATTGCTGAACATGTTTAGGAGCTGAGCCGCCCGCACCTGTCTCGAACAAACCACCACCGCTCATCAGCGGCACGATAGAAAGCATTTTCGCGCTGGTTCCCAGCTCCAAAATTGGAAATAAGTCCGTCAGATAATCACGCAGCACGTTACCCGTTACCGAGATAGTATCCTGACCTCTGATTAGACGCTCCATGGTGAAACGAATAGCGGTAACTGGATCCATAATACGGATATCCAAGCCTTCGGTGTTGTGATCAGGCAAATAACGCTCAACTTTTTTGATCATTTGAACATCATGAGCGCGCTCTTTATCTAACCAAAATATGGTTGGCATACCCGTTGCTCGAGCACGGTTTACCGCAAGTTTAATCCAGTCCTGAATAGGTGCATCTTTAGCCTGACACATTCTCCAGATATCACCTTGTTCAACATTATGCTCCATCAATACCACACCCTTGTCGTCGACAACGCGTACAGTGCCGTCGGCAGGAATTTCAAAGGTTTTGTCATGAGAACCATACTCTTCAGCTTTTTGTGCCATCAAGCCAACATTGGGCACGGTACCCATTGTGGTAGGATCAAATGCACCGTGAGTTTTACAAAAATTAATAACTTCCTGGTAAAACGTTGCATAGGTACTTTCAGGAATAACTGCTTTGGTATCCTGCAGTTTGCCATCAGGGCCCCACATCTTACCCGATTCACGAATCATTGCTGGCATTGATGCATCAACAATAACGTCACTGGGTACGTGCAAATTTGAAATGCCCTTGTCGGAATTCACCATTGCAATTGCTGGGCGATTTGCGTAGCAAGCCTGAATATCACTCTCAATCTCAGCACGCTGCGAGCTTGGTAGCTGCTCTATTTTTTCATAAACATTACCCAAGCCGCTGTTTGGATTTACACCCAGCTCAGCAAAGGTTTTGGCGTGTTTTTCAAATAAGTCTTTATAAAATACGGTGACGGCGTGACCAAATACGATTGGATGAGAGACCTTCATCATCGTTGCTTTAACGTGCAAAGAGAACAACACGTCAGTCTTTTTAGCGTCTTCGATCTGCTCTTCAAAGAACTTACGAAGCGCTTTTTTACTCATAAACATACCGTCGATGACTTCACCCGCTAATAACGACGTTTTTTCTTTCAATACGGTCGTTTTACCGTCGTGAACCAACTCGATACGAACATCACAGGGTTTATCGACAACAAGAGATTTTTCACTGGAGAAAAAGTCACCACCTTTCATGTGTGCGACGTGAGTCTTGGAAGCTGGACTCCATGCACCCATTTTATGAGGGTTAGTACGAGCAAACTGTTTAACCGCTGGAGGCGCACGGCGGTCGGAGTTACCTTCACGCAGCACAGGGTTTACCGCGCTACCCAGCACATTAGCATAACGAGCGCGAATCTCTTTATCCGCTTCGTTTGCGTCAGTCTCAGGGTAGTCAGGAATGTCATAGCCCTGGGCCTGTAATTCGCTGATAGCTGCTTTTAGTTGAGGAATAGATGCACTGATATTCGGCAATTTAATGATATTAGCATCCGGCGCAAGGGTTAAATCACCCAGCTCGGCCAAAGCATCGCCGAGTTTTTGCTCATCAGTCAGCTTGTCTGGGAAGTTAGCAATGATACGACCTGCCAGTGAAATATCGCGCGGCTCCACAACAATCCCAGCAGCTTGAGTAAATGCATTAACGATAGGGAGTAAAGAATAAGTCGCCAGCGCAGGCGCCTCGTCAGTTTCGGTGTAAATAATTTTGGATATATCTGTTGTCATGCTTATTTCCCGGTATTCTGTTACTAGTTAGTACAAGGGTTTTACAGCTTATACTCGCCTCTATTTAATCCTTAACCCCATGATTTTCAGCCGCGGATTATAGCAGCAAGCAAGCTCGACGGATAGATGATAAAATGGATGGAAACAACCACTTAGCTGAGCACTCCCCATTTAATGGCCAAAATCATCCTGCTAAATAAGCCTTTTAACGTCCTGTGCCAGTTTACTGATGCCGATGGGCGCAGTACTTTGGCGGATTTTGTGACACTGGAAAACGTCTACCCAGCCGGCCGCCTTGATTATGACTCCGAGGGCCTAGTAATTTTAACCGACGACGGCAAAATTCAGCATCAAATCAGCCATCCGAAAGCTAAATTATCTAAAACTTACTGGGTCGAAATTGAAGGAGAGCCCCGCGAGGAACAGCTTGACGCATTGCGCAAAGGCGCCCAATTAAATGACGGCCCCTGCCGCCCCGCCAAGGTGAAAACCATGCCTACACCAGCGATATGGGCGCGTACGCCTCCGGTTAGAATAAGAAAAAACAAACCCACCAGCTGGCTTGAGATCGTTATTAGCGAGGGCCGTAACCGCCAAGTGCGGCGGATGACCGCCTCCATCGGTTTTCCAACATTGAGACTGATTAGAGTCGCTATCGGTGAATGGTCTATCGGCCAGCTACAACCCGGACAAACAGAACGAATCACCGTACACTCTGCTGCAGCCCCTGCCAGAAAGCAGCCACAACGCAGCAAGCTTAAACCCCAATCACGCCACAAACAGGCCAAATGATGGAATGGTACCCCCACGTAACCGTTGCTACCGTGGTAGAAAAAGACGGCAAATACTTATTAGTTGAAGAGCTTTGTCATGGTCGACTGGTTTATAACCAACCCGCTGGGCACTTAGACGCAGATGAAACCTTACAGCAAGCCGCCATTAGGGAGACGCAGGAAGAAACCGGCTGGCAGGTCGAACTGTTAGGGCTGGTTGGCTTAGCACTCTATACCTCTCCCAACAACCAAGTGACTTACCATCGAACAACGTTTTACGCCAAAGCGCTGCAGCACGACCCCGAGCAGCCGCTGGATGACGGTATTCAGCAAGCTGTATGGATGAGTTACGAGGAAATGCTCGCCGCCTCTGATAGAATGCGCTCCCATTTGGTAATCAAAGCCGTTGAACAATATCAAAATGGCCATACCTACCCTATTGAACTAATTTTTGAATAAACCCGTTATGAACTCTGTACTTAAAGAAAAAGTTATCGTTGGCATGTCTGGCGGTGTCGACTCCTCCGTTTCTGCATTACTATTGCAACAACAGGGCTATGCCGTCGAAGGCCTGTTCATGAAAAACTGGGATGAAGACGACGGCACTGACTACTGTACCGCCAAAGACGATTTAGCCGATGCGCAGGCGGTCTGCGACAAGCTCGGCATCCACTTACACACTGCCAATTTTGCCGCTGAATACTGGGATAATGTGTTTGAGCACTTTCTGGCCGAATACAAAGCCGGGCGCACACCTAATCCTGATATTCTCTGTAACCGAGAAATCAAATTCAAAGCCTTTCTCGAATACGCCTTGCTACTTGGCGCAGATTATATCGCCACCGGGCACTATGTCCGCAAACAAGACAACGGCGATAACGCCAAGCTAATTAAAGGACTGGATAACAACAAAGACCAAAGCTACTTCCTTCATGCAGTCAGCGGTACAGAGATCGCTAAGACCCTATTCCCTGTGGGCGAGCTGGAAAAGCCCGAGGTACGCCGCATCGCCGAGCAGCACGGCCTTATCACTCACAACAAAAAAGACAGCACAGGCATCTGCTTTATCGGCGAGCGACGGTTTAAAGATTTTTTACAGCAATACTTACCCGCCCAACCCGGCGAAATAGAAGACACCGATGGCAATGCTATGGGGCAGCACAGCGGTCTGATGTACCACACCATTGGGCAGCGCCAAGGTTTGGGCATTGGTGGCGTTAAGGGTGCTGGCGACGCACCGTGGTATGTAGTCGATAAACATATAGAACGAAATGTATTAGTGATCGCCCAGGGCAGTCAGCACCCACGCCTATTCAAACAAGGCTTAAACGTCAGTGACATCCATTGGATTAATGGCCAACAACCGCAACTCCCTTTTCACTGTATGGCCAAAACCCGCTATCGACAAAGCGATCAGGCCTGTCAATTAATCGCTGACGGTCAAAACTACCAGGTAATTTTTGATCAGCCACAGCGAGCCATTACACCGGGACAATCGGTGGTATTTTATAGCGGTGAAGTTTGCCTTGGCGGCGCTATTATTGAAAAGGCTTTTAATCTCAATGAACAAAGCTTTCAAGAGGTAGCACTTTGAGTACAACGGCTGACACCTCACAAACTCTGGCGTTAGCGGGCATATTACAGAGCGCTTATCTGGTCGACATGATCGCCCGCACCGGCGAAGCACCGGTAGAGAGCCTCAACCCCTCCATCAATAGCCTGTTTAAATTTAATGTGGAAACTTCCGAGCAGGTTTTTGGCGGCTGTGTTGGCGTTAAACTGGGCCTACAACTGCTGAGTGACATACTAGGGAACAGTAAACACCAGCAATACAGCCGTGTCATTCGTTACGCCCTCGGCATACTGTACCTGGAAAGAAAGCTATCCAAAAACCACGAGATGCTGAGCATTATTCGCAGCCGCCTTGAACACGCAGCGCTCAAAGCCGAGCACTTTAGTGACAGCAAAGATTCTAGCGCCGCCAGTATCGCCGCTATTTATCAAGATACTATAAGCACCTTCAACTACCGCCTACAAATAAGCGGAAGCATACAGCAGCTACAAAACAGCAAAAATACCGATAATATTCGCTCCTTATTATTCGCCGGTATTCGAGCAGCGATATTGTGGCGGCAAACAGGGGGAAAACGCTGGCATTTGTTAATGTCGCGGCGGCGTCTGCTCAAAACGGCCAGAGAGCTCTTACAGCAACTCTGACCCCCAGATGCCCCCAGCCTCAACACGACTCAAGTAATGTCGTTTTTGGACTGAAATTGATGATTACATCGTGTATTATCTCTCCCCTTTCTATAACAGGGTTTTAGCTAACAAAGTTTAGACTTAGTAGCGTTCTTAAGTTTTGTATAGCTAGGGCTTTTCAGCCCCGTTCTTTCAACTCATTATCCGAGAACAGTTCATGGAATTATCAGCACTATCGGCAATCTCTCCCATCGATGGCCGCTATGGCAGCAAAACAGCACCCTTACGTAGCGTTTTTAGCGAGTTTGGTTTGATTAAAAACCGTGTTCTCGTTGAGGTCCGCTGGTTACAATGCCTGGCTCAACATCCACAAATCAGTGAAGTTCCTGCTTTTAGTGAAGCGGCTAACGCAACCTTAGATGCAGTAGCGGCAGAATTTTCCGAACAGGATGCACTGGCGATCAAAAAAATTGAGAGCACCACTAATCATGACGTGAAAGCTGTCGAGTACTTTCTAAAAGCTGCTGTTAAAGACAATGCGGAATTAAACGCTGTCAGTGAATTTATTCACTTTGCCTGTACCTCTGAGGATATCAACAACCTATCCCACGCACTGATGCTAAAAGAAGGGCGTGAAGTTCTCGTAGCAGAGATGGAAGCAATAATTAGCAAACTAGTTGAGCTGAGCCATGAACATGCCTCCACGCCAATGCTATCTCGTACCCATGGCCAAACCGCCAGCCCCTCGACCATTGGCAAAGAGTTTGCAAACGTTGTTGCACGGCTGCGCCGTCAAGTTGAGCAAATCAAAAAGGTTGAGCTACTAGGAAAAATTAACGGTGCTGTTGGCAACTATAACGCCCATCTTTCTGCTTACGCCGACATCGACTGGCAAGCTAACGCACAGCAGTTTGTTGAAGGTTTAGGAATCAACTGGAACCCATACACCACCCAAATTGAACCACACGATTATATTGCCGAGCTGTTCGACGCCATCGCTCGCTTCAATACGATTGTGATCGATTTAGACAGAGATATCTGGGGTTATATTTCGATGGGCTTTTTCAAGCAGCGCGTTATCGCTGGCGAAGTGGGTTCTTCAACCATGCCACATAAAGTTAACCCAATTGATTTTGAAAACTCCGAGGGCAACCTTGGCCTGGCCAATGCCGTGCTCCAGCATATGGCTGGAAAACTACCTATATCGCGCTGGCAACGCGACTTAACCGACTCAACTGTATTACGTAATATGGGTGTTGGTTTTGGTTACAGCATGATGGCTTATCAAGCTACGATGAAGGGATTGAGCAAACTCGAAATTAATAAAGCCCGCTTATCCGAAGACCTTGATAACAGCTGGGAAGTATTAGCCGAGCCTATCCAAACCGTGATGCGCCGCTACAATATTGAAGAGCCCTATGAAAAACTCAAGGCACTTACCCGCGGCCAAACGATTAACCGTCAAACGCTGGATGTGTTTATTGAAACACTGGCAATTCCCGAAGAAGCTAAGGCCAGCTTGCGACAGTTATCACCCGATAGCTATATCGGCAATGCGATAGAGCAAGCCAAAGCCATTTAAACCCACTTCGATAAGCCTCGCTTAGCGGGGCTTATTTATATGCAGCGCTCCCACCGCACCGCCCCTTTATAACACTGACTTAACTACCTGCAGATTACCGATTAAAACATCGAGCCAATATGACTATCAATAATTTCGATATCGACGAATTTCTACAGCACTATTGGCAGAAAAAGCCACTGCTGATTCGCAATGCCTTTCCCGACTTTGACAATCCTATTTCCGCCGAGGAACTAGCCGGCTTAGCCTGCGAAGAACAAGTCGAATCACGCTTAATTAAAGGTAACAATAATGACGGCTATGAACTCGCCAATGGACCATTGGAGGAGAGTATATTTAAGTCACTACCTGAAACTGAGTGGACCTTGTTGGTACAGGCCGTTGATCATTATTCCCCGGAAGTAGCCGCCCTACTCAATCATTTCAGATTTATACCGAACTGGCGGATTGATGATGTTATGGTCAGCTACGCCACTACTGGTGGTAGTGTCGGTCCACATTTTGATAACTACGATGTGTTTTTGTTACAAGGTGCCGGCACCCGCCGCTGGCAGCTAGGCAAAACCTATGACAGCCAAAGCGCCAGACAAAAAAATGACCAGTTATTATTGCTGGCCGACTTTGAGACACAACAAGAGTGGATCCTTGAGCCTGGCGACATGCTTTATATTCCGCCACAAATAAGCCACTGGGGCATTGCCGAAGACGATGACTGCATGACCTACTCTGTCGGTTTTAGAGCCCCCAGCCAGAGCGAAATACTGGCAGATTTTTGTGATCATCAAATCGCACAGCTGACCGAAGACTCACGCTACACCGATACTGAGCTAACACCGCAGCAAAACCCTGGTGAAATCCATATGGATGTCATCCTCAGCGTTCAACAACTTTTACGCAGCCATATCGGCAATACCGCCAATATCGCGGAGTGGTTTGGCCGTTTTATGACCCAGCCAAAATACTTCGATGAAGATCATTTAGATGACCAATTCACCGAACAAGAAATTGCTGATTTTCTGGAACAAAATGAAGAAATGTACCGTGATGGCGCAGCCAGGTTTGCATTCAGTCAGCTCGATAACCAAACACTGTTTTATGCCAATGGCCTCAGCTACCCCTGCAAATCTAGCCAGAGTAAAGCATTCGCTGAATTGCTGGCAGCAACAGACAGTTATTCCTGCGCGGAGGTAAAAAAATTGATCAGTGATAACGAAAGCTTTACCCTGCTAGAAACTCTACTGAATCAGGGTAGTGTATATTTTGATGAAGAATTATTTGATTAAAGCCGCCTCCTGGCCTGCCGACAAAGCTCTGCTAAAGGAGGTTCGCAGCCGCGTATTTATCGAAGAGCAACAGGTCCCGATAGAGCTGGAGTGGGACGAATATGACGAGGATGCAATGCATTGGCTGGCCTTCGATACGGAGCAGCAACAAAGCCCTGTACCAGGCCAGACAGTAGACCACCCACCCGCTAAACCTATCGGCACCTGCCGTATGCTCAGTAACGGACATATCGGCCGCATGGCGGTGCTGAAACAATACCGAGGTCAAGGTATTGGTCGCATGCTGCTGGATGCAGCGATCAATCAAGCCAAAAACCTGCAGTTATTTGAGGTCTACCTCCATGCACAAACCCACGCTATAACCTTTTATCAGGCTGCCGGCTTCATCACTCATGGTGGTGTTTTCTTAGACGCCAATATCGAACATAGCGCGATGAAATTACAACTCGCAGAGCGGCGTCTACTTGGGGTACACGGCGGAAAGTTTGCTGTGCCAGATTATGCTAATTCAGCACTGGAGTTAATTTCACAGGCAAAACGCCATCTGCGGATACTGTCTTTTGATCTTGATCACAATACCTTTAACACGGCTGCAATGGCACAAGCTATTTCCCAGTTAGCTCGCCACAGCCGCTATACTCAAGTTCGCATACTGGTTGCCGATCCTGCCCCGCTGATTAAACGAGAGCATCGTCTGCTAACCCTGCACCGACGGCTTTCCAGCAATATTCTGCTGCGTAAATCCAATGCTGCTCCACATGAATTCAAAGAAAACCTTATCATCGCGGATCAACTAGGCCTTATCTGTCAATCAATTCGAGAGCCAGAATCAGCATGGGGGAACTATAACAACAAACCCATAACCAATAACTATATTGCACAATTTGATGACTTATGGGAACGTGGTAGCGAAGATAAAAACTTCAGGCAATTAGGTATTTAAAAATGGCACACGGGTACAGAGTAGCTATAAAAATCATCGGTTTATTATATTTATTACTCGCATCGGCTTTATCTCAAGCCGAAGCTGCTATTGACATTTATCAACCCAGCCATCAAACCGCTATTAGCTTAATTAAAACCATCACCCCGCTTTACGGGCAACGAGCCAAACTAAGCACCGACGGGCAGCAATTGATAATAAAGGCAGAACCAGCCGTTATCGATCAAATAACAGAGCTACTGTTAAAACTCGACCATCCCAAAAAGCTATTTCGCGTAGAGATCTCAAGCAACCCAAATCAGAGCGGTAGCAAAACCCTATCGACCAAGCCCCATTCATCCCTACAACAAACTTTTACTGTTAGTGAAAACACCAACTTAATCCTGAGCAAAACCCAAACAACATCACAGCTAAATAGTCGCTGGCTGCAAATCCAAAACATGCCCGCCGACCAGGAGTTTTTACAACTGAATATTCAATCTGCCGACGCAACGGTTTACATTAACTTTACCTTGCAGCGTATTAGCAATGGTCGACGGAGTTCAATCAGCAACCAGATAAACGGCACGCTATCACGATGGATACCGGTGACCAACGCCGAGCCGATACAAGATAATATTCGCCGATGGAACACCACTCAAACAACTATCGATCGACTCTATATCAAAGTCACACCAGCGAATTAATAACAGACATACCAACAAATTTACTCACAGTGAATTACAACATCACCCCTATTTCAGTTGTCTGGTAGACAAGTTCATAGGTTTTTAAGCCCCGACAGAGCTCTTCGGTAGCGTGAATTAACGCACCACTGGCAATATCAAATCGATAACCGTGCAGCGGACAATGAATATAGGTAGCACTAACATCAGACTCCGTCAGGGGGTGACCCCGATGAGGGCAATGACTTTCGAGTAAATAGCGCTCGCCGTCTATTTGCAACAAGATGAGATTATATTGATCAATCTTGAATATCGCCCGATAGCCATCATATAAATTGATAAGTTTATCTAAGCTATAAAATCGCATACCGCCCATCCATACCTTTGAAGATGATAATGTGTACTGTTGTTTGCAGTGGAGTGTTAAGCGCTATCAACAGAAGCACCACATAGGCCCCTGTAAACGACACAAGCTGGAAAATAGGCAATAACCGATTAAACTGCAAGTACAACAACAATCCACACTACATACAAGGCGCCATAAGGCTTGAATTCAACTACAAGTACAACTCTCCCGGCGATTGCGCCCCAAAAAACCGCGCTTGTTTTACCTGGCGGTGGTGCAAGGGCAGCTTATCAAGTAGGCGTGCTTAAAGCATTGGCTGAAATCACCGCAGATACTGCAAACCCCTTCCCCATTCTGACTGGAACATCAGCCGGTGCGCTCAATGCTGTAGCGATCGCCAGCCGTGAAGAAAGCTTCCAAGCATCTTGCCTGTGGCTTGAGCAGCTATGGCTATCACTTGAAGCTGACCATGTTTATCGTAGTGATTGGGCAGGCATTCTCCATAACGCATGGCGCTTGGTTTTATCCTTATTTAATTCGGGTATTTCCGTAGGCCGCCCCGTCGCTTTATTAGATAACATCCCGCTCAAACAATTGCTCCGAGAAAAAATTGATTTCTCCGGGATCGGTCGGAATATTCAGCACGGGCGCTTATCTGCAGTCTCCGTCACCGCGATGAACTATACCGATCATGTATCCGTCAGTTTTTTCCAAGGTGGGCCCGGCCATGCCGATTGGCATCGTTGGCGCAGGCAGGGTATACCAACACCCTTACAGTTGCGCCATTTACTCGCATCAACTGCTATCCCCACTATTTTTCCACCGCAGCGTATTGGTCGCAATTATTATGGTGATGGCGCACTTCGACAGCTGACCCCAATCAGCCCTGCTTTGCATCTGGGCGCCAACAGAGTGCTTATTATCAGCCCCAGCGGACATAAAAAAGACTACGGGGCCCAACACAAGCGCATTCAGTCACCCGCGTTTGGTCAGGTTATTGGTCAACTACTCAATAGTGCATTCGTAGATAGCTTAGAAACCGATATAGAGCTGTTGGAACAAATGAATGCCTTACTGCGACTCACCGATAAAAAAATCAAAAACCAGGAGGGACGCATCCTGGAGCCCATCGATGCTTTAGTGATTTCGCCCTCGGAAGATATCGATGAGCTGGCGGACTATTACGTAAAAAGCCTACCTGTCAGTGTCCGCACCTTTTTAAAGGTAAGTGGCGGTAGCGCGAGTAATGGCGGGGTAAATATTGCCAGCTACCTATTATTTACCCCCGAGTATTGCCAGCGATTGATAGACTTAGGCTATAAGGACGGCATCCAGCAGCAAACTGAGATCGAAGCATTTTTAGCAAAAAAATAGCGCTATCGCGCTATTTTTCCTTAAAGGTGTTCACTACTAACGCTTAAAATATCACGACTTACCCATTAAGCCTTTAATCGCTGCTGGGAGATCAGCAGGAAAAATTACCATCTTACCATTATCGGATTTCGCTACCGACTCCAAGGTTTTGACATATTTTTCACCCAGCAAGTAAACCACAGGCATTTCTCTATCACCAATGGCCTCTGTCACCATTGCAATCGAGGTCTGGCTAGCCTGGGCTAATACGACTTGAGCCTCGGCATCGCGACGAGATGCCTCCAATCGGCCATCGGCTTCCAGTATGGCAGCCTGTTTGTCACCGTCTGCGCGAGTCACGGTGGCACGGCGGGCACGCTCAGCAGCGGCCTGCTCTTCCATGGCATGCTGCATGGTGCCAGAAGGATTGATATCCTGAATCTCAACTGTCTTTAAAGTTATACCCCAATCGGCAATATCATCCGAGATCGCACTTTTGAGGTTTGCCTTGATCATGTCTCGCGAAGACAGCGCATCATCCAGATCCATTTCACCGATGATTGAACGCAGTGATGTTTGCACCAGAGTCTGAATGGCAATGCGATAATCCTCAACACCATACACCGCTTTTTCTGGTGACAAAATATTGATATAGGCTACGGCATTAGCAATGATTACAGCATTATCTTTTGTAATCACTTCCTGACTGGGGATATCCAGCACGATATCCTTGGTCGTCACTTTATAAGCAACCTCATCGACATAAGGAATAAGAAAATTTAACCCGGGGTTCAACGAGCCGTGGTATTTACCCAGCCGCTGCACCACCCACTTATTACCTTGTGGCACCAAGCGCACAGCTTTGGCAATGGTAACTAGCGCTACGATAAAAATTACTACTGCTACATACAAGCCTTCCATACCTTCATCCTTTTAATGTCATATTTTATTGCTTAAAACCTTCGCGCTAATCAAGCCTTTTTAACCAACAGGGCATTACCAGACACATCAATCACTTGCACACGATCACCTGCGGCGAGCACGTCCTCTGACAGTATTTCCCACTCATCATTGCCCAGCACCGGTACCGAAAAACGCAAATGCCCGCGACGGTCATCAGTGGGAGCTATAATTACTTGCCCAGTTTCACCCACAATCGCCTCACGAGATAAACCAGCCTTAGTTTTATCCACCGACAATGGTTTAAGAAATTTGAACCAGGCAACGGCAAAAAGCACTGAAAACAATGTCCATATCGTCACCTGCCAAGCAAGGGACAAGCTCGGGAAGACCAGCAACAACAGGCTAATAAGAATGGCGGCAACACCAAACCACAGAATAAAAAACGTCGCCAGAACCATTTCACTAACAATCAATATGGCGCCCAATATAATCCAGTGCCAGTAAACTACTTCGAACGGCATACAATCTCCTTACTGATTAATTATCTCAGGCAAAGCCACAAGCCAGCATAGCATGTGGCGACATTAGCTCGCAGTGAATAGTACGCATTACACTTACTTTGGCGTCAGCGGCTTCCACTTAAAGGCTGGTACAAGCTCTTCTACAGCTTCCGCTGTTACATTCTCAGGCTTGGCCTGACCACGATACTTAAGCCGTAATCCATCCAGGTATCTGCGCAATATTTGATCTTTGCACTCTCGGTAATGCTTGGTACCCGGCTTGCGAAAAAATGCACTTAACTCGTGTTTGCTGATAATAAAGTCCGTCGATTCAATAATCTCCAGCACCTCTTCCGCTTTTAGATTGAGCGCAATATTTAGTTTTCTAAAGATTAAATTATTTGTTAAACGACTCTCCGGTCTAGGCTGTTCACCTTCTCTTTTACCTCGTTTTTGGTTGATAAACCCATTAAGAAAGGTTGCCATTAGAGTGTCGCTACAGTTTTTATAGTCTGGATCGTCTTCTTTTTTTAACCAATCACTGATCTGTTCGCGACTGGCTTCATAGTCTGCCATGGCAAAGATTTTGATCATATTAGAGTCACTAATATCGAAGATATAGCGGATACGTCGCAAAATATCATTATTGGTCATAGCTATAGGTCCTAAGATGAGCGCAAACAGCTTGCTATGCTGCGCCAGTCAATTGAGGTTATGGGCGTACAGATTCAATAGGCGTTAGACTGGGATTTTCTTCTTCAGCCGCAGCGGCCCGCTCCGCCTTAGAGATGTAACGAGGTTTTGCCGCCAGATTATTTTTGGCTCTGGCTTGTTTGGCCCGCTTGTTAAACTCTTTATTAATTTTCTTTTTCCGATTCATTGCTGTCTTTAAATATGCTGTAGTTGGAGTAGTTAAATAGGTTATGGCTGGGCAAGCTGTATTCAGGTATAAGGTAATTAAATGTTTGTCATTGTGATATCAAGACCACCTCAAAGCTAACGCCTTGCACAGATCCCTAATCCACTGCTTATGATACGTTGAATTGCCGTCTGACCAAAGCAAAGACTGCAACGAAGCTGTGATCGCCGATGCCTGTCAATTCTCGACTGAACCGTTGAAGACTATATGAAGCTGCTCACCGGCGTATTCAATAATATCCCCGCTCACTATTTTCTTACGCTTTCTGTGCTCCACTTCGCCGTTGACCAACACATGCCCTAAATCTATTGCCAGCTTTGCCTCACCGCCACTGGATACCATGGCCTCAAATTTGAGTATTTTATAGAGTTCGACGGGCTGTACCAATATTTCAACATCTCTCATGGGGCGTTACTTCTCAGCTAGAATTGGCTTTGTATGATACGCCTATCTACTTGAATTTATAATATATTATTATTTTTTATCCACCAGAGTGATTGCTGCAATCACCGCGATGATCCAGCCACTAAAATAGACTAAATAACATTAAGATTTGCATATAAACCATTGATTATATGAGAATGTAATGGCTTTTTTGATGCGTAGATATATTTCGCTTCAATACGGCTAATAGATCACCTATCGGCATGGCTATCAGTACTATTATAAGTACTAACCCTGCTCGATGAATAAACTTTACGTGATCGCTGATAACTTGTGACACTATCTATACTCTATATAGCAACTTAATATTGGGCTGGACACTGCTCACTATCGACCTAATCTCTCGGGAAACTTTGGTATGGATTCATTGTTAAACAGCATCAAAGGGACGCTATCTCTTGTATTGATGTCTATTATATTTATCAGCTCCCCCGCCAGTGCCACTATCGATCCTCTGGATAATTGGAGCGCGTGGGTGCTAAAAGATCACCCATCCCATGATTGCCCATGGCTTGCCAGTGCCAAAAGCACCCAGCTCTGTATCTGGCCAGGTCGTTTGAAACTGCTACTCAATAGCTCGAATAAACCCTCTACAAACGGACAAGCTATCGATCAACAAGGTATGTCATTTGCCCAACAAGTTGAAGTTTTCGGCAGGGACAACCTCATCGCCCTGCCAGGAGATCAAAACCATTGGCCACAAGCCGTCACTATTAACCACAAACCTGCGCCAGTGATAGAACGGAATGGCAAACCCTTCCTGATGCTATCTGCAGGGTCGTACACCATTAACGGCAAATTTATCTGGCAACAGCAACCTAGCCATTTGGCAATACCCGAAACCATTGCCTTGATTAGCCTCAGCAAAGACGGCCAACCGCAGGTTATTGATCTGCGCGGCGAGCAACTACTACTCTCACCCCAGTCGCAAACCAGCAGCAAGCAAACTCGCGATAGCTTGAGCATTAAAGTCTTCCGCAAACTTCAAGACGGCATACCACTATCCATGCAAACGGTCGTTCAGCTATCTGTAAGCGGCAAACCCAGAACAGTGCGGTTTGGCAAGGTAATGCTGGCAAATTCTGAGATAGTGTCGATTCAGTCGCCCATTCCTGCCCGTGTTGAAGCCAATGGTGATATTCGTGCACAGTTGACACCGGGTGAACACAGTATCTACCTGTTGACACGTTTTAATAACAACCCCGAAGCACTGCGGCTACCAGGACCGAGTAGCCCCGAATGGCCGCCGACAGAATACATTAGCTTTGAGGCTGATAGCGCATTGCGTCAACTGAAACTCACTGGGGCTAGCAGCATTGATACCAGTCAAATTCCCCTGCCCCCTCAATGGCTTGAATTGCCCACCTACAAAATGGACCAAAACACCACACTGATGCTGCAAACTGAGTACCGTGGTGACCATTCACCAGCCGCTAATGAATTGAATATCAGACGTGATTTATGGCTGGACTTTGATGGCAGCGGTCTCACCAGCCTCGATAAAATTAACGGCAGCATGTACCAGGGCTGGCGCTTAAACGCGGCTGCAGATACTCACATTGGGCGGGCAACTGTTGGCGATGAGGCCGTGTTAATCACCCAGCTGGACCATGACAAACAGGAACAACCACTACAAGGAATCGAAATCCGCAGCCCCGCCATTAATTTAAGCGCTATTTCACGCATAGACTCCCCCAGCGAATTTTCAGCAATTGGTTGGCAGGCTCGGGTAGAATCATTCAACGCTACCTTACATTTACCTCCAGGCTGGCGTGTACTCCATGCCAGCGGCCTCGATCAAGTTTATGGCACCTGGATCAGCCAGTGGGATTTATGGGACATATTTTTAATGCTGATTATCGTCGCCGCCACTCGTAAGCTATTTGATAACCGAGTTGCGGCCCTCGCGGCTATCACCTTCGTACTTGCACTGCAAGAGCCCACAAACCCCTTGCTACTGGTGCCAGGCTTACTCATCGTGTTAGCCCTGCTGCCAATAGTAACCAGGCGATTACAGTTCACCCTTAATACTACCGGTGCGTTGATTAGTTTGGCGCTGCTATTATCACTACTGAACTTTGCCGTTGATTCATTCAGGCTCGCAATTTATCCCTCTCTGGAGCGGGCCAGTGTCGGTCAATATCATCCCTCCACATCTAATGCTGTGTCTAGTTACGCCGATGTAACGATGGCCAGTGATAATGTCCAAATGACCAAACGCGAACGGCTGCTTAGCTCACCGCAAAAAGCAGCTCAACTTGAGGGCGCGGCCATTGCCACCCCACCAGCAGCATTTGATTTGTACCAACTAGCCGACAGCGATCGGGTTCAGACTGGCCCCGGCCTGCCCACATGGATCTGGAACTCCATTCAGCTAAGCAGCAGCGGCCCCGTTGCTGAAGGACAAATACTTTCCCTGATCTATAGCCCGGCTTGGCTAACCGCATTATGGCGTATTGCATCAGTATTATTTGCAGGACTTTACATCGTGGTAATCATTCGACGTTTTATCCACTTACTACAGCAGCCAACTACACCGGGTGCCGCCGAAACCTCCACACCAACGCCTGACACCAAAGATGAAAACCATAATGTGGGGAATACGGCCTCTTCGCCCATGCTTATCGTCCTGCTAAGCGCAGCTTTGAGCTTATTACATTACTCCCCGACGGTGTCTGCGGACGAATACCCGCCGGAGTATCTACTTAAAAAATTAGAGCAGCGCCTGACCCAGCCACCGGCGTGCCTGCCTGCCTGCGTTTCACTCAACCAAGGCATGCTCAACATTGCTAACAACATCGCCACCATAAGCTTTGATGCCTACGCACAATCCGCTATCGCCATACCACTACCCGACGCACGCAATGATTGGCAGCTATTAGCAGTAAGCGACAACGACAAGCAAGCGTCTCTGAATAAAACCGCAGGCAATGCTTATCTTCAACTAGCGCCAGGTCATCACCAGATTGTGCTAACCGCAAAACTCAGCAGCGATCAGGCGGCGATCTACTTTCCACTCCCTATTCATAATTTTTCTTCATCCACAGAGGGCTGGCTGGTCGAGGGTTTGGTCAATGGGCGGATTCGCAGCAATACTCTCACCCTTCGCAACCTCGATAAAAACCTGGCGCAACCGGCAGATACCCTAAAGGCCGAACCAATATCGGCGTTCTTTGCAGTTAAACGCCGCTTTAGCTTCGGCAAAGAATGGCGGGTACAAACCACAGTTATCCGCCATGCTCCCGATCAGGGCGCAATCGCTATCAACCTGCCTCTGCTGGATAACGAGCAAGTACTATCGGATGCCGGGACGATCAAGGATGGCGCTATCACCCTGCAGCTCGGCCAGCAGCAGCGCAGCGTGTCATTCAATTCCAGTATGCAACCCACCTCTGCACTCAAGCTGCTCGCTGCCAGTGGCACCAACTACGTTGAAGAGTGGCAATTCACCCCTTCTTCACAGTGGCGCTTAAACTACCAAGGCATCCCTCCGACCAAAAACAGCGGCGGCGGCAACACCCTCAACCCCACATTTAGACCGTGGCCAGGAGAAGCCCTCAATGTAGCCATCAGCAAACCTGACGGTGTTGCCGGCCCAACTCACACCATAGAAAAAGCCAGCCTGGATTTTATCAGTGGCAAGCAACTGCAAAAATCGACGCTGGTGCTGGATATTCAAGCTAGTATTGGCGAGGATTACACCTTTTCGCTACCTCAGGATGCACAGGTGTTAAGCCTGACCACAAATAACCGCAAGCTGAACCTGCCAAGCGGCAACACCCTGACCATTCCCCTGCAGCCAGGTCAACAGCAAATAAGCGTTGTGTTTCAGCAGCTCAACCAAGCCGGCATCAGCCGCAGCACCCCAGTCATCGAGCTGGGAACCAGCGCGACCAACCTGAACATTAGCTACACACTAGCCAGTGATCGGTGGCCACTGTTTATCAGTGGGCCGGCCATTGGCCCCGCCATGCTCTATTGGGGTGTGCTTTGCGTCATTATTATTGCTGCTATTGCCCTACCCTATACCGCAAAAGCCTTATCCCTCAGTATGCCTATCACCTTATCGGGCTGGCTGCTACTGGGCATAGGTTTATCTACCGTCAATAATTACGGTGTACTGGTGGTCGCTTTGTTCTTCTTCCTACTGGCCGCAAGAAAACAATTCATTGACCCTGAAGCCATGAGCCGCTTTATGTTTAATGCGCTACAGGTATTTATAATCGGATGGGGCTTATTGACTGCGATCAATATTATCTCGGCAATTCCGCTGGGCTTACTCTCAAGTCCAGAGATGCAGGTAGTAGGTAATGGAAGTTACAGCCATTTGTTTAACTTCTACCAGGATATTGTTGCCAATGATGATTTTCCCGTCGCTACAGTGATCAGCCTGCCACTGCTGGCTTACCGAATAATTATGCTGCTTTGGTCTTTATGGCTGGCAACAAAACTTATTCAGTGGGCCTCTTGGGGTTGGCAATGTTTTGTGGAAAAGTCATCATGGAAAGCTAAAATCAGCACATCAGCGTAAGACGAGCTCAGTATAAATATGTCAAAAAGTAAGGCTAATCACTCACAAGGTATCCTGCTGTTTCGGCTCAATGCCAAACAACTGTTCGCGATAGGCACCTTAAAAATACGCGAGCTGGTGCCATACACCATGCTGTCCTCGCTACCGCAATCAGGCCCCGCGGTGCTAGGAGCAGCCACAATTCGTGGAAAAACCATCCCGATTGTTGATATGGCCGCAGTGGTTGGCTATCAGCCATTACAGCCGGAGGAATTAAGCGATAGCTACATCATTGTTACCGACTGCCAAAGAACAGTCGTCGGCTTTGCCGTTCGAGGTATCGATAAAATCACCGACTGCAACTGGAAAGCCATTGAGCCGCCCCCTAAAGGCCTGGGTAAAAAAGCGTTCTTGACAGGTGTCACCCATATTGAGAATAAAACTGTTCAGCTTATCGATGTAGAACTGCTTATGGCTACAGTTTTTCCAGAGGGCAGCGGCAGCACCCGCGCGGTCTTGACCGATATCCAGCGCGAGCAATTAAAGCCCCTCAATATTTTATTGGTCGATGATTCTGCGGTAGCACGTAAACAACTCGCCGATGCATTAAACAGAATGAACATTCCTTATCAAGTAACCTCAAACGGCCAGCAAGCCCTGGATATTATGCTGAGCGCCGCACAGCAGCAAAAACCTATCGATTTATTGGTGAGCGATATAGAAATGCCTGGGCTCGATGGCTATGAACTGGCTTTTGAAATAAGAGATCGCCCTGCCTTGGCGCGCGCCTATATTGTTCTGCACTCTTCATTATCCAGTGAAATCAGTGTCGGCCAAGCTCATCAAGTTGGTGCCAACGAAGCGCTCACCAAGTTTGATGTGAACGAGCTAATTCAAGCCATGCTACGAGGCGCTGCATTTGTTCAGCAACAGTAAAAATACTTACCGATAAACTGTAGGCACGCAACGAGCTGAAGTGTCGACGGCAATGACTGCAGTAACACAGCACTAACTTTATTCTCGCAGCAGAAGAAACAGAACCCACCTATCAGTGTTACAATCCAAGACCCTGGGCTACTAGTGCTTCTAGAACAATGTCGCTACCTGTTTAGCCAAACATATAAATAATTGACTCATCCGGAGCAGCACTAATGAGCATCCAATGGTTTCCAGGCCATATGAATAAAGCCAGGAAACAGATAAAAGAAATTCTACCTCAAATTCATTTAATTATAGAAGTGCTGGATGCTCGCATCCCCTTCAGCAGCGAAAACCCAATGATCGCCCAACTGCGAGGTGAAAAGCCCTGTATTAAAGTAATGACAAAAAGCGACCTGGCAGACCCTGCGATTACCGAGCAGTGGCTGCAATACTTTGAGCGTGAACAAGGCATCAAAGCGATAGCACTAACGACTAAAAACCCTGAAAAAATACGCGATCTGATCGATTTATGCCGGCAAATGCTGCCCGCAAGAGATAAAGGCCACAATGATATCCATGTGATGATTATGGGTATACCCAACGTCGGTAAGTCGACCCTGATCAATATGCTTGCCGGTAAGTCAATAGCCAAAACTGGAAACGAACCCGCCGTGACCAAAGGCCAGCAGCGAATTAATCTACGCAACGGTATTATGTTATTTGATACCCCCGGCATGCTATGGCCAAAGGTTGAAAGCGAAAAAGGAAGTTATCGCCTGGCCTCTACCGGTGCGATTAAAGATACTGCCATGAGCTATGACGATGTAGCATTTTTCGCTGCTGACTATCTACTCAAAAACTACCCTGAGCTGCTAAAGCAACGCTACCAACTAACCGACCTCCCCGCTACCGAACTTGAGTTTTTAGAAACTATTGGTCTACGACGGGGGTGCTTAAGGTCTGGAGGTCGTGTTGACCTTGAAAAGATATCGACGATTTTTTTGAATGAATATCGCGCAGGTACCCTGGGCCGGATTACTCTGGAAACACCAGAAATGACTCAGGTAGAAACCGTAGAGGTAGCCGCACAAATTGCTGAGCGCGAGGCTAAAAAAGCAGCGAGAAAAGGCTTGAGGAAAAAAGGCGGTGCCAAGCCATCGCCATAGTTGCCGTTAACTATAACCCCACTACTAACGATAAGTAATAATTCGTTGTTTTTGCTCGTTAGACAGCATCGCGAGCAAGGGCGCCAGCCTATACAAGGCAACGTCCAGGCACGGCACCACTTCAGTGACACGCTGCTCTTGTATTTTTAATAATAACTGGTCGATTGACATGGTTTCTTTCTCGCGCTCGGCCAGTATCGATAAGTATTCTTTCATCGTCATTTGATAAATCTGACTGCGCCCTTTAGCCGCGGCCTGAGTGAGGGCTAATTCCGCTGCATCCAGCACCGCAGCAGCATCTGGCTGATTATCCGCATCGATAACATTTACCCCAACGGAGATGGTGATTTTCATTCTTTTCCCATCTAATTTAGCCCTAAAAGACTCAACGGTCTGACAGATACGGTCAGCCAACTCCAGCGAGTTATGGCCCTGAGCAAGCGGCATGATGACCGTAAACATAGCCACACCGGTACGGGCAATAGAATCTTCTTTCCTGACGCTAGCGCCCACTACGCTGGCGATTTTCTTAACAATTGCTTCCGCTCCCGCTCGGCCAACCTGAATAAATAAATCTTTGAAGCTATCTACTTCTAACGTCATCACCGTCATACTTGAACCATGCCGGGAGACAAAGGCAAGATCTTTAACTAACTGGCGCTGTATTCCCTGACTATTCATCATACCGGTCAGAGGATCAAGGGTAGTTTGCGAACGCAGCGCCTTATTGGTGGAATGGAGTTTGGCATAGGCCAATGCCCTGGCCTGAATCGCCAGCCCATCAAAGGGCTTGGTGATAAAGTCTGTGGCACCAAGACTAATTGCTTTTTGTTTGGCCACCTCGGGATTGTCTGCACCAGTGGCAACAATCACCGGTAAATTACTGATGGCCACCTTATTATTGGTACGAATAAGTTTGAGCAATTCAAATCCGTCCATCTCAGGCATTACCAAATCAGTAAAAACAACCTGAATATCCGGGTCATTATTGATTTTTTCCCAGCCATCCGTGCCATCCACTGCCAACACCACATCAAACTCATCCCCAAACATCTTGCTTGCGGCTGCACGGATTAGCCGAGAGTCATCAATAATCAGTACGCGGATTTTAGCGGGCTTAGTTTTGGCGAGCATAAATGAACCTATAACAGACAGAATATCCTTAATTTCTGGCATTAATATAGACAGTTTTAAGCAAAAGTCAGCCAACTGACCCCGCAATCAATCGTTTTTTGGCACTAATACCAATAAATAGCTAAAAAACTGGCCCAAGACTCACGTCCAACTACCGCACATTTGCGTCGGTAAGCGCCTAGCGCGCAATCCTATTCAGTACCATTATTAATTAAATCACCAATAGCTCACCACTGAGTAAAGATATGATCCCCCTGTAAGTGCGGTAACGGGTTAGAATATCAAACAACGCTATTACTGCTAGATCATTAGTAGTAGAAAATACAATTAACGAATAACAAAGGCCCCTAAAATAACAAGGCCTTAAGAGATATTTATGCTTTTTTTAAAATCCCTGATGTTACTACCGGCACTGCTACTGATGTTACTAACATCGCCACTGCAGGCCCAAGAGCAATTAATTGGCAAGATAAAACTATGTTCAACCGAATCCGATAACAGCAAGCGCCTAAGCTGTTACGACAGCATAGCGAAAATGTTAAGTCACAACACTAATGGTCAGTGGCAGGCTGACACAACCCCGTCCCTACTCAGCAACGGGCTCAACATAGAATTAACCCTTGATTCTAATGAGCCAGTAAAGTCCAGAACACAAACAGTAAGGCCGCGCTTGCAATTATCCTGCACCGATAGTAAATCCACGGTTTCTGTGCATTGGGGGGTTTATTTGGGTAAAAATCGTAGCAAAATGCTAACGCGTATAGGCCAGCAAGCACCAGTAGAGCAGCATTGGCATATCGGCAATGACAGCCATGCTGTTTATTACTTAGGTGATACAGATAAATTTATTCAACAGCTTAATAACAACACAACTCTCGTTGCTCAAATATCACCCTATAATGCCGACCCGATTATCGCCACATTCAATATTACCGGGCTCAGCACGGCTATCCCGTCGATGCCACTTTCCTGTAATTGGTAACAACGATAGCTTGACTATTTATCGGCGCAAAACGCCCCTTAATTGGTATACGAATAATTAAAGTTACAAACATCGGCGTCAAGACTCCACCAATGTTGTAAAACATGGTGTAATACAAAACTAAACAACCATTGAAAACGATATTTTTCCCTGATGAATTAGCAGACAAAGATATCTGGCACAGAAAATCCGATACAGGAGCAAATACAATGCCGTTGAGAGAGACTCAAGACGCTTACCTTACCTTACTTAAAAGTGTCGATGACCCGTCACGCGAAGGTTTACTTGACACGCCAAAACGAGCGGCAAAAGCTTTCGAATTTCTTAACCGTGGCTATAAACAAACCGTTGAGGAAGTTGTTAACGGCGCACTATTTGCCTCCGACAACAGTGAAATGATCATTGTGCGTGACATTGAATTATATTCACTCTGCGAGCATCATTTACTGCCATTTATTGGCAAGTGTCATGTCGCCTACATTCCCTCTGGCAAAGTAATTGGTTTATCCAAGATAGCCAGAATTGTTGATGTTTTTGCCCGACGCTTACAAATTCAAGAGAATTTAACCACACAAATTGCTACAGCTATTAGTGAGCTGACTCAGGCCGAGGGCGTTGCTGTTATCATCGAAGCCAAGCACCTTTGCATGATGATGCGTGGTGTAGAAAAACAAAACTCTAAAATGCAAACCTCATCAATGCTGGGAGCCTTTAGAGATAATCCCGCAACCCGCAATGAATTTCTATCATTACTCAGTATCCAGTCCTAAAGATGAAGTCAGCTACCAACACCCTGTTCTGTTGCGCCACTAACACGGTGCTTAACGACTCGATTATTCAAACTAAACGTGAACAGATCGAGTCGTGATACAAGCGATGCCTCAAAACCATACACGCTCACTGTTAAGCCTTTATCTGGCGGCCATCCTATTGTCCTGCAATGGCCTGTTTGCCAAAGGCATTCCATTGGACTCTGTGAGCATTGCTCAACTGAGAAGTATCGTCGCAGTTATTGCTGTACTCGTGTTATTTTCAGTACAACGAAAATCCTGGCGACTACCCAGCAGCAGTGATTATATTAAGACCTATTGTCTTGGTGCCCTACTCGGCTTGCACTGGATAACGTTTTTTGCATCCATGCAAGTATCTACAGTAGCGATTGGTATGGTGGCTTTATACAGCTACCCCGTTATTACCGTCATCATCGAACCTGCTCTCGATAAAAAATGGCCCCACCTCAGCGACATATTTGCCGCGCTTATCGTACTGATTGGTGTGTTGGTGATGATACCCGAGACTTCATCAGAAGGAGGCTGGCAGCTCAACACCACCACCCTTGCTGGTGTCGGCCTTGGGCTTATTTCCGCCGTTTTATTTTCCGTAAGAAACACCCTGCAACGGCGCTTGCTCACTAACATTGACGCCAGCAGCAGCACTTTGCACCAGTTTTTGATTATTGGCGTGGTGCTTATCCCCTTTGTAGACTGGGAGAGCGTCAGCACCTTTAAACCATATAATTACGCACAAATCATCGGTCTGGGTGTTGTCACCACAGCCCTGGCGCACAGCCTTCTTGTGGCCTCACTGCGGCATTTATCCGCCAAAACTGTGGCGATGATTGGCTGTATTCAGCCGCCTGTAGCAGCGCTTATTGCCTGGCTGGTATTAGGCGAGCAGCCCGTATTATTAGTAATAATTGGCGGAGCCATTGTATTGTCGGTCGCTGTGTTCGAAACTTTACGGCCATACCAGCCTCCTCGAAAATAAAAAGGCTACTCATACACAGGGCAATATATTGACGAGCATTGCAAAGGAGCCATCTAAACTCAGCTTACCGCGAGTCAACCCCGGCGTAAAAACTGTGCTGGAATACCTCATTTTAAAATTCCCAAGCATCAGTGCCGAACTGTGGCGACAGCGTATACAACAAGGGAAAATACACTGGCATGACCGCAGCTTAATAACCGCTGAATCTGCGTTTAAAGCTCAGCAACGGGTTTACTATTACCGTGAGGTTGAGTGCGAACCACTCATCCCTCTAGAAGAAAGTATTTTATTTGAGGACGAACTGCTGTTAGTCGCATATAAACCGCATTTTTTGCCGGTTACCGCAGGCGGAGCTTATATCAATGAGTGCCTGCAAAACAGACTGCGAGATAAAACCGGCATTGCTACACTACAGGCATTACATCGTTTAGATAGAGCAACGGCAGGCTTAGTGCTATTTTCTAAAAATCAAAATATGCGCCAGCCTTATCATCATTTATTTGCCACCCAGCAAATGCATAAGACTTATCAGGCAATCGCCTGCGTGACACAGAGCAAGCATCAGCAAATACCTTTTGTCGGGCAACACTGGGAAATTAAAAATCGCCTTATCAGAGCTGAGCCCAAATTTACCATGCGCATTGCTCCAGAGCAGGCCAACAACCCGGCAAACAGCCATTCTATCATTCGCTGTATCCAACGATCTGCAGACAAAGCTCTGTTTGAATTAAACCCTATTACAGGAAAAACCCATCAATTGAGGCTGCATATGCAAGCCCTGGGCTGGCCCATTCTAAATGATAAGTACTACCCGACCCTGCAACAAAAATCTTCAGACGACTACGACAAGCCATTACAGCTACTCGCCCAACAATTAAAGTTTATCGACCCTGTAAATCATCAGCAGCGAATATTTAATAGCAACACCAAGCTTTCATTAGAAGAGGATCAAAAAGACAAAAAATAACAAAGCGCGTATGCTATGACATAGCAAGGTATTTATAGATACAATCCAAACTCTGTATTTTCACTCGCTAGATCAAGCACTAGACCATGATAACAAACGAAAATCTACTTTGGCTATTCATTGCCTTGCACGTCATTATTGCTGTCACCACGAGCATTCATGCCTTGCTATTCAAGCAAGATTCACGCTCAGCTTTAGGGTGGATCGCAGCCTGTATTGCCTACCCACTTGCGGGCCCACTGCTTTACTGTCTGTTTGGCGTCAACCGAGTAGAAACCCGAGCGCACAAACTCAGCGGAAAAAACTCTAGCCGTTTTTTTGCGATAGTAAGAAAGTACGATGATAGCCTCCGCCAAGCTAGCAATAATATCAACAATCCCTTACCACCCATTATTGCCAAAGATACCAACCTCACCGTTTTAACGCGTATTTCAACCGCCGTTACCCACCGCCCACTGGTTGGCAACAATCATATAACCCCCTTTTTTGATGGGGATAGCGCTTACCAAGCCATGATCGATGCTATCGACCAGGCGCAAAATAGCATTTCGCTGGCCTCCTATATTTTAGATACCAATCAGAGCGGCCGCTGTTTTATTGATGCACTAAGCAATGCCCAGAACCGCGGCGTTAAGGTCCGCGTATTAGTCGATGGAATTGGGGAGCTCTACAGTTTTCCCACTGCCAGCCGCCTGCTAAGAAAGAAAAAAGTACCTGTGGCTCGATATAATCCTCCCCGATTATTCCCGCCATCGCTCAATATTAACTTACGCAACCATCGCAAGCTTTTAATCATCGATAACTACATTGGCTTTACCGGCGGCATGAATATTGGCGACAGACATTTACAGCAAATGCCTAATGGCAAACCGGGGATCAGCGATATTCATTGTCGCCTACAGGGTCCTATTGCTTTACAGCTGCAGCAAGTCTTTAATGAAGATTGGGCTTATGCCACCGGTCAGCCTGAGCAGTCAATTGCGCCGCCACCGCCCTCCATGGCAACATCAACCGGTGATGCATGCTGTCGAGTAGTAACCGATGGCCCCAATGAAGATTTAGGAAAATTAGCTATGGTGATTACTGGTGCAGCGGCACTGGCACGACACCGCATCGCCATCATGACACCCTACTTTCTACCACCATCCACCCTGATTAACGCCTTACAATCGGCTGCGCTTCGGGGAGTTGATGTCAGCGTTATTTTACCAGCCAACTCCAACCAGCCTCTCGTACACTGGGCTAGTCGCAATATCCTGTGGGAGTTACTACAGCTCGGTATCAAGATTTACTATCAGCCCGCACCTTTTTGCCACAGTAAATTAATGCTAATAGACGACGACTATGCACATATCGGCTCAGCTAATCTTGATCCACGCAGCTTGCGGCTTAACTTTGAGTTGATTGTCGAGGTTTTTGATCAAGCGTTAATTTCAACATTAAGCGCACACTTTAATCATATTCGAGAGCTCTCAAGCGAAGAAACACTGGAGGGAGTCGATCAACGCAGTTTTCTTATCCGTATAAGAGATGCCTTAGCCTGGCTATTTTCACCCTACTTATAAACGCAGCGAATATGTAAACTGGTCACTCGTGACAGATTAACCTCCAGCCCCTCTCCAGTGCAATAATTGATCAAAAGTATCCATAATCAACTCAGGAGCATGCCTCTCTAAGCGATCAATGCTATGCGCGCCATAACTAACACCGATACGCTTCATGCCTAAATTAGCAGCCATTTCCAGATCAAACTCGGTATCACCAACCATAACTGCATCACCAATATCCGTTTGAAACTGCTCAAGTAGCTGCTCTAGCATCAACGGATTCGGCTTGGAAGCCGTTTCGTCAGCACAGCGACTGCCATCAAAAAAGTGCTGCATTTGCAAACTGGTTAAAACCCGATCCAAGCCTCGACGGCTTTTACCTGTAGCAACAGCCAGCTGGTGGCCTTGACTACGCAACTGCTGGAGCACGGATTGTACATGAGGGTAAAAGTGGCAGGGAGTTTGATCAGCAGCAATAAAATGTTGCGAATACGTTTCTCTTAGCTTGACCGAGGCCGGAGCACTGATAGCCGGAAATAAACAGCTGACCGCCTCCTCCAAACCCAAGCCAATAATATTTTTCACCTGATGATCCTCTCGCTCAGGCAAACCCAACTCGATTATCGCTGATTGCATACAGCGAATAATCTTGCCTGTTGAATCCAGCAAAGTCCCATCCCAGTCAAATATATACAGCATGGCTACTTATCCACCTCAACCGTTAAATTCGCCAAAACCGTACTCAAGTCATCGCTTAATGCCGCACTCACCTGCAGCGCCGGCTCATCCTCGGGCATCGGTACAAGCAGGCTGGAGGCGTGCAAAAATAACCGCTTCAAGCCTTTAGTCTTGAAGAACTGGTAAGCCTTCTGGTCACCGTATTTATCATCACCCAACAAAGGGTGCCCCACATGAAGTGCGTGCACCCTAATTTGATGAGTCCTGCCGGTAATAGGCCGCGCCTCTACCAGCGTGGCCTGCTGGTAGCGCTGAATAATCGAAAACTCAGTGATTGACTTTTTACCCTCTGGCGAAACATTAACCATTCGCTCTCCGGAGCGGAGGGTGTTTTTCAGTAACGGTGCATTAACCACATTGCGCCGCGATGGCCAGCGACCGGCCGCTAAGGCGGTATAACGCTTGGTAATCGTACCCGTTCGAAGCTGTTCATGGAGATAACGTAACATACTGCGCTTTTTAGCAATCATAACGCAGCCCGAAGTATCTCTATCCAAGCGATGCACTAATTCAAGGAACCGCGCTTCGGGGCGCATCACTCTCAAGGCCTCAATCAAACCTTGATTGATACCGCTACCGCCGTGTACAGCCAAACCAGACGGTTTATTGATGACCAACAAACGATCATCTTCAAACAAAATTGACTCGCCCAACAGTTCGCTTAAACTCCGCGATACACCTGTTGCCGCTTCTCTTTCGGCAGTTCTGACTGGGGGAACCCTAACCTTATCGCCATCGCAGAGTTTGTACTCAGCCTTGACTCTGCCCTTATTAACCCTAACCTCTCCCTTGCGGATAATTCGATAAATTCTCGATTTTGGCACACCCTTCAATTGCGCTAGTAGAAAATTATCAATTCTCTGCCCTTCATGCGCATCAGTAACCTCTATAAAATACGCCCCAGGCTTGTTCGCCTCGTTATTTTCTACCAAAGAGTCTGTCATTAAATCTCCAAGCTAAGTATTTGATACGCAAAGTAAAACCTGTTACACTCGGGCGACATTTTGCTAGGGCAGGTTTCTACCACCTCGCTTCGCTGTATTAAGTGTTTTATCTGCGGCCAGTTGCCGCATCTACTTAACTAAGTTTAAGTTAATTAACTTTAAGTAAGAAGTTGATAATGCGCTGATTATAAACCGAGACGCCAAGAAATACCGCTAGCTTAATGTTACTCCCTGACCGCGCCCTATCTAATGAAGCTTTAATGCTGCGCGAAGCGAGAAAAATTTATCGGTCCACTTACCGTAACAACATAAAACGAGTAAGTGAATTATTTAACAATGCAGACGAAATGTCGCAAGCATCGTTGAGACAGTTTTTGTATTTAGACGCAGGTGAAGCAACGAAGTAATGTAACAAAAGTAGACAGCCCGGCGAGTTGAAAAATATATGCCCAAGGCTCTACCGCTTTTTACTTCATCAGTGCGATTGCTAATGTAATAAATCCGTAACGCTTCAAAAAAGCTGCGGTGATTATAACGGTGTTAATAGCAGATTGAGAATTTTAACTGCCGTTTTGTGTATATGTTGGTTTCAATGACAGTGAAAAACCGCGCTACACCCTTGACGTTGTTGGCTATAACAGTATTAGACTCATTACTAACAACCCATTAATTGCAATTGTACGACGTCCAATCCTAAACCCGTATTCACGGTGCTGCACAAATCCACTGCTAATTAGGATTTGTCTTTAACATGAAAAGAATGCTTATCAATGCAACCCAACCCGAAGAGTTGCGCGTTGCAATGGTTGACGGTCAACGTCTTTATGACCTTGATATCGAAAACCGTACTCGAGTACAAAAAAAATCAAACGTTTATAAAGGCACCATCACTCGCGTCGAGCCCAGCCTCGAAGCAGCATTTGTTGATTTTGGCTCCGATCGCCATGGCTTCCTCCCCTTAAAAGAAATTTCTCGCGACTACTTCTACAAACAGCCATCAGAGATAAATGGCCGTTTTAAAATTAAAGATGTCTTAAAAGAAGGCACTGAAGTCATTGTCCAAGTAGATAAAGAAGAGCGCGGCAATAAAGGTGCAGCGCTGACAACTTTCGTCAGCCTTGCTGGCCGCTATTTAGTACTGATGCCAAACAACCCTCGCGCCGGCGGTATTTCTCGCCGCATCGAAGGTGAAGAGCGCGCCGAATTACGCGACGCACTCAATTCAATCACCGTCCCCAACGGTATGGGAGCCATCGTTCGTACCGCGGGCGTAGGCCGCAGCGGCGAAGAGCTACAATGGGACCTCGATTACCTGGTTCACTTATGGGAAGCCATCAAAACAGCAAACTCCGAACGCAAAGCCCCATTACTTCTACTCCAGGAAAGCAACGCCATAATCCGCGCGATTCGCGATTATCTCCGCGACGATATAGATCAAGTATTAATCGATAACCAAGAGGCCTACCAAGAGGCCTCCGACTTTATCACCCAAGTAATGCCACATTACCAAAATCGAATCCAACTTTACAAAGACCCTGTACCCCTCTTCAACCGCTATCAAATTGAAAGCCAAATAGAGAGCGCCTATCAGCGCGAAGTACAACTCCCCTCCGGCGGCTCAATCGTTATTGACCCGACTGAGGCGATGATCGCCATTGACATCAACTCTGCACGCGCCACCAAGGGCGGCAATATAGAAGAAACAGCATTACAAACCAATTTAGAAGCAGCTGACGAAATTGCCCGCCAGCTGCGCTTGCGTGATATGGGCGGCCTCGTCGTTATCGATTTTATCGACATGAACACGCCTAAAAACCAACGCACCATTGAAAACCGCGTTCGCGATGCCCTGAATATTGACCGCGCCCGCGTCCAGGTTGGCCGCATCTCACGCTTTGGCTTACTTGAAATGTCGCGCCAGCGCCTACGGCCATCATTGGGTGAAACCAGCGCCAAAGTCTGCCCTCGCTGTACCGGCCAAGGCACGATTCGCGATACCAAATCACTATCGCTGTCTATTTTGCGCTTAGTTGAAGAAGCTGCTAGCAAAGAGCGTAGTGCTGAAATTCGCGCACTGGTACCGGTTAATGTCGCCTCTTACCTACTGAATGAAAAGCGCGAACCTATTCATGCCATTGAGCAGCGCAGCAATGTTCGCGTTGTCATCGTGCCGATCCCACAGCTAGAAACCCCCCATTTTGAACTACAACGCCTGCGCGACGATGAGATCAGCAAAGACGTAGAGCTTAGCTATAAAATGCAAGCGGATCACGCCGAAGAAGAGATAACCTCCGAACAACAGGCACCTGTTCAACTGGCTGCGGTACAAAGCGTCACACCTAAAGCCCCTGCTCCAGCACCCGTAGCCACCGAGACCCAGCCAGCAAAAGCAGCAACCAAAGCAAGCTCTGGCCTATTCAGTAAAATCGTTGGCTTTTTCAGCCATGAGAAAACCGAAGAAGCTCCCAAGCAAGAAGAGCCTAAACCAGCTGACACAAACACCCGCACTGACAATCGTCGTTCGCAGGGGCAAAACAAAAACCGTAACAGCCAACAAAACCGTAACCGCAATAAAAATCGCAATAGAAACCGCGATGACCAGCGCGACGATAACAGTGAGCAACCACGCCGCAACCAAGACAACAACAAGTCTGAAGCACTACGGCAGGAAGCAACGGCCCCCGCTGCGGATCAAAACGACAGCAACGAAGACAAACCACAACGCAGGCCGTCGAACCGCAAACCTAGAAACTCACAGCGCAGACGTAATCGTGGCCCGCGCGAGGATATTGCGGATACCACCGATAGCAATGGCAACGAGGCTACAGCAGACAGCAACAATAATGCGGAAACTTCCGCCCCGAAAGCAGCAGAGCCTTTAGCAGGCAACGAAAAAAACTCAGCCAAGCAGAAAGCTCAAGCAAAACCTGCACAGGCCCCTGCTGCTCCAGTTGTTGAAGAGGCCCCCAAAGCTAAAACAGAGCAACAGGAATCCACTGAGCCCAAGGCTAGCAGCAATAAACCCGCTACCGTAACGCCAGTAACTCAAGCGCCCGCAAGCGAACCAACTGATAATAATGAAGCCGCTCCAGCGCCTGAAAAGGATCAGCCCGTTGTCGCCGCTGAGCCGGCAACCCAAGCAGCGCCTGCGCCAACAACAACTTCACAGCCAGAAGCCGAGTGCGATGTCACCGAGCAAGCGCCTAGCCCAGAACCAAAAGCTGAGGCAAGCAGGCCCACAACCCCAAAGCCTGTCAAAGCTGCGAAGCCTGTTACTAAAGAGCGCCCCGTTGGACGCGCCAGTAACGACCCGCGCTTGACGCCGAAAATCGTGGAAACAGTGGAAGTCATAACCGTTAAAATCGATACCACACCAAAACCCATTGCGGCTCCAGCACAACCGAGCCCTGATCGCTTAAAACCCAAACGCGTCGCAAACGACCCAAGGGTAAAGCGCTCTACTTAATGGGATTAAACCAAAAACCCGGCTCACCAGCCGGGTTTTTTTATGCCCACCGATTAGTCGCCGCATGCATCTAAAGCCCTTACTCTGGACTCAGCGCTACAACCAGGCATTCGGTAACAAGCAAAACTCAATAACAATCACTAAAACAATAGCTTAAGCTCAATATTTAATAAAATAGCCCTTGTCTCGAAAACAAAGGTCTGTATAATCCCGTTCCAGTTATACAGGTCGACGCAAGTATCGACCCATAAGAATTTGGTGAGGTGACTGAGTGGCCTAAAGTACCGGTCTTGAAAACCGGCGATCGCAAGATCCTAGGGTTCAAATCCCTACCTCACCGCCATACAAACGAGCCCTGCCCTAGCAGG
>JBAYQJ010000004.1:0-152479 GCA_041677245.1 Spongiibacteraceae bacterium | reverse complement strand
GTTTGCCTTTGCGGCGTATCTCGGGGCGATGTTATCACCTGTAGAAAACACGTATATATCGGCAGCAACGGCGCTGGTTTTTATATTTCTTCCGGGCTTTTTGCTGGTCGCTGGTGTACTGCCTTTTTGGCAAGTTGTCTCTAGGAATCATTTTGCTAGCAACGCTATCGCCGGGGTTAATGCGGCTGTTGTAGGTTTGTTAGGTGCTGCTCTGTATGACCCTATTTTCACATCAGGGATAATGGGTCTCCTTGATATGGCGATCGTGCTTGTCGGGTTTTGGTTGCTTATAAGGTGGCGAATTTCTCCACTTATCGTAGTGCTATGGTGTGTTGCAGCAAGTGTTTTACGCGTATTGGTGTAGTGGATGGCTAGAAAGCGCCGCAACGCATTGATTATTATAAAAACGAGAGCGATATTTTCACTTCTTCCAGCCCTTATTTGTAGCTCGGCATTTTAGCGACTTCAGCATCTATCCAGGCTTTGGCTTGCTCGGTAATTTCCCTGCTGCTGAACTCGGTTGAGCTGATCGGCTTGCCGATTTTGACGGTGATCTTCCCTGGTCGCTTCAGGTAGCTATCCGATGGCCAATATTCTCCAGCGTTGAGCGCAATGGGGACGACCGGCACGCCGGCAGCAACGGCAATGTTGGCACCACCTCGGGCAAATTTTCCTTCGGTATTGGGTTTGGTTCGCGTACCTTCGGGGAAGATGAGTACGGAGATATTTTGTTGAAGCCGTTGTACCCCTTGATCTAAGGTTTGTTTGAGGGCCTGCTTGGGGTTGCCACGATCAATCGCGATGGGGTCGGTTAAGCGTAAACCCCAACCAAAAAAAGGCAAATTTAATAACTCGCGCTTTAATACGATGCAAACAGGGGATAAATAATATTGCAGGAAATAAGTTTCCCATGAGCTTTGGTGTTTGGATAGTATGACATAAGGTGTTGAGGGTAAATTTTCGGCACCAATAACTTCGAATTTTACCCCGCAGGCAACAGCCCCCCAAAAGATCGCAAAGCGGTTCCACAGTAGGATATAGCGATTACGGATTGAGAACGGGAGGAAGCTAAAAAACAAAATTCCCGTTGTACTAAACCAAACAATGGCGAGTAGAAAAGGTATGTAAAATAAACCAGCTCTTAAAGCCAAGATCAGTGTTTTTATCATAGGTTTATTACAGTAAAGATCAGCATCAAGTTATAGGGTTACTACGTGACTTATATACTTAAGGGCATCCCTGCCCTGCTTACAATTATAGGCTTGCGTGGTTTATTTAGCCGGAACCAGTAGCGAAATATCGGCGACTTCTAAAAATAACCCACGCAATTGCTTAAGCAATGCTAAACGATTATTTTTTATTGCCTCATCATCAACCATTACCATCACGTCTTCAAAAAAGCGATCTACGGATTCGCGTAAGTCCGCCAGTGTTGCCAGCGCTTGTTGGTATTGGCGCTCGACTATCAATGGTTCGATAGCTTTTGCTTTGGCGTCTACTAGCGCGGCTAGCGCCTGCTCGGCCTGATCAGTCAACAACGAGCTATCAACAGTTTTGATTGCGCTAATGTCGTCTAGCTTGGCAAGGATATTAGAGACGCGCTTGTTGGCTGCAGCTAGAGCTTGAGCTTCGGCTAGCTGACTAAAACTATAAACCGCTTTTACTCGCTGGTCGATATCTAAAGGTTGTGATAAACCTTTAGCTGATACCGCCATAAAAATTTCTGCGGGGATGTTGTTCTCTTCATAGCCTGCTCTGAAGCGTTCGATCATATACTCCAGTACGGTGTCGATGAGCCCTTCTTTGGTAGCGATGGTCTGCTGCTGTAGTGCTTGCGTCAGTAAGTCGCGCAGATCAAGGTTTAAGCCCTTTTCAACAATAATACGCAACACACCCAAGCTGGCGCGGCGTAATGCAAAGGGGTCTTTAGAGCCAGTAGGCGCTTGGCCTATGCCAAAAATACCGATGATGGTATCGAGCCTGTCGGCCAAGGCGACGGCGCAACCAGTTAAACTTTCGGGTAGTTTATCACCGGCAAACTTTGGCAGGTATTGGTCTTTAATTCCATTGGCGACCTCCTCTGCTTCGCCATCGGCCAGTGCGTAGTAGCAACCGGCAATGCCCTGCATTTTGTCAAACTCCAATACCATATCAGAGACCAAATCAGCTTTGCTGAGTTCAGCAGCACGGCTGGCGTAAACCGGGTTGCTACCGACGCTGTTGGCAATAGACGCAGCCAGTTTCATCACCCGTTGTGTTTTGTCATACAGGGTGCCGAGTTTGTCTTGAAACACGATAGATTTGAGTTTTTCTACTCGCGTTTCGAGTTTGGTTTTTTTATCGGTTTCATAAAAGAAGGCAGCATCGCTTAAGCGGGGGCGAATCACCCGCTCGTTACCGCTGATTACCTGTGCGGGATTGAGACTGACAATATTGGATACAGTAATAAAATAAGCCATCAGCTGGCCGTTTTTATCTTCTACATGAAAATATTTTTGGTGTTCTTTCATTGACGAGATTAACGCTTCGGCGGGCACCTGCAAGAAGCGTTGCTCAAAGCTTCCGGTTAACGCAACAGGCCATTCGACCAGACCGGTGACTTCATCCAGCAAAGCTTCATCAATAATTGCTATACCACCAACTTTTTCACCTTCGGCAATGACTTGCTCGCGGATCAGCGCTTTGCGTTCGGCGTAGCTTGGAATGATGTGGCCGCTATTTTTTAGCAGTGTTGGATAAGCGCTGGGGTTGGCGATTTCCAGTGTGGTATCGCAATGGAAGCGGTGGCCTCGAGTCGTGTTTCCCGCTTGAAAGCCAAGGATGGTGGCGTCGAGTACTTGGCTGTCCAGCATCATCACTATCCATTGGGCTGGGCGTACAAATTCAATTCGGCTGGCGCCCCAGCGCATGCGCTTGGCGATCGGTAATTTATCCAGTGAGGTTTGCACGATGCCAGGTAAAAGATCGGCTGTGGGCTTGCCTGTTTGAATGCTGCGATAAACCAGTTTGTCGGCTTTGCCATCGTTCTCAGTGTTTAGTTCGTCGGTGCTGATGCCGTTTTTGGTGGCGAAGGCTACTGCTGCCTTGCTGGGTTTGCCCTCGGCATCAAAGGCGATTTTGGCCGGTGGGCCCCAAGAGACGATTTCTTTCTTGGGGGTACTTGTGGCCAAGCCTTTCACTATAACAGCCAGACGTCTGGGGGTAGCAAAGCTTTCTATATGGTTGAAGCTAAGTTCTTCGCTGTTCAGTCCCGCTTCGATTTGTGCGGTAAAGCTATTGGAAAGTTTTAATAGTGCAGTGGGTGGCAATTCTTCGGTGCCAATTTCAACTAAAAAATCCTGAGTCATTACTGGTCCTCCCCAGTGGTGGCTAATACTTCGTTGCGCAGTTGTTCCGGCGCAAGGGGGAAGCCGAGTTTTTTCCGAGCGTCAAAATAGGCTTGGGCGACGCCGCGGGCCAAGGTACGAACCCGTAAAATAAAGCGCTGGCGCTCGGTGACGGAAATAGCGTGGCGAGCATCGAGTAAGTTAAATGCGTGTGATGCTTTCATGACCATCTCATAGGCAGGCAAAGGCAGGCCGGCTGCGGTGAGACGATGGCTTTCGGCTTCATAGTGGTCGAAGGATTTAAACAGCTGCTCAACATCGGCTTGCTCGAAATTGTAGGTCGACATTTCCACTTCGTTTTGGTGGAACACATCGCCGTAAGTGACAATACCCTGGGGGCCTTCAGTCCAAACCAGATCATAGATGCTATCGACACCTTGTAAATACATGGCGATACGCTCAAGACCGTAGGTGATCTCGCCAGTAACGGGGTAGCATTCGAGTCCACCCACCTGCTGGAAGTAGGTGAACTGGGTGACTTCCATACCGTTGAGCCAGACTTCCCAGCCCAGGCCCCATGCGCCAAGGGTAGGAGATTCCCAGTTATCTTCAACAAAGCGAATATCGTGAACCAGTGGGTCGATGCCAAGCGCACGTAATGATTCCAGGTACAGCTCTTGAATATTGGCGGGGTTGGGCTTCATCACTACCTGAAATTGGTAATAATGTTGTAGCCGATTCGGGTTTTCGCCGTAGCGGCCATCAGTGGGGCGACGACAGGGTTGCACATAAGCGGCATTCCAGGTTTCTGGGCCGATAGCATGCAGAAAGGTAGCTGGGTGGAAGGTGCCCGCCCCTACTTCCATATCTAATGGTTGTAAAATAACGCAGCCTTGATTGGCCCAGTATTGTTGTAGGGCAAAAATTAACCCCTGAAATGTTTTCGCGTCGGCTGATGTGGTCACGGCACTGCTCTTTCGATAAGTAGTAAATGGAGCCATTTAGGCTTATGGCAAAAGCGGTATAGTATACAGTGAGTTGGCCACGGTATTCTATTGCCTAAGCCGCATCTATATAATGGTTCAGGCGAAAAACTACGCTTTGCCGTTCCTGAATGCTTGATAAAACGGTATCATTTCGAGCCTTTGGTTTGGTCCCCTTATTTAATGACGAAATTTACCACGTTTCTATTGTTCACCTTGTTTCGGTTTTTATCCCTGTGGCCCATTCGATGGCTGCGGGCAGCAGCCAAGCCCTTCGGCAGCTTGTTAATGCTGCTTAAGTCTAGGTCTCGCGATGTTACTGTAGAGAATTTAGCGATTTGTTTTCCGGAACAAAGCGAGCAGCAGCGGGCTGAACTAGCCAAACATAGTTTGCAGCATTTATCCATGACCGCATTGGAATTAGGCCCGGTTTGGAGTTTACCGGTTAAGCAGCTGTTCAAGTCGATAGCCAGGGTGACCGGGGAAAAGGCTGTGCAGGCAGCGGTAAAAGACGGCAAAGGCTTTATTATACTCGCTCCTCATATCGGATCATGGGAGTTGTTGGGGCTTTATTTGGGTGAAAATTATCCATTCACCAGCTTGTACCAGCCGCCGGATAACCCCGCGATGCATGAAGTGACAATTAAAGCTCGCTCACGCAGCAATGCCAATGTGGCGCCTACCAATACCAAAGGGGTGAAGATACTGCTGCAAGCGCTCAAACGCGGTGAGGGAATTGGTATTTTACCCGATCAAGTTCCACCTGCCGAGGGTGGGGGGTTCGCTCCATTTTTTGCCGTACCGGCGCTGACCACTACCCTCGCTACTAATTTAGCTCGGCGAACTGGGGCACGGGTTTTTATGGGTTCAGCCTTACGGATCGAGAACAGTGGGAAGTTTGAGATTATTTTTGATGTGGTGCCTGAGACTATTGGCGCCGAAGACATGAGCATCGCATTAACTACACTAAATCAATGTGTTGAGAATTGCGTATTGCGGGCACCAGAACAGTATCAGTGGGAATATAAACGCTTTAAAAAACAGCCCGGTGGTGAGCGAAAATATTACCGAAATAAAAACTGATGACGAAAATAATCGTCAATACAGCAGGAGTAGAGTAAGTGATAGTTGGCAAGATTATTGGCGGTATTATCGGGTTTTTCTCTGCTGGCATCTTTGGTGCCATTATTGGCATTTTTGCCGGGCATTTTTTTGATAGGGGCGTGGGCCAGGCCATGGGTTTTGATTATGGCGGCGAGCGGGCCCGTTTGCAGCGTTTGTTTTTCGAAACTTCTTTTACTGTGATGGGCCATATCGCCAAAGCTGATGGCCGCATCACGGAGGCTGAAATTAGTCAGGCTGAAGCCTTGATGGCGCGTTTAGGCTTGACCGAAGAACATCGAAAAGAAGCGATTGCGTTTTTTAAACAAGGTTCAAAAGGTGATTTTCAACTAGAACCGGTTATTGCCAAATTTGTTCGTGAGGGTGGCAATAAACACAATCTGCCAGTTTTGTTGCTGGAGTTTTTATTTAGTATTGCTCTTGCTGACGGGAGTTTGCATGAATCAGAAAAGCAGATTCTGAGTCGTACCGCAGAATATTTAGGTATTAATGCACGACAATTCGAGCAGCTACTGGCGATGCTTACGGCACAGCAAAACTTTAGTGGTGGTAGTTATCGCGGTGGTAACAATAATGGTAGCTATGGCGGTAATTATCAACAAAATGGCCCTAGCCGCGCGGATGAGCTAGAGAATGCTTACAAAGCTTTAGGGGTGAGCAGTAGTGATAATGATCGAGATATCAAACGTGCTTACCGTAAATTAATGAGTCAACATCACCCAGATAAACTAATGTCGCAGGGTGTTCCTGAGGAAGTGATTAAAATGGCCACTGCTAAAACTCAGGAGATACAGCTGGCCTATGACTTAATAAAAAATTCGCGTAAATAGTGGCGTTGTCGTGATGAAATCTCGATCTACAATCCTCATTGGTCTAGCGCTTATCATTGTTGCATGCTCTGGTGAACACGCAACTTCGACAATTTCAGCGCAGGAATTAGTCACGCGGATTAACAATAACTCCGCGCCGCTGGTTTTAGATGTGCGCACTATCGATGAATACAATGGAGGCCATATTCCGGGGGCGATCAACATTCCTTTTGATCAATTTCAGCTGGAATTTGATGAGCTAAAGTTAGCAAAAAAAACTGAGATAGTTATTTATAGTGAAACCGGTTATCGTTCTGGTAAAGCTGAAAAAGACCTTAAGAAGCAAGGGTATTTTGAAGTAAGGAGCTTGTATGGGGATATAAAAAGGTGGCGTAAATTGGGTTTTATGCTTGAATAAAATTCACTGATTAAAAGCTGAATTTGAAATATATAGTTTATAGAAAATACGCCAACTCTATTTTTATTGACGCCAAAATCCAGGGGTAAAGAGAACAAGCAGGGTAAATATTTCAAGTCTACCTAGTAACATCGAAAAACTTAAAATCCATTTCGCTGTTGCGCTGATGCCGCTGAAATTAGAGGCAACATCACCAAGGCCGGGTCCTAAGTTGTTAATAGAAGCCACCACCGCAGAAAAGGCGGTGACGTAGTCGAGACCAGTGGCCATTAACAACATCAAAATTACAATAAATGAAAATACATAGACGGCAAAAAAACTCCATACAGCACTAATCACTTTAGCTTCAACCCGACGGTTGCCAACTTTGAGTGGGATAACGGCGTTGGGATGAATTAATTGCGACAATTCACGAATACCCTGCTTGGCCATTAGCATGATACGCACTGCTTTCATGCCGCCACTGGTGGAACCGCCACAGCCACCCATGATAGATAAAAAAAGCAGCAGTAAGGGTAAAAAGCTGGGCCAGTTGGCAAAGTCTGCGGTAACAAAACCGGTGGTGGTAGTAATAGAAACTGTTTGAAAGAGACCGTGGATAAACCCTTCGCTGAAGTTGTAGCGACCGGTAATCATCAACAAGGCGATAACGATACCAGAGGCGCCGAGAATAGTGTAAACAAAGAAGCGGCTTTCAGAGTCTATAGCATAGTGCTTTAAACTTTTATGCCTCAAAGTATGAAAGTGTAAGGCAAAATTGATTGCTGCAATAATCATATACAAGCTGGCAATTAACATGATGGTGGGGCTATTAAAATAACCAATACTGGCATCATGGGTAGAAAATCCACCGATAGCGATAGTTGCAAAAGAGTGACAAATCGCATCAAACGCTGACATACCCGCTAGCCAATAAGCTAGCGCGCAACTGATGGTGAGTAGCAAATAAATCAAGAAAAGTGCTTTGGCTGTTTCGGTAATACGCGGTGTGAGTTTGTTGTCTTTAATTGGTCCTGGTGTTTCAGTCCGGTAGAGCTGCATACCACCGACACCGAGCATAGGTAGAATGGCCACAGCGATAACGATGATACCAATACCACCTAACCATTGTAGTTGCTGGCGATAAAACAAAATGGATTGGGGTAAATGATCCAAACCGGTTATGACCGTCGCACCGGTGGTAGTTAAACCAGAAAGTGATTCGAATACCGCGTCGCTGATACTCATCTCGGGGTTGGGGCTTAGAAAAAACGGCAGTGCACCAAACAGTCCTAACACTATCCAGAATAGAGAGGTTATTAAAAAGCCATCGCGGGTGCGGAGGTCTGCTCGTTGTTTTGCCACGGGCATCCAAATGAGCGCACCACTGATAAAGGTAATGGCAAACGACAGTAAAAATGTTGGGTAAACGCCATCACTGTACCAAAGCGATACAATAATAGGTGTCGCTAATGTTAGGCTGAAAACCATCAGCAACATGCCGAGAATTCTGAAAATGAGCGCTATATGCATTAAAAAAGCTCGTTAGAAAAAACTAAAGCCAACCTGAAACAGGCGCTCTACTTGTTTTATTTTTGACTTGTCAGTTAGGAATACAATCAGATGATCTTCGGGCTCTACGACTAAATAACGGTGGGCGATTAATACTTCGTCACCACGGACGATGGCACCGATGCTGGAGCCTTCAATTTTCTCAATTTCATCCAGCCGTTTACCAACAACTTTGGATGAGCGCGCATCACCATGAGCGATAACCTCCAATGCTTCGGCGGCACCGCGGCGCAGTGAGTGTACGTTAGTAATGTCACCGCGGCGCACGTGCGTCAATAGACTTCCCATGGTGATTTGCTGTGCTGAAATAGCAATATCAATTTCGCCACCCTGAACCAAATCTACATAGGCAGGATTGGCGATAAGAGTGATAACCTTTCTTGCTCCCAGTCGTTTTGCCAGTAGGGATGACATGATATTGGCTTCGTCATCACTGGTCAGTGCGCAGAATACATCGACATCTTCAATACTCTCTGAAATTAATAAGTCACTATCGGAGGCGTTACCGTTTAGTACGATGGTACGGCGCAATGTCTCAGATAAATCTCGGCAGCGCGAGTAGCTCCGCTCGATAATTTTAACCTGATATTTATCTTCGATGGCAGCCGCTAATCGTTCACCAATATTGCCGCCGCCGGCAATAATGACGCGTTTGTAGGGGGTATCAAGCCGTCTCAGTTCACTCATTACCGGTAAAATATTTTCACTGGCGGCGATGAAAAATACCTCGTCGTCAGCCTCAACAATGGTGTCGGCCATGGGCATGATCGGACGATTGCGACGAAAAATAGCAGCGACGCGAGTATCGACATTGGGCATGTGGTTACGAATCTGGCGCAGCTCATTGCCAACGATGGGTCCGCCATAATAGGCTTTTACCGCGACCAACTGAACTTTACCACCGGCAAAATCGAGCACCTGCAGCGCGCCGGGGTATTCAATTAAACGGTGGATATAGCGAGTCACCAGTAGTTCTGGGCTGATAATAACGTCGATGGGGATGGCTTCGTTATTGAACATCTCAGGCTGGTCAAGGTATTGCTGGGCGCGGATTCTAGAAATTTTGGTTGGAGTACGGAATAAAGAGTAGGTAACTTGACAGGCGACCATGTTGATTTCGTCGGAGTTAGTTACCGCAATTAACATGTCAGCATCTTCGGCGCCGGCTCTGGCTAAGACATTAGGGTGCGATGCGCGCCCGGTGACGGTACCAATATCCAGTCGATCTTGGAGTTCGCGCAAACGATCGCCATCAATATCGACTACAGTGACATCATTTTGCTCATTTGCCAGGTGCTCGGCTAGTGAGGCGCCTACTAGGCCTGCGCCGAGAATGATTATTTTCATGAAGGTAGCCGCACTGTTTAATAAATTAAGCTGGTTGGTTTAACCTGAATATTGGGCGTTATTAATACTGCTGTATTGTAGGCGCTTACAGGCTAAAGGCTATGCTTTAAGTGTATTTTTTAAAGCTTTTTGGCTAGCAGTGCGTAAAAGAAACCATCAGGGCCATGGGGCTGGGGGAATAATTGTCGGCCATAGTCTCTGGCCAAGCCCCAATTGGCTGTAATAGTCTGATGCTCGGCATCGATTTGTTGCTGGCAAAACCGAGCGACCACGTTTTCATTTTCATCGGGCAATACTGAGCAGGTTGCGTACAGTAATAAGCCCCCGGGTTTTAAGGTTGCCCACAGCGCGGTTAGAATATCCAATTGTAATGCTGACAGATTTTGAATGTCGGCTGCGTTGCGGTGTAATTTGATATCGGGGTTGCGGCGTATCACGCCGGTTGCTGAGCAGGGAGCGTCGAGCAGAATACGGTCGAACATTTTTCCATCCCACCAACTCTCTGGATTGGCGGCATCGCCCGCTATAACTTGGGCCTGCAGCTGTAAGCGTTGCAGGTTTTGTTCTACCCGGTTGAGCCTGTCTTGATCGATATCCAGTGCGATTAGTTGTGTAAGTTCGGGCTCGGATTCCAGTATGTGACAGGTTTTTCCGCCAGGGGCGCAGCAAGCGTCTAACACACGCTGACCCGGAGCGAGTGCCAGCAACTGAGCAGAGAGCTGCGGTGCTTCATCTTGTACGCTGGCGAAACCTTCGTTAAATCCCGGTAGTTTTTCAACGGCACTAGCTTGATCTAGACGGATGCCGTGAGGGCTATATTCACAGCGCTTGGCACTGATATCGGCGGCAATGAGTTGTTGCAGGTAATCCTCAGTTGTGACCTGTTGCTGATTCACTCGCAGGCACATCGGTGGATGTTGATTATTGGCCAGTTCTATTGCTTCAGCTTGTTCGGGCCAAGCGCTATTTAGTGCTTGATGCAGCCATTCGGGGTGGGCTAGGGCTTCGGCGGGTGAAAGTTGGGCGAGTAAATCATCCTGCCGGCGTTGCCATTGCCGGAGTACACCATTGACTAATGCCTTGGCCCAAGGCTTTTTTAGTGCGCGGGTTGCCGCGACAGTAGCGCTGACGGCGGCGTGGTCAGGGATGCGGGTTTCAGTTAGCTGGTAGATGCCCAGCAATAACAGCATCAGTACGTCGCGGTCTTTGTCTTTCATTGGCTTACTTAATAGCTGTCTGGTAACGCCGAGTAGCTTGGGATAAAACCTTAACACCCCGTAGCACAGTTGCCGGAACAAAGCGCGATCACGTTCATCAACCTGTTGTTCAAATAACGGGATTTGTTGTGATAGTGAAGCGCCGTTAGCAACGGCGGCAATACAGTGAGCGGCGGCGGCGCGACAGTCCAGCGCTTTTTTGCTCATGGGGCGGGGGCTAAATCAAATTGCACGCCACAGCTAAAGGTATCGGCTTTAGAGTTCATCACTGCAGTAATATCCAGGGCTTTGCCACCGGGCAGTTGAATGATTTGTAGTGATAAGCAGCCCTCCCCACAACCTACAATAATCGATTTTTTATCGGCGTGGATAATCTTCCCTGCTTCACCTTGCTGTTCGCTGGCGGTAGCTTGCCAGATTTTAATTCGCTCGCCATTGAGGTTGGCGTAAGCGACAGGAAAAGGGTTAAAGGCGCGAATCATTCGCTCAATAGTGGTGGCGGGTTGCCGCCAATCTATCGCCAATTCCTCTTTGGAGATTTTGCGCGCGTAGCAGGTCTCGCTATCATCCTGAGCGGTAGCTGTTATTTCTTGCTTGGCAATCAGGTTCAAGGCGTTGTTGAGCGCGGGTACGCCAAGCTCGGCTAATTTGTCGAACAGACTACCGCCGGTTTCATTGGCGTCAATAGAGCAGCGAGTAGTGAGCAGCATATCACCCGTATCCAGGCCTTCATCCATTTGCATAATCACGATGCCGCTCTCAGTATCGCCTGCTTCAATGGCTCGTTGAATAGGTGCTGCTCCGCGCCAGCGCGGTAGTAATGAGCCGTGTACATTGATGCAGCCATACTTGGGAGCATCGAGGATGACCTTGGGCAACAGCAAACCATAAGCCACAACTACCATTAAATCAGCATTGAGTTGTTGTAGTTGCTGCTGGTCAGGAGCCTCTTTGAAGTTAGTAGGCTGGTAAACAGGGATATTATGCTCAAGAGCGAGTTGTTTGACTGGGCTGGGTTTTAGTTTCTTACCTCTGCCTGCCGGGCGGTCTGGTTGTGAGTAGACCGCTATAACCTGATGTTCAGCGCTGCTGAGAATACCTTGCAGATGAATAGCGGCAAAGTCTGGTGTACCAGCGAAGATAATACGTAAAGGGTGGCTCATAGTGTGGGGGTTCAGCCTTGTTTAAGCCATTTGCTTGTGTTGTTTTTCTAGTTTGGAGCGAATACGTTTGCGTTTAAGTGGTGAAATATAATCAACGAATAGTTTGCCGTTAAGGTGGTCGACTTCATGTTGTATGCACACTGCAAGTAGCCCTTCAGGCTGTAGTTCGAAGGCGTTACCCTCACGATCGAGTGCGTTTACTAGAATGTTTTCAGGCCGTGAAACAGTTTCGTAAAAGCCTGGCACGGATAAGCAGCCCTCATCGTAGTTGTGTTCGGGGCCATCCAGTACGGTTATCTCTGGATTGATAAATACCATCGGCTGGTCTTGGGTTTCACTGACATCGATAACTACGATACGCTCGTGGACATTCACCTGAGTTGCCGCCAGACCAATGCCTGGTGCCTTATACATGGTCTCGAACATGTCGTCGATAATCACACGGGTAGATTCATCTACCTGTACTACCGGTTTGGCGGTAGTACGTAGTCGCGGGTCGGGAAATTCTAAAATCTCTAAAATAGCCATTTAAGTTTGTGACGAACTTCTAGTGTGAATCTAAGTATTGCTGCTAAGATTATGATCGGAAAGCAAATAATCCAAATTAATCAATATAAAGCTGAACTCTTATTTGCCACTAAGCTGCTATAGTATATCAGCTTATCAATAAAAATTACCCAGTACTATCAATCACTTTTTGAGGTATTTACTGATAAGCGCTCTCAATTGAGCTGAAGTGAACTTGATAGAAGAAGTATGAAACTGGGTGTTGGAGAAACTGCTCTTGAATAAATTCCGAAAAAGGAATGCCATTATGAAAAAAACGGTATTGGGATACTTCCTGCTTGCTGTCGTTGCTTTTGTGCCTCTGGCACATGTGTCTCTGGCGCAGGCGGGTGATGTATTGTCGCTCAAAGAGGGACATCCACAAACCTATGTAGTGAAAAAAGGCGATACCCTTTGGGATATTTCGCAGCTTTTCCTCAAAGATCCTTGGAAGTGGCCGCAAATTTGGCACGTTAACCCCCAGGTTGATAATCCCCATTTAATTTATCCAGGCGATATGTTGAATTTGGTGTATATCAATGGTCAGCCAAAGTTAGTGGTCAAGCGTGGTAAAGATATCAAGCTGAGCCCACAGGTACGTATTTCTGATCTTGATCTAGCCATACCTGGGATACCGTTAGATGCAGTTTCACCGTTTTTAACTGATAGCCGTGTTGTTGAGTCGGGAAAACTTAAAAACGCTCCCTATGTATTGGCAGGCACTGGTGGTCACATTGTTTCTGGGGCTGGTGATGAGCTGTTTGCCCGAGGTGCTTTTGATAATGAGCAGAAAAACTTTGGTATCTTTCGCCCCGGCAAGGCCTATATAGATCCTGAAACAGAAGAGTTATTGGGTTATCAGGCTTATTTTATCGCAAATGCCAAGCTGACGGCGCTAGAGTCTGATATTGCTACCTTAGCATTGAATCATACCAGCGAAGAGGTTCGCCGTGGTGATCGTTTATTGCCTGATGAAGAGCGTCGAATCAGTTCTAATTTTTATCCTAGCGCGCCGACTCAAGACACCTCAGGCTATATTATTTCTGTAGAGGGTGGTGTTTCGCAAATTGGTAGCATGAATGTTGTGGTTATTAATCAGGGTGCTCGCGAGGGTATGGAAGTTGGTCATGTGTTGGCTATCTACCGCGTTGGTGAGCAAGTGCGTGATACCGTGACGGACGAAATTGTTAAGGTGCCGGATACCCGTGCTGGCTTACTGATGATATTTCGCACCTTTGAAAAAGTTAGTTATGGCTTAGTACTAAAAGCCACGCAGCCGTTAGTGGTAATGGATAAGGTTAAGAACCCCTAAGCCCAATGGCGCTGATTTAAACTAAAAGATGCCGTGGCTAGTGGATCTCCTTCCTGCGGCTCGAACAGCCTAAACACATGTTATATCCGCTGACCATGGTTTGGCGGCAATAAACGCTTTTCAATGCCAGTTGTTTGCTTGGTGTTAGCTCAAGACTGAAACTCAGTTAATTTAATATCGATCAAGGATGATCAATGCAAGATAAGGATGTCCGTAGTTGGTTAGCGCTACATCGAACAGCTGGTTTACCCGATAGCCAATTGCGCCGGCTAATTAACGCGACCAATACAGCCGAAGAGATTTATCAACTTGGGCTCGATGAGTTTCACGCCCTGAAAATCCCATCATCGGCGCAGAGTGCGCTGAATAAACCTATCGATCAAGCTCAGCTAGAGCGTGATTACACGCTGGTGCAGCAACAGTGTATCCAGCTAGTGCCGCTTAATTCACCGCAATACCCTGCATTACTGCGTCAAACTAATGATGCGCCTCCGTTACTGTACGTGAAAGGTCGGGTTGAATTACTTAACCAACCTCAGTTGGCTATGGTCGGCAGTCGCAACACCTCCCGCCAGGGTTGCGAAAATGCGTTTCGTTTTGCCCGTGAATTTGCCGGTGCCGGATTAACGGTCACCAGTGGTTTGGCTTTGGGTATTGATACTGAGAGCCATAAAGGTGCTTTGGCCAGTGCTGGTAATACTATAGCGGTGCTCGGTACCGGAGTTGATCAGATATACCCCGCCAGAAACGGTGCTCTGTATGAGCAAATTGCTACTGCTGGAGCGATTGTCTCAGAGTTTCCTTTAGCCACCGGTCCGCGTAGAAACCTGTTTCCTCGGCGAAATCGTATTATTAGTGGTATGAGTTTGGGGGTGTTAGTCGTGGAGGCGGCACTTAAAAGTGGCTCGCTAATTACGGCGCGTTGCGCGCTGGAGCAAGGTCGGGAGGTATTTGCTATACCTGGATCAATTCATAGCACTGGCAGTCAAGGTTGCCACGCTTTGATTCAACAAGGGGCGAAGCTGGTACAGAATGCGCTAGATGTGGTTGAAGAGCTACAAGGTTGGTTACCATCGCCACCGATTCAGGTTATAGCGGAGGCATCAATTATGGGGGTGCGAGACGGTTCTAGTGTTAATCCGGTGGGGGCGCAGCAAAACATCATGCTGGACGATGTGGCCGACGTAATGGAGAGAGAGCTACTTGAGTTGCTGGGTTTCGATCCTGCTCCTGTTGAGTTATTGCAGCAGCGCAGCGGTTGGGTGCCGTCTGAATTGATCTCAGTATTAACGACGCTGGAGTTGAAGGGGCTGGTTGAAAACCGCTCAGGGTGTTATTTACTGGTTGCCAGGGAGTGAGGTAACAATGGTCATTTGTGTAAGGGGCTTGCAATCTGGCCCACAGTTGGGTATTTTTCGCGCTTTTTCCTCTCGTGTATGTGAGGATCCACTGTATTGAGGACAGCAGCATGACTAAGCCTTTTGTAGCCATTTTAATGGGTTCCGATTCCGATTTACCTCAAATGGAAGCAGCTTTTGATGTGCTGAGTTCGTTTGGTATTGATTATGAGGTCAAAGTGACCTCAGCTCACCGTACACCTAAAATCACCCATGATTACGTGACTGATGCGGATCAGCGTGGTTGTGGTGCTTTTATTTGCGCAGCGGGTATGGCTGCGCATTTGGCTGGTGCCGTTGCAGCAGCTACGTTAAAGCCGGTTATTGGTGTACCCATTAATGCTTCATTGAATGGTTTGGACGCGTTGCTCTCTACGGTGCAAATGCCGGCGGGTATTCCTGTTGCTACCGTTGCCATTGGTAAAGCTGGGGCTAAAAATGCGGCTTATTTGGCGGCTCAAATCTTTGCCACCGCTGATCCAGACATGCATAAGAAACTAATAGCCGAGCGTGAAAGCAGTGCCCAGGCAGTCGTCGCTAAAGATGAAGCATTGCAGGCTAAGCTGAAGGGCTAGTCTCATGGTTATGATGCCACTGAAGCTGGAGCGCGCTGTACAGCAAGTACGGCGAGGTGGTGTCATTGCCTACCCCACCGAGGCAGTATGGGGTTTGGGCTGCGATCCGTTAAATAGCAAGGCTGTGGGCCGCTTGTTGGCTATCAAACAGCGCCCTGTTGAAAAGGGATTGATATTGGTTGCAGCGTCGGTCGAGCAGTTTGCGCCGTATTTAGAGCATCTATCGCCACAGTTGCTGGCGAAATTTTCACAAGTCTTGCCGCAACCTGTTACTTGGTTAGTCTCTGTAAATAGCTTTGTTCCCTCCTGGATTAGCGGCAAATTTTCTAGTGTCGCATTGAGAGTAAGCACTCACCAAGTGGTGGTGGATTTATGCCGCGCAGTGGGTGGCCCAGTTGTTTCAACCTCAGCGAATAAGGCGGGTAAAGAACCTGCTTTGTGGCCTTGGGTGTTACAGCGACAGCTGGGTGATGAGCTGGACTATATTCTGCCGGGCCAGTTGGGTGGTGCGGTTAAACCATCGGAAATACGTGAATTGATTTCGGACAAAGTAATTCGCAATGGCTGATGCTATGGTGCGGACCATTCATTTTGTATTGGAGGTTTATCATGTCAGCGCCTGATTTAGCGATTGATCAAGTTAAAAGTTACTTGCTAGAACTGCAAGACAGTATTTGTGACCGCTTGCAGCAGGAAGATGGTGGGGCCCAATTTCAGCAAACAGAGTGGTTGCGCCCTGAAGGTGGTGGGGGCCGTTCCCGAGTTATCAGTGGTGGTGAGGTTTTTGAGAAGGGTGGAGTCAATTTTTCTCATGTATTTGGTAACAATTTACCGCCCTCCGCTACGCAGTCGCGGCCTGAGTTAGCTGGGCGTAGTTTTCAGGCGATGGGTGTCTCTTTGGTGATGCACCCTGAGAACCCCTATGTGCCGACTAGTCATGCCAATGTGCGCCTGTTCATTGCTGAAAAAGAAGGTGAGGAGCCGGTTTGGTGGTTTGGTGGTGGCTACGACCTAACCCCGTATTATGGCTTTGAAGAAGACTGCGAGGCTTGGCATCAAACGGCTAAACAAGCCTGTGAGCCCTTTGGTCAAACAGTATACCCTCGGTTTAAAAAATGGTGTGATGAGTATTTTTACTTGCCGCATCGCGACGAACCCCGCGGTGTGGGTGGTTTGTTTTTTGATGATTACGCCGAGGGCAGTTTTGAGCAGTGTTTTTCCTTTATGCGGGCTATAGGGGATTCTTATGTTGAGGCTTACCAACCCATTGTAGCTAAGCGTAAAGGCACCCCTTATAGTGATCGCGAGCGGCAATTTCAGCTTTATCGGCGTGGCCGCTACGTTGAGTTCAACTTGGTTCAAGATAGAGGCACAATTTTTGGTTTGCAATCTAATGGGCGTACCGAGTCAATCTTAATGTCTTTGCCACCTTTGGTGCGCTGGGAGTACGACTGGCAGCCGCAGGCAAGTAGCGCTGAAGCTCGTTTAACAACGGATTTTTTAATCAATAGGGATTGGGCTTAGCCAGCTATATCGTGAAAATATTTTTAAGGCGTAAAGCAGTCGCCTTTAAATAATAACAAAGTAAAAAGAATAGGTTTATGACCATAGCAGATAAATACGCCGTATTCGGCAACCCGATCAAGCATAGCAAATCGCCACAAATTCATGCGGCTTTTGCTAAGCAGACCTTGCAAAATATCAACTATCGAGCACATTTGGTCGAGGTTGATAAATTCGCTGATGCTGCGCGTAGCTTTTTTGACAATGGTGGCAAAGGTTTGAATATTACCGTGCCATTTAAAATAGATGCCTATCAGTTTGCTGATGAGTTAAGTGATCGAGCTCGCCGAGCTGGCGCGGTTAATACTTTGGCTATGCAGAATGATGGCACTATCTACGGGGACAATACTGATGGTCCTGGTTTGGTTCGAGATATCTGTGAAAACCTTGGTTGGCAGGTGACGAATAAACGGGTTTTGTTGTTGGGTGGTGGTGGTGCTGTTCGTGGAGTGCTAGAGCCACTGTTAGGTCTTAACCCGGCACATTTGCTTATTTCTAATCGAACTGTGAAGAAGGCGCAACAACTCGCTCAGGACTTTGCCGACTTGGGCAATGTAAGTGCTTGTAGCTATGAGGCATTGCATGCCAACCAATTTGATTTGATCATCAATGGCACCAGCGCCAGTCTCGCTGGTGAGTTGCCCCCCCTGCCCACTCAAGCCCTAACTGACCAGGGTTGCTGCTATGACATGATGTATAGCAATGGCCCCACGCCATTTATGCGCTGGGGAGCGGAAAACGCTGCCTGGGCAGTAGCTGATGGTTTGGGGATGTTGGTGGAGCAGGCAGCAGAATCATTTTTACTCTGGCGTGGTATGCGCCCGCAAACAACGGAAGTGATCAGCGCAATTCGGCAGGAGCTGGAAGCAGGTAACTAGATGTTCAGTTATTTAGCTGACTTGCTCGGCTAGATAATCGTTTTTTAGTACGACATAATTAGTGGCTAGGGAGTTAAACAATTCACGTTCATGTGGGTTAAGCGGGCGCGTTTGACGTGCTGGGCTGCCGGTATACAGGTAGCCACTGTTGAGTCGTTTGCCGGGGGTGACTAGCGCCCCTGCTCCAACCATTACCTCGTCTTCGATGATAACCCCATCCAAAATAATGGCTCCCATTCCAATCAAGCAGCGGTTACCAATAGTACAGCCATGCAGCATGACTTTATGGCCAACCGTAACGTCATCGCCAACGATGGTCGGATAACCCTCTGGGTTGCTGTTAGTGGGTCTGGACTCATGGATTACGCTACCGTCCTGGATATTGCTGCGATCGCCAATACGCACGGCATTGACATCACCACGAATGACGACCAAAGGCCAGACAGAGGCATCAGCACCAAGATGTACATCGCCAATAACTACCGCGGCGGGGTCGATATAAGCGCCGCTAGCTAGCTTGGGAAATATGCCTTTAAACGGTCTGATTGACGTGTTGGTTTGCGTAGCCATACTTTTCTGGTCCCATGGAATAATGGTTGGAGGAGTTGGAATGGTAAGAGGCCTGATTAGAAAGTACCAGTGTTGAATAACGGTAATTGTGGTGTGACAGTATTTTCAGCGCTGTTGCCACAGTATTCTGCCTATAGGTTTGCTAGAATGGTGAAAAATTTTTAGAGGTTATTGTCGCCGTGTCTAATCCCCTGTTACAGCATCATCTGCTTCCCGCGTTTTCACAGATTAAGCCTGAGTATATCGAGCCTGCGCTGGATCAGCTGCTTAGCCAAAATCGGCAGCGGATCGCCGAGTTGTTAGAGAGCACTTCAAATCCCGATCAATCATTCTTAGCGCAGTTAGAGCAATGGGATGATGAGCTCGACCAATTTTGGTCGCCGGTTAGCCATTTAAACGGAGTAAAAAACTCTGATGAGTTAAGAGCAGTATATAACGCTTGTCTACCAAAGCTGACTGAATACAGCACACAGATGGGACAAAATAAACAGCTCTACCAAGCTTATAAAAAACTGTCCGAGGATAAAACTTATCAACAGCTTACAGTTGCCCAGCGCAAATCCGTCGACAATGCGTTACGCGATTTTACCCTGTCGGGTATTGCTCTTGATGAAAAAAACCAACAGCGGTTTGGTGCTATTAAACAGCGCTTGGCGGAGTTATCGACTCAGTTTTCTAACAATGTACTCGATGCCACCCACGGTTGGAGCAAGCATATAATCGATCGATCCGAGCTTGCCGGGGTACCCGAGAGCGCGCTGAATAATTATCAACAAGCTGCTAAAGCGAAGGATTTACCAGGTTACTTAATTTCATTGGATATCCCTGCTTACTTACCATTGATGCAATATTGCGATAATGCTGCATTGCGTGAAGAGATGTATTGGGCCTATTCCACCCGTGCCTCTGAGCTGGGCCCTAACGCAGGTCAGTGGGACAATAGCGAGTTAATGGATGAGATTTTATCTCTACGCCATGAGTTGGCACTGTTATTGGGTTTTAACAATTTTGCTGAGCGTTCGTTGGCGAGTAAGATGGCGGAATCCCCGCAGCAGGTAGAAAGCTTTTTGCTAGATTTGGCAGAAAAAAGTTTACCTGTGGCCAAACAGGATTACGCTGAGTTGCTGGCGTTTGCACGCACACTTGGGGTTAAGTCTTTGCAAGTTTGGGATATCCCCTACTACAGTGAAAAATTACGGTTGGAAAAGTATGAGCTTTCACAAGAGGAGTTGCGTGTCTATTTCCCCGTCGATAAAGTTATCGATGGCATGTTTACCATTGTTGGACGTTTATTTGCTATTGAGTTTGTAGAAATAAAAACGGTAGAAAAATGGCATGAAGATGTCAGTTTTTATCATGTGTTACGCAACGGTGAAGTGATTGCTAAATTTTATTTAGATTTGTTTGCTCGTGAGCATAAACGCGGTGGTGCCTGGATGGCTGACTGTCGTGTGCGGCGGCAATTAGCTGATGGCAGCATTCAATTGCCAGTGGCATTTTTAACCTGCAACTTTACTGCGCCCGGTACAGATACCCCTTCGTTGCTGACACACAATGAGGTAACCACTTTATTTCATGAATTTGGCCACGGTTTGCATCATATGCTGACACAGGTAGATTGCGCGCCGGTTTCTGGCATCAATGGTGTGGCTTGGGATGCAGTGGAATTACCAAGCCAGTTTTTAGAAAACTGGTGCTGGGAAAAACAAGCGATTCCGTTGATTTCAAGTCATTACAAAACCAGTGAAGTGTTGCCGGATGATATGCTGCAAAAAATGTTGGCGGCAAAAAACTTTCAGTCCGGTATGTTTATGATGAGGCAGCTGGAGTTTTCATTATTCGATATAAAAATGCATGCCGAATACAATGCTAAAAACCCAGAGCCAATCAGTGTGATTCTTAATCGAGTGCGCGACAAAGTGTCGGTCTACACTGTGCCGGAGTTTAATCGTTTTCCACATAGCTTCGCCCATATTTTTGCGGGAGGTTATGCTGCGGGTTATTACAGTTATAAGTGGGCTGAGGTTTTATCCGCAGATGCTTTCTCTCGTTTTGAAGACGAAGGAATTTTTAATGCTCAAACGGGAGCCAGTTTTTTACAGGAAATTCTACAACACGGCGGTTCAATTGACCCAATGGAAATGTTTGCGAGCTTTAGAGGTAGAGAGCCTGAAATTGATGCGTTATTAAGGCATTGTGGTATCGTTAGTGAGGAGCTAAACGCATGAGCGAAAAGCCTGTAGTAAAGCGTTTTATTGCCGGGGCAGTTTGTCCGCGCTGTGCAGAAATGGACAAGTTGCTTATGTATGATGATGACCAGCAACAACAAGTTAGAGAGTGTGTACGTTGCGGTTATCAAGATGTAATGACTGATAGCGGACCAAAACAATTATCTGGTGAGGAAATTAAAACCCGTGTTAATCAGCCGCGAGTTGGCGAGCAGCCTTTATCCCACGAAGATGAGGTGCAAGTAGTTAATATTATTGACCCTAACCCTGGTGCAAAACGCAGAGATCATTAAATCCCCCCTCCAGGTCTGAGGTTCGGCTAGCTCTAGTTAAACGTCAGTTTGCTTAGCGCTTTGTTAGTTGCAGGTTTATTGATAGTTGGTCGGCCAGGCAAGGCCAACGTTGTTGTTCTTTATCTTTGTCACGGTGTTTATGTTTGGCAATATAGGCTTGGAACTCGCTACGCAGGTAAACATGTTCCTTGATCATGGTGAGGTCGGCGGTATATTGCACAGCCTCATCGAGTTCGTTAGAAAATGGCTCACCAATGAGATTGTGAACTATCAAGTTGGATATAGTCATATCCATGGGTACTAAAGGTATTGATGTGCGCATCATAAAGCGGTCATTAATTTCTTCTATTAAGCGATGAGCCAGGTAGGCCTCATTCATCAGCTCTAAAAGACCAGTATGCTTGTTGACAATCTCTGGAGGTTTTAAAAAATAATCCTCGGCTAGTTTTAGGAAGGGCTCAGTATACTCGGCAATGCTCGCTTGTTTGGTAATCGTTCTTGCTGCATCGATAAAGTCGGGCACATGATCAATGTAAGCAATTACAAAATTTACCAGACTGGAAATGGTATTTTGTTCTGGGAGCTGAATAGAAAAGTGCATACTCTTTAGAGTATGCTGCTTAAATAGTTTAGCTAAATAGTCGTGTTGTAGTTCGTGCAGCTTGGCTAAGGCTATAGTGTCACGAATGGCGTCTGTAGGCACCAGAGCCTCCTTAGTGGTTTAAGTGACAGTACTCTAACGGCAACGGTAAGTTGGGGGGGTATGCTTAATTTCAACGGTGTTGATAGTCCGAGGGTACTGCTGTGTTAATTACCCACTAAGATTAGACCATTATGGTAGTTTCGCTATTTGGATGCTTAGACGAAAAAGATCTATTTGATGCTTTGCTACCACCACGATCGCTGCAAACTATAGTGGTGAAAGTAAAGTGCCAGGAATGCCCCCCTGGCAGCATTGAAACAAATAAAAGCAAGCCATAGGCCGTGGTTGCCCCAGGCTTGGCTGAAATACCAGCACGGCAGGTAAACTAATATCGCTGCCGCCAGCATGGTTTGCTGCATCGCAGCAGTTCGGGCAGCGCCAATAAATATCCCGTCTAATAAATATCCCCATACAGCAATAATTGGTAATGCTATGAGCCAAGGCAGGTAGAGCCCAGCTTGCTGCTGGACTTCTTCGATCGAGGTCAGCTGCTTAATAAGTAGGGGGCCTGCTACCCAGTAAAGCAGGGTAAATACAACGCCGGTAATCAATGACCACAGTCCACAGGCCAGGCAGGTAGCTTTAAAGGCTGGCCAATTGCGCTTGCCGACAGCGTCTCCAACCAACGCTTCAGCCGCATGGGCAAAACCGTCGAGCCCGAAAGAGGTGAACATCAGTAAATTCATAATGATGACATTGGCAGCGAGTATGACTTCGCCCTGTTTGGCGCCTTGAGAAGTAAAAAAAGCAAGGCTGGTTAACAATATAAGGGTGCGTATAAACAGGTGGCGGTTAATAAGTATCAGTTGTTGGTAGTCTCGCCACTGCCATAGTTGTTGGTAGTCCAGTTGCCCCGGAAGGCGCTTGAGGGTTTGCTTTAGCAATAACAATCCTAGTGCGCAGCCACTGCATTCAGCGATCAATGTTGCTATGGCGGCACCGTCGCTTGCCATATCTAAGCCAATAACTAGTAAAACATCGAGCCCGATATTTAAACTATTAGTAAACAGTACGATGATTAAAGGGTATCGGGTGTTTTGACGGCCGATTAGCCAGCCGATAATGGCGTAGTTAACGAGTACCGCAGGGGCGCTAAAAATTCTAATTTGAGAGTAGCTGGCAGCAATGGATTTAATCTCGCTAGAGGGGCCGATTAAGGTGAATCCAAATTCTAGTAACCATGGGCTGAAGCAGATAACCATAATCCCAAGGCAGAGGGCAATAATGATCGATCGGAAGGCAATCAGTCGAGACTGGTCGTGTTGATCGGCACCGTAGGCCTGGGCAGTAAGGCCGGTAGTTCCCATGCGTAAAAAGCCAAAACCCCAGTAAAGAAAAGCTAAAATGCTGCTGCCTACGGCCACAGCGGCAAGAAAATGAGGGCTTTTTAGGTGCCCAAGCACTGCAGTATCCACCATTCCGAGCAAAGGAACGGATAGATTTGAAATAATCATTGGCCAGGCTAAATGCCATATCTTGTGGTTGAGCTTCGTATTAGGCCTCATATATGCCAATCTTCTTGCTGGGTAGTGATTGATGATTGTCGTTTATAATCATTAATGGATGTAATTTTTATAGTGTAAAAGTGGCCTGTATCACTAAAGCTGCGTATAATTGCGGCGTTTTGTCGCACCCGGCTAATTAAGACGGAAACAGAAAGCATTGCTGATGATTCTATCTAAGTGGGTAATTAGTCTGCAGCGATTGATTAAGTTGCGAGTTGGTCGGCAAAATAAGCAATACAGAGCTAAAAAAACAAGAATATGAAGTCACTGCTATATTAGTGTTTCTAATAGATCAATTCATGATTTATTTAGCATACATCATGGTTATATCTTTGGTGGGTAAGCGCTATCTATGTTTTCAGAAGAGAGTTCTGGAATAATTTTAACCATTAAATACGGAGACACGGGAGATGCATTTACGAGCGAAACGGCTTAAAAAGCTGGCGCTTAGTCCTGTGCTATTGCTGCTCAGCCTATTGAGCGCAAGTACTTGGGCAGAAGAGGCTCAACGCTGGCAGATGAACTTGACGCCAGGCGTTACTGAAGTAGGGTCTGAGGTTTACGATTTACACATGATCGTGCTTTGGATCTGTATATGGATTGGCATCATTGTTTTTGGTGTCATGTTCTATTCGGTGTTTACTCACCGAAAGTCGAAGGGTGCTAAACCTGCTGATTTTCATGAGAGCACGGTGGTTGAAATCGCCTGGACGGTTATTCCCTTCCTGATTCTTATTGCTATGGCCTTTCCGGCAACGACTACGCTACTAAAAATCTACGACTTTGATGACTCTGATGTCGATATTGTGGTTACCGGCTATCAGTGGAAGTGGAAGTACGAATATATTGATGAAGCAGGCGAAAACGTCGCTTTTTTCAGTAATATGAGCACTGCTAAGCATGAGATTTATAACGAAGACGAAAAAGGTGAGCATTACTTACTAGAAGTTGATGAGCCCTTGGTTTTGCCTGTTAATAAAAAGGCGCGTCTTCTAGTAACCGGTAATGACGTAATTCACTCATGGTGGGTACCAGCATTGTCGGTCAAAAAAGATGCGATTCCGGGTTTTATCAACGAAGCATGGACCAAGCCTTTAAAAGAGGGGGTTTATCGTGGGCAGTGTGCGGAGCTGTGTGGCCGAGATCATGGCTTTATGCCGATCGTGGTTAACGTGGTCTCACAAACCGAATACGATGATTGGCTGGCGGGTAAACGAGCCAAAGCGGCTGAAATTCAGGCATTAATGAGCAAGCATTTTACGCTTGATGAGCAAATGACTGCAGGTAAAGTCGTCTATAACCAATATTGCGTCGCTTGTCATGGTGCAAACGGTGAAGGTGGTGTGGGCAAGCCTATTGCCGCAAGCCCAGTAGCTACAGGGGATGTTAAGCAACACCTCAATATTACTGTTCATGGTGTGCCAGGAACTGCAATGCAGGCCTTTGGTGCTCAGCTAAATGATGTCGATTTGGCCGCAGTTGTTACCTATCAGCGTAACGCTTTCGGCAATAATATGGGCGACACTATCCAGCCCATCGATGTTTACAACTTCAAGCAAGGTCAGTAGGAGGAGTCACAATGGGTGCGCACGGACCTGCTAATAAAGGTTTAATGAGGTGGATAACTACCACCAACCACAAAGATATCGGCACGATGTATCTTTGGTTCAGCTTTGCCATGTTTATCATGGGCGGTGCTTTCGCCATGATCATTCGGGCAGAGTTGTTTCAGCCTGGCCTGCAAATTGTAGAGCCTGAGTTTTTTAACCAGATGACCACTATGCACGGTTTGGTGATGGTGTTCGGTGCCATTATGCCTTCGTTTGTAGGCCTGGCGAACTGGATGATTCCAATGATGATCGGGGCGCCAGATATGGCGTTACCGCGGATGAATAATCTGAGTTTCTGGATTCTGCCCCCTACTTTTGCGTTGTTAGCTTCAACGTTGTTTATGGACGGCGGTGCCCCCAACTTTGGTTGGACTTTTTATGCGCCGTTATCGACAACCTACGCGCCTCCTTCGGTGTCATTTTTCATTTTTGGCATCCACCTGGCGGGACTGTCCTCTATCATGGGGTCAATCAACATTATTGCGACGGTAGTTAACCTGCGTGCACCTGGCATGACATACATGAAAATGCCAATGTTTGTGTGGACCTGGTTGATTACAGCCTTCCTATTGGTAGCGGTTATGCCGGTATTGGCGGGTGCGGTAACAATGATGTTGATGGATATTCACTTTGGTACCAGTTTCTTCTCGGCAGCTGGTGGCGGCGACCCTGTTTTATTCCAGCATGTATTCTGGTTTTTTGGTCACCCCGAAGTTTATATCATTATCTTACCGGCTTTTGGAGTGGTATCGCAGATCATTCCAGCCTTCGCGCGTAAGCCTCTTTTTGGTTATGATTCAATGGTTTACGCAACAGCGTCGATTGCGTTCCTATCATTTGCTGTGTGGGCTCACCACATGTACACAGTAGGTATGCCGGTTGCGGGCGAGTTGTTCTTTATGTACGCCACCATGTTGATTGCTGTGCCAACAGGGGTGAAAGTTTTCAACTGGGTAACCACGATGTGGAGAGGGTCAATGACCTTTGAAACACCGATGCTGTTTTGTATAGGCTTTATATTATTGTTCACGATTGGTGGTTTCACTGGGGTTATGTTGTCTCTAGCTCCGGTGGATTTTCAGTATCATGATAGCTACTTCGTGGTGGCTCACTTTCACTACGTTATGGTTGCCGGTGCAGTATTTAGTATGTCTGCGGCGGTTTACTACTGGCTACCGAAGTGGTGCGGCAAAATGTATAACGAGAGTATGGGTAAAGCCCATTTCTGGATATCATTTATTGGCTTTAACCTGACGTTTTTCCCGCAGCATTTCTTGGGTCTTGCCGGTATGCCTCGTCGTATTCCAGATTACGCCCTGCAGTTTTCCGACTTCAATTTAATGTCGTCGATTGGTGCGTTTATCTATGGTGCTTCGCAGATACTATTCCTGTTCAACGTTGTTCGTACTGTTGTTGCAGGGAAGCCAACGAGTGAGCCTAAAACATGGGAAGGTGCCGAAGGTTTGGAGTGGACGGTGGCAACACCTGCCCCTTACCACACCTTTTCAACGCCTCCAGAAGTTAAATAGCTTCTAGGGCCTAGAGTGTAATGTAGTCGTGAGGATTTGGAGACGTGGCGAATATGCCTACAGATAATAGTTCAGGCGCTAAAGACATATCGTCTAGCAGTGGAGTAACTAAAACAGTTGTAAAGTCAGCTGTTGTTGTCGTGGCCATGTTCGCTTTTGTCTTCGTTGTCATGGTGCCGCTGTACAATGTGCTCTGTGATGCGCTGGGTATTAATGGTAAAACCAGTGGCGAGCAATACCAGGTCGTTGAGGCTGCTATAGATACTAGCCGTGAAATTCGGGTGCAATTTGTAGCTAGCAATAATGATGGCATGATGTGGGAGTTTCATCCGACTGATTCGGTATTAAGAGTGCATCCAGGTGGCGTTAACGACACCTTGTTTTATGCAAAAAACCCAATGGCTAAGGCAATGATAGCTCAGGCAATACCGAGCATCTCCCCTGCCCGTGCCGTTGAGTATTTTCATAAAACAGAATGTTTTTGTTTTAATCAACAACATTTAGCTGCTGGCGAAGATATTGATATGCCGCTACAGTTTATTGTTGATCAAGATTTACCGGCAGACATAAAAACGATTACCTTGTCTTATACGCTGTTTGATGTAACAGATATGGTTGAAGCGGCGCCTACTATTACCGCACGTTAAAATATAGAAAGGCATTTCTTTAAAGTCTTTGCTAAAAAGATAGCAACAAAGAAATTAACGGAGAAAAAAATGGCAGGTCACAGCAATACCGATTACGAGACCTATTATGTTCCTGAAAAAAGTCATTTGGCCATTTGTACCAGCCTGACTTTATTCATGACATTGTTTGGTGCAGCTCATGTTTTGAATGACAAAACTTTTGGCGAACCGGGGCTACAAACTAATTCATGGTTTATTTTCCTTGTTGGTTTGGGCTTGTTTTTGTCAACTTTGTTTGTGTGGTTTAGTACCACCATTCGTGAAAACCGTGCTGGGATGAACAGTGCACAGTTAAAACACTCTTACGCGATTGGTATGCAGTGGTTCATCTTCTCAGAAGTTATGTTTTTCGCCGCATTCTTTGGCGCATTGTGGTACGTACGCAATCTGGCTGGCCCATGGCTGGGCGGTGAAGGCGACGGTGGTCGCATGAACGGCCTGTTGTGGGAGGGCTTTAGCTATGAGTGGCCACTGATGCAAACACCACAGGACGCCGTCGGTGGTGTGAGTGGTCAGATTATTGCAAACAATGGCATTATGACAGGGCCAGAGAGAAATTTGAGCTTTCCCGGCTGGAGTAATGTTCTACATTGGTTACCTTTATGGAATACTATTATTCTTATTAGCTCCAGTGTTACAGCTCATATTGCGCACTTAGCTTTATTAAAAAATCAGCGTAGCAAGCTAAATTTTTGGCTAGGTTTGACCGTGGTATTGGGTCTTTCCTTTATTTATTTACAGTATCTTGAATATCACGAAGCCTACGTTGACTACGGTTTATATTTAAACTCAGGCATTTATGGCTCGACGTTCTTTATGTTGACTGGCTTTCATGGCTTCCATGTATGTATGGGCGTGTTAATGCTGCTGGTACAGTGGTTGCGGTCAACCAAGTCTGGCCACTTTACCCCAGAAGACCACTTTGGTTTTGAAGCATCGAGCTGGTATTGGCACTTTGTCGATGTGGTTTGGGTTGGGTTGTTCTTGTTTGTCTATGTCTTATAAGCGCTAGTGGCGGTTAAATAAAAAAACGGTTGTGGAGGTAATCTCCACAACCGTTTTTACATTTAGGCGCAAGCTAAACTTACAGCGCTTAGTTAATGCTTCCAGGAAGCGCTTATTCGGGAAGTAGTTGTTCAGAAGGTTGAAGCCCTGGTGTTGTTTGGCTTGGCTGCGGACTCTCTTTGTAACGAGCATCCCAAGGGGCGTTAGACCCTAGTTGCCCAGTAAATACACCGTAGAACAAAAAGCCAATCAACAATACTGCTAGCGCTATGCGAACACTGGGTATATGTCGAGTCCAAGACGATGCCGCCGCCGCAGTATTTCGCTCTTTGAGTAAAAATCGCAGGCTGCTGAACAGGCTGACAACAAGGCCGATAAACAAGATGATAATGATGATTTTTAACCACATAGCGAGACTCCAAAGGTCATGCCTAAAATTTAATAGACCGTTATAAATCGCTAGTATAACCCAGTGAACCCGCCGACATGTCTAAACCAGAACATCATAGCCTAAAATTTACCCCAGACTGGAGGGCTACGACGCTGGTGATCATATTGTTGCCGATATTGGTATTGTTGGGGTTTTGGCAGCTAGAGCGGGCTACAGAAAAAAGCCAGCTACAGGCACTTTACCAGCAGCGACAACAGGGTGGTGTGCTCGCCATTGAACAACTGTTTGATCGAACCGATGTGGATTATCAACCGGTTAAAATGCGGGGGCGATATTTAAATGATAAAGCCATATTATTGGACAATCGTATTTTTCACGGGCGCTTTGGGTATGAGATAATTACTCCTTTTCAACTTAGCAGTAATGCTTATATCGTAATGATCAATCGTGGTTGGTTGGCAGCAGATAGTGCTCGGCGTAGCCTTCCAGCAATTCAAGCAGTGAGCGGCGAAGTCGAGCTCAGTGGTGAGGTGTATGTGCCGCAGGGTGAGATGATGAAATTGGGGGTAGAGGCCGTTAAGCCGTGGCCGCGAGTAGTCCAGTCCATTGATATCACTGAATTAGCGGCAGATTTTGATTTGCCTATTTATCCATATACCGTGCGTTTAGCAGAACACTATCCCGGGAGCTATCAAGCCAACTGGCAGCTAGTTAATTTACAACCAAGTAAACATATCGGTTACGCAGTGCAGTGGTTTGCTATGTCATTTACCTTGGTATTAATTGCCTTGTTGGCAAATACCAATATTTGGGCATGGCTAAAAGCCAAAAAATTAATTCGTAAAAAATAAACAGAGGTCTACTTGAGTGACAGAGCCAAAATTTAATCCAGAACAGAATAAAAAAAATAGAAAAGTTATTCTCGCTATCTTTGGTATTCCGGCGCTAGTGTTTTTACTGTCGACCATAACGTACTATTTGGTAGAAACTAGAGCTATTGACCTGGAAACGGTTAATAATGGCCAGTTGATCACCCCGCCATTACAGTTTGCTGAGCTAGAATTATTTACTGTTAATGGCGATGAGTTTGACTATACCAAACCCGAGCCAAAATGGGCTTATCTAGTTATCGGTGACCGTTACTGCAGCAATGACTGCGAGCGGATGCTTTATGTGGCACGTCAAAGCATAACGGCGCTAGGTAAGAATATGCATAAAGTACGGTTACTTTACGTGACCACCGATGGCGTAATCACGGGCTCTTTACAACAACAGTTACAACAAGAATACCACGGTGTTGATATTATTAGTTTGAGTCGCCCTGCCCTTGAACATTTATTTGAAGCTAGTAGCGTTAACCCTTTTGAGGAGCGAAGTTTCTTTGTAATTGATCCAAAGGGGTGGCTGATGATGACGTATCATGTGGATAATACCGAACAAGCAACGCTGAACGACTTAGGTAAGTCAGTGATACGCGATATGAAGCGTTTGATTAAATAGATTATAGGGGTTCTACATGGCTTTGTTCAATTCTGCCGTAAACCGCCTGCCTGGTTTTAAATTAGCGCTGGCTGGGTGTTTGTGTGCTGTGGTAGTGATAGGTTTGGGGGCTTTTACACGGCTGGCAGATGCAGGCTTAGGTTGCCCGGATTGGCCTACTTGCTACGGTCATGCTTTTTGGCCGACAACGGCATCAGATGTTGAAAGAGCGAATCAGGCTTTTCCGGATATGCCTGTAGAGCACGATAAAACTTGGCCAGAAATGGTACATCGCTACTTTGCACAAGCTTTAGGTTACATTGCTATTGCGCTGCTTGTGATAGCTGTTGTACGGCGGCGTGAACCACAGCCAATTAAGTTAGTTAGTGGCTTATTAGCTATTAATGTCTTAATGGCGGTTGTGACAGCTATTGTAGGAACCGTCATGGAGCCTTATGCAGTGGGTTCTGTTGTCGTTACCATGTGGGTATTAGCTTATTTGGGTTTGAAAAGAGGCAAATCGAAGCAACCGTTTAAATTACCCGCATTTATTCTGGTCTTTATTATCTTGCAGGGCTTATTTGGTATGTGGACGGTGACACTGAAGTTATGGCCACAGGTAGTAACTATGCATTTGTTAGGCGGTTTTAGCGTGTTTAGCTTATTGTGGTTATTAACCTTGCGGTTGAATAATCAGCATTGGAAGGTACCGTTTTTAAGCTGGAAGCAGTTACAGGCATTTAAAAAACTAGCGGTGTTGGGCTTGATTGTAGTCAGCTGTCAGATTGCACTCGGTGGGTGGACGACATCAAACTACGCTGCCCTCGCCTGCCCTGATTTACCAACTTGTCAGGGCCAGTGGTTACCGCAGATGGCATTTGCACCGGCCTTTGATATTACGCAAAGTATTGGTCCTAATTATTTAGGCGGTGTCATGGATAACGAGGCTAGAATCGCCATTCATTTTAGTCATCGAATTGGCGCAATAGTCACGACATTGTTTTTGTTAGCCATGGTCTATGTATTAAGCCGAAAAATAGCTATTCCTGAGTGCAAAAAAATTAGTTTGGTTATATTGGCGGTGTTAGTACTGCAAGTTTGTCTGGGTTTAGGCAATATAGTGTTTAATTTCCCTGTTTATATCGCAGTAGCGCACAATTTAGTGGGGGCACTGTTACTGTTAACTATGGTGACTTTAAACCACCGAGTGTTTACTGCAGAAAAACTAGTCACTTAGTAAAGCATATTGAACTAATAGAACCTAAGAGAAAGTAAAAACATGTCCGAGACAAACACGAGCGCTAAGCACGCACCGGTGCGCTGGAGTGATTACTACGAATTAACCAAACCAAATGTCGTGTATTTGATGTTGCTGACATCGGCGATTGGTATGTTTATGGCGACTCCTGGTGTAGTACCCATTGATATACTGATTTTTGGTAACTTGGGCATAGGTTTGTGTTCTGCTTGCGGTGCGGTGGTCAATCATCTGGTGGACCAACGAATTGATATTATTATGGCTCGCACCCATAATCGGCCAATTGCACAGGGGCGGATTAAAACAGCACAGGCCGCCGTATTCGCCGCACTATTAGGTGTGGTGGGGATGGTGATTTTGATGGTTTTAGTTAATCATCTAACAGCTTGGCTGACTTTATTCTCATTGATTGGCTACGCAGGTATTTATAGTTTGTGGTTAAAGCGTGCCACGCCACAAAATATTGTCATCGGTGGTTTGCCTGGGGCTGCCCCGCCGCTGCTAGGATGGACTGCGGTTACCAATGATATTCATGGCCACGGTTTATTATTGGTGCTGATTGTTTTTGCTTGGACGCCACCACATTTTTGGGCGCTGGCGATTAAACGTAAAGATGATTATGCCAAAGCAGCTATTCCCATGTTGCCGGTAACACATGGGGTCAAATACACCGCACTGCATATTATGTTGTATAGCTTGGTGCTTATAGCGGTGAGTTTATTACCCTTCGCAACGGGTATGTCGGGCCTCTTATATCTGGCTGGTGCGGTTGTTCTTGGTGTGGTTCAAATGTATTGGGCAATAGCCATAATGCGAGAGAAACCAGATGCACCGATGAAGACATTTAAATATTCGATTATTTATTTGATGGCTTTATATTTAATTATGCTAGTGGATCACTTTATCTTCACTGTAACAATAACTGCGGGATAATCATGATGGTAAAGGATGCAGGCACAGCTGTTAATAAACAGCAGTCTAGCCAAAAACGGGGTATTTTTATTACTGTAGCTGTTGTGCTGGTGTTTATGGTTACAGTTATAGGTCTATTTATTCATGGTTTGAATCGGCCGCAGGTTTTGAGTAACGAAGAGCTGAAAAACAGTGGTGTGTTTTTATTTGATACGCCGCGCTCTTTTAAGGACTTTTCTTTGCTTGATGACAATAATCAGGCATTCACAGCTAAAAATTTGCTGGGTAAATGGTCTTTAGTTTTTTTTGGTTTTACTTACTGCCCCGATATATGTCCAACAACAATGGCGGTGCTGAATCAATTTTATCAGCAGCAGCAAGCTGAAAAGTTTGGAAAAGACTTACAGATCATTATGGTTAGCGTAGACCCGGCGCGTGATACGCCGGAAAAACTGCACGATTATGTACGTTTTTTTAATCAGGACTTTGTTGGGGTTACCGGTGAGTTTTTAGATTTACATCGCTTTGCAACGCAACTAAATATACCTTTTAGTAAGGTGCCTGGAGGTGGTGAAAACTATACCGTTGAACACAGTGGTAATGTGGCGATTATTAATTCGCAAGGACACTATGTGGGTTTTTTCCGTTCACCGCTTGAACTGGCTAAATTAAATTTTGCTTATCATGGGATGCGTGCAGCACGGGAGTAGTTACTGACATCAAAACCGAATAATGCAAGACGTTAAAATAAGGCTGTTTTTAACAAACAAGAACCTCAAAGGAAACGTTAGTTGTCAATTTGCATTCTGCTGAGGTATAGCTTGGCAGCTATCGCTTAGAAATAATCTGGATGGGTTTATCACAGGTGATGCTCGACAATATGATTGTTAGTAAAAATGCCCGGTTCCAATTGGGACCGGGCGCTAACAATTATTGCATGGCATACTCAAGTTCCTTGGCAATTTTCTCTTCAAGCTGCTTGTCTAAAGCGATAGAGACTTTCTCTACAGTTTCAGAAACATCCAACTCTACTTGATTAATAATTACATCGGTATTGATTGATTTTGATGGTTTGAACCAGGCAACAGCTACGCTGTTGTTTAAAGCTAAAGTCATAGATGGAGCTTCACTAACAGCACTCTCCGCATTGGCTGAATTGCCGATGACCGCTAGTAGAACGGCTAAAATAGCCACGTTTTTCATAGTATATCTCCTAAAATGTTAGGGCTGTTTGAGCCCGGTTATGTACCCTGTCTGAATTACTTTGTTACGAGTGTTACTGCAACGTGGGTAATAGTAACACATTGGTTTGATTCGTCTAGTAATTGAACATGAATATTTTGTTACCTCAAGGTAACAAAATTGTAATAAATAGGCATATTTAAAGGTTTATTTTATATAAGTTGTTGTTTTTGTTGCCATTTAATTTTTGTTACCCTCTTTGATAAAAAGTAACAAAATTTATAAATCTATGCGATTTGTGAAGTGTTACCCTCTTTGATCGAGGGTATGGAGAGATTGCTGGACGGTACAGGAGACGTTAAGGCTGGATCGGCTGGGGGTAACGGATGCGTTGAAGTAGGATATTTTTGTATTGTTGTGGGTTTTTTGGCTCGATTAACCCGCCTCTTTTGTGTCCATGTTCAGGTTGTAATTGTGCCACTCGACGCGAAACCCAAAAACGTAGTGCTGCGACGCGTAAAAAGTCATTCCAGAGTGTTTTTTCGGCGGTGGTAAATGGGCGAATATGTTGGTAAGCGGTAATGATCTCGGTCATCAGTGGTGTGTCGATGCTGCCGTCACTCTTGGAGCACCAATCATTAACAATCACTGCTAAATCGAACATTAAATAACCGCTGCTGGCACTATTAAAATCAATAATACCGCTGAGTCGATCTTGGTCGAAGAGGGTGTTATCACGAAACAGGTCACTGTGGATAACAGTTTGTGGTAGCTCTGGATGTGACGCTGCCAGTTGTTGAAATCGCTTCAGCTCATTCAGTAGTTCATTTTCTTCGCTATCAAGTGCGGGTCTAATGCGGTTAATCGCTTCTGCTAACCAGTCGAAATTATGGCTGCCTTCATGTGCTAACTTGGCTTTCATACAGGCTAGGTGTATCTGCGCCACTGCTGTGCCGATAGCTCGGCATTGTGCCAGAGTGGGTTGCTTGGGGTGTTCGCCTTTTAGTTTTGGCACGAGTAAGGCGGGTTTGTCCTGGATGAAGTGCATAACGATACCGTTGGCATCGGTCAGCGGGCAGGGGACAGCCAGACCCTGGCGGTTTAAAAAGGTGGTTAGCTCAATAAAAAAAGCTAATTCGTGTTGTTCGATAGCTTCAAAAATAGTCAGCACAAAGTTTTGGGTAGGCTCTGTGCGAGTTTCGCTGGCGAAGCGCGATTGGTCGGTGCTGATAAAATAAGTGGTGTTTTCTACGCCATCAGCAATACCTTTGAAGCTAAGTAGTTGGCCAATGCCAAAGGGCTCGATAAAGGCTTCGACATCATGTCGTTCAAGTACGGTATAGACGGCCATGATAAAAATTCCTCTGCTTGCTTGAGTGACAGGGCGCTGTGATAATGGTGTTCTAGCTAATCGTGCTCTTGAGTTAACTAGAAACTCCATTGTAGTGTACTTCACTACTCGCTATGTCACCTAAAAAGCCAACAATGATTATGACTGAAAATACCCAAACCCCGATTGTCCTTGTCGATGGTTCTTCTTATCTTTATCGCGCCTTTCATGCCATGTCGCAAGCCGATTTAAGAACCTCTGCGGGTGTGCCAACCGGTGCTGTACGTGGCGTTATCAGTATGCTTAGGCGGTTGATAAAAGATTATACCGACAGCGTCATCGTGGTGATTTTTGACGCCAAGGGAAAAACTTTTCGAGACGATATATACCCTGACTATAAATCAAATCGACCACCTATGCCTGATGACCTGCGTCTGCAAATTGAACCCATCCACAACATCATCAAAGCCATGGGTTTACCGCTAATCATTGTTGATGGAGTAGAGGCCGATGATGTGATCGGCACTTATGCAAGGCAGGCAACGGAGCTGGGGCAGGATGTGGTGGTATCCACTGGTGATAAAGATATGGCGCAATTGGTGAATAAGCATATTACGCTGGTTAACACCATGACGGATACGGTAATGGATGAGGCAGGAGTGATAGAAAAATTTGGTATCACCCCGGCACAAATTATTGATTATCTTGCTTTGGTCGGTGACAAGGTCGATAACATCCCAGGTGTACCTAAGTGTGGCCCTAAAACGGCGGTAAAGTGGTTGACCGAATATGGTTCTTTGGAGGGGGTGATGGCTAATGCTGATGCGGTAAAGGGAAAAATAGGCGAGAGCTTACGCAGCAGTTTAGATATGCTGCCTTTATCGCAGACGTTGGCGACAATAAAGTTAGATGTTGAATTGCCAGAACCGATTAATCACATTGAAATGCAAGCTCCTAACAGCGAGCGATTACTCACTTACTTTCATGAGATGGAGTTTAAATCCTGGGTAGAAGAGATTGAAAAAGGTGGCAATGGTATGCCTGCAAGAGGCGCCACTGCCGTTAATATTGCAGCTGCGGAGGTTGAGAAAAACTACCAGCTGGTGCTGACCGAAGCTGAATTCGAGCAGTGGCTGGCTAAACTACAGCAATCCGAGTTGTTTGCTTTTGATACTGAAACAACCAGTTTGAATTATATGGAAGCTAGAGTTGTAGGGGTGTCGTTTGCGGTTGAGGCGGGCGATGCGGCTTACGTCCCTTTTGGCCATGACTACTTAGGGGTAGAGCAACAGCTAGGTCAAGACTGGGTGCTGTCAAAGTTAAAGCCGTTACTGGAAGACCCTGGTCAAGCCAAAGTGGGGCAAAACCTCAAATACGATAAAAGTGTGCTCGCCAACCATGATATCGAGCTGAATGGCATCGCCTTTGACACAATGCTGGAATCCTATGTATTGGATAGTACGGCTACCCGTCATAACATGGATAGTCTGGCAAAAAAATACCTGGACGTCACGACAGTGAAGTTTGAAGAAATTGCCGGCAAAGGTGCAAAACAATTGACCTTTAACCAAATAGCCTTGAGCGAGGCTGCCCTTTATGCGGCAGAGGATGCGGATATTACGCTGCGCTTGCACCAAGCGCTGTGGCCGCGTTTACAGGCTGAGCCGTCGTTGGCGTCGGTGCTGCACGATATTGAGTTGCCATTAGTCCCCGTGTTATCGCGAGTTGAGCGTAATGGTGCGTTAGTTAGTAGGGACTTACTTTCGGTGCAGAGTGCTGAGATAGGCAGTAGGTTGCTTGAATTGGAAAAACAAGCGTATGCCTTGGCGGGTGAAGAGTTTAACCTGAGTTCGCCTAAGCAACTCGGCCATATCTTGTTTGAAAAGTTGGAAATTCCAGCGATCAAAAAGACCCCCAAGGGCGCGCCGTCAACAGCGGAAGAGGTGTTGGCGGAGTTGGCGCTGGATTATCCATTACCGAAAATCCTGATGGAATACCGAGGCCTGAGTAAGCTTAAATCTACCTATACTGATAAGTTGCCAGAGGTGATTAACCCCGCTACTGGGCGCATTCATACTTCCTATCATCAGGCGGTTACGGCGACCGGGAGGCTGTCATCGTCAGATCCTAATTTGCAAAATATACCTGTGCGTACTGCGGAGGGGCGCCGGATTAGGCAGGCTTTTATCGCCCCTAAAGGCTATCAGATTGTTGCTGCCGATTATTCCCAAATTGAGCTGCGTATTATGGCGCATTTATCTCAGGACAAGGGGTTATTAGAGGCCTTTGCTCAAGGCAAAGATATTCACCGGGCAACCGCCGCGGAAGTCTTTGGTGTGTCGCTTGAACAGGTAGATTCCGAGCAGCGCCGTCGTGCTAAAGCGATTAACTTTGGCCTGATTTATGGTATGTCTGCCTTTGGTTTGGCCAAACAGATCAATGTAGGTCGCAACGAGGCTCAGGTATATATCGACACTTATTTTGCTCGTTACCCTGGCGTTAAGCGCTATATGGACCAGACTCGGGCCGACGCGGCTGAACAGGGTTATGTTGAAACCTTGTTTGGTCGCCGCTTACATTTACCGGAGATTAACGCCAGCAATGGTATGCGTCGTCAGGCGGCTGAGCGTACCGCCATCAACGCACCGATGCAGGGTACCGCGGCGGATATTATTAAAAAAGCGATGGTAACTGTAGATAGTTGGTTATCAAGGTCTAAGGTTGATGCCAAGATGATTATGCAGGTACACGATGAATTGGTGTTTGAAGTAGCGGCGGAAGATGTGGAGGCGCTTAAAATCGAGATAACAGCATTGATGAGCGCCGCTGCTGAGTTGGATGTGCCACTAATTGTCGATGTGGGGGTGGGTGATAATTGGGATGAGGCGCACTAAAGTCCTCTTGAAAAAATAAAATGCACTGGTTGGGAACAAACAGCGAGCAGCTTGGGTCATAAGTTACAGTGGTTGCATACCACCTTTCATTAGCCCACCCCTGAGCTAATGATTGTCTCCGAAAGTCAGGGCTTTCCCCCTAAAAGCTCTGAGTTATATTCCCGGCTCGATTAATCGAAGCCGGGTTTTTTATGTCAGTCTTCCGGTAAATTATCTATAGGCTCCGGCTTGTCGGTTTCCTCAAGCTGTAACCAGTTGTTGAGGGTCAGTTGCAATTGATCCAAGCCGCTGCGCTTCAGCGAAGAGAAAAGCTGTACGGTAACATCGCCTGGCAAGTCACTTAACGTTTTTCGAACTTGTAATAAAGTGGTACTGGCGGGACCTTTTTTCAGTTTGTCGGCTTTAGTTAGCAATATATGCACAGGCATTTTGCAGCTATCGGCCCAAGATAACATCATACGGTCGAACTCTTGCAATGGGTGGCGACAATCCATAAGCAGGATGAGACCACACAGTGATTGTCGTTCACGCAGGTATTGTTCTAAGTGGCGCTGCCATTTTAATTTGACTTCAAGTGGCACTTTGGCAAATCCGTAACCGGGCAAATCAACCAGCCGCTGTTGTTCGGAGAGAGTGAAAAAATTGATTAATTGGGTGCGGCCAGGCGTTTTACTGGTGCGGGCCATACGTTTATTATCGGTGAGTGTATTAATGGCGCTGGATTTACCGGCATTGGAGCGGCCAGCAAAAGCGACCTCTCGGCCAATGTCTGGCGGGCAGCCGTCTAATTTTGCCGCGCTGGTTAAAAATTGTGCTTGGCGGTAGTTGAGTTGAAACTGAGTCAAGGTAAAGGCCTTTTGGTCACTTATATATCATCTGAAAGGGGCTGAGCATACTACTAGGGATGGTGATAGGATAGCACTCTTGTGTATAATGCTGCCGGTTTAAAGTTTGCATTAGTAGCTATGCTAGCAGTGTGCTGAGTAGTGGATGATTTACCAGAGTATGGGGTAATATATGGAAAAGAATTTTATTGTATCTTCGACACTAGCGTTTTTGGTATTTTTGGGCTTGGCCACAGCCTCGGCGGTTACCTATGCAACGGAGCAGGCGGTTATTGATCGTTATGCTAAAAGTTGCAGTATTTGTCATACCTCTGGCGTCGGTGGAGCTCCAAAAACAGGGGATACCGCGGCTTGGGCGCCACGCTTGGATAAAGGTATGGATGCCTTGGTAGGTTCTGTAGAGAAAGGCTTGAATGCAATGCCCCCCAAAGGTATGTGCTTTGATTGCAGTGCTGATGATTACAAGGCGCTGATTGAGCATATGTCGGCCGGAAAATAAGTTCGGTTGTTACTTGGAATAGTAACCCAAGTAACAATAATGGCCAGATTAATAGAATGGTTAAAGCGAAAGCTATTTGGCTTTTGATTTTCATCTACACTGTTCTAATAAAAATATTTTATAAAATGATCGTTGGGATAACTATGAAAAAACTATTAGTAAGTTTTTTAGTCATTGTAGGTTTTACCGGTGTCGCTCAAGCGAATGGTGATGCTGCAGCGGGTAAGAATAAAGCAGCGGCCTGCATGGCTTGTCATGGTGAAGCTGGCAACAGTATGGTGCCTACCTTTCCTAAGCTGGCCGGCCAAAATGCGCGTTATTTGCTTAAGCAAATGCAGGATATTAAATGTGGGATGCTCTCTGCCGCAGATCAAAAAGCGCAAAAGTGTACTGGTCGCAGTGTGCCCACAATGGCGGGTCAACTGGATGCCTTCAATAATAGTGATCTTGCTGATATTGCCGCTTATTACGCTTCTCAGGCTAAGTCTGGTGGTCAGGCATCTGCCGCATTGGCTGCAAAGGGTGAAGAGATTTATCGTGCAGGTATCGGCGCAAAAGCGGTTGCAGCTTGCAGTGGCTGCCACTCTCCAACCGGTAATGGTAACGCCCCGGCAGGATATCCGGCTTTAAGTGGTCAGCATGCTGATTATGTGGTTGTACAGCTAAAGGCATTTCGTGCCGCAGCGGATGGTTTAGAGGGTCGTTCCAACGATGGTGATACTAGTATTATGCGTGATATCGCTGCGCGGTTGAGTGATAGTGAAATCAGCGCAGTAGCTAGTTATATATCGGGTCTTTATTAATTAGCGACTAGCGATTAAAGGTGGCTTAGGTCACCTTTTTTTATGTCTGTAGCATGTAGTTTTTAAATAAAATGTGTATTTGGGTGCATTTTGGGAACTATGCGTATAGAAAACCGTTCTTATCTACATCATTTTTTCCGTTTGCGGGTAACATAGGGCTATCAGTTATCAGCAATAATTATTCATTAAGTGGAGTTATTATGCGTTATACATTACACCTTCGGAGCATTGTTGCGGCAGTGCTATTATCTTGTACCTCGTTGATGGCTTTTGCCGCGGAGCCTGAAGCCGCAGCTAAGGCTTATGTGGCGGGTAAGGATTACGAGGTGCTGGACCAGCCAGTACGCACTCGCGACAGTAAAAAAATTGAGGTAGTTGAGGTGTTTTGGTATGGCTGCCATCATTGTTACAATTTCGAGCCTTTGGTGGAGCGCTGGCATAAGCTGCAAGCCGAGGATGTTGATTTTTGGCAGTCGCCAGCGATATGGAATGGGGTGATGCAGCTGCATGCACAGGCGTTTTATACGGCTAGTGCTCTAGGTGTATCTGAGAAAATGCAGATGCCGCTCTTTACCACCTTGGCTGTAGAAGGTAAGCGTTTGGGTAATCAAGAGGCAATAGCTGACTTGTTTGCAGCCTACGGTGTCAATAAAGATGAGTTCAACAAGGTCTTTAATTCCTTTGGTGTTAAGAGCCAGGTTAAGCAAGCTGACGCGCGTGCGCGTAGCTACAAAATTTCAGGTACGCCAGAAGTAGTTGTTAACGGTAAATACCGTGTTACTACTGCCGCAGCCGGTGGACAGCCAGAAATGTTAGAAGTTGTCGATTTTCTAGTTGCTAAAGAAAGAGCTGCAATGGCGGCACAGTAATAGTTTTAAACTGCTAGTACTTATCTATCAGGCGGGTTCTTCCGCCTGATTCGTTTTCCCTCTATTTATCTCGGCGTTCACGTCTATACTTCAGCTTATTATTTTTAATAGGTTGGAATCCTTGATATGACGCGCAATTCGTCGCAAGCCGATTGGAAAGAAAAATATCTTAATGTGCTGGATGAGCAAGAAAGTCGAGCTCGCAAACAGCAACAGTTCACAGCATTATTAGTTAAAGCGCTTATTCGTATCAGCATGGTTGCTGAGGGCATTGATCAGCAGCTTGATCAACAAATGGCGGGGATGAGGACGATTCTGCAAGAGAGTAGCGCATCTGGACGCGATCTCATTACAGTAGTCGATGCGCTGGAAGGGCAGGTCAAGCGCATTGATACGGTAAAAGCCGAACGGGCAAAGGTTATTAGCGGTGCTTTTCAGTCAATAATTTCTCAACTACAAAAACTAAAGCCGGAACACAAGGCGGGACAGCAGTTACAGAGCATTAGCAAAAACCTGAGGGCTCGCAGTAGTCGCATTCAGGAGTATTCGGGATTGATTAATGAATATGCCAAAGTGCAGCAAGCGGTGTTGTCGGAGCGCAATATAAAGCGGGTGAGCAAACCTTTTTGGCATAAATGGCAGCCGGAGCCGGAGGCAGCTAGTGTTGAGGGGAGGGCTGAGGATGCCGCGATAGAGCAGCGGGAGTTTAAGCAGGGAAAAGCAAAGGATCAGCAGTATGGACCTGAGAGACATGCCCAGGAGAGTTTCGCTCCTGGAGAGGCTGGTTTGGGTGTTATCGCAGAAGCAACCCATGAGGCGCTTGATTTAGCCACTGATAAAGACGACATTCGCGCAGACATTGATCCTAATTCTATGGGCGAAGAACCACCGTTTTCTCGGCTTAATTTGGCGATTTGTGGGGTTTTAAATGAACTGCTTTCGCAGCTGGAGCCGCCGCCCATGGCGTTGGCAAATTACCATTCAGCCAAGGAGAAAATTGCAAAAGGTTTGAATTGGTATGAGTTAGTACCAACGTTAGAAGATATCAGTCTCGTTATTGTCTCTGCATTTGATAACAACCAAAAAGAATTCGAGATTTTTCTCGCTACACTTGATGGGCGCCTGCAACAGGCCTATCAAATTATTAGCTTGTCACAGCAAGCCAGTGATGCCGAACAAGTTGCCAGTGAAGATTTACAGGCATCTATGCGTGACCAGGTGAGCGCGATTCAGCAGAGCGTACAAAATGCAGTGGAGCTTGATCAACTAAAAAATCAGGTTAGCTCGCGCCTGGATCAAATTGTGGAGGCTATGGATCGACATCAGCGCGGTGAGAAAGAGCGCAGTAACACCTTGTCTGAACAGTTCAATACACTGGCCATGCAGGTAAAGACCATGGAGGCTGCTTCTGCTGAAGCCGAGATGCGAATAGAGGAACAGCGTCAGAAAGCGTTACGTGATGTACTGACCCAGTTGCCTAACCGCGAAGCCTATCTGCAGCGGTTACAGCAAGAGTGTGATCGCTGGCGACGCTATCAGCGGCCGCTGGTTATGGCCGTTTGTGATATTGACCATTTTAAGCGTATCAACGATAGCTATGGTCATCTCGCTGGGGATAAAGTACTGCGGATTATCGCTAAAACTTTACGATTACGGTTGCGAAAAACTGATTTTATCGCCCGCTATGGCGGTGAAGAGTTTGTGATCTTAATGCCTGAAACTGAGCAGGAGCAGGCTTTGCAAGTACTTAACGGGGTGAGGGAAGCGATTGGTAGCTGTCCTTTTCACTTTAAGGACGAGCCAGTGTCTATTACGCTGTCTTTTGGCATTTCGGGCTTTGTGACGGGTGATCAAAGTGATCAGGTGTTTGCCCGTGCAGATAAAGCATTGTATCAGGCAAAAGCCGACGGACGTAACCAGTGTGCATTGGCAGAAATAGCGTTGTAATTAAGAAAAACATGGAAGGGAGGTTATTTTATGGCCGTTTCTGTTAAAGAAAACTGGCCCGCCCGACAGGATTCGAACCTGTGACCAACGGCTTCGGAAGCCGCTACTCTATCCAGCTGAGCTACGGGCGGAGGATTTAAGTCATTGTCAGACTTAAACAGGCCAGCATCATACCTGTGTCGGGCGGCGGAGTCCATGCACTTTCACCGGCACATAGCCCACGGGATTTATCATTGGCATGTGGGTTCAAACAGGGTTTGTTAAAATTTAATCGTATTAATTTGAGTGGGGATTTCCGCTTGAGCTTGAAAGTGGCTATAATTTGCCGCAGTTAAGTTCGACCCTATAGTTCGCGCTAGCTAGAAACAGGTCGAAGCTGAAATTCAGAGCTCAAAGAGAGGGCATCAAGAGTGATAAATATGTTAAAACATAATGCAGTAAAATTGATGGGTCTATTGTTAATAAGTATAGCGTTACCCGCTCATGCTATTTCTGATGCCAAGCTCGAGAGTATCAAACAACGTATTGAGCCTGTGGGCAAGCTCTGCATGGAAGGCGATAGCAGTTGTGCCACGGCTGTAGCCAGTGCCGGTGGTGCAGCCAAATCAGGTGAAGATATTTTTAACACCAGTTGTATGGCTTGCCACGCTACTGGTGCTGCTGGCGCCCCCAAAATGGGCGATGCCGCTGCTTGGGCTCCTCGTCTCGCCAATGGCATAGAGCAACTTTATATCCATGCGATAGAAGGTCTAAATGGGATGCCTCCCAAAGGTTTATGTATGACTTGTTCGGATGATGAGATAAAAAGCACCGTTGATTATATGCTCGAAAATAGCAAATAACGGCGTAGATTAAGCTATCTAAGAGCCGCAAATTCTTGCGGCTTTTTTATGCCCCTCCTATTTGTGGACAGGCATTATTAAAAGAAACCAATAAATACTCTTTCCTACCCTTCAAGGTATTACACGTCATTCTGTGGAAGAATCAATATACCCCAAAATCACAGCAACACACTGTGATTGCCCATAGAGTTTAACCGTAAGCGATTGATCTATTAAACCGTGTTTTTTTAGCGCATGGCCGCTTTTTAGCCAACAATACCCGGTCGTTTGAGGATAGGGGGGTAGGTGTAACGCAATGGCGCCTCGTCTATCGCCGCGAAGTACATCTGCCGATGTAATCGACAAATGTCAGATAATCATTGAGGTTAAATAAAGCTCCATGCTGCTGTTTGAGGATGGCATTTCCCTCAAATGGCAACAAGGGTTTGAATGTGAAATCAAAATGATTGAGCTGGTGCGTATGTATCAGGGCTGTGATCGATTCAGATAAGCCCAATGACGGGGTGATACGTTCTTTTTAAGGTGTCCATATATTCCGGTGCTTCAGTTCGGTGCTCTCTAGCGCTCTGTATGAGGGCATACAGCCCAATGTGGTGCAGAAAACAGGTGGTGGCTGAGTTCCCCGACAAATTAATTGCAAAATAAGTGACGGTGTAAGATTATCGAAAGCAATATTTATTGGAAGGATGTTTTTAACATGTTGAATAAAGTAAAGCAGATCTTGGCGGGTAGTTTGGTGGTAGTCAGTTCATCGGCAATAGCACATGATGGTCATCATGATAGCAATGTGTTTACCTGGTTTACACATCTACTGACGCACAACGATCACCTCTTTGCTTGGTTTGGCATCGCTGGGTTGCTCATGGCTGCCGCAGCTGTGTGGGGTTTTATTCGTACGCATAAACCTGTAGATTCCGTTACTACGAGCACCAAGCTAAGCAATAAATAAAAACAATGAGGATGCACTGTGGGAATGGTTGAAGCAGTCGCAACCGTTGTTGAAAAGAGTAGCTGGCTAGCTAGCCTAGAGTTACAACTCGAATACAATGCAACGGGGACTCGGCTTAGCCGCAGCCGTCATAACGGTCCCTTGTATGTTCAAAAACCTTTTTATCCTGAGGGTAGGGACCACCCCCACATCTATTTATTGCATCCGCCAGGGGGAATTGTTTCTGGGGATTCGCTCACCATTATCATCAATGCCAAGAAAAACACAGGTGTATTAGTCACCACTCCGGGTGCAGCACGTATTTACCGTGCCCGCGATAGACAGACGCTGCACTCACAGCAGCATCAACAGGTACAGTTGAATATTGGTAAAAATGCCGTGTTGGAATGGTTTCCATTGGAGACGATTGTCTTCAATGGCGCGGATGTTGCTATGAAAACGACTATCGATCTTGATGAAGGCAGTCGGTTTGTTGGTTGGGAAATAACCTGCTTTGGTTTACCTGCCAGAGACGAGCCTTTTATTAGTGGGCGTTTTAAGCAGCATTATCAAGTGAATCAAGCGGGTTTACCCCTGTTTGTTGATCGGCTAGTACTGGACGACAATCACCAAAAGTTGTTGTCGGGTAAGGCGGGTATGCAAGAGCTGCCAGTAAGCGGCTTTTTTTTGATTGGTCCTGTCATTGATGAGGTGAGTCAACGTGACGCTGCTGGGCTCGATGGTTCCGAGTCAGTATTGGTCATATTGCGAGAGCAGGTACAACGGCTTGATGTTGCAGAATGTGCTGCCATTTCAAAAGTAGGTGAGTTTTATGTCGGCCGTTACCTTGGTGATAGTACTGAGCAGGCGCGTAAAATATTTACCGAGTGGTGGCGTATCTTGCGGCCCAGAGTGATTGGGCGCGAAGCCTGTCCGCCGCGTATTTGGGCGACGTAAAGCGGCGAACAAAAACACCGCCAGACATGAATTACACTGACTTAAGCTAACAATGCTATGCATCTTGATCTACTGATTTTGGTGACTATCTCAAGAACTTCAATGTTATTGGTGGTGCTAGTGAAACAAGCTCCACCACGGTTGCTAACATGGCCTTAAGTCAGTGCCATTGCCGTCAGACATATTGCTAATAGCAGGTTGAATTATGGAACTACTACCCAGAGAAAAAGATAAGTTACTAGTATTCACTGCGGCTTTGTTGGCTGAGCGCAGATTAAATCGAGGGCTTAAATTAAATTACCCTGAGGCGATAGCTTATATCACTATGGAAATAATCGAGGGTGCTCGCGATGGCAAAACCGTTGCCGAGTTAATGAGCTACGGCAAAGAGATACTAACCGCCGACCAAGTGATGGATGGGGTGATTGAACTCATCCACGAAGTGCAGGTAGAGGCGACATTCCCCGATGGCACCAAGCTGGTTACCGTGCATAATCCTATTGGCTGAGCGAGAAGTAGACATGTTAATACCTGGAGAAGTTTTGGTTGCCACTGGCGATATTAGCCTCAATGAGGGGCGCGAAACAGTCACGGTACAAGTCAAAAACAGTGGTGATCGCCCCATTCAAATTGGCTCGCATTATCATTTTTACGAGGTTAACTCGGCGCTGTTATTTGATCGGGATAAAACCCGTGGTTTTCGTTTAAACATTATTTCCGGCACCGCTATCCGATTTGAACCGGGGCAGGGGCGTGAAGTTGAGTTAGTAGCTTACGCTGGCGAGCGTAAAGTCTACGGCTTTCGTGGTGACATCATGGGTCCGTTAGATGGTGCAGCAACTAGTGAAAAAGGGGACGCATAATGACCAGTGTTGACCGACAAACCTATGCCTCCATGTTTGGCCCAACTACTGGCGACCGAGTCCGCTTGGCAGATACCGCACTGATAATTGAAGTCGAGAAGGATTTCACTACTTACGGTGATGAAGTGAAATTCGGTGGCGGGAAAGTTATTCGCGACGGCATGGGGCAAAGTCAGCGTAGCTGTAAAGAAACCGTTGATACGGTTATTACTAATGCATTGATTCTCGATCATTGGGGTATTGTTAAAGCCGATGTGGGGATTAAAAATGGTCGTATCGCCGGTATTGGTAAAGCAGGTAACCCAGATATTCAGGATAACGTTACCCTTATCATTGGCCCTGGTACCGAGGTTATCGCCGGTGAAGGTCAAATACTGACAGCGGGCGGCATCGATTCACATATTCATTTTATTTGTCCGCAGCAAATCGAAGAAGCATTGATGTCGGGTATCACTACCATGATCGGTGGCGGTACTGGCCCTGCAACAGGGACTAATGCTACCACCTGTACCTCGGGGGTGTGGAATATAGGCAAGATGCTGCAAGCCACCGATGATATGCCGATGAACTTTGGCTTTCTTGGTAAAGGCAATGCTAGCTTACCGATAGCGTTAGAAGAGCAATTACTGGCGGGTACCTGTGGTTTAAAGCTTCATGAAGATTGGGGCACAACCCCAGCTTCTATCGATAACTGCCTGAGTGTTGCCGAGCAATTTGATGTGCAGGTAGCGATTCATACCGACACGTTGAACGAGTCCGGTTTTGTCGATGACACTCTGGCAGCGTTTAAAGGCCGTGCCATTCACACTTACCATACCGAAGGCGCTGGTGGTGGTCATGCCCCCGATATAATTCGTGCCTGCGCGGAGTTAAATGTTTTGCCTTCGTCGACTAATCCGACTCGGCCCTATACTCGCAATACAGTTGATGAGCATTTGGATATGTTGATGGTGTGTCATCACTTGGATGCATCAATCCCCGAAGATGTTGCCTTTGCTGATTCGCGGATTCGTAAAGAGACTATAGCCGCCGAAGATATTTTTCACGATCTTGGCGCGTTCAGTATGATCTCTTCCGACTCTCAGGCGATGGGGCGGGTAGGCGAGGTGATTACTCGCACCTGGCAGAGCGCGCACAAGATGAAGGTGCAGCGTGGGCCGTTGCCGGAAGATAACGAGCGGATGGATAACTTTCGCGCGCGTCGTTATATTGCCAAGTACACCATCAATCCTGCAATTACCCATGGTATTGATCATGAAGTGGGTTCGATTGAAGTGGGTAAGTTGGCGGATTTGATTTTGTGGAAGCCGGCGTTTTTTGGTATTAAGCCGTCGCTGATCATCAAAGGAGGGTTTATTGCTGCAGCGCCGATGGGTGATCCCAATGCTTCGATCCCCACGCCGCAGCCAGTGCATTACCGAATGATGTTTGGTGCATTTGGTAGTGCGCCGCGCAATACCGCCGTAACCTTCACTAGCCAAGCGGCTATTGATAATAATGTTGCCAGCCAGTGGAAGCTGGGTCGGCGTTTGGTGGCGTGTAAAAATACTCGTACCATCAATAAGTTGAGTATGATCCACAATGCTTGGATGCCGACCATTACCGTAGATGCGCAAACCTATGAAGTACATGCTGACGGGGTATTGTTAACCTGTGAGCCGGCAGATATTTTACCGCTATCACAGTTATACAGCCTGTTTTAAGCAGGGTATATTCTAAACAAATTTTTAGCAGTGGAGTCTACATGTTGGAAGTACACCAACGCTTGGCAGCCGATACGTCTATCGCCATTGATGGCACGGTTATGTTAGATCATCTGCAGCGTGAAAAAGGCCGGATAAAAACCATTAGCAGTAACGGTGAAGAAGTACGTATTTTTTTAGCGCGCGGGAATACCCTTGCCATCGGAGAAATACTGCGTAGCAATTGCGGTAAACACCTTGCCGTAACCGGTGCGGTGGAGCCAGTGATTAGCGCTAGCACCGATGACTGGGTTCAATTTAGCAAAGCCTGTTATCACTTGGGTAACCGCCATATAAAAATTCAGGTGGGTGACCGTTGGTTACGTATAACTCCTGATCATGTATTGGAAGATATGCTCAAACTATTGGGTTTACAGACCAAGCATGAAGAGGTGGTTTTTGTGCCGGAGTCTGGCGCGTATAGCCAGGCAGGCGGTCACCATCACCATAACCACAGCGATGATGAATCGCATGACTATGATCACCACCACTGATCTGTCATTACTGCGCCTGCTACAACTTAGCAGTGCGGCTCTGCCGGTTGGCGGCTATTCCTTTTCGCAGGGTTTGGAGTATGCCGTGGAAGAGGGTTGGTTGAACGATGAATCCGCTATCGCTGATTGGCTGTTGTTGCAATTGCATGAATCCTTAGCCTGTGTTGATTTGCCTTTGTTAAGGCGACAGCTTCAGGCCTGTACTGATGCTGCTGGTTCAGTACAAACAACAATGGCCTATTGGAATGCCTATGCTCTGGCCTGTCGCGAAACTGCAGAGTTGCGCTTAACCGATACCGCTATGGGTGCGGCCTTAACTCGTCTGTTAGAGAGTCTTGCTGTACCGATGCCTTTTACACCAGCTAAGGATATGAGCTTTATTTCCGTGTTTGCCATGGCTGCAGCGCATTGGCAGCTGGATGCGCGCATCGCCTGTCACGGTTACTTATGGTCATGGCTTGAAAACCAGATAGCCGCCGCGACTAAAATTGTTCCTTTAGGTCAAACCAGTGCTCAACGTTTGCTAGGCCAATTACTTGAATACATACCGGCGGCTATCGATCGTTCAGCAACGATATGTGACGAAGCTATCGGCGCCTCACTGCCCGCGTTGGCGATGGCCAGTGCTTGGCACGAAACTCAATACACACGTTTATTTCGTTCTTAAAGGAGTTACACCGTGACTAAAAAACAAACTTTACGTGTCGGCGTTGGTGGTCCAGTCGGCTCAGGTAAAACAGCATTATTACGTGCTTTGTGTTTGGCCCTGCGCGATCATTATGATATAGCGGTTGTTACTAACGACATCTACACCAAAGAAGACGCCAAGTTTTTAACCGAGAACGAGGCACTATCGGCAGATCGTATTTTAGGCGTAGAAACCGGTGGCTGTCCGCACACCGCGATTCGTGAAGACGCGTCGATGAATTTGGCCGCTATCGATGAGTTGTGCAAACGCCATGGCGAGCTGGATGTAGTGTTTGTTGAAAGTGGTGGTGATAACCTCAGTGCTACCTTCAGCCCCGAATTATCCGATCTAACATTGTATGTTATTGATGTCTCTGCGGGAGATAAAATACCGCGCAAAGGTGGCCCGGGCATTACCAAGTCCGATTTGCTGATTATCAATAAAATAGACCTCGCTCCTATGGTCGGTGCTTCGCTGGAAGTGATGGATCGCGATGCGAAAATGATGCGTAAAGATAAACCTTTTGTTTTTTCCAATCTCAAGACTGGCGAAGGCTTAGAGGATATTATTAAATTTATTGTCAACGAAGGTATGCTTGTCGATAGCTAGCAGCCAAAGCGTAAGCTTGTTTGGAGCTTATGCTATAGCAATATTATCTCGGTCAGGTTTTTATCCGTCACGCACTTAGCTCATCCTCTTTTCCATACTGCTACTGAGATAACGCTCTCGCTTGGAAATTAAATAGTCTCGTATATGTTTTTGCCCTATTTACTAATGCATTGCTTGTGAGAGGTTCACCGCTGGCGTGTTGCATGCCAATAATAATTGCTGGTCATTACTCAACAATTTGTCATTCCTAGCCATATAAATTACTCCCGTCTAATAGCAAGTCTATTTCCTGCATCATTAAATTAACAATAATAAAAATGTGCCTTAATGATGCGTAGTGGAGTGCGCCACGATCAAAATGGTGCGATGAAAATAATAAAGCAGGCTAAATGAAGAGGTGGGTCAGTAATTCCACTGCTTTACCCCCGCTGGCACGGCAATTGCATTTTATGAAATAGACATGAAGTTGCTTTCAAGTGAATGGATGTTTACCTAAAACATAACGGAGAAAATTCATTCATCGGGTAGGGTGTTAATAAAGTGCCAACAAGGGTATTGGATGATTACCCGATGAAACGGAGAAAGAAATAAATTTTAACTTTGAAGAGGTAACTAGCAGTGGAAACAATTATAAAGGTTGATGTAACAAAACCGGCGTGGGAGCAAGATGGTGTCATTCACAACCGCTGGCATCCCGATATTCCGATGGTCTCCATGGTAAAGCCTGGTGATGAGTTTCGCGTAGAGTGTATCGACTGGACTGGTGGCCAAATCAAAAATGATGATAGTGCCAATGATATAAAAGATGTCGACTTGACACAGGTGCATTATTTGAGCGGACCTATTGGCGTTGAAGGTGCAGAACCTGGCGACTTGATGGTTGTCGATATTCTCGACGTTGGTGTATTAAAAGAATCTGAATGGGGTTTCACTGGTTTATTCGCTAAAGAAAATGGCGGTGGATTTTTGACCGAGCATTACCCTGATGCGCATAAAGCGTGTTGGGATTTCCATGGTATTTATACCTCTTCGCGGCATATTCCTGGAGTTGAATTCGCAGGCATAATGCATCCTGGCCTGATTGGTTGCTTACCCTCAAAAGAGTTGTTAGAGGTCTGGAATGAGCGAGAAGGTGGCTTGGTTGCTACCGATCCGGATCGTGTGCCACCACTGGCTGCGTTACCTTTTTCAGAGACTGCTGTGATGGGTAGAATGAAACCCGATGCCGCAGCAGAAGCGGCAAAAGTGGGTGCGCGTACTGTTCCGCCGAGAGAGCATGGTGGTAACTGCGATATTAAAAACTTGTCACGAGGATCAAAAGTATATTTCCCCGTTTATGTAAAAGACGGTGGCCTGTCGATGGGTGATATTCATTTCTCGCAAGGTGATGGCGAAATAACATTTTGTGGTGCTATAGAAATGGCGGGGTATTTGGATATCCGTGTCAATCTGATCAAAGGCGGCATGAAAAAATACAATGTAAAAAATCCAATATTCAAACCAAGTCCATTAGAGCCACGCTACAGTAATTACCTTATTTTTGAAGGTATTTCGGTTGATGAAGATGGCGGACAGCACTATTTAGACGCACACGTCGCCTATCGTCAAGCGTGTTTAAACGCGATTGAGCATTTGAAATTACACGGTTATACCGGCGAACAAGCCTACGCCATACTGGGCACAGCACCGGTTGAAGGTCATATCAGTGGCATCGTTGATATCCCTAATGCTTGTGCAACCTTGTGGCTGCCGACCGAAATATTTGAAGGCGACATCAATATTAAAGAGGAGGGGCCATCGATATTGATTGAGCCAGGTACAGATTTAGCGAAGGCAACATAAGTTCAACGGTCTTGTTATAAGACGTTAGTTTATGTGCTGTTTTTAGCGTCGAAGGCATTAGTGCTTTCGGCGCATTTCTAATTGTTAAAGTATGGAGGGTGTAAAATGCCTTTATATGAATACCAGTGTAATAAATGTGATAAGGAATTCAGTGAGCTGCAAACGCTACAGGAGTATTCGCCAATACGTGTTTGCCCGAGTTGTTTTACACCGTCGTCAAGAAAGATATCAGCGCCACAGTTACGGCTACTTACAAAAAACGACAGGATGATACGAGACAGACAAGAAAAATCAATCTATGAGCCTTTGAGGGTGACCAAGAAGCACGTCTGTAATCATGATCATGATCATGAGCACTCACAAAAAGGTGTATTTAAACAAATACAAGCGGGTAGTAGGCCCTGGATGTTAGGTTAGAAAAATCAACTGAAAGTTTTTGGCCGATTAGGTTTTCCTAGTCGGTTTTTTTTCGTTTGATAAAAAGTTATTTATAAGCGCACTTAAAAAGAGCAAGTAAATATTCTTATCGCACCAATAACAAACAAACAATATTGTTCAAATAATATATTCGCTGTTGTAAGGGTCAACCACAGCCAATACCGGTTAGAGATAATAATCATTTCTAGGCTATACCCCCCCTTAAACACACGTTCCTCTATTCTTATATATAGAAATAAAAATTTTATTCCTCCATTGGCATGCGGGTTGCAAGTACGGGGCAGGGCTTGATGAATGTGAATTACATTGCAGCAAGCGTTTATTTAGTTAGTAAAAATCATGGTTTGTTAGAGGGTATTGAAAATATGAAACCTAAAAACGTCGTATCAAAATTTAAAAAAATTATGGGGGTCGGTCTTGGCATAGCCATGGCGGCAAACATAAATCTTGCTGTTGCAGATGATGTTAATACAACAGGCCTGGCGGTTACCGATACAACAGTTAAGGTAGGGATACTGCATTCATTAACAGGAACTATGGCTATCAGTGAAACCGGTGCGCAGGAAGCAGAAAAGTTAGCCATAAAGCAAATCAATGAAATGGGCGGTATTCTAGGAAGACAAATCGAAATCATTCAGGAAGATGGTGCCAGTGATTGGCCGACTTTTTCAGAGAAGTCTCGCAAGCTGTTGGTAAACGATAAAGTAGCAGCAGTTTTTGGTTGCTGGACCTCTGCATCACGTAAAGCTGCCCTGCCTGTTTTTGAACGCGAAAATGGTTTGCTTTACTACCCTACTTTTTACGAAGGGCTTGAGCAGTCTCACAATGTTATCTACACCGGTCAAGAAGCGACACAGCAAATCCTTGCTGGTCTAGATTGGGTTGCGAAAGAAAAAGGTGCTAAAACCTTTTACTTGATTGGCTCTGATTATATTTGGCCACGTACTTCGATGAAAATTGCACGTAAACACATTGAAAATGTTCTAGGTGGTAAAGTAGTTGGTGAAGATTACAAGCCTCTTGGTAACACCCAGTTTGGCTCTACCATCAATAAAATCCGTCTTAAAAAGCCTGATGTAATTTATGCTGCTGTTGTTGGTGGTAGTAATGTTGCTTGGTTTAAGCAGCTTAAAGCCGCTGGTATTACTGGTAAAAAACAAACACTGCTTACTTTGTCAGTAACAGAGGATGAAGTGTTAGGTATAGGCGGTGAAAACCTTGAAGGTTTTTATTCAGTCATGAAGTACTTCCAAAGCTTGGATAACCCTAGCAACAAAGCATTTGTTAAAGCCTTTAAAGAGATGCATGGCGAAGACAGTGTGATGGGTGATGTTACTCAGGCGGCTTACTTAGGCCCATGGTTGTGGAAAGCTGCAGTTGAAAAAGCTGGAAGCTTTGATGTTGATAAAGTGGTGAAAGCTTCTGAGACTGCTGGTATCGAGTTGAAAAATGCGCCAGAAGGCTACGTTAAGCTGCATCCTAACCACCATTTGTGGAGTAAAACCCGCGTAGCTAAGTGGAACAAAGATGGTCAGGCAACTGTTGTATTTGAATCTGACTTAATTGAGCCAAATCCATTCCCAGAAGGTTACCAATAAGCAATTAGTTGGTTTGTAAAGTGTAGGTTGGCCGTTATCGGCTGGCCTACCGTTTTTTAAAATTTAACCAGCGATCCTAGTATTGTTTTGATAAGGTTTTATTGGAGTATTTTATATGAGTGATTATACAACACAGGAATTACTCTCAATTTTTGCGATGCAGGGATTCGCTGGATTTAGTTTGTTTAGCGTGCTGTTACTAATGGCGCTGGGCTTGGCAATTATTTTTGGACAGATGGGCGTGATCAATATGGCCCATGGTGAGTTTATGGCCGTAGGGGCCTATACCACTTATTTATTATCAGCGGTGAGTGAAGAATATTTCCCTGGTTTTATCGCATACTATTTTATTTTCGCGATTATATTATCGTTTATTGTCGCAGGTTTATTGGGCTATTTGGCCGAAGTGGTGCTAATAAGGCATCTCTATAAACGCCCGTTGGATACCTTGTTGGCGACTTGGGGCCTAAGCTTGATTATGCAACAAACCTTTCGCTCAATTTTTGGCTCCAGAGAAGTGAGTCCAAGTTTGCCAGAGTGGTTACTTGGTTCGTGGGCGCCCACCGAAACAATCGATATACCGCTTAATGGCTTATTTGTATTAGCGCTGACGGCTATCGTTACCTTATCAGTTTTCTTCTTGATGTACCGCTCCAGTTGGGGTTTACAGGTTAGAGCAACTACGCAGAATAGAATCATGAGTGGCGCAGTAGGTATCAATACTAAAAAAGTTGACCGTCTGACCTTTGCGCTTGGTTGTGGTATTGCCGGTATTGCTGGCGCAGCTTTTACAACGATCGCATCAACTGGGCCGACAACAGGATCACTCTATATTGTCGATACCTTCATGGTGGTGGTGTTTGGTGGTGCAGGTAGCTTGTTCGGTACGATTGCATCGGCATTTTCTATTGCGCAAGGGCAATCCATATTGGAGTTCTTTATCAGTGGTTCAATGGCCAAGGTTATTACTTTGCTTACGATCGTTATCTTCTTGATGTTACGTCCAGAAGGTTTATTCGCAAACAAAGTACGCAAGTAAATGAGTCGGGGAAGCACAATGAATTTTATTTATGAACGAGTACTAGGTGGTAAGCAGGGTGCAATTGGTATTGCTATTCTTGCCGCACTTATTTTTATAATCCTGCCGGTTTCGCTGGATCTGTTTCGGCTCAACTTAGTAGGTAAATATTTAACCTATGCCTTTGCGGCTGTTAGCCTGGTATTACTCTGGGGCTATGGTGGCATATTGAGCTTAGGTCAAGGCGTGTTTTTTGGTTTGGGCGGCTATTGCATGGCAATGTTTTTAAAGCTGGAAGCGTCTGACCCGATCAGTACTAAAATCCAGTCTACGCCGGGCATTCCTGACTTTATGGATTGGAACCAGTTGACCGAATTACCTTGGTGGTGGGAACCGTTCAATAGTTTCACTTTTACCACAGCGGCGGTCATTATAGTCCCAACTGTATTTGCTTTCATTATCGGTTATTCGATGTTTAAACGTCGTGTTGGCGGGGTTTACTTTGCAATTATTACTCAAATTATCGCGCTGATTTTAACGGTACTAATTGTTGGTCAGCAGGGATTTACTGGTGGTATCAATGGTATTACCGATTTGAAAACGTTGCATGGCTGGGATATTCGCGACGACAGCTCAAAGTATATTTTATATTTTATCAATGCCGCGTTACTTTTCATTGTGATCTTTATCAGCCGCTTTATTCTTACCAGTAAATTTGGTCAGCTGTTATTGGCGATGCGTGATAAAGAGGACCGGGTGCGTTTCTCTGGTTACGACGTGTCTAATTTTAAAATCTTTGTATTTTGTTTTTCTGCCGCGATATCAGCTATCGGTGGGGCAATGTTTACTCTACAGGTTGGTTTCATGTCGCCCTCTTTTGTTGGCATCGTACCGTCGATAGAGATGGTTATTTTCGCAGCTGTTGGTGGTCGTATGTCACTCATTGGTGTGGTTTATGGCACCTTGCTGGTTAATTACGGAAAAACTATTTTTTCGGAAACCTTCCCGGAGATCTGGCTGTACCTGATGGGCTTTCTATTTATTAGCGTGGTGATGTTTTTCCCTAATGGGTTGGCTGGTATTTGGGATAAGCATGGTAATAAGCTCGTAGGTTGTATTAAAAATAAGTTCGGCGGTAAAAAAGATGAAGATGACTTTAATACTAAAAGTACTATCGAACTCGAAGCGCAAGCTAAATAAATAGACTTTAAGGATTACATCTGATGACGAATACAGATTACACCTTGGCGATTGAAGACTTAACGGTTTCATTCGATGGTTTTAAGGCGGTTAATGGTTTGAATCTCTACCTGGACAAGGATGAACTACGTGTGGTGATTGGCCCCAACGGTGCTGGCAAGACAACGGTACTGGATTTGATTTGTGGAAAAACCAAATCAACCTCTGGCAGCATAAAATTCAAGAACAAGGAGTTGACGAATTTAGCTGAACATCAAATCGTACACGCAGGCGTTGGGCGTAAGTTTCAGACCCCTTCAATCTACGAGAACCTCAGTGTATATGAGAACCTGGAAGTATCTTATCCTAAAGGGCGAGGTGTTTTTGGTTCGCTGATGTTTAAGTGCACTGAAGAAGTTGACGCTAGAATCAAGGAGGTGGCAAATGAAATATTTCTTGGTGAGTTTTTGAAAATGGAATCTGCATTACTTAGCCATGGTCAAAAGCAGTGGCTAGAAATTGGCATGTTGTTAATTCAGGACCCTGAATTACTGATGTTAGATGAGCCGGTTGCAGGGATGAGTGTGAAGGAGCGCGAACAAACCGCTGAGCTTTTAAAGCGTATTTGCAAGGGGCGTTCTGTTTTGGTTATAGAGCATGATATGGAGTTTGTTGCGAGGATTGCACACAAGGTAACGGTTTTACATCAGGGTAAAATTTTAGCCGAAGGCAATATGGAGTCAGTGCAAAAAAACCCAGAGGTCATTGAAGTCTATCTAGGCCATTAGGTTAAAATTATGAGGGTTTGAAAATGCTTGAAGTATCTGATTTACATGTGAGTTACGGCCAGAGTGAAGTTATTCATGGGGTTAGTTTTGCAGCTAAGCGCAACGAAACAGTGGCCATTATGGGCCGCAATGGTATGGGAAAAACGACCTTATTTAAATCTCTGATTGGCATTTTGGCCGCGGGTAAGGGCAGCATTAAAGTTGACGGCAAAGATGTGACAAATAACGAAAGTTATCAGCGGGTAGCGAATGGGATCGCTTATGTACCGCAGGGGCGGATGATATTTTCAACCTTAACCGTACAGGAGAATATTGAAACAGGCATGGGTGTTTCTGGGTTAAAAAAAATACCCGATGATATTTATGCTTTGTTTCCCGTTTTACATGAGATGCGCCATCGTAAAGGTGGTAATTTATCGGGTGGTCAACAGCAGCAGCTGGCAATCGCCAGAGCACTGGTGACTAACCCCAAGATTTTATTGCTGGATGAGCCTACGGAGGGTATTCAACCTTCTATCATTAAAGACATCGCCAATATATTGAATGAGATACAAAAAATTCGTGATATCACCATTATCGTCTCCGAGCAGGTGCTCAGTTTTACTATGGCGATAGCCGATCGTTTGATCGTTATCGATAAAGGTAATTTCATTCATGAAGACTTAAGAGCAAACGTAGATACGGCAAAGATCAGTAAATATTTATCCGTATGATGCTGTTTTTTCGGTCGTATCCTCAGTGGGGGTGCGGCCGTTTTTTATTGTTGTCTCTATGGTTATAAATCATCAAATAGATTTTTTAAGCCAGATAATGTTTGTTGTCCGCGCTCTTGATTAAGCTCGACGTTTTTTTCTTCACCTTCCCATAGTAGATCGTCGTAGGGCATTTCGTCGAGGAAGCGGCTGGGGGAGCAATCGATCATTTCACCGTATTGTTTACGCTTGCTACAGTGAGTCATGGCCAAGGTTTTTTTAGCGCGGGTGATACCAACGTAACAGAGTCGGCGCTCTTCCTCGATATTGTCCTCTTCGATGCTGGAGCGATGGGGTAGTAGCTCTTCCTCCATACCAATGATATAGACGTGGGGGAATTCTAGCCCTTTGGAGGCGTGTAAGGTCATCAGCTGTACTTTATCGTGGGCATCTTCTTCATCTTCTTGTCGGTCGAGCATGTCTCGCAGTACCAGCTTGGCAACCGCGGATTGAATATCTTCTTGTTCATCATCGGCTTTATCAATGGTCGATTGCAGCGAGTCGATCAGGATAAAAATATTGGCCATGCGCCGTTCAGCCACGGCAGCGCTGGAGCTGTTTTGATGCAACCAGGCTTCGTAGTCCATATCGCGAACCATTTCTCGGATGGCAGCCATACCCTCACCGGATTCACAGCGTTGGTAAATACGGTTGAGCCAAGCGGTAAAAAGTCGCAGGCGGTTAAGGTTGGCCTCCGGAAGGGATTGAGTGATGCCTATTTCATCGCAGGCAGCAAATAAGCTGATACCTCGCTCGGTAGCATAGGTGCCGAGTGTTTCGAGGGTAGAGGCGCCTATTTTACGGCGTGGCACATTGATGATACGCAGGAAGGCGTTGTCGTCCTCGCGATTAATCAGTAATCGCAAGTAAGCCATAATGTCTTTTATTTCGTTGCGGGAAAAAAATGACGTGCCACCGCTGATGCGGTAGGGCACCGAGTGGACTTGCAGTTTTAACTCTAACAGGCGAGATTGGTGGTTGCCTCGGTATAACACAGCAAAATCGCCGTAACCGCCGTGGCCGCGTATTTTTCGATCCATAATCTCGGTGACTACCCGTTCGCATTCAACTTCTTCATTGCGGCAGCGAATGATCCTAATAGGGTCGCCGTAGCCAAGTTCACACCACAGGGCTTTTTCGAATACATGAGGGTTATGGTCAATTACTTGGTTGGCTGCTTTGAGAATTCGCGCCGTAGAGCGGTAGTTTTGCTCCAGTTTAACCAGTTTGAGGTTAGGGTAGTCCTGTTGCAGCTGAGCTAAATTTTCCGGACGAGCTCCACGCCAAGCGTAAATAGATTGATCGTCGTCGCCCACGACGGTTAATTTGCCACGGTTGCCTACTAATAACTGCACTAATAAATACTGGCTAATATTGGTGTCTTGGTATTCATCCACCAGCATATAATGGATGCGCCGCTGCCACTTAGCTAATATGTCGGGAAATTGTTGGAAGATTTGTACCGGCAGCAAGATTAAATCATCAAAATCTAAGGCGTTATAGGCTTTGAGTGCGCGTTTGTAGCGCAGGTAAACTTGCGCGCAGAGCATATCTGCTGGATCAGCAGCGGCAGCGACTGCCTGCTCGGGGCTAACCATATCGTTTTTCCAGTTGGAAATACGGTGTTGAATGGTGGCGGCTTGATCATTCATTTTGGTTGAGTTTTCGTTATCTCCCTGGTCCTGGATTAGCAAATCGCGAATCAAAGATTGGGCATCTTGCTGGTCAAAGATAGAAAAACCACTTTTATAACCAAGGGTTTTATGTTCTTTGCGTAGAATATTCAGGCCTAAATTATGGAAGGTCGAGACGATTAAGCCGCGGGTGGCGGGCCCTGAGACGAGTTGATAGACCCGTTCTTTCATCTCTTTAGCGGCTTTATTGGTAAAGGTAAGAGCCGCAATGTGGCCGCCTTTGATACCGCAGTGCTCGATAAGATAGGCGATTTTTTTCGTGATAACGCTGGTCTTGCCGCTACCTGCTCCGGCCAACACCAGCAGGGGACCATCGATGTAGTGGACGGCTTCGCTTTGACGGGGATTAAGGTTACTCACAGATGATAACTACTAATAAATAAACAAGGATGGATCTGCATTGTAACAGCCGGATTCTATGGGCAGGAGCCTTATAGGCAAACGAAAGGAAAAAATATTACATTAATACTAGAAGTTCTATTAGATTTTGCCTATAACTAGTTGATAAGGATAAAAATAGTAATGTAAGAGGCCTTAATGGGTGTGATCTTACGAGGTAGAGAGTCAAGCTGTAATCTATCAACGGGTGCGAACATGCAAGATCCAGTGGCGCGAATACTGCTCGTGGGCAGCAGACTCGCCGATTATCAACGACTTCAGGGTTTGCTGAGGAATATTCAGCGTAACGCTTATCAGTTGACGTGGTGTGAGGCGTTTAACGATGCTCACAATGAGTTATCGACGGCTCATTTTGACGTTGTCTTGCTGGACTGTCGTTATCAGGCGGAACTGGGGCTAGCTCATGTAGCACTATTGACCGAGCAGTACAGGCATCTTCCGGTCATTATTCTTACAGATGAAGTCGAAAGCGATATTGCTCGTCAGGCGATGGAGTCCGGTGCGGATGATTACTTGGTCGCCACGAATCTTAATAGCCATATTTTAATGCGTTGTTTAGGTTATGTTATTGGTAAGCGCGCTGCCGACAAAAAAATCAATCAACTTAATTTATATGATCCGCTGACAGGTACCCCCAACCGTATTTTATTTCGGCAAACACTGGAATATGGTATTGAACAGGCAAAAAGCCACCAGATACCACTGGCCTTGTTATTAATAAATCTCGATGGCTTTAGAAAAATCAACGAAGATTATGGCAGCGAGGCGGGAGACTACTTGGTTAAGACCATGGCGCAACGATTACTTGGTTGCGTGCGTAAAAGTGATGGTGTGGCACGTATCGGTGCAGATGAATTTACCTTGGTACTCGATGACTGGCACGGCAGCGAAGACGTTACGTTGGTTGCAAAAAAGGTCATCGATGTACTGTCGTCGCCGTTTACAATTGCTGGGCAACCGCTAATTCTTAGTTGCAGTATTGGTATAGCCCTGTATCCGGAGGCGGGTGATACGGTCGATGGGCTGCTTAAGCGTGCCAATATGGCCATGTTAGAAGCAAAAACTCAGCGCGGCAGCCAGTATTTTTTTTACAGCGAAGAGGTGAGCGCTGATGCGATGAATCGCTCTAATCTTGAGGCTGATTTACGTCGAGCGATACGCGCCGGTGAGTTTGAAATGTACTACCAGCCAAGGGTTGATCTTGGCACCGGTGAAACAGTGGGTATGGAGGCGTTAATTCGTTGGCATCACCCCAGCCGCGGTATGGTGTCGCCGCAAGAGTTTATTCCTGTTGCCGAAGAATGCGGGCTTATCGTGCCGATGGGGTATTGGGTTATTCAGCAAGTATGCTCTGATATGCGGATGTTTGACGACAGTGGTCACAAGCATTTGGATATTGCGGTTAACCTTTCTTTTAAGCAGTTGCAGGATGATATGTTTGTTTCGACGGCAACCCGGATCATTGAAAATAGTGGCGTTGATACCAGCCGCTTGGAGTTTGAACTGACTGAAACAGCGATTATGTCCAATTACCAGCAAACCTATGAAGGTATGATGGCATTGAGTCAATTGGGGGTGACTTTCTCATTGGATGATTTTGGTACCGGCTTTTCATCATTTGCGCATATTCAGCGTTTACCGATATCAGCGCTTAAAATTGACCGTAGTTTTATTCGTAATGTGGTACGAAACAACGACGACGCTATTATCGTGAAGGCGATGATTAACTTGGCGCACAGTTTACGTTTGCATGTTATTGCCGAAGGAGTGGAGACTTTGGACCAGGTGCAGTTTCTTTGGCAAAATAATTGCGATCAGGTACAGGGGTTTTATTTTAGTCCAGCTGTTTCCGCCAGTGATTTTAATTCGATGGTCAATCAGCGAGCTTTAGCTGTGCAGTAAGCATTCGCTGTCTGCTTATTAACCCTTCCCAGTTATACCTCACGATCTAAGGCTCGATAGCCAATCGCCTCGGTAAGATGTTGCGTTACTATGTGCTCGCAGTTGGCTAAGTCGGCAACAGTGCGAGCTACCCGTAAGATACGATGGTAGGCTCGTGGTGATAGTTGCAAGCGGGTAACTGCCTGTTCGAGCAGATTTAAATCCCCCTGGCTTAATACGCAAAAAGCATCAAGTTCTTTGTTTTCAAGTTGTGCATTGGTTTTTTGCTGTCGTTGTAATTGTCGTTGCCGCGCGTTAATCACACGCTGCCGGACTTGTGCGGAATTTTCTTCGCCAGCACTGGTTTGGCTAATGACGCCGGCGGGTAGCCGGTTAACATTGATTTGTATATCAATACGATCCAGCAGTGGGCCGGATACCTTGTCGCGATAGCGCCGCAGGCGGTCGGGGGTGCAACGGCAAGCACGCTGTAAATCGCCAAAATAGCCACAGGGGCAGGGGTTCATGGCTGCCACTAGTTGGAAGTTTGCAGGGAAGCAGACTTGTTGACTGGCGCGGGAGATCATAATAGATCCGGATTCCATCGGTTCGCGCAATACTTCTAAAACCTGCCGTTGGAACTCAGGTAATTCATCTAGAAACAGCACGCCATTGTGGGCCAACGAAATTTCCCCAGGCCTAGGGTGGCTGCCGCCACCAACCAGTGCAACTGCCGAGGCGGTGTGGTGTGGATTTCTAAAGGGACGCTGGAAGATAAGTTTTTTATTGTGCTGTGGGCTGATCGAAAAAACAGTTGCTACCTCTAGCATTTCGGCTTGTGTTAATGGCGGTAAGATCCCCGGTAATCGACTAGCGAGCATTGTTTTGCCTGTGCCCGGAGGACCACAAAAAATTAAATTATGGTTGCCGGCAGCGGCTATCTCCAGAGCACGCTTGGCTTGCTGCTGGCCTTTGACATCATCAAGGTCGGGGTAGTTTTGTTGTAATGCTGCGGGCTCAGTACGCTGCTCTGGCTGTAGTTTTTCTCGGCCATGTAGATGGGCGCAGAGTTGTAATAAATTATTCGCTGAGTAAATAGTTGCCTGTTCACAGAGGGTGGCTTCAGCAAGATTATCTTTCGGTATTATCAAGGCTCGTTGGTCTGCTGCACTTTTAATGGCGGCCGATAAGGCGCCTTGTACGGCACGTAGTTCGCCCGTTAGCCCCAGCTCGCCTAAAAATTCGTAGTGTTGCAGTGCTTCAACGGGGATTTGTCCCGAAGCGGCCAATATGCCAAGGGCGATAGCCAGATCAAAACGTCCGCCTTCTTTGGGCAGGTCAGCGGGTGCGAGGTTGATGGTGATGCGACGACTGGGGAACTCAAAGTGCGAATTGATAATGGCACTGCGCACTCGGTCACGGCTTTCTTTAACGGTTGTTTCAGGTAGCCCGACAATATTTAGGCAAGGTAAACCATTGGATAGGTGGGTTTCTACCCTTACCAGCGGTGCATCAATACCATATTTAGCGCGGGTATAAACAATAGCAAGGGACATAAGCTTCCTTCCTTGGAAGTAAATAGATTAAAAAAGAGCTGCTACGGTCAGTGCTCATACCGTTCGCAGTGCTTTATGGGTGGCTCAAGGTGCAACTTGTTTACTGAGTTCGGCCAGCTGGTGCTCCAGCGCCTCTATTTTTTGTCGTGTGCGCTGCAGTACTGCAACCTGAGCATCGAATTCATCGCGACTGACAACATCCAGTTTGCTAAAGCTGCTTTGGATTAACGCTTTGAGATTGCGTTGCATATCTTCTTTTAGCTCACTGCTGTTAGCACCATTAAACAGAGCAGAAACTTTAGCAGTTAAGGTATCAATTAACTCGGCGTTGCTTGGCATAAATTATTACATAACGGGGTGAGTAGAAAAGCCAGTGTAGCGCAAAATGATTAGCCTGTGGGCGTGAATGGGAGAAATTATTCAGCGCTCTGATGCTGTTCGTTTTAATTGCAGCTCAGGAGGGCTTTAGGTCTACTAGGGTTTTATAAAGATAGCTGATTGATACTGTTAATTGATCAATAAAATAAAAATTCTTTATATTAATCAATTAATTACAAAATATTATAACAATGTATAGATGTGGCTTAAGGTCATTAGCACCAATTTTGTGCATTATTTGAAAATTGCACCTGATCACATCGTCCCTATTCGGTGCATTAGCTTTAGATACGTAGTTAATTTTTTTAAGTATTTGATTTTGTTGGGTTTATATGACTTGGCATAGTGTGTGCTTTTGCTTTTTCACAGAACAAACAAGCAAGGGTACCTACACCAAGGTATAAGCTAAATTATTTACTCAAAAAAACGAAATGTCTTGGAGACTTAAACCATGAAAAAATTATTAGTGTCTAGTGTTATCGCTGCTACAGCAATGATCGGTGCTTCAACTTCAGCTATGGCCGAGGTTTCAGCCTCGGTAGGTATTGCCAGCACTTACTTGTGGCGCGGCTACGATTTAGGTTCAGGCACCCCTGCTATTTCGGGTGATCTTAACTACAGCGTTGGTGGTGGTTATGTAGGTGTTTGGGGTTCTTCGGGTGATACTGAAGCAGGAACCGAGTATGACTTGTATGCTGGTTATGGTATGGAGTTTATGGATGGAGATTTAAGTATTGATCTCAGCATCTGGAATTATGTTTACCCAACAGGCGCTGGTTATACTGCCGACGGTGAAACGGATTTTGGCGATTTGACTGATGTTATTCTGACCGTCGGTCTGGGCCCAGTCAGTCTTGCCTACTACCAGCCAGTAGCCGGTTTTTCTGGCCCTGGGGAAGGTGCTGGTAATGACTATAATTACTACACAATAAGCTCGGGTTACGGTGCGTTCTCCTTTACATTGGGTATGCACGATAATGGCGACGGAGACGATCCTGTTCACCTGAATGTGGATTACTCTTTCAATGATAACCTGACCTTCACGTTGAGCCAGTTTATTGTTGATGAAGACGCGGAAGATGATCTGAAATTTGTTGTTTCTTACAGCGTTCCATTGATGTAAGGGTTGCAATCCATTGCCGGTACAATAGTACCGGACTTTTTATACTTTAGGCGCTTGAGCTAAGCGCTCAGGTTATTCAATCACCCATTAGGAGCAGGCTAATGAAACTGGTTACGGCTGTAGTCAAACCATTTAAGTTGGACGATGTGCGCGAAGCACTATCGGAAATCGGCGTACAAGGTATTACTGTCACGGAGGTAAAGGGTTTCGGTCGTCAAAAAGGCCATACGGAGCTATACCGTGGTGCTGAATATGTTGTCGATTTTTTACCGAAAGTAAAAATTGAAGTAGCTATTGCAGACGCTGCCTTAGACCAAGTCATTGAGGCCATTACTAATGCGGCTAATACCGGGAAAATCGGTGATGGTAAAATCTTCGTATCAACTCTGGAACAGGTGATACGTATCCGTACCGGTGAAACAGGCGAAGAAGCTATTTAAGTTGCTTCAAGCTGACCGCAATAACGATACGACTCTAGCCTGGTGGAGGGCTTAGCAATGGAAAATGATATTTTTCAATTAAAATATGCGCTGGATACATTTTATTTTTTGATCTGTGGCGCCTTTGTAATGTGGATGGCAGCTGGTTTTGCCATGCTGGAAGCGGGTTTGGTACGCTCTAAAAATACCACTGAAATATTAACTAAGAACATCGCTCTTTATGCAGTATCTTGCATCATGTACATGATTTGCGGTTACGCAATTATGTATGGCGGCGATATTTTTCTGTCTACTATTACCGGTGACGGCGTTGCTGGCGCTGCTATTGATGAGGCTAGCACCTATGCGCCTTCAGCTGACTTCTTCTTCCAAGTGGTGTTTGTTGCTACTGCGATGTCGATTGTCTCTGGTGCTGTAGCTGAGCGAATGAAGCTATGGGCGTTTCTTGCCTTTGCGATAGTGATGACGGGTTTCATCTACCCAATGGAAGGAAGCTGGACTTGGGGTGGAAATGCTGTATTTGGCATGTATACACTGAGCGAGCTTGGTTTCTCTGATTTCGCAGGTTCAGGTATCGTGCACATGGCAGGTGCTTCTGCTGCGCTGGCTGGCGTCTTGCTACTAGGTGCGCGTAAAGGAAAGTATGGCCCTAATGGTCAAATAAACGCGATTCCAGGTGCCAATTTACCTATGGCTACCTTGGGTACATTCATTTTATGGATGGGTTGGTTCGGCTTCAATGGTGGTTCAGTGTTAGCAACTGCCAGTGTCGAGAGTGCTAATAGTGTGGCTATTGTGTTTATGAACACTAACGCTGCAGCGGCAGGTGGCTTGGTTGCCGCGTTACTAGTTGGTCAAGTACTATTTGGTAAAGCGGATTTGACCATGGCGCTTAACGGTGCGTTGGCGGGCTTGGTGGCGATTACTGCTGAGCCTTCTACACCCTCTGCGCTACAAGCAACCCTGTTTGGTGCGATGGGTGGTGTATTGGTTGTATTCTCTATCCTGACGCTGGATAAGCTGAAAATCGATGATCCTGTTGGTGCGATCTCAGTTCACGGTGTTGTTGGTTTACTGGGTTTGTTATTAGTACCTGTAACCAATGAGGGCTCTAGCTTCTCCGGTCAGTTGATTGGTGCTTTGACCATTTTTGTCTGGATATTTTGTGCTAGCTTAATTGTCTGGGGTATCTTGAAAGCGGTGATGGGAATCCGTGTTACCGAGGAAGAAGAGTACGAAGGTGTAGACCTTTCCGAATGTGGGATGGAAGCTTATCCTGAGTTTACCAACAAATAAGTTAGCTGAGTACTTGGATTGATGGTCGCTTTTAAAACCAGAAATCCAGTTAGGCTCCCTGTGATGCACAGATTGTGATGGGAAGTACGGCGTTTAAGTTGTTGGCCGATTAACAATCTTTACAGTGGATAATATTAAAAGGCGAACCCTGTTGGGGGTTCGCCTTTTTTTTGTGCAGTGTTATCGGTAGCCGTTATTGCATAAGGGCTAGTATGAATGGCTGGAGTATAAGGAAAGCCTTGCTTTTCCCTTAACAGCTGGCTAATTTAGGCCCGATAAGCAATAACTGGGCTATTGCAATCGCATAGCCTGCCATGGGAGACAATGAATGAAATTGATTACGGCGATTATTAAGCCTTTTAAGATGGATGATGTACGTCAGGCTCTATCTGAGGTGGGTGTTACTGGTATCACTGCGACTGAAGTCAAAGGTTTCGGCCGTCAAAAGGGTCATACAGAGTTATATCGTGGTGCAGAGTATGTCGTCGACTTTTTACCCAAAGTAAAGCTGGAGATTGCTATCACTGACGATCAGGTAGAGCTGGTGATTGAGGCAATCAGTCATGCAGCGAATACAGGTAAAATTGGGGACGGTAAGATATTTGTTACCGATCTCGAGCGCGTTGTGCGTATTCGTACGGGTGAAATTGATGAGGACGCTATTTAATTCTTGGTGTGCTTCTCATCGGCTAGTCACACCATGCATCATTCTGATCTAACTACGCATTAAGCTCTGCTGTTGCTAGAACTGAAGAGATACCGTAAGGCATGCTCGGTTAAATATCCTCGGGGAATCTATAGTTGTTGGGCGCGTAATCTGGTTTCTATGTTGGCTATAGCTGCAGGGACTTCAGATAAACATCGCACCTGTTCAGAGGGTTGTATAGCGCTGCTATGCGCTTGCCCCTGCGGATTAAACCAGATGCTATAACATCCTGATTGCTGCGCGGCCAGGATGTCATGTTCAATATGATCGCCAATATGGATGATTTGTGCGGCGCTTGCATTGCTGGCTTGTTGTGCGGCAATAAAATGATCGCTGGCCGGTTTGCTGGCGTTGAGTTGCTCGGCACTAAAGGCAAAGTCAAAATATTTACCCAGCGCTAAATTATAGATATTGGCGTTGCCATTGGTTAGCACCCCTAAACGATATTTTTGCTGTAGTTGTTCGAGTAGGGGGGTGACGGTGTCAAAGACGCTAACTTGATGCCTGGCTGTTATAAATACCTCAAAAGCCTGCAAGGCTAATTGTTTTACCTGGGGCTGCTTATAGCCAGCCAATTCCAGAGCCTGCTCCATTGAGCGAATACGTAGCTGCGATATTTGGTGTTTTAGGTCGGGTAGTTGTTGATGGTTTTTTTTCCGCATATCGGTCAGCTGCTGCGGTGTGAACAGTGTTGTCAGCCTGGGTGCTTTACTTTGTAACCACCGATAAACTTGCTGCTCTGCAAACAGTAACACGGGCTCGACATGCCAGAGCGTGTCATCGAGGTCGAAGGTGATAACCTTGATCAGAGGTGTATTTTCCATCACTGAATACCGCGCTGTGTCATTGGACTGCATCGAATAACTGAATTAGGGTAGTCAATGTATCACTATAGTTATCGAGTGATTATTTTAAATGCCGTGGCAGTATGCGATTTAATACCTCGGCAATATAGCCCAAAAACAAAGTGCCCATGCTGGAGCGAAAGTGATTGGGGTCTTTGCTGCCAATTGCGACTATACCTAATGGATGACCAAAACTAAGTGGAACTACTGCCGCTGAGCCGACATAGCTGGCGTGGTTGGTAAATAAAAACTGTAATTCCTCTGGGCGCAAAATGCCGCAAATGGCGTTGTTGTTTTTTAGCAGGCTGGGAATTTTTTGGTAGGCATCATCGATAGGAATCATGCGCGACTGAATACTGCGGAACTGGTTGGGGTCGCCAAACAAGGTAAGACTGGAAAAGTCGACATTAAAGTCGGTCATTAGAGCACGATTAAAGGTGTTAACAATAGCATCTAAACCCTGGGCCTCAATCAATGCGAGTACTAGCTGTTTAGTCCTATCAAACAGTTTGTCGTTATTTTGGGCGTTTTCTAGTAAATTATTTAAGCGGTTACGGATATCCATATTGCGCTCACGCAGCAACGATACCTGACGCTCTAGTAAGGAGACAGCGGGGCCACTGGGGTGCGCGAGAGTCAAACTCATTAACAGGTCGTCGCGTTTGAGAAAGAAGCCCGAGTGACTTTTTAAATACTCGGCGACGTCATCGGCGGTTATTTCCTTGGCATTGTTATCGTCGACCAAATCCACAGTTTTCCTCACTTTTGTGTCTGTATAAAATCATCGCTACAGGGGTGATCAGCATTAACTAGAGCTGAATTTGCCCTTCATAGACGGTGGTTGCAGGCCCTGTCATCATAACGGGATGGCCTTCCCCGCGCCACTCAATTGACAGGCTACCGCCGGGCAGATTGACGGTAACGCGTTGCTCTAATAAGCCACGTAGTTGCCCGGAAACAACAGCAGCGCAAGCGCCGGTGCCGCAGGCTTTGGTTTCACCGGCGCCGCGTTCGTATACACGCAGCTTAATCTTGCGACGGCTGACGACTTGCATAAAGCCGACATTAACCCGTTGAGGGAAGCGTGGGTGCGACTCAATTACCGGGCCAAGCATCTCTACAGGTGCACTATCTATATCATCGACCACCATCACTGCATGCGGATTACCCATGGATAGTGCGCCGATGGTGTAGTGCTCACCCGCGACTTCCAGTGAGTAGCTCACTGCTTGGGTGTCGGCAATAAAGGGGATATCGGTTGGCACGAGCACGGGCTTGCCCATATTGACCAGTACTTGCTGGTCGTCAGTGATAGACAGCTCAATAATCCCGCTGCTGGTTTCTACCCGAATTTTATTTTTGCCGGTAAGTCTTTGATCAATAACGAATTTGGCAAAGCAGCGGGCTCCATTGCCACATTGCTCTACTTCGCCGCCATCAGCATTAAAAATACGGTACCGAAAATCTACATCCGGTTGGCGTGGTGCTTCAACCACTAAAATCTGATCACAGCCAATACCCAAATGCCTGTCTGCCAATTTGCGGATATGCTTTTCAGTCAAATTAAAGCGCTGTGAGATGAGATCGAGAACAACGAAGTCGTTGCCTAGACCGTGCATTTTGGTAAAACGTAGCAGCATAGCAAGTGTCCATTAATGCGCTTCGCCGCTGGCGCGATTAAATTGATATTGTGCACAGGTGCAATGCCGGCAAGGCAGCTTGCACCGAGGGTGAGGCTGGTTGCTCGTACAAAGTTACCACCGCTAGCACAACAAACTGTGATAGCGGCGAACTAGGGCAGCAACGACTCCCCCCGCATTAAGTCGGCGATGGTCTCACGTGCGCGAATTAGGTGGAATTGATCGCCATCCACCATCACTTCCGCAGCGCGTCCGCGACTATTGTAATTGGAACTCATGGTAAAACCATAGGCACCAGAAGATGCAACCGATAATAAATCACCGGGCTGTAGTGTTAACTCGCGTCCTTTACCCAGAAAATCTCCGGTTTCACAAACGGGACCGACCAAATCCCAGCATTTAGCTTCACCGTCTGAGCGTGGTTTTACCGGCTGTATATTAAGCCAGGCCTGATACAGCGCGGGTCGAATCATGTCATTCATTGCTGCATCGATAAGGGCAAAGTTTTTATGTGGTCCGGGTTTGAGATATTCGACCTGAGTCAATAACACCCCTGCATTGGCGGCAATCGAGCGGCCGGGTTCAAATGCTAGGCACAGTTTACGGTCACCCAAACGCGCCAGTACTTGCGCGACGTACTCTGAGGGTGCCGGTGGCTGCTCATCGTTATAGCGAACACCCAGGCCGCCGCCTAAATCGAGATGCCGGATTTGAATACCCTCAGCGGCTAATTGGTCGATAAGGGCTAGCACACGGTCCATCGCATCCAAAAACGGTGTAACGTCGGTTATTTGGGAGCCGATATGGCAATCGACACCGATTACTTGAATATTGGGTAAGTCTGAAGCACGGCGATAAACCTCAGGGGCGCGCTCAATGGCGATGCCAAATTTGTTATCTTTTAACCCGGTAGAAATATACGGATGCGTGTTGGCGTCGACGTCGGGGTTTACCCGCACCGATATAGGAGCGATTAGGTCCATATCAGCAGCAATTTGTTGCAGCGTTTCAAGTTCGGATTCTGACTCTATGTTAAAACAATGGATACCCAGAGAGAGTGCGCGGCGTATTTCATTAGCGGTTTTGGCAACACCGGAAAAAACTATCTTGGCGGGGTCGCCACCGGCCGCGAGTACACGCTCCAGCTCACCGACTGAAACAATATCAAAACCAGCGCCGAGCCGAGCAAGCACGTTGAGTACGGCGATATTCGAGTTAGCCTTTACCGCATAGCAAATAAGGTGGTCACGACCGATAAGTGCCTGCTGATAAGATAGAAACTGTTGCTCCAGATAGGCGCGGGAGTACACATAGGTGGGTGTGCCATAGCTTGCAGCAATAGCGGATAAAGAAACATTTTCGGCGTATAGTTCGCCGTTACGATACTCAAAAGCATCCATTATTTGGAACCTGACAGTTGAATGATTGGTTTATGCTTGCCTGGGTTAAGCTTATACAGAAGAGCTATAGCTATTTAGTTGCTGAATTAACGTCGGCAGTATCAAGGTTTTGATCTTGTGGCAAATAGAGTGGCCCTTTTTGGCCGCAGGCGGACAAAAGTAGCAAGCTGGTCAACAGCGCGATCGACATGACTCGCATAAAGAAGCTCCCGAAGCATAGTATAGACAGTCGATTATACCGATTGTCGCGCTGATCCCCAATGTTATTTTGTTCCACCAAACCCTTACTCGATCCTGTCCCACATGCATATTCACTGAAGAGCTTGTGTGGCTGTAGTTCGGTAGTGGTTTAGTACCGCATGGCACAATAGGGTGTTAAATGCTTTGTAGTGCTTGATTCAACGCTTGTTCTAATTTTTGCTTTTGCTGCAAATAATAAACAGTTTGTGCCGGTTGACCATTATTGTCATCGCCACAGCGGCTTAAATCTAGATCGGTGATATAGCAGGGGTAGCGCTCATCGGAGTTACGGCGACTGAGAATGAATTTGGCTACGGTGGTGAATAAATGCCTGCCGTATTCAAGTTCAGTAAATTCTTGTTGATCACAGTAAATATTGAATAATAGCCGGCCATTAAAATCCCGATCGCCAATGGCTTGTACATTAAAAAAGTTGCCACCGCTTATTTCGCTGAGAATATTGCGCCGCAGCAATTGTATCTGGTTGGGTGATTCGATAATTTCGTAATACTCTAATTCGAAGGGGTTAGTATCAACCGATCGGGCGCTGTATTGGCCTGAGGCATAGAAATTCGAGTTGGAGTGGTTGGGGTCAAAGCGGTTAATATCTGGAAAACCAAAGTCACGGCTTTCACTGTTGCGGCGAAATAAAATTGATTGAATAAATTGATCCAGTGGAAACAGCAAGCTGTGGATGGTGTGGAACGGTGCGCTAAAATTATGCAGCGAGCCGTGTTCGTCCAATACATAAACATCGGCAATGTTGTCTCGGCATTGGTAAAACACTTGGATTTGCTGAGATTGGTGGGTGTTTTTTTGGACGATAGCCTCCAGCACGGTATTTTTGAGGCAGTAGCGGTCTAGCACGGTGGGGGCATAGCTGGGCTGTGGTTGTCCCAACAGTTCCAGCAGCGCTGGATAATCAGCGGCTCGTTCGATGTTGGGCCGTTGGCCATGAAACTGCAGCATATAGTATTGGCGTTGAACCTCTAAAATATAGCGGGTGTTGGCGGGACGGGTACCGCTATAGTAACAGGCCGCAATATCACGGAATAAGGCCTCAACTCTTGCCGCAATTGCATTGGCCCGAGTGGGACAAAAGCAGTGGATTTCCAGTTGTGGTAAAGCGCCGCTGCTGCCAGGCGGCAACATCTGCAGATAGTCTTTTATACAGCGCATCAGTGCGTATTCACCATCGTAGCGACGGCTGCTGATTTCGCCCCAACTATTGACTAGAATTTGTTCAATATTTAACACGAGGTTTTCTCGCAAGCCACTGTAGCCGAGGCTATCGGTTTGAGTGCTGAGTAACTCTATACCCTGGGTGCGAATATGCGCCAGCGGATCGACGCCGACGTTGATAAAAAATTGCAGCTGGGTTGGTCGCATAGTCTGGCTAAAGCGGCTGTGTGTTTCGTCGTCGCCATCTTTATGGTGTACATGGGCGGCAGGCAGGCGGCGTTGTAGGCTACGGAACATGCTTTGTAACTCAAATTCGCTGACACTGTGGCTGCCGTCGACGATGCTAACACGGGTGCTGTGGTCGATAAGGCTATTAAAATGACACCATGCTAGTAACGTTGTTAAGTTATCAGCACGTTTGATCGGTTTATCACTGAGGATATCTTTGCGAGTGATATTTTCGGTACTCACTGCCCAGTAGAGTTTATTGTCGTTGGGGTTTTCGACTTGATAAAAACACAGCGTTTCTTCAACTAGGTTGTCGGAAATGCCGGGGTTGACCCACTCGATTTTGCCCGCTTTGCGCTCAAAAGCGGCGTACAGCTTACGGCCTAATACTGTCATTTCCTGTGAGTTGATCATGGCTGTGGCGCGGGTGCGGCGGGCGAACTCGAGCACGAAACGGTAGCTGTTGGTCAGCTCGTTTACCAGTTGTTTTTGTTCAATAATGACTCGGCCAACTTTCCACTGGTCGCGGGTATCCAGGCTAAATAAGTGTTCTCGTTGCCAGCCCCACTCGGCTACCAGTTTTTCCAGTAACTGACGTTGCCAGGATTTTGCATTATTGCGGTAGGGACGGGTGAGTGCTTTGCCGACTTTGAAATAAAAACAGCGACGCACTAGTTCCAGCCGCTTTAATTCCTTACGGCCCAGTAAATAGTGTTCTAAGCGGCGGTAGACCAGTACATAGGGGTCTAGCTCATCGATATCCAGCTGATTATTATAAATGGCGCGTTTGAACAAGCTGCTCAATGGCTCAACCTTGGGGAATTCGGCAGCGTAGACTTCGGTGAGTAAAATTTTGAGCACCGATTTATAGGGTGAATCTATCGCTTTATAGAGTTGCCAGACACCGGCGCCAATGAATTCACCAGCAGGGATATGGCCTACCCCGCCAAAGTCGAGGGTGTCGTCGCTGCGCACATAACGCTTGGTGCGCAGGTTGTTGGCGTAATTATCGTACTGCTGTTCCTCTTCTGGGGGGATTAACCACCAAATAGGGATGCGGCCCGCCAGTAGCAGGCCAGTGCGATAAAACTCATCCAGTAATAAATAGTGTTGGCTGCTGCCACAATCCTCTGCGGAGAGGTCTTCTCGCTCGCCGAGGCGAAATTTCTCGTCTTCCATTAAGAAGAAATACACTTCCAGCCCGATAGACAAGGCCCAGCGGCTAATGTCATCGCTCTTTTGCCGCAGTAGTGACGCCTCATCTTGATTGAGCGCGGGGTGGCAAACCCAAATATCTAAATCTGATTGTTCGGATTGTCCTACCGTGCCACTGGAGCCCATAAGGTAAATGCCGTGGATACGCGAGGGCAGGTTAGGTTGGCGACGATAAGTAAAACTGCGAGCCAGGCGCTGTGTTTTTTGGATGTCACGTTTGCCCGGATTGTAGCCACTGAGGCCACAGGGGGTTTGATGTGATACATAGCCCGGCAACATCGGATGGTTGACGTGGAACAGCATCGGTAGCAGCTCAAGAAAAATCTGCTGGCGTGCGGCCAGGGCAGACTTGGTTCGTGCCAAACGGGCATTGTTGACCAGAAGAAAGCGCTGCTTGATGGTTTTTAGGGTCTTGCGATCAACACCCGAGTCGATCGAAGTATGAATCATTTGTGTATGGGGCATAGTTAACAGTATAAGTGCCATTGAGTTTTTTATGTAGAAATTACAGCTAATAGGTCGCTCTTATTAGTGTAGTGGTCAAATCAATGAGGTATTTTGCATCAGACTATTTTCTGTACTTACTATACAAAATTCATATTCCTTCTAAGATCTATCTATAGTTAAAGTAAAATAATGATAAAAAGCATCAAGAATTATTGTTTTGGTCCGACATAATTGATGGGGGTGATGGTGCACAGCGTAGCGCAAGTCATGTCTGTTAATATATGGGCGATCATGTAATCCGGTATTAATTATAATAAAAGGTATGTATATGAGCGGTTTGTCGGTATCTCTTAAATGGAAAATCCTACTGGGCATTATATTCGCTGGTACGCTATCGGTGATATTGGCCAGTTTAATTTTTGTCTCTTTCGAGTCTAGCCGTTTAAAGGAGGCGATGGGGCGAGAGATGAGTACCTTGTCCTCCGTCGTAGCCAAAAATGCCTTGGGAGCACTGGTATTCAATGATACTGATTCAGCAGCTGAGGTATTAAGCAGTTTAACGGCCAACAAGGGAATTATTGGTGCTGTGATTTACGATGGTTCTGGAAAGGTATTTGCATCGTTTGATCGCAGTGGCAAAGGCTTTCCTGCCAGCTTTCCTGTTCGCCCACCTAATACTGGACAAGTCTTTAACGAGTCTTATTTGGGTATAAGTAGTCCTCTTTCGGCAGACGACAGCTCTATAGGGGATATTTATATACGGGCCGATTTATTAGAGTTAGAGGCTGTCACTGAACAGTTTCTATTGGTAGCTGTGGGTGTAGTTATTTTGTCCTCTTTTTTCGCGTTTTTTCTGTCGTTATTTATCGTTCGTTCGGTGGTTAAACCTATTAATAACGTCGTGGTCGCGTTGCGAAATATCGCTGAAGGGGAAGGGGATCTAACGCAGCGTATCAGAGTAAATACAAAAGATGAGCTTGGGGAGTTGGCAGACTGTTTCAACAGCTTTGTAGGAAGGATTCATGCCATCGTCGTTAAATTTCGCAATATGTCTGAGCAGCTTGCTCTGTCGGCAAGCAATTTGTCCAGTGTTACAGAACAGACGAGTATTGGTGTCAATCAGCAGCGGGCTGAAATTGATCAGGTAGTTTCAGCAGTTACCGAAATGTCCAGTACAGTGAATGAAGTGTCACAAAATGTAGCCAGCGCGGCCAAAGATGCTGAGTTGGCTGATCAGCAGGCAATTAACGGCCAAAATATTGTTGGTCAAACCAAGAGCTCTATTGAAAATTTGGCTGGAGATATTGAAAAGGCATCGCATGTCGTTGTTCAATTACGTCAGGAAAGCCAAAATATAGGTGCTGTTTTAGAGGTAATTGGGGGCATTGCTGAACAAACTAATTTGTTAGCACTGAATGCTGCCATTGAGGCCGCGCGAGCTGGTGAGCAGGGGCGTGGTTTTGCCGTAGTGGCTGATGAAGTACGAACGCTGGCTAGCAGAACGCAGAAGTCAACCCAAGAGATTCAGCAAATGATAGAGCGGTTGCAAAGCGGTTCAAATGAAGCTGTGGATGCTATGGAAAAAGGCCGCCATCAGGCTTCTACCAGTGTTGAAAGTGCTATCAGTGCAAGTGTGTCCTTACAGGAAATTACTGCCTCGGTAAAAATGATCAAAGATATGACGAGGCAGATAGCCGCGGCATCAGAGGATCAAAATACCGTAACGGATGAAATTAATAAAAGTGTTGTGAATATCTACGAAGTTGTAAGCCAAACCGCTGAGGGTACTCAGGCTACCGCTAAAAGTAGTAGTGAGCTGGCGGCCTTGTCAGAAGAGCTCAATGGTCTTATTAAAGAGTTCAAATTATAATAACCAGCGGCGCAGGTCATAACTAACTTGCGCCGCTACCTGCGTAGCTTATTAGTATCACCTGCGTGCTAGTCTAGGAGCGTGCTTTGTAGTCACGTACAAGGGCATTGAATTTGTCACCCGCTGATTTCATTTCATCTACAGCGGCGTCATAGCGTTTCGTATTCTTTTCACAAGCTAGATAATCATTTCCATCCTTTAGATAGCTCTTTATATCTTTTTGGGCTTTTATCATTTGCGCAAGTACGGCTGTTGCCGCATCAGGGAGTTCCGGTACCTCAGGCTTAGAGCACGCGAAACTGATTGAAGATATTGTACTGGCTATAATTAGCGCCATGAGTTTCTTGTTCATATGCATACGCTCATTTTTTTATTTTTAGAAATATTGCTCTTCATAGAGTAGTTAATAACTATGATATTTCCACCAAAATAGCGTAAAAATGAGATGCACTGATCAACCAAAATGGTGCGGTTAACTTTTAAAGGAGGCGGTGAGCTTAGCATTACCCACAAACATTTTGATAACCATTGAGCATATATCTACCGTTGCCTGCCTCGCCATAAGCGGATCCTCCCTAAAAGCGGATCAGTACGCGGCTGAATTGTAACCCTCCAGTTTGGAGCCCCAAATAAACATTTCGCCAACGCTGGAGGCTTAACGGGCAACCGTTTTGTTTTATGTACTGATAACATGTGCCATTGCTCCTTCGTTAAAGCGGCCGTCAGGTTAATAGTATTTGCTGCAATATATTTGTATAACTACTCAGCACTTATAGCCATCTGCCCCATATTCCGCTGAATAAACTCTGATCATTTACCATTAAATAAGCACTCAGGTGCCCTTCCGACACCTATGCCATTTTTTGACGGTCGAAAAATAAAGATGAGCTAGAAAAAATGTCTCCGTTCCATCATGGGCGCTACACTGAACCTTCGATTCAGTGGAGCCCTTTCTGTGTCTATCTTTCCGGTTGATTTGTAAGGTTTTTCCAACAACTGATTTTGACCCGTTTTATACTGTTTATCACCGTTTTTTGAATATTCGGTGCAACCAAAGTGCAACCAAAAAGTTGGTTGCACCGGTGAGATGATTTTATGGCAACAATTACATCACGCAAACGCAAAGATGGCATGAGATATACCGCTCTGATACGCATAAAACGTAATGGTAAAGTAGTTCACTCAGAAACCGAAACATTTGGTAAGAAATCTCTTGCTAAAGATTGGGCTGCACGGCGTGAATCTGAGCTAAAAGTACCAGGCGCATTAGAGCAGGAGGCGTATGAAGGTGTGACAGTTCAGCAGGTGCTGGAGTGGTACCGTGATGATTTCGAGGGAGCATCCAAGTTCGGGCGTTCTAAGCTTAGTCATATCAATTACTTGATCAACCACCCTGTATTGTCTGATCTTGGCGCGATTAATCTGACTTCAGGTCAATTGGTAGCTCACATTGCCAAGCGGCGTCGGCAGGGTGCGGGTGCAGCTACTGCCAATAATGACCTCATTTGGCTCCGCAACGCGTTCCGTGCTGTTCGCATTGGTCGCAATGTCCCCCTGGATCTCCAAGTTATTGATGATGCAAGCTTCCTTTGTCGGAAGGAGAAATTGGTGGCCAAGGCTAAACAGCGTACTCGGCGCCCCACACTGAATGAGTTAGAAAGTTTGTTGGATTACTTCAGTGGACGCGATGGTCGCGCCACTATACCAATGGTTGACATTACTTTGTTTGCCTTGTTTTCAAGCCGACGACAGGATGAAATTTGTCGGATTCAGTGGTCGGATTTGGATGAGGATAATCGGCGTGTTTTAGTTCGGAATATGAAACACCCGAGAGAGAAAATAGATACGTGGGTCTTTTTGACTGGCACTGCCTGGAGCGTCGTCCAGCGCCAGCCAAAGATAGAAGAAGCAATATTCCCCTATAACGGTAAGTCGATCAGTGCGGCATTTACTAGGGCTTGCCATTTTTTGGAGATTGACGACCTACGCTTCCATGACCTGCGGCATGAATGTGCGAGTTGGTTGTTTGAGTTGGGATGGGATATTCCGCGAGTATCCAGTGTGACCGGACATAAATCCTGGTCAAGCCTGCAACGGTATACACATCTTCGGGAGTTGGGACAAAAAGATAGATACAGTGGTTGGTCTTGGTTACCTAAAAGCTAAGGTTGAAGACTCCGCCAGTCGTGTTTGGCTTTTTCCTTTAATCTGTCGATATGGATGGCTAGATCAGCGGCACTGACTAGCCACATACTTTTCTGAGAGCCGCCACGGTACACGGGAATTGGTAACTGCTGAAGCCGGGCCTGAGCGCTGGCTTTTTTTAAGCTCATACCAAAGTACTTCTCACAACACTTTTCCAGAGGAATATCCCCGGTTCCGTATTCCGCCATTAGGGTAAAAAAAGTGCTGCTGTTCATTGCTCTGAGTGGCCGCCTTGTATCTGAATTGGCAGTGTAGGGAATGGGGTGGTAAACGGCGTCGGAAAAGCTTACTGAAACGCTCGAAAGTTAGCCTAGCGGCTCAGCTAATGCCTGTTAAAGCGCAAAGGTAGCTCGATTGATTATGACTCTTTGGTTTTCTTGCCGGCCCTCCCAGTGGTCGTGGGTAGAATATTGATCATGGGCTAGACTGGACGGCGCAGAGCGTTTAAACCATAATGTCTTATATTGTGAACAATTAACTCACTTATAGATCAATATATAAGACATATTATGAAAACCCACGCCACCAACACACTGCCAAGAGCAGCCCGGCAGGCCCTCATCAAGCTGGGCGAGGATATTGCTGTAGCGCGTAAAAAGCGCCGTATCTCTACAGTTTCGATGGCGGAGCGCGCATTCATCAGCCGAGGCACACTCTACAAGCTCGAAAAGGGTGATCCATCGGTATCGATGGGTATCTATGCGACGGTGCTCGCCATCCTGGGGCTGATCGAAGGTTTGGGAAACGTAGCCGATCGTGGTACCGATACCCTAGGGCTGGATATTGACGAAGACCGACTGCCTAAAAAAGTGCAGCCGCGTAGTAATAAAAGTAGTCGCAAGGAAGGGCGGTCATGACAGACACCATTGAAATCTACGTCGACCATGCCGGTGAGACGCATTTGATCGGTCGGTGCCGTTATATCGCCAAGCGTCGCGGTCAGAGCTCCGTCTTAGAATACTCGAATGAATGGCTAGCTAACCCGGACGCTTTTGCCCTTGATCCGGCTAACCTCCCGCTGAAAAGCGGGCCGATTTATACGACCTCGGACAAATCGGCACTGCCTGGTGCGCTGAGAGATACGGCACCTGATCGCTGGGGTCAGCAACTGATCAAGCGAGCTTTTCGCAAAGCGGGGGAGGAGCGCGTACTGTCAGAAATCGACTACCTGTTGGCCATTACCGATCAAACCCGAATTGGCGCGTTGCGTTATAAACGTGACAATCAAGACAGCTTCGATCATGACATAGGCCACTATCGCGTTCCGCCGCTGATCCAGCTACCAGCCTTAATAAATTCAGCCGATGCCGTTCAAAGTAATACAGAAACGGCGGAAGATTTAAAGCTACTGTTAAATGAAGGCTCACCGCTTGGTGGCGCACGCCCAAAATCGGCTGTCATGGACAATGATGGCACTCTGGCCATCGCTAAATTTCCCAAACTGGATGACGATCGCAGTATTACGCACGGTGAAGTGCTGGCAATGACGCTTGCCGCAAAGGCTGGTCTGAACGTTGCGGCAGCGAGAGTACAGGATGTGGCCGGTCGGTCAGTGGCCTTGATCACCCGCTTTGACCGGCGGGACGGGCAGCGCGTTCCCTTTTTGTCGGCTATGAGCCTGTTGGGTCTTAATGATGGTGACGAGGCGACCTATACCGACATTGCTGAATGCATACGGATGTACTCCAGCGAGCCAACGGCGGATCTGCACGAACTCTGGCGGCGAATTGTCTTTAGCGTGTTGATTGGCAATCTTGATGATCATTTGCGCAATCATGGTTTTTTGTATGACCGCGACAACCAATGGCGACTGTCACCAGCCTATGATCTGAATCCCGTGCCATTGATGGAGAAGGCGCGTGAACTCACCACCTGGATTTCAGAAGAAGGCCCAGATGCGAACCTCGATATCGCCCGCAGAGCGGCACCGTTTTTTGCATTAAAGGAAGACCGGGCCGACGCTATTATTGTTGAGGTGTCTACTGCCCTAAAAGGCTGGCAGAACACCGCCCGACAACTGGGCATGAGCTCGGCAGATATTGCCGTCTATGCCACAGCCATTCAAAGTGATGCGTAGAGTAGCGTATTCCCTACTGACATCTTTGATCTGTAGCCCCACGTCACTGCCAATAAAATGCAGTGACGTGGGGTGCGGCCCCTTACGACATCTGGCCTGCAGTAACTTTTCTAACATGACGAAAGCATTATCGGGGTACTTTCAGACGACTTCCTCGACAATACTACTTCCATGTGTGGCTATTGCACTCTCAATAGCAAACCAGCTCTAAAGGGCTTTTCAAGTTGACTCATGCAACCGCAATGAGTGGCTTATCACTTAGCTTTACACGTTAATAAGGAGGAATGCCTAGCGAAAAAAAACGAAAGTAGTACTGTCTATAGCGTGAAAACGAAACCGTGTCGTACCCATCCGGGGATTGGCACTGTTGGTTATGCCGCTATTCAGGTTTTGTGGGAGTGGTGTCCCGTGACGTTAGTAATCAATAAGATTGCTTCTCCATCCACTGCGGTGGTTGGATAGTCATAAACACTAACCAATACTTTAACACCGCACTGTTCTCATGTTGTCGCAATCGTTATAAACGGTCGCACGACTCTTTCGACAGACGACTCGTCTGTTTTGGGCAGTCATTTCACCGTAAGAACAGACAACAAACCTGACCGGAACGAATAGATAGTTAATGTTTTGTAGAAAAAGTAAGTGAAATAGTTGGTTGCCGTGGCCCTGACCGCAGCAGGTGTCGATCGGCGGGAGCAAAAGGCAGGATCGCTTATATCAACTGGCCAGACAGCCGAATGCGATATTGATTTCCTCCCTTATCAGATCAAAAAGGAATTCGTCATGCATAATCCGGTTAAATCCTTTTAAATCTGCTCTGGCTATGTGATTATCAGCTTCTTCATTTATAGGGCTAATTCGTGGGCGGCATATGAACCAGCAGCGGTGGCATTCAGTAGAAGAAATCGGTCAATACCTGGGTGTCAGTAAGGACACCATCTACGCGTGGATTACGAATAAGTCTCTGCCTGCACACAAGGTCGGCAGACTCTGGAAGTTCAAAACCGATGAGGTTGATGAATGGGTTCGTGGCGGTGGTGCGCAAGATGATAAGGGGCAGAAGTGATCAAAAAGCCCATCTTAGAAAAATTCGGCTTCAAGTTCGGCCAAAATGGCGCCCATTCTGCTCGCAGCATGATGTCTGAAGAGCTCAAGGCGCTATTTGCTAGCACTGAGAAGGATACTGCTAAAGAGCATTATCAAGCAGATATCTGTGATTTTAATGTGCTCAATAAGCCAACAGCTAAAGCCCGTACCCTGACATTTCGGCATTTGGTTGACCTATACGGAATGAGCAATGAAGTGCCGTTGTTTCGTGTATTCAGAAAGCTGTGGCCGATCGACCCAGGCGGGCAAAGTCTACTCGCCTTTCAGTTGGCTATTGTGCGTGACCCGCTGTTGAGGATGTCGATACCAACGATCACAGAGCTAGATGAAGGTGATGCCCTAGCCAGGGAGGATATAGAGGCTGTATTGAAAGCGCCTAACCCCGAGCGTTTTAGTCCTGCTTCATTAAAGTCATTTGCACAAAATATTAATGGCTCCTGGACGCAGGCAGGCTTTTTGGTCGGCAGAAATAAAAAGCATCGTGCCACGCCAAAGGTTACGCCCGTCAATGTCGCTTTTGCCTTATTCCTGGGTTACTTAGAAGGCGCTACAGGTGAACGCCTATTGCAAAATAAGTGGTGCAAGTTGTTAGGTTTAAACGAACACCAATTAAAAGAGCTGGCTATAGCTGCAAGCCATCGAGGCATTATCGATTTCAAACAGTCAGGTGGCGTAACAGATATACGCTTTCCTGGTTTTTTAACCAAACAGGAAGAGGCTTGGTTATATGAGTAGTCGCATCGCACGATTGGTAGAAAGCTACCAAAATTATATTTCACTCCCTTGGGAAAAAGGTTTGGCAGGGGTTCAGAAGGTGCTTTTTGTCGTTTATGAAAAAACCGAAGAACTACGTATGCGCGCCCAAGTAGAAGAATTTGAAATTGCGACCAAAGCCGCAGGGCATAGTTGGGTGTTGGTAGATATCACCGATGCGTTCCCGCAATGGTTGATGCAACAAGAATACAGCGAAAGTTATTTTGAATACCCGGATGATTTGCAAGATAGCCTAGGCGAGTTCACTGACTCTGTTGTAGAGAAAATAAATACAGTGTTGAAAGACGTTGATGATAACACCGTCGTCGCTTTACAAGGGGTTGCCACCTTATTTGGTTTCTCGCATTGCTCAGAAGTGGTTGCCAAAGTGGCTAATCAAGTACCTGGCCGATTATGCGTACTGTTTCCAGGTGAATACGAAAATAATAATTACCGTTTGTTGGATGCTAGGCCTGGTTGGAATTACCAGGCTGTACCCATTACGGCTACCGATACATTATAAAAACGCACAGCTTTTATATGGAGAATAACAACGTGTTAAACCAAGAAATTTATGTCAAAGATCCAATCGCCAATAAGCTTGCTAACAATGGTGTGGCAGAGGTAAAAGATGACCTTTCCGCACAAGCGCTTGAAACACTCAAATACGAATTAGAAACCTTTGTTTGTGACGGTGAATATGAAAAGGGCTTAGAAAAGATTCTGGAAACATTTCTAGGCAATGTCGAGCAAAAGAAAGAGCAGCCTGGTATTTGGATCAGTGGCTTCTATGGTTCAGGTAAATCGCATCTTGCTAAAATGCTGCGCGCCCTTTGGACAGATTTCGACTTTACTAATGGCACTACCGCTCGCGGTTTAGTACACCTACCAACCGACATTAGTGACTTATTCAAACGCTTAAGCAACGAAAGCAAAAAACACGGTGGCTTACATGCGGCTTCAGGCACATTAGGGCAGGGTGCGAGTGATTGGGTAAGAACAGCCTTGTTAGGCATTGTTTTTAAATCTGCGGGTTTGCCAGAGTTATATCACCTGGCTCGGTTCGTTATTTGGTTGCGCCTGCAGGGTATTGAGGAGCAGGTGCAAAAAGCAGTGGAGGCTGAGGGCAAAGATTGGTTAAAAGAACTCAATCATTTATTCATGTCTCCTGTCATCGCCAATGCCTTGTTGCAGGCGAAACCTGATTTAGCCACTGATGAGAAAGAGCTGCGTAGCCTGTTGCGTGAAGAATACAAGCGTGTCGACGACGTATCGAATGATCAAATGGTCGAAGCCATAAAAGATGCGCTATCAATCAATGGCAAATTCCCTCTCACATTGATTGTGTTAGATGAGGTGCAGCAATACATAGGAAACGATGCTGGTCGCGCATTCCAAATACAAGAAGCTGTAGAAACTTGCTGCAAGCATTTTGGTGGTCAATTGTTATTTGTGGCAACTGGTCAAAATGCCTTGTCGGGAATGGCTAATCTGCAAAAATTAATGGGCCGATTCCAGGTTCCTGTGCAGCTTTCAGATACAGATGTTGATTCGGTTATTCGAAAAATTATTCTGCAGAAAAAATCTTCTTCGCTGCCAAACGTTGAAAAAGTGATTTCCGATAATCTTGGTGAGATATCAAGGCACCTGAGCGCATCGAAAATTGCTCATGAAAGAGACGATGAAAATGTGCTCTCGCAAGACTACCCGATTTTGCCGGTGCGTCGTCGCTTTTGGGAGAAGGTGTTAAGAATTGTTGATACCACCGGTACAGTATCGCAATTGAGAAACCAATTAAAGGTCGTACACGAAGCCACAAAAATTACCGCCGACAAATCGCTAGGCACCGTGGTGACCGGTGATTTTATTTACGGCCAAATCGCACCAAATTTACTGCAAACTGGTGTTATTTCGAAAACTGTCTACGAGACTATTGCCAAATTAGCGGCGGGCAATGAAAACGAGCAACTGCAGTCGAAACTACTCGCACTCATATTCCTTATCGGTAAATTACCGAGTGAAGCCTTTGACGACATCGGTGTAAAAGCCACGGCAGATACTTTGGCAGATCTGTTAGTCGAAGATCTAAGCCAGGGCTCTACGGATTTACGCAAACATGTACCAGAGCAATTGGCGGCTCTAGAAAAAGCCGGTTCCATCATGGCGATGAGTACCGGTGGTGAAACCGAGTACCGTTTGCAAACCCGTGAAAGCAGCCAGTGGCATGATACCTATCGTCAGCAAGAAGCCGACATAGCTGGTAACCCTCAGCGCGTCGAAACTGAGCGTGATGACCTATTGACCAGTCGAATGCGAAAGTCTTCGGGGGAATTGCGTTTAGTCCAAGGGGTGAGCAAAGAACCACGAAAATTGAATTTTTGCTTCGATGCCGAATTGCCACGCGATGCACACAAACAACTCTATGCCTGGATACAACATGGTTGGCAGGCTGATGAGAAATCTATGATAGCCGCTGCTCGTGCCGATGAAACCAAGAATGGCACCTTGTATGTCTTTATACCGGCGCGTAACAAAAGTGATCTCAATAAAGCAATTACAACGCTAAAAGCTGCCTCGGCAACTTTAGATATTCGTGGCCTGCCTAGTACGCCAGAAGGCAAAGATGCACGTATGGCAATGGAGACTCGATTAACTGAAGCAGAGAAGCAACGCAACCGCTTGATAGATGAAATCTTTGAAAGCGTGCGCGTTTTTATCTCCGGCGGCTCTGAAATTGATGGTGATACCTTAAAAGCCAAACTAGAAAGTGGCGCAAAAATGGCGCAAGACAGGCTCTATAAGCAATTCGATATAGCCGATGACGCTGGTTGGGGCAAAGTGGTAGATAAGGCGCGCCAGGCCGGTGGAGAAACCGCACTAAATGCTATTGGCTTTAAAGATGAGCCTATTAAACATCCCGTCTGTGCGCAGCTACATCGGTTTATTGGTTCCGGTAAAAAGGGCAACGAGATTCGCGAACACTTTCAAGATGCCCCCTTTGGTTGGCCGCAAGATGCTATCGATGGCGCCATATACGCTTTGTTAGCCTGCGGCAGCATCAAGGCTAAGAATGCGGCTCATCAAGCAATCGATTCTAAGGGCTTAGAGCGTAAACACATCACCCAAGCCAGCTTTGAGGTTGAAAATGTCACCATTAGCACCGCACAAAAGCTTGCCGTAAGGAAGCTGCTCACCGAAACCATTGGCTGTAACCCAGGTGATGAAGAAAGCAAGGTCGCCGAATTTTTACAATGGGCAAGAGATTTAGCTGATAGCGCAGGTGGCGTAGCGCCGCAGCCGCACAAACCGGATACATCACGTTTCGATGAGATTGCGGGTGAGGCAGGCAATAGCCGCATGCTCAAGCTTTATGAATACAAAGATGAAATTGATACTGATATCAAAGATTGGCAACAGAAAAAAGAAGCTATTGCCAAACGCATGCCAGGGTGGAATCAGCTAAAGCAGTTATTGGCCTTGAGCCGTGGTTTGAGCTTCCATATCGAACTAGAAGGTGAAGTGAATGCCATCGAGCATGGTCGCCGCTTATTAGAAGAGCCCAGTCCGGTTGATACTTTGGTTAAAGAAACCACCGATAATTTACGTGCATCCATTCAACACCGTTTTGATAATTACAAAGAAGCACATCAACAAGCGCTCATTGCTATTGAAACCGATGCCAACTGGGTGAAATTAGACGTAGCACAGCAAGAAGAGCTGTTAAACCGCCGCGGCATCACACAGCCGCAGCAGCCGCAATTAAACAGCACTGAAGATATTATTGATAGCCTAGATAACTGTGGCCTAGAGCAATGGGCGGATCGTACCGCAGCACTGATCAGCAAATTTGATAGTGCACGCGAAGAAGCTGCACAGCTTTTAATGCCCAAAGCGGTGCGCGCCAACTTACCCAAGCGTACGCTCGAAAGCGAAGCTGATATTCAGCAGTGGTTGGCAGAGGCAGAAGCAGAGTTAAAAGAAAAACTACAACAAGGCCCGGTTATTATTTAAGACTTAAGAGATTTAACGGCCAAAAGGATCGAGAAGCTAAGTATGCACACACCCTTAGATAAAACATTACGGAATCAGTTAGAGCGCGCTGTAATTAAGGCGCGCGATATTGCAGAACTGGCCACCCAAGAAGAGCTCTCTCGTTTAAGTGTGGGCGAAAAGGCAGCAGCCGACTATTTGAATGCCGAGCAAAAAGCCCTGCGTAATCGTCTGCGTGTGCATGGCCGCGCCTTGGGAGATAGGCGTAAACCCAGTGGCGAGCAAACGCTTGATCATCTCATTGGTGAGGTGGCCTATGAGCACTGGCACCGCATGTTATTTGCGCGCTTTCTAGCCGAAAACAATTTATTAATGTATGAAGATGGCGTAACCGCACTGTCGATACAAGACTGTTTTGACCTGGCTGAAGAAGAAACCGGAGATAGCGCCAATGGTTGGCGCTATGCCGCGCAGTATGCTGCCAAAATGCTACCGCAGATCTTTCGTGTCGATTCCCCCGTATTTGAATTACAGTTTGCGCCTAATCACCAAAAGCAACTAGAACAACTCTTAAGTGATTTACCACAAGAGGTCTTTACGGCTTCGGATTCGTTAGGTTGGGTATATCAATTCTGGCAAACCAAAAAGAAAGATGCGGTGAATGCTTCTGAAGTTAAAATCGGTGCCGATGAATTACCAGCGGTCACACAGCTCTTCACCGAGCCCTATATGGTGAGCTTCTTGCTCGATAATTCATTAGGCGCCTGGTGGGCGGCGAAAAAGTTGAGCGCTAATGATTTTGCAACAGCAAAATCAGAAAAGGAGTTACGAGAAAAGGCAGCTATTTATGGCGTGCCTTTAGACTATCTGCGCTTTGTTCAAGAAGAAGACGAGCAGGGTAATAAAACCTGGGCGCCTGCAGCAGGCACACATGAAGCTTGGCCAAAAAAACTAAAGGACTTTAAAACGCTTGATCCTTGTTGCGGTTCTGGCCATTTCTTGGTGGCGGCCTTCAATATGCTTGTGCCGCTGCGTATGGTAGACGAGGGGCTTAGTGCGCAAGGAGCCGTAGATTCAGTGTTGCGTGACAATATTCATGGCCTAGAGCTAGATCAGCGCTGCGTAGAGTTAGCGGCCTTTGCGCTAGCTTTAAGCGCTTGGAAGTATCCAAATGCCGGGGGATATCGGCCGTTGCCAAGGTTAAATGTTGCTTGTTCAGGTTTGCCTATTATGGTTAGAAAAGACGATTGGCTAGCCTTGGCTGGTGACGATACTAATTTAAGTATAGCTCTTGAACATTTATATGATCAGTTTAGAGATGCGCCTGTATTAGGGAGCTTGATTGATCCAGAAGCTAGTCTGGCCAAAGGTACACTCTTTGAATTCCAGTGGGGCAACGTTGGTGAAATGCTAAGAAAGGCTTTGTCTGGCAAAGAAAGTCTGGAAAAAGATGAGTTAAGTGTAATTGCTACTGGAACTGCAGAGGCGGCGAATATGCTTGTTAATCGATATCACTGGGTAGTGACGAACGTGCCGTATCTAGGCAGGGGTCAACAGAATGATATTTTAGCTAAGCATAGTGAAAGGTATTACCCAGAAGGTAAAAGTGATTTAGCAAATGTTTTCCTAGAACGATGCCTCCATCTTTGTCTTGACAAAGGGAAAGTTGGTATCGTGATGCCACAAAATTGGCTATTTCTCGTAAGCTACAAAAACTTCCGCGAGAAGTTACTAACGGGCGATGTATGGAACTTATTAGCAAGGTTGGGTGCCGGTGCTTTTGAAACTATTAGCGGAGAGGTGGTGAAAGCGATTTTACTCGTCTTGGAGAGGAATCACTCGACCATGCATGACTTGGCTTCAGACGCTACTCTCCTTACTGCAAAAACATTTCGAGGTGTTGAAGTATCAAACTGTAAGAGTGTTCAGGAAAAAGCTAATGGATTGGTTGAAACTAACATTCTGGTATCTAGCCAAAAAGATCAACTAAGTAACCCAAATTGTATTATTAGTTTTGAGCTCTTAGCTGATGTCGATTCTTTAGGGGTGACGCATACTGCATTGTTTGGCAGTGGTGCTGGAGATAGGAATAGATTCACGAGGTTTATGTCGGAGCTTCCCATAAATAGCTATGATACTTGGCAGCTTTTGCAAAGCTCGCCCTCGGAGATATCCTCATTCGATGGAAGAAAAGAAATCATTCTATGGGAAAATGAATCTGGCCAAATGAAAGAGCTGGCTGATAGCGTAAAGCACCTAAATCATAAGGCTCAGCAATGGAGAAGTGGCAAGCCGAACTGGGGCAAGCGTGGCGTTATAGTAAGTTTGATGTCAAATTTACCGGCAACCATATACACCGGCGAAATTTATGAGCAGCAGTGCGCTGCGGTTGTTCCCTCAGTGCAATCTAAGATAAAACTCGCTGCATTGTGGGCATTTTGCTCCTCTAATGATTTTAAAGATACTGTTAGAATCCTCGATCAAAAGTTGAGTATTACGCCAGGAACGCTGTTAAATGTTCCTTTCGATTACGAGCGTTGGCAAAAAGTTGCTGATGAAAAATACCCAAATGGTCTGCCTAGGCCTTACAGCGATGAATCTACGCAGTGGATATTTCACGGTCATCCTTGTGGTTCGGTCGTCTGGGATGAAAACAGTAAATGGACGGCCGAGGGAGAAACCCGCATCGACGACACCGTGCTACAAATTGCGGTTGCACGCTTGCTTGGCTATCGCTGGCCTGCTGAATTGGACGCAGATATGGAGTTGGCCGATGAGCAGCGCTCCTGGGTTGAACGTTGCGACAGTTTATTAGCCTTTGCCGATGATGATGGCATAGCCTGCTTGCCCGCAGTGCGTGGTGAACAAGCCGCTCATGATCGTTTAGAAGCTTTATTGCAAGCCGCCTACGGAAAAGAATGGAACACACAAACCCGCAACAAGCTGTTAGAGGCAGTAGGCTGTAAAAACCAAAGCCTAGAATTTTGGTTGCGAGAGAAGTTCTTTGAACAACACTGCAAACTCTTTCAGCATCGCCCATTTATCTGGCATATTTGGGATGGCCTAAAAGATGGCTTTTCGGCCTTGGTGAATTATCACCAACTCGATAAGAAAAACCTCGAACGCCTCATCTACACCTATTTAGACGATTGGATTCGCCACCAAAAACTCGCTGCTAAAGACGGCGTTGATGGTGCTGATATCCGTGTTAATGCCGCTGAACGTTTAAAAGAGCGCCTAGAGCAAATACTCGAAGGCGAAGCCCCTTACGATATTTTTGTGCGCTGGAAATCATTGGCAGAGCAGCCCATTGGTTGGAACCCTGATTTAAATGACGGCGTGCGCATGAATAGTCGCCCGTTTATGTCCGTCGATGATGTCGGTAAAAAAGGCGCAGGTATCCTCAAAGCAAAACCCAATATCAAATGGGATAAAGACCGCGGCAAAGATGTAGAAAGTGCACCGTGGTTTACAACCTTTGGTGGTGATCGCATCAACGATCATCACTTAAGCCTAGCTGAAAAGCTGGCTGCTAAAAAGTGATAAGCAAGGAATCTATGCATGATTAAGTCAGTTAATGATTACCCAGTTTCAGCATTGCTGAATGGTGACAACAATGTGATCTACCACATCCCTCGTTATCAGCGTGAATACAGTTGGGGGAAATCACAATGGGAAAATCTTTTCGATGATTTGCTTGAAAATGATCGAGGTTATTTTTTAGGTTCGATCATTTGTATCAATCAATCAGACGATTCCTTGGCTGATCAAACGCTTGAATTAGTTGATGGTCAGCAACGAATGACGACCTTATCTTTATTCTTGGCTGCGCTATACGCCTGTTTTCAAATTCACAAGGCTGATTTAGATGAAGATCAACAAGCTGATGTCACCAGCTTGAAATATAGGATGCTATTGAAGAAAACGTTTAACCCGCGCTTAGAGCTTCAGGCGCAAAATAACAATGCGAATGATTATTGTGCCATTTTGTGTCAGGTCGGGTTGTTAGAAGATGTTGAAACCGTAGCTAATGCAGGTAATCGCCGCGTATTTAAAGCCTTTCGCTATTTTCAAAGTCGTATTGCATCCTATTGTGAAGATAACGGTGATGTACTGGGTACTTTATTTGAATTGTTGGAGTCAGTGAACCAAGCGGTATTGGTAAAAATTGAAGTCAGCAGTCATTCGGATGCCTATGTGCTGTTTGAATCTTTGAATAATCGTGGAGCACCATTAACGGCAATTGATCTTGTTAAGAATAAGTTGTTGGCTGAGGTGGGTAGAATAGATCAAAGCAAAATTGACCCTGCCTTTGATAAATGGAAACGCTTATTAGCCTATTTGGGTGATGATTACGGCATCCAGGAGCGGTTTTTTAGACAATACTACAATGCATTTCAAAGTGAATTTAAGGCGATTACAAAAGTACCTTTTGTTACCCGTTCGTCACTGATTCAAGTGTATGAAAAACTCATTTCAAATGATGTCTTTCCGTTTCTAACCAATGTACTTGAAGCAGGGCGATGCTATGCGCAAATTATCGGTGATTTAGATCTAGATGATTTGTTACTTCTCGATAAGCCACTAGAAAACCTTGAGCATATTCAAGGTGCGCCTTCTTACATTCTGCTGTTGTTTTTGTGGTTGAGACGAGATCCGCTGGGTTTAGATGATCGTCTCTTAAAAAGAGTCGTTGATTTATTAGTGGTTTTCTTTGTTCGACGTAATCTAACGGATACACCACCAACTCGCGATTTGGATCGAATGTTTGTCAGTATGATTTCAGCTATTAATGAAAAGCATTTAATGGGTGAAGCGATTTATGAGCTTATTCAAAGTAATTTATTGTCGGTTTCTGCATCTCTTGAGCGCATGCAAGAAAGCTTGAATGGTGATTTGTATTTAGATAACTCAGCCGTTGCTCGGTTTATTTTATGCGCATTAGAAGAATCAACGATGACGCGTGAAACCCAGGTCGATCTGTGGAAATTGGATAAACATAAAAAATACGAATTCACGATTGAACATATTTTTCCTCAAGGTGAGAACATACCTGAGCATTGGGTTGAGATGATTGCTGGTGGTGATAGAGACCAGGCGAATCTGTATCGCGATCAATATGTGCATAAATTAGGCAATCTGACGATTTCAGGCTTTAACAGTGCATTAGGGACAAAAAGCTTTGTTGAGAAACGCGATCGAACCGATAAACAAGGGCGCGCTGTCGGTTATAAAAATGGTTTGAAGCTCAACGCTGAGTTGGCTTTGAAAAATTCCTGGCAGGTCGGCGACATCGAAGAGCGGACGCAACAGCTTATTGATAAGGTGATGGAGTTGTTTTTATTTGAGCAAGAATCCTGCGTGTAATAGTGATTTGCAATGTAATAGTGGTAATGTTACATTTCGATTTAGTATTACATTTTGCGTACTTACTTTATGATAAACATTGAAAAAACAATAGCTTATATTAATAGTGTCCTGGGGGATAACTGTAAAATAGAGCCTTTTTTGCCTCCAGGCCTGCCTTTCTACCTGGAGGATAGCTATCAGTTCTATAAAGCTGATGTGTTGAATGCGCCCTGCTTATTCCTGTGGGCTAATGAGAGCGGTGAGCCCCCGAGCAGTATCGAGAAACATTGCCAGGCAGTAAGAAAAGTATGGGCTGACGGGGAGGTGGTCTACCTTGCCGAGGTGATGAGCCAGCAGCATCGCAACCGTTTAATACACCATAAGGTGCCTTTTATTGTGCCGGGAACTCAACTGTATTTACCGATGCTGGGTATCGATTTACGAGAGCACTTTCGAAAACTCAAGAATAGCCACGCAAAGCCAGAGGGAATGTCACCCACTGCGCAGTTAGTCATTCTATGGCAACTACTTAAAGGCTCAATGGAGGGCGTTAATAGCGCTCAAATGGCGGAACACTTGGGCTGTACACGAGTAGCAGCCGCGAGGGCGTACGATGAAATTGCTGCTTTCGAGTGGGCGCAAATTGAAAAAATAGGTAACCAAAAAATTCTAGCCTTTGACGTGAGAGGCCGTGAGCTTTGGCAGCTGATTCAGGAGCATATGCAAAACCCAATCAGAAAGACCCGATGGGTTATTGGTTCTAACAGTGAGTTCCCTGGTGTGTTAGCAGGTGAATCTGCCTTAGCAAAATATACCTTAATGAGCGAGCCGGAATTTCCGGTTTATGCCGTTGCCGCTAACGAGTGGAAAGGTATTCAGAAAACTTTGCAGTTAGATGAACTTCGGTACCCTGAGCCGGGTTGTTTTGGTTTGCAGACTTGGCGCTATACACCGGAGTTATTAGCAGAACAAGCGTGTGTTGATCGTCTGTCATTGTTTCTGAGTCTCAGGCATGAGGCAGACCCGCGAAAGAGTATGGCGGCAGATGAATTATTGGAGCAGATAAATTGGTAAAAGGATTGGCAGTCTTTAAAGAGCATTTTGCAGCGTTTCAAGACTGCTATGTGTTGATAGGCGGTTCGGCTTGCGATATTCAGATGGAAGAGGCGGGCTTGGATTTTAGAGCGACAAAGGATTTGGATCTTGTTCTGTGTGCAGAGGCATTGAATGAGGGTTTCGTTGCGGCCTTTTGGGATTTTATTGAGAAAGGCGGCTATCAGCAACGAGAAAAAAGTGAAGGTGAAAAAGAGTTTTTCCGCTTTATAAAACCAACTAACAATGAATACCCCGCGCAATTAGAACTGTTTTCTCGAGCCTTAGAAAAGTTACCCATTGCAGAGGGCGTTAAGCTTACGCCGATTCCTGTTGAGGGCGAAGCAGATAGTCTTTCAGCCATTTTATTGGATGATGATTATTATGGATGCTTGCAACAAGGCGCAGATATTGTCGATGGTGTTCGAGTGTTAAAACCTGCTTATTTATTGGTTTTTAAAGCTAAAGCCTATTTGGATTTAACTGCAAGAAAAGACGCCGGTGAGGCCGTGGATTCAAGAGATATTAAAAAGCATAAATTGGATGTGTGTAGATTATTTCAATTATTGCCGACAGATTTACAGCTAACGCTGCCGATAGCGGTAAAAAATGACGTCGAGAATTTTGTGCAAAATGTGCGAGATGATCTTCCCGATTTAAAGTCGATAGGTATCAAAAACCTAAGTGCTGAGGCGTTGCTAGAGAACATCAGTAAAATATACCAATTAGGCGAAGCTTCATGATGACAGTCGTAGAAGAGTTTATACGCAGTGTTCGTAATGCTGCCATCTACAATGCCAATTCTCAATCAAAACCCGTTGTTACGCTGTGGACCGACAAGGCAAGAGAATGGGAGAGTGTATTACCGTTATTGCAAAGCGCAATCCCCGAGCTATTGATTTTGGGTGAATATAAGCCGGATCAAAAGTCCGGCCCGGCGATATGGTTGAAATGTGTTTTAGCACGAGAAATTGACATTGGCTTGCCTGAACATACAGTGCCGATTATTTATTTACCGGATATATCGCGTTCAGAGCTTCGCGCAGTAGCCAATTGCCCTGATGCGATAAAGCCTTTAGCGGAGCTTCAATACCGCGGAGCAGTATGGAGCCAGCTGAATGGTAAAGATTGGACGGTAAACGCGTTTCTAACGTCGGGCAGCTCAGGTTTAGGGCTTGATGTTTCGCAAGATAAGGCAACGCAAGAAGCGATTGGCTCTGCATTAGAACCGTTATTGAATCATGCTGTTGAGAGTTTAGAAGGAAGGCGATTAGAAGCGGAAGACTTCCATCGTTTGGTATCCAGTGACCCGATTCGAGATTTGTTGAGCTGGATGAATCAGCCAGAGAGTGCCGAGGGCCATTTCGGTGCCGCTCGATGGCAGGCGCTGTGTAATATCGCGAAAACTAAACTGAAACTCGATATCGTTCGCGATGGTGTATTTGCTGCTGCTGAAAAACTGTGTGCAAAAGACGGTGAATGGCAACAGGTGTGGAACCGTTTCTGCGAGAGCCCAGGTATTTATCCCGAATTACCAGAACTGTTAGAGCGTGTACCGTTACCTGGCTTGTTTGCAGACCCTGACACTTACCCTCAGGCCAATGCAAACGCAGAGAAGGAATTACAGGCAGAGCTTGAACGCCTTTCGAGTATGTCTTTGACCGAAGCTTCACAAAAGATACTTGTACTCGAAAAAAATCATGGTGCTCGGCGCAAGAGCTTGTGGGCTAGCCTGGGTAAAGCGCCATGGGCGATAGTATTAGAGCCGTTAGTAGAGGTGGTTAACACTACCAGCAAAAGTTTGAATGGATTAAGCGCTGAGGAGTTGGGCGAGCGTTATGCAGAGCATGGTTGGCAAGCCGATGCGGCAGCGATGAAAGCCTTGCGTTTCTGTGAAAACAAACAGCAGCTGTCTGTGATTGAAAATGTTCTATCCGTTATTTATACCCCTTGGCTTGCTGATACCAATGAGCGTTTGCAAAAGCTGATCAAGACTCATGGTTACCCGGGTAAAACCGAGGTGAAAGAGGCGACGGCACGTTATCAAGTGGGTGGTGAAGTGGTGTTTTTTATTGATGGCCTGCGTTTGGATGTGGCTCATCAGCTTATCGAAAAATTAAATCGTGTTGGCGTAAGCTCTCAGTTAACTACCCAGTGGACAGCAGTGCCTTCGGTGACAGCAACCGCGAAGGCAGCCGTTAGCCCTGTGCATGCGTTTATTGAGGGCCTAGAGAGTGATTCTGATTTCGAGCCAAGCGCTAAAGGTGAGGGCAGCCTTACTCATGACCGCTTTAAACGTCTATTGGCTAAGCACGATTGGCAGCACCTAAAAGATGATGACACAGGAGATCCAGCCGGAAATGCCTGGGTGGCTTGTGGTGATATTGATAAAGAAGGCCATAAAATCGAATTAAAATTGGCTAAAGCTATTGAGCCAATATTAGATGGCATTATTGAACGCATCACCGATTTACAAAATGCTGGCTGGAAAAGAATTCGCCTAGTGACCGATCATGGCTGGTTACTGGTGCCTGGTAAAATGCCCAAGACGAATTTGCCTGTTCAGGCTGCTGATAGCCGTTGGGGGCGCTGTGCGCAGCTCAAGAAGAATGTCGATGTTGATGGCTTAACGCTAGGTTGGCATTGGAACCCAAGTGTACCTATCCATTTTCCTTATGGCATACATTCTTTTATTGCCGGTCGTGCTTATGGTCATGGCGGTATCAGCTTGCAAGAATGCCTGGTGCCCGTCATTTCCATCGATTCTAAAGCCGCTTCAGCAACATCAACTGCGGCAATAACCTCAGCTAAATGGTTAGGCTTAACCTGTAAGGTAGAAGTTGAATCTGCCAGCGCGGTGCTGCGGGTTGATTTGAGAACCAAGTTAGCGGATGAAAGTAGTTCATTGGTAAAAGCTAAAGCACTAGAAGACGGTAAGGCCAGTTTACTGGTGGCAGATGATGACCAAGAGGGCATCTCGGCAATTATCGTCGTTCTCGATGAACAAAATAATGTGCTCTGCAAGCAGCTCACAACGATAGGGGGCGATAATTAATGCAATTAGATGAATTAGATAGCAAGGCCACGGAGGTTTTTGAAGGCTATGTGGTACGTAAAGACCTTGTGCGTACTTTTAGCCGTCAGTTTCCTGTGCCTACCTATGTCGTGGAGTTTTTGCTAGGCCGGTATTGTGCAACAGTCGATGAAAAAGAAATTGCTGAAGGTTTAGAAATTGTTCAGCGCCAGCTTTCTTCTCGTACTGTGAAAGCTGGTGAGGAGGAATTGTTTAAAGCGCGCGCTTATAAAGATGGCACCGTTAAGTTAATCGATATGGTGAGCGTACGCTTTAGTGCAAAAGACAATGGTTACCTGGCAACGCTGCCGAGTGTGCGTTTAACGAATGTGCGTATTCCCGATAAAGTCGTTGATGAAAATGAACGACTTCTTACAGGTGGTTTCTATGCGGAAATTACCCTGGAATATGATGCCGTGATAGCCGAAGAAAAGGGCGGCAACCCATTCGGCGTATTCATGTTAAAGCCAATACAGCTTTCTAAGAGAGATGTGCTGGATACCTTAGTTGAAGCCAGGAGGCGGTTTTCTACTGAAGAGTGGGTCGACTTTCTATTGCGTTCCATTGGTTTAGAGCCTGAAAAGCTAGATGCAAATGCAAAGAGTGCAATGTTGTTGCGTATGGTTCCCTTTGTGGAGCGTAATTACAACATGGTGGAACTTGGCCCAAGAGGCACAGGTAAGAGCCATCTGTTTCAGCAGGTTTCGCCATATGCACATTTGATTTCTGGTGGTAAAGCGACCGTTGCAAAAATGTTTGTGAACAACGCTAACGGTCAGCGCGGCCTGGTTTGCCAATACGATGTTGTCTGTTTCGATGAAGTCAGCGGTATTTCGTTTGATTCCAAAGATGGCGTCAACATCATGAAGGGCTATATGGAATCGGGTGAGTTCAGCCGCGGCAAGGAAAGTATTCGTGGCGATGGCTCTTTAGTATTTGTAGGCAATTTCGACGTTGATGTAGAGCACCAGCAAAGGGTGGGTCACTTGTTTGGTCCGTTGCCAGAGGAAATGCGTAACGATACAGCCTGGATGGATCGTATTCATTGTTATCTGCCTGGCTGGAATGTACCCAAGATGAATAAGGAATTACTCACCGATCATTTTGGTTTGGTAAGCGATTTTCTTTCAGAATGCCTAAGTCATTTCAGAAATCAAAGTAGAGTAAGTGCATTGCAGGGTCGTGTACATCTAGGCGGTGCGTTGAGCGGCCGTGACACCAATGCGGTGAATAAAACAGCCTCTGGTCTTTTGAAGCTACTCTACCCGGATGCTTCAGAGTCTGTTTCAGAAGAAGATCTGGAATATGTTGTTAGGTTGTCATTGGAATCTCGTCGCCGTGTTAAAGAACAACAGAAACGCATTGGTGCAGCAGAGTTCAGAAATACTCATTTCAGTTATGTGATGGGTGACGACGGTGTAGAGAAGTTTGTCTCTACACCTGAGTTACGGTCAGATAATGAAATTGGCAGTGACCCTCTGGAGCCAGGGCAAGTATGGGCCATTAGCGAAGGCGGTCATGATGTGGACGATAGCTCAGGCTTGTATCGCATAGAGGTTACTGAAGGCCCAGGAAGTGGCGTAAAGATTCTTAATAACCCAGCGCCACCACCATTCAAAGAATCGGTTAAATATGCTGAGCAAAACCTTTATGCGCGTTCATCGCTATTAGTGGGAGACAGAGACCCCAGGTCGCATGAGTTTAGTATTCAATTAAGAGCTTTCGACGCTGCTAAGAAAGGCGCCAAACTCGGTATACCAACGCTAATAGGGCTTTGCAGCGCGATGCTTAAAAAGCCGGTTAAGGGAGGCTTAATCCTGGTTGGTGAGATAAATCTGGGGGGGTCTATTGAGCCACTTTATAGTGCCGTTAATATTGTTGAGTTAGCAGTGGAGAAGGGAGCACAAGCGATTTTGTTACCGGTAAGTTGCCGCAAGCAACTGTTTGATCTTTCAGATGATATGGCAACCAAAATCGATGTGCAGTTTTATGCGGATGCTAGGGATGCGATGTTGAAGGCGTTGGTTGAATAAAACTCGATGGAATAGTTCCAATAAATTAAAACCATACGTTGGTTCTACAAGTGCCATGAATATTTTAAAACGGCAATTTAATTCTGAGAGTTTTAATCAGCATTAGTCAAGCGATGTTAACTATATGTACATACATACAGCAAGGCTGCTTGTACCTAGCCATCGTCATGGATTTATGCATAAGTGCCAAACCAGCCACACTCTAGCGGTAAATAATGTTTATTCGCTAGCTTTTCTCCCTCGGTTTTGCAATTACTCCGTCAACTAGACGCTGGTGGAAGACTTAAACTACAACCACGACGCGGTGGGCAATATCATGCAGGCTGCGAATAGCCGCACCGTTAATCAGTGCAACCAAAGCGCAACTGTTGAAAGCGGGTTCTTCGTAACTCTTTGAAATGAAAAACTATATTTTTTTGTTGCGCAAATCCATCAGTAGGCCTAAAAACCAGATATCTTTTGCTTAGCTTTGGTTTTACGAATATCGCCTTTCCCCCCCCAGTTATTGATAAGCAGAGCTTCGTATTCTCCATAAGCCGTAGTGCATCGTTTTTATAATCTCGAAGTCTCTCAAGTAGGTTGCGCGTTCATAGGCAATCAATTGGAACATCGACTTATAAAAAGCATTGGTTTTTGCTAGGTGCCCAGCTAGTGAAGCGCCTACTAGGCCTGCGCCAAGAATAATTAGTTTCATGAAGGCAGTCGCACTGTTTAATAAATTAAGCTGGTTGATTTAACCTGAAAATTGGGCGTTATTAATACTGCTGTATTGTAGGCGCTTACAGGCTAAAGACTTTACAGGGGCGCCCTATTTAATCGGTCGTGATATGTGCTCAGGAAATGTTGCCAAGTAGCGGCCGCAAAGAAATAACCCCGGCTTGCCGGGGTTATTCTGAGTGACATACAATCTATCGATCAATTAGCGCCAAAACGATAAGTGACTGATGCACCCCACAGACGGGGTGCATTGTAGATAGCGCTTTGGAAGGGTGAGCTATTGCTTAGTGCCGCCGGTGCAGTAATAGCTTCTTCATCAAATACGTTGCGAACATAGATGCTCATGTCCAGAGCAGAGCCCATTATGCTGTACCAGTTAGCTCTGATTGTTGTCAGGTCATAAGAGTTGAACACATAACCAACCATTTCTACTTTGTCGGAGTAGTAATAATCAGCATTCAGCACCACTTCACCGATACTGTAGTCCAGTGGTAAGAGATAACGGGCACCCACAGTCCAAGATGTTTGTGGCGTGTAAAGCACAGGAATATCGGCACCGGAGTTACTAAACGGTTGGAAAACTGTAGGGACGGTGTATTCGTTAGTTTTTGTATCTTGGTAGGTGCCTGATAACGTCAATGTCAAATCACGCGCTGGCATTACAGTAGCACCAAACTCGACCCCTTGAATTTGAGTCTCACCTACGTTGACGTTGATGACGCTTTGTAGGGGGTCATTTGAAGGATCACAGTCACCGTCGATGAAGGTACTACCTGGAGTCACACAAGACCCTGTCGCTGCGGTGGTGAGGCCAGTGTAGCCCAGTTGCGCATCCTCAGCCGTACTGCGGAATATCGCCACATTGAACTTCCCGGAGATATCACCAGCCTGCCAATCTGCACGGTAGCCAAGCTCAACATCTTTGGTGATTTCAGGCTCGAAGTTTTGGTAAGGCATTAAATCACCTGCCAGTTTAGGGCCGTTAATGCCACCGGCACGATACCCTTTGCGGGTTGTAATATAAGCAAATTGATCATCATCGATCTGCCAGTCAAAACCAATAGTCCAAGTAACAGCATCGGATTTGTAGGATAGTTTATCGCTGCTGGCGAGGCCGCCGCAGCTGTCAATACGGGCTTTGACTGGGCCATCAACAGTAGGTTGTTCGCCGGCGCCGGTACACAGTGATGATTCATCCCATGTTTTACGCGCGCCTACGTTAAACACCAAGCCGTCAGTGATTGTGGACAAGTCATAACCCAAGTTAAAAAATAACGCCTTACTTTCTTCTTCAATAAAAGCATAGGTTTGTTCAACGGGTGCAAAGAAGCCAGTAGCGCTAGCCTCAGGGCCATCGGGTTCATTCTTTAAGTAAAATGCACCCACTAACCAATTCAGTTTATCCTCAAGAATGGTACCCTTGATTTGAAATTCTTCGGTGATTTGACGGCTTTCTTCTTGTCGAGGGCCTTCCAGTACGCGCAGTGGCACTGTTCCCAGAATATTATTGTCGGTCGCCGTCGCGGTCAGTGGAACGCCGCCCATACCGTCGATTTGAGAATCAATGGTGTAGTCGACGGTGCGGTAACCAACAATGTTAGTGATGGAGAAGTTGTCGAAATCCACATCGGTACGGTTAGTAAAGCCAAACAGAGTCGTGGTTTCGTTAGAAGGGGCATTTAAGTTAGTCTTACGAGGACCGCGGGCTGCCTGCTCTTGTGCCGCAAGATCAAAGCGCAACCAGCCAGCTCCTAGATTAAAGGGCACGCCATCAATGAGAATTGCCCCCGAGGTTGATGCGTCGCTTTGGTAATAATCAAGCGTTGTCAGGTTAGTGATTGAATCGGTTGGTTCAAATAAAATACTGGCGCGAAGGCTTTGTGAATCAACTTGATCCTGATCGTTACCGATACCAACATCTTTAGTATAGCCGTCACGTCTTTGTATCTGGCCAGCTAGGCGTACCGCGAGTTTATCGTCAATAATCGGAATATTAATAGCACCTTCGGTATTTCGGGTACTGTAATCACCAACCTCTGCGGAGATATAACCGCCCATTTCATAAGTGGGGCTGGTAGCGTAAGTCAGGATAGCACCACCGGTGGTGTTACGGCCGAAAAGAGTGCCTTGAGGGCCTTTCAGGACCTGAATCGATTTTACGTCGTACTGAGGTACCGAACTGGCGCTGACCGGCATAGGTACATCTTGAAAATAGGTTACAACGCCCGGAGAGCCAGCGCCGGTAACGGGGCGGGCCTGCCCACGAATCGAATACAGGGTGTTAGTGCGTGAACCAGAACCTGTCAAAAAAACACCCGGTACAGATGTCTGTAAATCTTGTGTTGTTTTTATCGATTTTTCTTGCAGTGAATTCTGATCGAAAGCAGAAATGGTAACGGGTACAGAGTCCAGTGACTCTTCTTTGCGGCGTGCAGTAACTACCACCTCTTCGATGATAGAATACTTACGGGTATCGTTGGTCTGTACATCAGCCAGAGCTCCTGAGCTGGCTGCGATTGCCAGGACTAATGTTGAAACCCGGTGATTAATTGACTTTGATTGCATTGATTTCTCCAATTGAGCCATTAGTGTGTACTCAAGTTTTATATTCTTAACCACACGATATTTTTCGCTTATGGTTAGCTCTAAGCTCTATGATCTACAAAACCCTAAGAGGGTTAGATTTAGTTAAAGAGAGTGTCTTACTTCGGTAGTTTTAATGCTCCTATCTTTGGGTTGTAGTATGTTGTTTTTTGCGAATTTACCTTGCGTATTTAAGTCGCTATCGGTCCAGTTTTTTATTGCAAATAGCAACAATAATAGCGTCAAAAAAGTTTGCGGTTATTCAACAAGTGCCGATAATTAAGAGGCGCTCATGGTGCGTAATTTAATAAAAGGTTTATCAGTATGCTTTGGCAATATCCCGTGAAAGAACAAATAAACCCACAAGAAAAAGACCACTTAACTGGTCATTAAAAAAGCTACTACAAGTATGATTCGGCAACTAAGAAACACTCGGCACTGTAGGTAAAGGAGAGAATGAAATTTGTATTTATGCTACGAATTATTGCAAACATGTAGGCTCCCTTATAAATAACTATTCAAGCAATTCACGAGTAACGCCACTACTGATTATCTTAGCATTAGCCTGGTCGGTGATTTACTTATCCATTAAGGCATAATCTCAATGTATCTGTTTTAATTACATATTCAATTTCGTGACCCCCTGAAACTATTAATAGAGTCATAAAAATAAAATCCTCATACAATAAATATTGAGGAGTTATTTGTGAAAAAATTACTCCTTTCTGACAGTAAAGTTATATTAAATGATGCTTGTGCCGCCCCAAGTTGGTGTGGGGAATACAGTATAAGCCGAGTCAGGGAATCCCTGAAGATTTCTAATAGTTGGCATGGTAAGGCTATTATTGATTTCTGGTGTAAAGGCAGTGGCTCATTTTAGTATTACCCACAAATAATTTGGGAAAGCATCTTCTTATGATTTAGCCAGTAGCGAATTAGGTTGGCACTGAGTTTCAGTGTGTAAGTTGTTTGCAACAAGTACTTAAATGAACATTTATTATTGATTGCAAAACAGCTGGTTGTTTAGGGTCATTACGGGGACAGGTGTTCATGTTTTCATTCGAGTAGAAAAAGTAGCAGAAGGCTAGAAAATTATCTGCTTGACTGCTTGACTGCTTGACATGCAAGCGCACCTAAAGGAAGGAGGTTTATTTTCAGTTATAGCGATAGGGTGGAATTCACTCAAGGGGGATGAGGCTTTATGCTGTCGACTGTTTATAGATTTACATATGTTGACGCTTGAGGACGCAATAAAAAATGAACTAATATTTGTGGAAGTGGAGTGTAGAGCTCTTTCACAAAGTCCTTAAACCGGGCTGTTCCGTTGAATAGGCGCAACTGAAAGATGCTGAGGGATAAAAAATATATTACCGTAAAAACTGTTATTGCTTGACTGTTTTGGCGAAGGAACAATGGCACGTGTTATCAGTACATATAACAAAACGGTTTCCCGATAAGTCTCCAAGTGTTGGTGATGTGTTTATTTGGATTGCCAAACTGGGAGGTTACAATTGGCGGTGTATGTTCTGCCCTTTAGGATGGTCGGCTTAGGGGGGGGGCTGGAAACGGTTGATGGTCAATGCGATAGGTTCCCTATGATTGGTAATATGTTCTTAAAACCGGGTATTATTCGGATGAGAGATCCAGTCAGGTCAGCTCAGGGAAGATGCAGGGGTGATGAGCCCCTGCATCGTTTGGCCGCTAGCGGTTTTGCAGGCGTTTTTCTGCCCGTAAGGCCGCGGCCTTAACTTGTGTTGGAGCAGTGCCGCCAATATGATCGCGGGCCGCAACAGAGCCTTGTAGTGTTAGCACGTCAAAGATATCGTCGCCGATGGTGTCACTAAAACCTTGCAACTCCTGCAGCGTCATCTCCGACAAATCTTTGCCCTGCTCAATACCATAGGCCACAGATTTACCCACAATCTCGTGGGCATCGCGGAAGGCAACGCCTTTGCGCACTAAGTAGTCGGCTAGATCAGTTGCAGTTGAAAAACCACGGCGGGCGGCTTCTTCCATCACTTCCTTTTTAGGCTTAATCGCAGGCACCATGTCAGCATAGGCTTTCAGGCAATCCTTGATGGTGTCGATGGTGTCAAACAGTGGTTCTTTGTCTTCTTGATTGTCTTTATTGTAGGCCAGAGGTTGTGATTTCATTAATGTCAGCAGAGACACTAGGTGACCATTCACTCGGCCCACTTTACCCCGCACCAGCTCGGGGACATCAGGGTTTTTCTTCTGTGGCATGATGGATGAGCCAGTACAGAAACGATCGGGTAACTCGATAAAGTTAAACTGCGCTGAGGTCCACAACACCAGCTCTTCGCTGAAGCGCGATAAGTGAGTCATCACTAAGCTGGCAAAGGCTGTAAACTCGATGGCAAAGTCTCGATCACTCACCGAATCCAGCGAGTTTTCAGTGGGGGCGTCAAAGCCTAAAAGTTGTGCGGTCATCGCGCGATCGATGGGGTAGGTGGTGCCCGCTAGTGCCGCAGCACCTAGTGGACATTGGTTCATCCGCACGCGGCAATCCATCAGGCGGCTGTAATCGCGCTCCAGCATCTCGTTCCACGCCAATAAATGGTGGCCGAAAGTAACCGGTTGCGCTGTTTGCAGGTGGGTAAAGCCGGGCATGATGGTATCGGCTTGTCCGCTGGCCAGAGCAATCAGCCCTTGCTGTAGGCGGGTCAGCTCTTTGGCGATAGTGTCGATCTCGTCGCGCAGGTAAAGCCGTATATCGGTGGCGACTTGGTCATTGCGTGAGCGGCCGGTGTGCAGCTTTTTACCGGTGATGCCGATTTTGTCGGTCAAGCGTGCTTCTATATTCATGTGCACGTCTTCCAGGGTAACTGACCACTGAAACTCGCCGGCCTCTACCTCGCTGCGAATTTGCTCCAGTCCTTGCTGAATTTGCTGGTATTCAGCATCAGTTAATACCGCGACCTTGGCTAGCATTTGCGCGTGGGCCAGTGAGCCATTAATGTCGTGATGATACATTCGTTTGTCGAACTCAACCGAGGCGGTAAAGCGCTCAACAAAGGCATCAGTAGGCTCGGAAAAACGCCCACCCCAGGGTTTAATGGCTTGGTCTTTATCGGTCATGGAAGCATCACTTATTGGGTTAACAGTTGAATAAAATAGGGTTTGAAATAATTGGCGCAGATTATACCAGCCCCGATCAAGATTCGCTTGTTCTGCTAACGCTGCTATAGTCTGAGGGTTGATAACGGATTATTAACAGGCTCCCAAAGGGACATTATAAATCACTGCCATTCACCTCAGACCCAGATTCGGACCATGGAAGAAAACGTCAATCAAACCAATAAAAACAGCGCTAAGAGCAAGTCTGGGCCTATGGCCGAGCAGGCGTTTTTTATCCCCGATCTGTGCAATGTGCAGGCTTTGCTGTTTTTAGTGCTGGTTGCAGAGTTGCTGGCTATCGTGTTGGCCTTGGCTGATGGTGGTGTGCAGTATTTTGACTGGTCGGCTTTTGCGTTAACGTCTCTGTTTGTACAGTGGGTGTTTTTATTGAGTGCTGCGCTTTTGTGTCAATTGCGTCCCCATTTGAGCAATTGGCCAGTGCCTTGGTCGGCGGGGCTTTGCTACCTGTTGTTATTGATGGTGGTGGCAGCGACCAATATTGCCAGCCAATATTTATTGAATGGTGCTTTAAGCGGTATCGATAACTGGACGCTGGATCTATGGCAGACCCTCACCCATGTACTAATCTGTGCCGTGCTGGCAGGTATCGCCCTACGTTATTTCTACCTCACCCAGCAGCTGCGGATGCGGCAGCGAGCAGAGTTGATGGCGAGGATTCAGGCGCTACAATCGCGAATCAGGCCACATTTTTTGTTTAATAGTATGAATATCATTGCCAGCCTGATCCCTGTCGATCAGGATGCTGCAGAAACCGCAGTTGAAGATTTGGCCAGCTTGTTTCGTGCCAGTCTGGCAGAGGTAGAGACTGAGGTAAGCCTGGCAGATGAATTGGACGTCTGTCGTCGCTATGCCCGCATTGAACAGCTGCGACTGGGTGATCGTTTACGGCTCGACTGGCAGGTCAATACCGTGCCGCCGACTTTAAAAATCCCCAGCTTGTCGCTACAGCCTCTGTTGGAGAACGCCATTTACCATGGTATTCAACAACTACCTGAAGGTGGTGTGGTGACGATTAAAGCTGAGTATCAGCAGGGGGTGTTAAGGGTAGAGGTGGCCAATCCAGTATTGAATGATAGCGGTGTAAATACCGAGGGTAATAGGTTGGCGCAGAATAATATCAACCACCGTTTGCAGGCTTTATATGGGCCCAAAGCGGGCTTGAGCAGCTACTTATTACAACATCAGTATGTGGCGGTGCTCAGTTATCCAGTTAATGAAAATGCTTAAATTAAAGAGTCGGTTGCGCCAGGGCGGCCAAACCGAGCAATGTTTAGAACGATATTAGGGATGCACTTGGTGAAAGTACTGATTGTGGATGATGAGCCGCTGGCGCGGTCGAGGTTATCCCGCTTATTAGCGCAGCAGGGTGGTTATACCGTGGTGGCCGAGGCCGGTAATGGTGAGCAGGCAATTGCCGCGTGCAATGAATATAACCCCGACGTGGTACTGATGGATATTCGAATGCCGGTGATGGATGGCCTGCAGGCGGCACGGCATTTATCGGTTGCCGATGAGCCGCCAGCGGTAATTTTTTGTACCGCCTACAATGATTATGCCCTCGAAGCCTTTGAGGCTAATGCCGTTGATTATCTGCTAAAACCGGTGAATCGCGAGAAGCTGGAGCAGGCGCTAGCTAAAGCCAGAAAATTAAACCGAGTGCAGCTGTCAGTGCTGATTGAGGGAGAGGGGGATAAACGCGCAGACGCTACTGGTGTTTCTGTGCGCAGCCATATATCGTCTAAGACCAGCCGAGGTATCGAGCTGATTCCCTTGCCAGAGGTGCGTTACTTTCTTGCCGATCAAAAATATACCACCGTTTATTACTTGCTGGATGGAGTATTAAAAGAAGTATTAATTGATGAGCCGCTAAAAGAGCTAGAGAGTGAGTTAGCTGACGACTTTGTGCGTATCCACCGCAATGCACTGGTGGCGATAGCGCATATACAGGGCTTAGAAAAGTGCGAGGAGGGGTTACGGTTGAAATTATCAGGGGTAATGCAGGGCCCTCAAGTGAGCCGCCGACACATAACAGCGATAAAAAAGTTGTTGCAGCAGCTATAAACGGGTTTTGCTGAAAAAAGCCCGCAGAAGTTTTGACCTGTTGCCCCAGTCACTTATCATAGTACTCATAGCCACTATTCCACTCATCAATCACTATAGAAGAGAGTCTATGTCTGAACAACGCGTTCGTATCGCCACCCGTGAAAGCAAATTAGCGCTGTGGCAGGCAGAATTTATCAAAGCAGAGCTAGAGGCGGTGCATCCAGGTATTCAAGTCGAGTTGTTGGGCATGACCACCCGAGGCGATCAAATGCTCGACTCTCCTTTGTCTAAAATTGGTGGCAAGGCCTTATTTGTAAAGGAACTTGAAACAGCATTACTGGACAATCGTGCCGATATTGCCGTGCACTCGATGAAAGATGTGCCGATGGAGTTTCCACAGGGGTTGGAGCTATCCATTATCTGCGAGCGAGAAGACCCGAGTGATGCCTTTGTGTCTAACCACTATAAAAGCGTGGATGAACTCCCTCAGGGTGCGAGGGTTGGGACCTCCAGCTTGCGCCGCCAGTGCCAAATCCGCGCGTTGCGACCAGATTTGGTTATTCTCGATTTGCGTGGCAACGTGCAGACCAGACTGCGCAAATTAGATGCCGGTGAGTACGATGCGATTATCCTCGCCAGTGCAGGGTTGATGCGTTTAAAGCTGTATGACCGTATTACCGCTAAAATGGATGTAACCCAAAGTTTGCCCGCAGGTGGCCAAGGGGCAGTAGGTGTTGAGGTACGCAGTGACGATCAGCGGATGAAGGACTTATTGGCGCCTTTACATCACCTCGCCACAGCACAAACGGTCGGTGCTGAGCGTGCCTTGAACTTACGTTTGAACGGCGGGTGCCAGGTACCTATAGCCTGTTTTGCTGTCGACAATCCCAGTAATCCCGATGAGTTGTGGCTGCGTGGCTTGGTTGGCAGTCCCGATGGTAGTGAGCTGTTGCGCAGCGAGCGCTGTGGCAGTCGGGAGCAGGCTGAGGCTTTGGGTGTCGCCGTAGCAGAAGACCTATTGGCACAGGGTGCCGATAGAATCCTGCAAGCCGTTTATAGTGAACAATGATGTTGTTAGCTGGGTGTAACATTCTGGTAACCAGGCCTGAAGGGCAAGCTGCTGGCTTAATGGATGCAATCGAAGCGGCTGGTGGTAGTGCTTGGCATTATCCGCTGATGGCAATTACCGAGTTGGACTCGGCAGCGCAGCCGCAAATCTGGCAGCAATGCAAGCAACAGGTGTTGGCGCTGGATCAGTTTCAGCATGTCATCTTTGTTAGCACCAATGCGGTTAAATTTGGTATGGAGCTGATTCATCAGTATTGGCCACAGCTTCCAGTGGGTATTCATTGGTATGGTGTGGGCGATAGTACCCTCGCAGCTCTGGCGCAGCAGGGGGTGCCGGTTGACAGGTTTGCCGGAGTAGAGAACCGGCACATGAACAGTGAAGGTTTATTGCGACACTCAGGCTTGCAACAGCTTACTCAAGCGAAGGTTTTGATCGTGCGTGGCATGGGTGGCCGTGGCTATATGCAGCAACAGCTGCAACAGCGTGGCGCACAGGTTAGCTACGCAGAATGTTATCAGCGCTGCGTGGTAGATAGGCCGGCGGGGGAAGTCGTGTCATTTATTCAGCAACATACAATTGACAGCGTTTGTGTAAATAGTGGCGAGAGCTTGCAAAACCTGTGTAGCCTTGCGGGCTCGCAACTGGCGCAATTACAGAAAAAGCGTATTGTAGTTCCTGGGGAACGAGTCGCAGCACAGGCGCAGGCAAGCGGTTTTCAGTCTATTATTACTGCTGAGAATGCGAGCGACCAAGCTGTGTTGGTGGCTTTATCAACAGCTTATAAAAACGCTTAGCTTTATAGCTAACTATCATTACCGTAATACTGGGAAACCAACTGAGATCAAAGTGGAAAATAAAACAGAAAAAGCTGTGGCAAAAGTCATTGAGCAACCAGCAAAAGTAGAAAAGCAATCAAAGCGCGGTAATGGTCTGGCGGTGTTTTTCTCGATACTGGCCTTGCTGATAGCGGTATTGGCAGCAGCAGCCAGCGCTTATTTGTGGCAGCTGGAAACACAGCGCCAACAGCAGAATCAAAATATTGCCAGCGATATCAGCGCTGCTATGCAGCGGGTTGATCAGCAAACCAGTGCGAGCAGTGAGCTGCAGCGTCAAGTAGATCAACAGGGTTCTAATATCGCCTTACAGCAGCGACAGTTGCAACAACAACTGCAACAGTTACAGGGACAGCTTCATAGCCAGCAAAAACAATTACACTCTTTGTCGACCACCGATCGAGATGATTGGCTATTAGCGGAAGCAGAATATTTAATGCGTCTGGCTAACCAGCGTTTATTGATGGGTAAAGAAGTAAAAGGTGCTCTGGAATTATTAAAGGCCGCAGATGATATTGTCAAAGAGTTGGATGATAGCGCTTTGTTTTCCGTACGTGAGGCCTTGGCAGATAATATGGCAGCCTTGGCCGTTGCTAGTAAGCTGGATGTCGAGGGTATTTATCTACAGCTTGGCGCGTTGGCGCAACAGGCGAAAAAGCTACGTTTGATCGAAGTGCCGGTTTATCAACCCGTCGCCACCGAAGCTGCAATAGAGCAAACAATGCCGCAGCGCTTGCAGTCGAGTCTGGTCAATGCATGGCAGCGGCTAGGCAGTTATATTCAAATAAAACGTCACGATGAAATATATAAACCGTTGTTGGCTCCAGAGTATGAGGCCGCGGTGCGACAAAACGTTAATGTTATGTTTGAGCAGGCGCAACTAGCCGCGTTATCAGGCAAGCAAAAAATCTATCAAGACAGCCTGGCAAAAGCCAGGCATTGGCTGACAAATTATTACACTCTGGATAAATCTGTTACTGAGAATATGGTGGCTCGGATTGATGAATTATCCCAGCAAGCTGTGGCGGTAGAGTTGCCGGATATTTCCAGCTCATTGCGCGCATTAAAAAACTATGTGGCAACTATTCATCAAGTGGTATCGATAAGCAGTCTGAAAAAAACGGCTGAACAGGCAAAGCAGCAAGCAGACGATCATCAACAACTACCAGACGATGCGAAAAAATCTGGGCTTGAGGATACAGCCCAATGAAACGTATTTTTATTGTTAGTTTACTGATTTTAATTCTCTCGGTAGCTTTAGTGGCAGCGATCAAGCACGATCCTGGTTATCTGCTACTGAGCTATGGCCATTACACGCTTGAGTCCAGTATCTGGGTGGGTGGTGGTTTTATTGTCGCTGTCGTCATTCTGGTTTATATCTTTTTTAGTTTTTTACGTCGTACTCTTAATAGTGGCAGCGCCATTGGAAAATGGATTTCCGGGCGAGGGTCACGTCGCAGTCAGTTGCAAACTACCAAGGGTTTAATTGCTTTTATTGAAGGTAACTGGCAGCTTTCACGAAATATTTTATCGCGTGCGGCGGTTCATTCAGAGACGCCTCTGCTCAATTATTTAATTGCGGCGCGTGCCAGTCATGCACTTGGCGATCAAGAGAAAATGAAAGAATTTTTAAAGCAAGCTGACGCTAGTACCGAAGGTGCGAGTATCGCTGTTGGTTTAACCCAGGCCGAATTACAAATGAGTAGCGGTCAGTATGAGCGCTGTTTGGCGACGTTAACTCGGGTGCGCCGCAATGCCAGTAAACACCCCCATGTTTTGCATTTGTTACGACAAGCGTACCAAGGCTTGAATGATTGGCAGGAGGTGATTAATTTACTTCCCGATTTAAAAAAATACAAAGTATTATCCGCAGATCAGCTAGACCAGCTTGAGCTGCAGGCCAGTAAAGAATTGATCGTAGAAACGGCTAAAGCGCGAGGCAATATATCGGCGGATAATATATTCGCCGACTTGCAATCCCTGTGGAAAAAGCTGCCTAAATCGGCAACGAGTAATGGCGATGTATTGGCCTGCTATGCAGGCCATATAATGGCAGTGGGTGGTATGCAGCAGGCCGAAAAATTAATTTATCAGCAGCTAAAAAAATCATGGAATAAATCGCTGGTAGAGTTGTATGGAAAGGTCTTGGGTGATGATGTCAGTAGGCAGTTGTTACGCGCTGAAGCATGGCTACAAGAGCGTAATAATGACGCTACTCTATTGATCGCTTTAGGGCGTTTATCGTTACGTAATTCATTATGGGGTAAAGCGAAAGAGTATTTTGAAAACAGTTTAAAGTTTGAAGATAGCGGCGAAGCTTGTGCGGAGCTGGGTCGATTATTGGCCCATATGGGCGAGCATGAAAAAAGCAATGCCTATTTTCAACGTGGTTTGATGCTGGCGACAGATGGGCTGATTGATTTACCTATGCCAAAATAGAATAAAGACTATTTTTAAGCACAAGCCATAAATCAATAAAGGCTGATATTGATCAAAGTAAATAGCGAGGGTTTCGTTATATTTTATATCGTTATTAAAGGTGTAATTGACCCAATAATTTCACACGGCTAAGGAGAGAATGATGTTAGATGATCTTAAAAGTATCCTGGATAAAGCGGGAGACGCCATGGATGATGTTTTAGATGAGATTGAAGATAAAGCGGAAGACTTTTCTGAAGAGACTCAATTACTTTGGCAGCGATCTAAAAAACACCTAAAGGGGATGAGGCATAACTTAAAGGATGCCTCTAAAAAATTGGAAACGGCTACAGATGAAGGTGTGTTGCAGGCTCATTTAGCTGCTATGGATGCCCATGATCAATGGCTGCTGCTAAAAAATAATGTAGCGATGTTTTTTCAGTATGCTGAAAATAAATCTCAACCTGTTATTGATCATGCCAAATTGCAATCACACTTGGCCAGTATGGATGCGCGTGATTTTATGGCTGACTCGGGTAAAGATCTAGCCGATAAGTTTGCAGACTCCAGAGAAAAAGTGGCAAAATCGAGTTTGAAGGCGGCGACAGAAATTAAAAATTATTTTGATGGTTTGATTGCGGGATTACCAAAATAGAGAAGGCCGGTAGTGCCTTTTAACTTTCCTTAATAATCAGCCAGGCTGTTAAAAAGTACTCAAATAAAGCGCTTCTACTTTTGATCTTGCCCATGGTGTTTTGCGCAAAAATTTCAAGCTGGACTTGATCGACGGGTCGCTATTAAAGCAGCGGATGTCGATCAGTCGGCCGAGTTCTTCCCAACCATAGTGTTCAAATAATTGAGTGACCACTTGCTCCAGAGTGATGCCGTGTAACGGGTTGTTGGGTTGGGAGTTATTCATTGTTAAGCCTTGTGATATAACCAGTTGCAATAAAAGGGTTGGTATAAAATCTTCGCTGGCAATGGGCTGGGTTTACTCAAGATCTTTAATAAAGACTTTGGAGTTACGCTGTAGGTTGTAGAGTTGTTGTTTTTTCTCGGGTAGCTGCGCCAGCGATGCTTGTACGAAACCTAATTCTCTAAACCAATGCGCTGTTTGCGTAGTCAGCACAAAAACTTTACTCAGTTTCATTGCTTTGGCTTGTTTTTCTATCGCTGCCAGCAAGCGCTCGCCCCTGTCCTCGCCTCTATAGTCGAGATGTGTTGCCACGCAGGCAATTTCTCCCGATGAGCACTCCTTGTCATTGCTGCCAAAATATGGATATAACGCGGCACAGGCGATGATCATGCCGTCGCGAACAATCACGGTAAATAGATGGATTTCGTTTTCAAGCAGCTCTCGAGAGCGCTTAACCAAAACCCCCTGTTCTTCCAGTGGAGCGATTAATTCCAGTACACCGCCAACGTCGTCAATCGTAGCGGGGCGTAATTGTTCGTAGTGATCTTTGGTAATAAGGGTGCCACCACCATCGCGGGTAAATAATTCTTGTAACAAAGCGCCGTCGTCAATATAACTAATACAATGGCAGCGACCGACAGTGCTTTCTACGCTGGCGCTGATTGCGGTTAGCAGTTTGGTTGTTTCCATATCTTCGCATTGTTGCAGCAACGCTTTTAGCTGGCTGACCGAGCAGTTTGGAATCAGCTCGCCGTCACTGTTTAGTAGGCCGTTGTCCGCGGAAAAAACAATCAATTTGTCCGCATTTAAAGTAATGGCTACTTGGGTGGCTACGTCTTCTTGGGATAAGTTAAATACTTCGCCTGTTGGTGAATAGCCAATAGGTGGTATTAAAACCACTGAGCCGTCGGCCAATTGTTTTTCGATACCGGTTTTATCCACGCGTCTAACAGCGCCAGTATGCTCGTAGTCAACACCGTTACGAATGCCTATGGGTTTGGCGATAACAAAATTACCGGAGCAGACCCTGATTTGAGCGCCGTGCATGGGTGAGTTAGCTAAACCCATGGTGAGCAGTGCTTCGATATCGGCACGCATGGCTCCCGCTGCATCTTTGACACACTGCAGGGTTTGCGTGTCGGTGATGCGAACATCATTTTCAAACCGGCTGTCAACGCCACGCAGTGCCACACGCTCTTCAATTTGCGGGCGTGCTCCGTGGGCGATAATCAGTTTTACCCCCAGGCTGTTGAGCAGGGCGATATCGTGAATGATGGTGGCGAAGTTTGGATGCGCTATCGCTTCGCCGGTCAGCATTAGCACAAAGGTTTTGCCTCGATGTGCATTAATGTAAGGGGCTGAGTTGCGAAACCATTTAACGTAATCTTTTGTAGGCACAGTGTTAATCGTTCGATTGTTTTAAGGTGAGTTATTGTGCGGATAAAAAGCGATGAGGGCAAGGCGCATGTTATATCGGCGGCTATTGCTTACACGCAAAATTTGGCGATCATTTGTTTTAATAGATCTATTGCTGGCTGCACTTGATCCAGCGCCATATATTCATTGGGTTGATGAGCCTGATCGATACTGCCCGGCCCCATGACGATGGTTTGCATGCCGAGTTGCTGCATAAAAGGCCCTTCAGTGGCAAAGGCAACCGCATCAGCGCTATGGCCGGTCAGTTGTTCGGCGACTTTAACCAGTTCGGCGTCTGCCGTTTGTTCAAAGGGTTGAATATGGTTGACCAGTGAGCGCAGACTAATATTGACGCCGAGCTTCAGCGCCAGCGGTTGTAAGCGTTGCCGAATTTCGGTTTGTAGCGCCTCGTTATTCATGCCCGGCAGGGCGCGTAAATCAAAATGAAGCTCACATTGCCCACAAATACGATTAGGATTGTCGCCGCCGTGGATACAACCCAGATTTAATGTCGGTACTGCAACGTTGAACAGGGGGTTTTGATAGCGCTGTTGTAGCTCGGCACGAAAACTGAGCAGGTCGGCCATGACTACATGCATCGCTTCTAGCGCGTTATTACCCAGTTTAGGGTCAGAGGAATGCCCTGCGCGGCCGACAACAGTAATAGCCTCCATCATAATGCCTTTATGCATGCGAATAGGCCGCAAGTTGGTGGGCTCGCCAATAATAGCGTAGCGAGCTTTGGGTGCACCTTGAGCAGCCAGTTGGCGGGCGCCATCCATAGAGCTCTCTTCGTCTGCTGTGGCGAGGATGATTAAAGGTTCTTTAAGCGGTTGGTCGAGAAAGTGTTTCGCGGCTTCGATAGCGATGGGAAAAAAGCCCTTCATATCAGTGGAGCCAAGTCCAAAGAGCTTATTATCACGCTGGGTGAGGGCTAGCGGGTTTATATCCCAGCGCTCCTCGTTGAAGGGGACGGTATCTGTGTGGCCGGACAATATCAAACCACCGGGGCCGGTGCCGAGAGTAGCAATTAAATTGGCTTTATTAGGTTTGCCGTTTATTGGCAGGATCTCGCAGCTAAACCCCAAAGTAGATAACCAGCCCGCCAGCTTATCAATCACATGACGGTTGCCTGTATCCCATTGTGCCGAGGTGGAGCTAACCGAGATCTCCTTGAGTAGCTCGTCCATCATGGTGAGTAGTGGGGGTACGGTAGCTGGCATAATAAAATCGACTCGAGTGCTAGACGCCTTGTATGAATAATGAGGCTATTCTTTACTATCGGCCAACGAACAACAAGCCCCTTGAATAACAAGTCTGAGGCAAAGAGTGTGTAAATATAGATAAGCTCTGGTGCCTGTGATGAATCAAGATCCACCGATTTTGGCACCAGACTCAACGAGTCCTCAGAGCTGGGGGTAGCTGTTAGGCAAAAATACCTTTAAACAGAAAGAAGAAGAGAATTGCCAAGCCGGCGCCGGCTGGCAGGGTGATAATCCAGGACATAAAAATACCACCGATAACGTGCAGGTTAAGCGCGCCGATACCGCGTGCCAGGCCTACACCTAAAACCGCACCGACTAACGTGTGGGTTGTCGAAATCGGCAGGCCGGTGGCAGAGGCAAATACTACGGTTGATGCCGCGGCCAGTTCGGCAGCAAAGCCGCGGCTTGGAGTCAGCTCGGTAATTCTTTTACCAATGGTTGCCATGACCTTAAAGCCGTAGGTGGCCAGCCCGAGCACAATACCCGCACCGCCGACTAATAAAATCCAGCCGGGCATTGCCGATTTGGCTGCAATTGCACCACCGCTGGAGATAACACCGGCAATAGCAGCCAGCGGCCCAACTGCATTGGCAACATCATTGGAGCCGTGAGCAAATGCCATAGCGCAAGCAGTAAATACCATCAGTACCGCAAAGAGATTTTCAACGTTACCAAAGCGATTGCCACTGGTAGGGATTTGTACTTCTTTAACCCTTCGCATCAACAGAATACCGATTGAGGCCACAATAATACCAGCGAGGATAGAAAAGGGGACTGCATTGGCAAAGGTGCTACCTAAACCAAGATCGGTATCGAGGCCGATGTGCTTTAACCCTTTAAGCAATGTCACCATACAAATCATAAAACCGACGGCAAACATATAGATAGGGACGTATTTTTTGGCATTGCGGAAGGGGTTTTCAGTATTAATAATAAGGCGTTGTACGCTCATAAATAAGCCGTAGGCGATAGTGCCAGCGATAACTGGGGAGATAACCCAGCTGGCGATAATAGTGCCGACCTTACCCCAGTTAACCGATTCAGGGCCGATACCAACAGAGGCAAAGCCCACCAGTGCGCCCACAATTGAGTGGGTGGTGGATACTGGCCAGCCCTTCATGCTGGCAATTAGCAACCAGGTGCCAGCGGCGAGTAGTGCGGCCATCATGCCGTATACTAATAACTCCGGGGTATCCTTGATGATGGATGGGTCCAAAATGCCCTGGCGAATAGTTGAGGTTACTTCGCCGCCGGCTAAGTAGGCACCAGCAAACTCAAAAATCATCGCGATGATGATAGCTTGTTTAACCGTGAGAGCTTTGGAGCCCACCGAGGTTCCCATTGCATTCGCTACATCATTGGCGCCTATTCCCCAGGCCATAAAAACTCCAAAGACACAGGCCATAATTAGCAGGGTGTTGCCATGCTCAGCAATAATTGACATAAAGGTACTACCAACAATAAATAATATGAAAAGTAAGGTTTAGCTGGCGATTAAACGCTGCAAGCGCGAACCAACTTTTTGTGAGCGATCAGCGAGCTCGCCGATCCAGTCGATAACTTTATAAAGGAATATGACGTCCACGGGCGGTAGATCTTGCTCTATTTTGAATAATCGAGCGCGGACTTTTACCTGTAATTTGTCGTTTTGGTGCTCAAGCCGATCCAACTCATGAATCAGCTCCTCGACGACTTGCACTTCGCGTCCGCGAAAGCCACTTTCTATCAACTCATCCATCTCCTGGATAGCTTTGAGTGCCTGCGCTGAGGTAGCCACTGCCTCGGTCACATATTCCAGCATGATAGGAGCGAGTGGTTCAGGGATGGCCATTTTGCGGCCAAGCATAATGCCTGCAATATCTTTGGCGGAGTTGGCGATTTTATCTTGCATCCCCACGAGATCTAGAATATCTGTACGGGATACGGGTAAAAACAGGCTTTTAGGGAGGTTTAGACGAACGCCCTTCTTTAGTTTATCTGCTTCGCTTTCCAGCTTGGCGATCTGTTTTTGGATTTTTTTTGCGGTGGTCCAGTCTGACGCGAGTACGGCTTCAAAGTAAGGGAGCAGTTGTTCGGCACAGCGATGTGAGCTGGCCATATGTTCTTGAATTGGCCTGATAGGTGACCGGCCAAACAGATTACTAAAGGGGTTGCCTGCCATTAGGTGTGCTCCTGGCTGTGAACAAAGTGTGTCAATCGCATCGCATTATAAAAGGTTAGCTGGGTCGAGGCTACGTCCCCTTACGGCAAAGATCATTGGATGCAGCAAATTATTGGCCCACATCTATACTTTGGCCGCGACTAAAAACGCGCGCATTGTTACAGAAAAATGGCCATTTGGCGACAGTTAGCCGCTTGAGCTGGCAGAGCGAGCAGAGTAAGTCATAATAGTTAGCGGTTAACTTAGCTATAGCGGTGTTGTCGTAGTGCTAAACTAGAACAAATAAACAGGTGAAGGAGGTCAGGTGGAAAGGCGAACAAACAGCCCACAGCGGGCGGAGCGCGTATTAGACCTGCGTGGGTTGATGGATGATTTGCTGCGTGACCAGCGCGTTAGTGTTGAAGACCACAATCGTGTGCTCAATAGTGCCCGTAGCAAGGAGCAAGCGATTAAACACCCGCTAAGCTACATCGTTGAACAAAATATGGCAGACAACAGCCGTGGCGGTGCCCGGCTGGATATGCCGAACTTGTTGCGTTGGTTGTCCGAACACTGCCAGCAGCCGGTATACCACCTCGATCCACTGAAGATTAACGTCCCCGCCATTACCGAAGTGATGTCCTTTGAATTTGCCCAGCGGCACAAAATTTTAGCAGTGGCGGTAAGCGTCGATGAGGTCACCATCGCTAGCAGTGAGCCCTATGTAGCAGCCTGGCAGAGCAATCTTGAGCACGTATTGCGTCGTCCGATAAAACGGGTGTTGATCGACCCGGCTGATTTAAAGCGTTATACGGTTGAGTTTTATTCGCTATCTAAGTCGGTGCGTGGCGCCTCAGGCAATGCCGGTAGTGGCAATAGCGTGGGTATCGGTAACTTTGAGCAACTGTTAGAGCTGGGGGAGATGAAGGACCCCGACGCCAATGACCAGCATATTGTGAACATCGTTGACTGGATTTTGCAGTACGCCTTTGATCAGCGTGCCAGCGATATCCATATTGAGCCACGCCGAGAGGTAGGCAATGTGCGTTTTCGCATTGATGGTGTGCTGTATAATGTCAGTGAATTTCCCGTGCAAGTGGCGGTGGCGATCACCAGTCGCTTGAAAATACTGGGGCGCTTGAATGTTGCCGAAAAGCGCAAGCCTCAAGATGGTCGTTTAAAAACCAAAAGCCCTGAAGGTAATGAAGTGGAGTTGCGTTTATCTACCATGCCGACCGCCTTTGGCGAAAAGCTGGTGATGCGGATTTTTGATCCCGATGTACTGTTGCGTAGCTTTGAACAGCTGGGACTTGCCAATGAAGATTACGCTCGCTGGCAGGGCATGATTGATAAGCCCAACGGTATTGTTTTGGTAACCGGCCCTACAGGGTCAGGTAAAACTACCACGCTATATTCCAGCTTGAAGCAGCTGGCTACATCTGAGGTCAATGTTTGTACCATCGAAGATCCGATTGAAATGATGGAAGACAGCTTCAATCAAATGCAGGTGCAGCACAATATTGATTTGGATTTCGCTAGTGGCGTGCGGGCTTTAATGCGTCAAGACCCGGATATTATTATGGTTGGCGAGATCCGCGATTTAGAAACGGCGGAGATGGCTATTCAAGCTGCATTAACCGGGCATCTGGTATTATCAACCTTGCATACAAACGATGCTCCCAGTGCCATAACTCGCCTGTTAGAGCTGGGGGTGCCTTCGTATTTAATTAAAGCCACTGTGTTAGGGGTGATGGCGCAGCGACTGGTAAGGACCTTATGCCCGCACTGTAAACAAGCGGATACCGTAAGTGAAGAGGATTGGAGAGCGCTAACAGCACCGTGGAAAGTGGCAGTGCCTAAAGTGATTTTTCAATCTAAGGGTTGTTTGGAGTGCCGCAATACCGGCTTTTTGGGGCGGCAGGGAATCTATGAAATATTACTGATGTCAGAGTCGGTACAGCAGCACATAAATGATCAGGTTAATCTTGATTTAATTCGTCGTCAGTCAATGAAAGAAGGCATGCGTACCCTGCGCTTATCCGGCGCACAAAAAGTGGTTGCTGGTGACACCACCATTGCCGAGGTGTTAAGAGTATCGCCGGCGCCAAGATGATGTAGCGATAACTATCGCCAGGAGATAATTGGCCGACCTCGCTTATGGCTGATCGGACAAAAGCCATGAAAATCTTATCAACTGATAACATACCCGCCGAGTTGGCGGCTGGTTTAGTCGCCAGTAAAAAGCGTTTTTGTGAGCGCAATGATCGATATCGACAGTGGTTTGATCAGTGCATGCAGGATCAACATTTTGCTGCGCAACTCGATCGCGTGTGGTTAGGTAGCGAGTATGCAGTGGATGTCTGCTGTCGTTATCCCGATGTTTTTCAACAATTGGTCACAGAGCGGTGGTTTGAGCAGGATTATAATGACCAGACGATGGCGGATAATTTATCGATGCTATTGGCTGCCGCCGAGACAGTGCCAGAGTTTGACCGCGTCCTGCGGCAAAACCGCACCCGGGAAATGCTGCGAATTATCTGGCGTGATATTAATCGTATCGCTGATATGCAGCACACCACCCGTGATATGTCTTTATTGGCGGCAGCCAGTATTCAGCAAGCCTTGGATTTTCATCATCAACAACTACAGCTTTTATACGGCTCACCGATGATGATGGTTGATGGTCACCCTGTTGAGCAGCAGATGCTGGTTATTGGCATGGGCAAGCTGGGCGCTTGGGAGTTAAATCTTTCTTCAGATATCGATTTAATTTTTGCGTACCCCAAAGGAGGAGTAACCGAAGGTGGTAAAAAATCACTGGATAACAGCGAGTTTTTTACCCGTCTTGCGCGCAAGCTGATTCAGTCATTGGATGCAATGACCGCCGATGGCTTTGTTTTTCGAGTAGATATGCGGCTGCGTCCTTATGGGCAAAGCGGTGCGTTGGTAATGAGCTTTAACGCGATGGAAGATTATTACCAGCGGCAGGGACGTGATTGGGAACGTTACGCCATGATCAAAGCGCGGGTAGTGGCGGGTGATGAGCAGCAAGCTGCGCTGCTAACTGACCTGCTGCGTCCATTTACTTACCGCCGTTACATAGATTTTTCCGCTATCGATGCTCTACGCTCGATGAAAAAAATGATTCAGGAAGAGGTAAAACGTCGGCAGCTCAATAACGATGTAAAGCTGGGCGCCGGAGGTATTCGCGAAATTGAATTTATAGCACAGTGCTTTCAATTAATTCGCGGCGGCAAAGAGGTAGAGTTACAGCAGCGCGGCTTGCAGCCAGTGTTAGCGTTACTGGAGCAGGAAGGTCAGTTACCGTCATCGGTAGTAGCAGAGTTGCAGCAGGCTTATGTATTTTTACGTAATACCGAGCATGCGCTTCAGTGTTATCAAGACAAGCAAACCCAGACGTTGCCAGTAGACGCCGTAGCCCAGTCGACATTAGCGTTTGTTATGGGGTTTGAATCTTGGGATTTGTTTCTATCAGTTCTGCAGCAGCACAGATCAAATGTTAGTCGTCACTTTAATGATATTATTGCTGATGAGCCCGAGCAGCTAAAAGTAAGTCATGTTGATGTTTGTTGGCTTGACCTGTGGCAAGAGGTGATAGGCGACGAGCAGGCGGTGGCGCTGTTGCAACAAGCGGGGCACGAAGCCGCCAGCGAGGTGGTTAGCCGCCTCAGGAGTTTGCGTCAGTCGACAGCAGTAAAGCATATGCAGAGGGTAGGGCGAGAGCGTCTGGATCAATTTATGCCGCTATTGTTGCAAGCGGTATTGCAAGTAGAGCAGCCTTCGGCCAGTTTGCTGCGGGTGTTGTTGTTGGTTGATGCGGTGCTGCGGCGCACCGCTTATCTGGTATTGTTAGTAGAAAACCCCAATGGTTTGGAACGTTTGATTAAGCTCTGCGCCGCCAGCCCCTGGATTGCTGCGCAGCTAGCTCGTCACCCGGTTTTGCTTGACGAACTACTGGATAGCGACACGTTATACCAAGTGTTAGACAAAGCTGCATTGCGCGATGAGTTACAACAGCAAATGTTACGTTTGGCGCCGGATGACTTGGAGGGACAAATGGAGGCGCTGCGCTATTTTAAGTTGGTGCATCACCTGCAAATTGCCGCTGCCGAAGTGACTGGCAAGTTACCATTGATGAAAGTCAGCGATTATCTCACTATGATTGCCGAGGTGGTGCTCGATCGAGTGCTGGATATAGCCTGGGATAATTTGACGGCTAAACACGGCTACCCACAAAAAGCTCCAGATCAGCCCTGTAATAAAGATTTTATTATCGTCGCCTACGGCAAGTTGGGGGGGATAGAGCTGGGGCATGGCTCGGATTTGGACTTGGTGTTTATCCACGGTGCAGCATTGGATTTGCCCACCGATGGCATGCGACCTATCGATAGCAGTCTGTTTTTTGCCAGATTGGGTCAGCGAATTGTCCATATTCTTACCGCGCAGACCTCCTCAGGGATATTATATGAGGTCGACATGCGTCTACGCCCTTCTGGTAACTCTGGTCTGTTAGTCTCGTCGATAAAGGTATTTGATGATTATCAGCAGCAGCGCGCATGGACTTGGGAGCACCAGGCCCTGGTGCGTGCCAGGGTAGTCAGTGGCGATCCCGTGTTGGCGCAGGCCTTTGAAGCCCTGCGGCGGCGGGTATTGTGTAAGCCCCGAGACGAGCAGCAGCTAAGGGTAGAAGTGGTGACAATGCGGCAAAAAATGCGTGATCATTTGTTGCCCAAGGGGCTGGAACAGGGACAAACACCAATATTTCATCTTAAACATGGCCGGGGAGCTATCGTAGACATCGAATTTATGGTGCAATACGCGGTTCTGGTTTGGTCACATCAACACCCGACTCTTTCGATATATACCGATAACATTCGTATACTCGAGGCCCTAAAAAAAGAGGGCCTGTTCAGTATTATCGACGCTGAGGCCCTAACTAAAGCTTATCAAGCTTACCGGACCAGTGCGCATCGCCTGAGTTTGCAGCAGCAGCCCAATCAAGTGCCAATGGCGCAGTTTGAACAGCATCGCCAAGCAGTGCTAGCAATATGGCAGCGCTTGATGGAGGAGTAAGGCCCTGCAAAAGAATAACGGTGGATTTTGATCCGCTAAAGTAACAAAAAGTAAACTCTGTAGGGTGGAACGTGTTTCACCACCCCGCAGTAAAATATATCAGTGAAGTATGAGGAGTTCGTTATGTCCATGGCTGATCGCGATGGTGTTATCTGGTTTGATGGTGAAATGGTTCCCTGGCGCGACGCTAAAGTGCATGTGCTGACCCATACCCTGCATTATGGCCTTGGCGTGTTTGAGGGCGTGCGTGCTTATCACACTCAAAATGATGGTACAAATATTTTCAGGCTGAAGGAGCATACCGACCGCTTATTCCGTTCGGCCCATATTCTGGGTATGAATATGCCCTATAGTAAGGATGTGTTGAACGAGGCACAAAAAGCAGTAGTACGTGAAAACAACTTGGACGAAGCCTATTTGCGTCCCATGTGTTTTTACGGCTCAGAAGGCATGGGTCTGCGTGCGGATAATCTGCAAACCCATGTAATTGTTGCCGCGTGGAATTGGCCTTCCTATATGTCACCAGAGGCCAAAGAAAAAGGCATCAAGGTGCGCACTTCATCCTTTACTCGCCATCACGTTAATATTGCCATGTGTAAAGCCAAAGCTAACGGCAACTACATCAATTCGATGTTGGCCTTAAAAGAGGCTTTGGATAGTGGCTGTGAAGAGGCCTTGCTGTTAGATAACGAAGGCTATGTGGCCGAAGGCAGTGGTGAAAACGTATTTATCGTCCGCGACAATATCATTTACACCCCCGAGCTCACCAGCTGCCTTGAGGGTATTACTCGTGCCACTATTTTCACTTTGGCCGCCGAGCTGGGTTATGAGGTGCGTGAAAAGCGCATCACCCGCGATGAAGTATATATCGCAGATGAGGCATTCTTTACTGGCACAGCAGCAGAAGTATTGCCAATCCGCTCTCTCGATAGCCGCAAGATTGGTGAAGGTCAGCGCGGGCCCATTACCGAAAAATTACAGGCCATGTATTTTGACTCGGTAAAAGGTCGTCGTGAGCAAAATCGTGAGTGGTTGTCACCCGTCATCAAATAATTGAGTTCGATGGCTAAGCCCTTATCGCTTGGATGGATAACCTCCGTCCAGGCGATAATCGCTTATGTTTTATAATGAAGGCTGGTGTAAGATTGTTCGCTAACATAAAGCCATTCATCCTCTTGTATCTTCCTGTTGTTATGACTAAAAAAACAGAACCCCATTGGAAAGACTTTCTGGCACCGCGCTTCTGGGGTGTATGGTTAGTGATTCTCGTGCTGCGTTTATTGGCGCTGCTGCCTTATAAAGCAGGCCTCGCCTTTGGTCGCCTACTGGGGCGAATTCTTTATCGCCTTGCCAGCAATCGGCGACGTATAACCGAAGTTAATATCAGTTTGTGCTTTCGTGAATTATCTGCGATCGAGCAGCAGCAGTTGGTAAAAAAAATATTCGAAGCCAATGCGATAGGGTTTATTGAAACCAGCTGGGCCTATTGGGGTGATATTGATGCTATTAAGCAAAAAACCACAATTATTGGAAGCGAGTTATTAGAGCAAGCGCTGGCGCATAATCGAGGTGTCATATTGCTAGGCGGCCATTTCAGCACGCTAGATTTGGGTGGTTTATTATTCTCTTTTACCGGCAAGCCCTCTAGTTGTATTTATCGGCCGCATAACAACCCGCTGATGGATTATTGGATTACTAAAAAACGTTCGCGCTTTGTTAAGCCCGTTGATCGGAAAAGGTTTCGAGTGATACTGCGGGATTTAAGAAATAACTATGCTATGTGGTACGCTCCGGATCAAGATTTTGGCGCTAAAGGCGCGGTGTTCGTGCCATTTTTTGGTCAAACCGCGGCGACGATTACCGCCACTTCCCAGATGGTCCGTTTAAATGATTCTCCCATTATTATGTTTGCGCATTATCGCAATGCAGATGATAGCGGTTATACCGTGGAATTTAGCGCTATACCTGAGTTTCCCAGTGGTGATGAAACCCGCGATGCCGAGTTGGTCAACGAAGCATTGGAGCGCGCGATAAGAAAAGCCCCGGAGCAATATATGTGGGTACATCAGCGTTTTAAAACCCAGCCGGATGGGCGCCGTAAATTGTATCGAGCGGCGGGCTGCAAGTGATTACCGTATGGTGCGTAACCGACGACAAGCCTGGCCATAAAAGCCAGCTTGTAGGCTTGGTTAAGGCGCTGGCAGCCAAAATGGAGTTGCACTGTGAGTGGCTTTCTCTACAACAAAAGCAGCAGTGGCCGACAACTGCCAAGCCTGATCTTATTCTCGCCGCAGGCAGCCGTACCCATATCCCTGCGCTAGGTTTACGCTGGCGTTATGGTGGTAAACTGGTGATTTTAATGAAGCCCTTTTTGCCGCGCTTCTGTTTCGATCTCTGCTTGTTGCCTGAACATGATGGTATAAAATCCAACGGCAAGCTGGTGACAACCAAGGGCGCTATCAACCCTGTCGATTGCTCTGAACAATCTGATCCTCAACGGGGTTTGATTCTTATTGGTGGGCCATCAAAGCATTATGGTTGGGTTGATCAGCAGATAATCGAGCAGCTAATGGAGTTGCAGCGTCAGCAACCGACAGTTGTTTGGACACTAACCACGTCTCGTCGTACACCTACCACATTTGTTCCTGCGCTGCAGGCTGCGATGCGTGATAGTGCTGGCGCAAACAGTTTAACTATTGTGCCCTTTGAGCAAACCGATTCCGCTTGGTTGCTAGCGCAATATCGTGACTGTGGAGTCATTTGGGTGACGGAAGATAGTGTTTCTATGGTCTATGAAAGCCTGAGCAGTGGTGCGGCCACCGGTATTCTTAGTGTGCCAAGGCTTAATCAAAACCGTGTCAGTAAAGGGCTTGATCAACTTATTGTTGAGCAGCTGGTGATGCAACTGACCGAAGATGTTAGCCGCGTGCGGCTCAAGCATTCACCGCTGCGTGAGGCCGAACGTGCGGCAGAAATAATAATCGCGCGATTATTGTAGTAGCTCGGCTCAAGCCGCGGAGAAAAAATGAAAGTACTGCAAATATTACCAGCCCTGAACAGTGGTGGCGTCGAGCGAGGAACAGTCGACTTTGCCGGTGAGCTGGTTAGACGCGGTCATCAGTCACTGGTGATGTCATCGGGTGGCGCTATGGTGGCGCAATTAGAGACAGCGGGTGCTACCCACATTAACTTTCCCGTCGATAAAAAATCATTAAAGTCCCTATTTAAGGTCAGAGCCTTGCGCCGTTTATTGTTAGAGCTAGATGTCGATATCATTCACGTTCGCTCACGGGTACCCGCGTGGATGACCTGGTTGGCACTCAAAAAAATACCCGCAGCCAAACGACCGGCGTTAGTTTCTACTTTTCACGGTTTATACTCGATTAATGCCTATAGCGCGGTGATGGGTAAAGGCGATCAAGTGATTGCTATCTCACAATGCGTGTATGATTACATCATTGAAAACTACCCTGCCGTCGACTCGAAAAAAATCACTATTATTCATCGCGGTGTTGATACAACACAATTTAATCAGCAGCTCGAAATTGATGCGGACTGGAAGCAGCAGCTGTTCCAGCAGTATCCGCAGCTAGCGAGTAAGCGGCTGTTGCTGATGCCAGGCAGACTGAGTCGCTGGAAGGGCCAAGAGCAATTTATCGAGATGATGGCTGAGCTGATACAAGCGGGTGGCGATTGCCATGGCGTGATAGTCGGCGGGCCCACTCCGGGTAAGGATGAATACCTGCGGGAGCTTATGGCAGCAGTAGATCGTCGTAAGCTGAGCGAGCATATTACATTTTTGGGGCATCGTACTGACATCGCTAATATATACGGTATATCTTCTATTGTGTTTAATTTATCGCAACATGCTGAGCCCTTTGGCCGAACCGTAATAGAGGCGCTAGCGATGGGGGTGCCGGTGGTGAGTTACGATTACGGTGGTCCAGCGGAATCTTTGCGAGCATGCTTTCCACAGGGCTTAGTACCTTTGGGTGATGTTGCGGCATTGACCGAGACAGTAAAAACACTATTGCTTAGGTCGCCGGCGATTGAGTTTCCAGCGAGCTTTACCCTGCAACAGCAATCACAGGCTACGCTGGATGTTTACCACAAGGCGCTGGCAAGTCGAGCTTAAATGTACAGAGTAATACCCTGCGTTAAGATCAATTATTGGGATATTTAGTTTATGCGTATTCTTCATATAGCTCATCAGCAGCTACGAAAATATGGCCATACTCGAGTTAATTGGGCACAAAAACTGTATTACGGTTTGATCAAGAATGATCATCACGTACAAGTTTTTAGCGACAGAGACGTGGCCGCATTTGAGGCGCCGCTGGGTATTCGTGAGTTGGGTAAAGGGCGTGCTAACAGGCGTCTTCTGCAAACTGTAGAGGCGTATCAACCCGATTTAATTATTGTTGGTCACTGCGATATTATTAGCAATAAAACCCTGGAGCAGGCGCGACAATTATGCCCGGGTGCAGTGATTGTAGGCTGCAATAATGACCCTTTATTTGTGCCAGAAAATGCCGCTAAAATTGAGCATCGCTGTGAAGTGATGGATGCATTTTTTGTCTCTACCGGCGAGCGGGAGTTACAGCGGTTTGCTGGTAAACGTGCGCGATTATTACACATGCCCAATCCGGTCGACCCTGCGATAGAAACTTTCGATGTATCAAAGCAGGTGAACTTAAAGCATGACCTGATATTTTGTAGTAAGTCCGAAGCTTATACAGAGCGGGGTAAAATTGTAACAGCGATAAAAGATAATTTATCGACGGAGCTAAAATTTTACACGCCGGGAAGTTTTGGTGAGCCCGGTGTTTGGGGTCGGGATTACGATCTTGCGTTGGCTGATAGCAAGATGGGTTTAAATCTTAACCGGCAGGAGGGTTTGCACTGGTATTCGTCAGCGCGCATAGCGCAAATGGCCGGCAATGGCCTATTGGTGTTTACCGATCAAGCAGCAGGTTTTGATAGTTTATTTCCCGCAGAGACTTTAGTGTACTTTTCGTCGACGGAGGATCTTATTGCCAAGCTGCGTGACTTTAAAGGCGATGACTCAAAGCGCCGATATTGGGCGGCTAATGGTCGTGAATTTATGCACAAAGAAATGAATAACAAATTATATGCGCAATATATCGTTGAGGCTGCCATGCAGCAGCCTTACTCGCATAACTATGTCTGGTTGGAGAACTAATGAGTAACTCCATTAAAGTAGTACAAAGCTTGGCTGGTGCAGAGTTTGGTGGTGCAGAAAATTTCTATACCCGTATGGTTTGTGCGCTGGCAGATCAGCCCGGTATCGAGCAACATGCCTTTACCCGGCCCAATGCGCATAGAGTGCCACAGTTAGCAGCGGCCGGTGTGCCGGTAGAAACTTTTCGTTTTGGTGGCCGTTTTGATTTTTTAGATCACTTCGCTTACAGCCGAGCGTTGAAAAAACTGGAACCTGATATTGTACTGACCTATATGAACCGAGCCAGTCAGGTAACCGGTAAAGGTAATTATCAGCATGTTTCACGGCTTGGCCATTACTACGATTTAAAATACCACCGCCATGCAGACTATTGGATTGGTATTAGCCTGGGGATATGTGATCACTTAATTGCGGGTGGCATGCCAGCGGAGCGGGTTTTTCATATTCCCAATTTTGCTGATGAAACTAAAGTTCAAGCGTTGCCAAAAGACAGTTTTAATACTCCAGCTGACAAGCCACTGCTACTTGCAGCTGGCCGCTTACACGTCAACAAAGGCTTTGACGTGTTATTGCATGCACTGGCGCAAATTGATGATGCCATCTTATGGCTTGCGGGCGATGGACCAGAAGAGGCAGCACTAAAAACTTTGTGTAAGGTGTTGGGTTTGTCCGAGCGGGTACGCTTTTTAGGTTGGCGCAATGATGTGGCTGCACTGATGGAAACAGCAGATATATTTATTTGTCCGTCGCGTCACGAAGGCTTAGGTAGCATTGTGGCCGAGTCGTGGTTTCATCACTGCCCAATTGTAGCCACTGCATCGCAGGGCCCAGGTGAATTAATCGATCATAATGATACTGGTTTATTAACTCCCATAGATGATATAGCCGCTTTAAGCGATGCCATTAAACAACTCATTATTCAACCGGAAGCAGCCGAAAAACTTGCTGATAATGCCCATCAGCATTACTTAAAAAACTATCGTAAATCGGTGATTGTTAAGCAATACACGGAAACATTGCTTAACGTGGCAGGGAAAAAATAAGTGTCCATCGTGAGGGTATTGCTATGACATCTATAGTGCATTTTGATTCTGAGCTGGATGCCTTTGCCCGAGGTGGTAATCGGCTCTGTTTTGTTGACCCTCGCGATAGTAACAATTGTATTAAAGTTGCCAGGCCTGACCGCGCGCCGGCAATTAAAAAAAACGAAAAAAGCTTTCCGGCTTCGTTAAAACCTCTTAGCGCCTTTGATGACAATGCTGAAGAATTTCGGGTGTATACCCACATCAAACGTCAAATTGGTGATGCTGCATTCGAGTTAATACCCCGGTGTACAGGTTTTGTTGAAACTAATTTCGGTCGTGGTCTGGGAAGCGAGATTATCAAAGATGATGACGGTAAAATATCGTTGACACTAAAACAATATCTTTGGCTATTTGGTGAAACCGATGATTTAAAAGAGGCGCTAACTGTATTTAAACAGCGTTGGCAGTTATTAGGAATGCCATCAAGAAATTTATTGCTGCACAATATTGTAGTGCAGCAAGCTAAAGGTAAGATCCAGCGATTAGTGGTTATCGATGGCTTGGGTTGGCCGGATGTGTTGCCGATAGCCTATTATTGTCGGGCTGTGGCCCAACGCAAAGCAAAGAGAAAAGCGGCTAGGTTGGCAGATGCTATAGCTGCTTTGCTTGCAAAAAAACAGCAGGGCGGAGATTGGGGTTATCACGGATGGATGGATGATAACAAAAGAAAAACAGGTAGCTGACCTTAATCATAAAAAGGGAGGGGGGGTGTTTTTAATACGTATTTTCCCCGGTTTTTGTTTGGGTTTTTTTGCTGGGAAAAACTCATTGCTATGTGTTAGCAAATAAGCATATCGATTTAGGCTCCGCCTTTTTTTGGCGACAAAAGACTTTAAGTCAGGTAGTTTTTTTACCGATGATGATGTATTTTTTTTAGCTACGCTAGAGCTGCTTGCCTCTTCCCAGATAATGTGAGGTTCAATACTGTAAGTTCGTAGATCCATCTTCCAAAAGTGGTCATATAATTTATCGATGGGTTCGCTAATGGTCTTGCCAAATTCTAACACCTTGATCATGCCGCACCTGTTGATGATATACCCTTGAGTTCCACATAGGCCTTTTAGTGGTCGGGTTAAAGCGTAGTTATCGTTGACGGGCTGTAATAGCTTGCGACGATGAACCTTAAGTCCCATCAGTCGAATAAACTCGATAGTATTGGGTAGTTCAAAGGCTGCGGCTAATACTTCCGCAAAATGGGGTTCGAGGCGAACGTCATCTTCGAGTAGGCAAAGCTTTTCTATCCCGTTTTCATAGGCGTTGCGTATGGCTCTTAAATGTGACAGGTAGCAGCCTATTTCGGAGCTGGTTAAAGCGCTGCGGCGGTATTTTAGTGTTGCTTTAAGATCAAGAACCTCGTCGCCTACAAATGCTGGGGTGGCATGGCGACCATCCACGGCAGAAAATATTTCTGTCGTTAAGCCTTGTTGATTGAGTTCGTTTAAGAGCCGCCGGCAATCTGCTGATGCCGGGTTAAGAGAAATAATTTGAATGTTAGTTTTGGTCATAAAGCCCAAATGGTACGCTTAATAAGCGGGCAATATTATACTAAGCGGCGGGAAGAGAAAACATAAAATAGTATTTTGGTGGGTGATTTTTTCACGGGTGGTTAGCTTGTTTTAGTATCGGTGGGAACTTTTTCCATATCTAGGCCTCAGTAAAAACTACGTCTGAAAGGGAAGATTAATAGCCGGCTGTGCTTAAATAAAGCAGCTTTGGGTCGCGGCAGCTCTCTGGTGTAGAGTTTTGTTGATGGGTTATTTGTAAAAGGGTTTGTTTTTGGTGTGAGAGGGCTGTATTTGTTGGCGAGTTAGTGCGATCTAACCAGTAGGCGGTGGTAGGGAGTGCGTTGGCCAGGCCGGTAATATCTCTGCAGCTTTATAGAGGTATGGCAGGAAATAGAGTAAAATTAGCTTTTGACTTAGTAATAGAGCCCAATGGATACCACAAACAAAGATAATGACCGGTTTAAAATCTACATCAGGTTATTAAAATACCTAAAACCCCTTAAGTTTCAGTTTGCAGCCAGCACATTTGGTTTTCTTGTGTTTGCCGCATCGCAGCCGATGCTGGCTAAATTCTTTGAAATGGTGATTGCCGCACTGGAAGCAAAAAATCCAGACTCGCGCGTGTTGTTACCCGCTATGGCTATCGGCATATTCATCATTAGGGGGATAGGATCATTCCTCGGTAATTACTACAACGACTTTGTCGGTGCGAGTGTTGTTCGAGAATTAAAACTTTCTGTATTCAAACAACTAGTCGTATTGCCAGCAGAGTACTACGACAACAACAGCCAGGGACAAGTGCTACACCAACTAAATAGCGCGACAGGGCAAGTTAAGCAGGCAATTACAGATGCATTAAAAACAACTGTTAGGGAAGGTCTAACAGTTGTTTTTTTGTTGGCGTATGTTTTTTACCTAAACTGGAAGCTGTCTTTGGTTTTTATCATGTTAGCTCCTATCTTGGCGCTGACCGTCGTTTATACCTCAAGAAAATTTAAAAATATATCCAGAAAAATTGAAAAATCTTTGGGAGTAGTGATGCAGCTATCCAAAGAAATGATCTCGAATTATCCCGTGGTAAGAGCTTTTGGCGCGCAAAAATATGAAACCAGGCGCTTTAGTGATGCGCTGGATAAAACCTTCAAAAGCCAAATGAAAATCAGACGAGTTTCGTCGATCTTTGCTCCGCTGACGCAATTAATTGTGGCTACAGCCTTGGCATGTATTGTTTTTATACTGCTGTCTCCGGCAACCTTGGCGGAATATACCACCGCAGAGCTTATCGGTTATCTAACGGCGATTGCTTTGCTGCCTAAACCTTTTCGTCAATTAAGTGGGGTCAACGCTATTATCCAGCGTGGTTTGGTGGGGGCGGAGATCGTTTTTGGGTTGATGGATACCCCTGCAGAGAAAGACGAAGGGGAGTACGAGAGCGAAACTATTCAAGGCAATATTGAAGTTAAAAATCTCAACTTCAAATATCCGAATACCGATAAACAAACACTCAAAAATATTAGCTTTTCTATTAAACAGGGTGAAATGATAGCCTTGGTAGGGGAGTCCGGTGGGGGGAAATCTACCCTGGCCAGTTTGTTTAACCGTTCATACCAATGCGCTGATGGATCGATATTAATTGATGGTGTCGATATCAATGAATATAAATTAGACAACTTAAGGAAGCATGTCTCTGTCGTCGACCAAAATATCTTTCTGTTTAATAATAGCATCCGCAGCAATATCGCTTACGGCGATACTGAATACACTGATGAAGAGATAACTGAGGCAATGAAGCTATCTCACTCTTATGATTTTATTCAGGGGCAAGAGAAGGGTATAGATACAATAATTGGAGATAACGGGTTGATGCTTTCTGGAGGGCAGAGGCAGCGTCTTTCAATTGCCAGAGCTTTTTTGAAAAAATCACCCATCCTGATTTTAGATGAAGCCACGTCTTCATTAGATAATGAATCCGAGCGTATCATCAAACAGGCGATACAGGAGTTAGCAAAAGAGCGAACGACTATTATTATTGCTCATCGCTTATCGACTATTGAGCAGGCCGATAGGCTATTAGTGCTTCATCAAGGTGAGATCATAGAGACAGGCAGTCATAAAGAATTGCTTCAAAAAGGTGGATATTACTCGAATTTATTTAATGCTGAATTTGCACAGTTATCAGGAAGATAACGATATGAAGACACTTGAAGTTATAAGTTTGTACGTTTATGAGAATGATAGTTATTTATGAGAAGCCGCGTCGAGAGTTTTTTTTCGTACTGGATGTTAGCCGGTACGCTATTATTTTTATTAAGCTTCTTTCTGGTGCCAGAGCGTTTCATGCAAAAGAAGGTGTTTTATGCGGTAATAGTTGCCCCATTCTTTCTTTCGCTATTCTTTTTTAATTACCGCTCGTTGCTTAAAGATAAGATGTTGATCTTAGCCTCGATAATTATTATTTATCTTGGTGCGAGTGTTTTATGGTCACCTTTTTTTAGTGCGGAGGTGGCAAAAAGTGTATTTCGGGATGCATCATATTTGTTGGCTTTGGTTTTAGTTACTGCTTATGTTTTTCGTGAATACCCTCAATACCACCAGCCGTTTTTATACATCCTCTGTACAGTGGCCACTGTTGTTGGTCTTGTTCTTATTTATCACTTGTATGCGCCTCTTAATTGGGATTTTGATCGTGTAATGATAGTGGATTGGAAATTTCGCAATCAAAATAGGCTGTCAAAAACTTATGGGTTGATTGGCTTGCTGGGTATTTCATTGGCGATTTTGTCACAAAGGAAAGCGATTATTTGGGGTGGGTGTATTACCGGGTTGGTATCAATAATAATAGTCCTATTAACAAAGTCAAAAGGAGGGGCTTATGCTGTATTGCTGACATTGCCTTTATTGATATTTCTGAGGAAGGATATTGCTAAAGAAATATTAAAAAACTGGCGGTTTATAACTATCGCTTTCGTCATGGTGTTGATTGTGTTGATTGTCGTTTGGCAGTTAGATGTTATCGGAGATTTTACCCGTGATGGCTGGTCAAAGCGCAACTATATTTGGCCGGCAGTAATTGAACAGGCACAAGGGCAGTGGCTGCTTGGTACGGGGTATCTTCCTAAAGCATTTATCGTGGGTACTGATGGTCATCGTTATTATCATGAGCACAACCTGTTTCTCGCACTGCTTCGGCAGGGTGGTCTTATAGTATTGTTTTTAATGGCTACTTTTTTGCTGGTGCTTATTTTACGTGGAATAAAAAGCTCTAATCAATATCATAGGCTCTGGGCAATTCTTTTGTTTTATGGGGTTATGGCTTCACAGTCAGGTGGGCGTTATCCTCTGAATAAGCCAGATGATGATTGGATGTGGCTGTGGATACCCATTGCTTATATATTAGCTATGAATCAAATTGATATGCTTAGAAAGCATAATGATATAAAGCCATCAGCAACAACTAATAAGATCTAAAACATGCATACCATTAATATTTGTATACTGACATTTCAGCGCGAACGTTTATTAGAAACTTGTCTGGCAAGCTTGGCGGTTTTGAAAAATCCGGATAATTGTAAACTCATTATCACTGTTATTGATAATGATGCCGCTGAGGCTTCAAGGCATGTTGTTGAAACTTTTCGAGACCAATCTGCTATTGAGGTGATTTATCTCTGCGAACCTAGCAGGGGTATTCCGGTAGCCAGAAATGCAGCGATTGTTAAGTCCCAAGAACTGAATGCAGATTATATTGCTTTTATTGATGACGATGAATGGGTGCAAAGTGATTGGCTGGTACAGCTATATAGTTATTGCCAAAAAATGGGTGGGGATATCGTTGTATCTGGCAATGTGATTTCTGAGTTTCCCAAGGATACGCCTTCACATATTAAGTCGTCATTACAACGTAAGCATAGGGCGACGGGCAAGGAATTAAATTCTTGCGCTACTAATAATGTTTTGTTTCCTATCTCATTAACTACAGAGATGGGGCTAAGGTTTGATGTCAGCAATCCACTAGCGGGGGGTACTGATACAATATTTTTCGCTCAGGCTAAATCGCGAGGAGTTAGCATTTATAAGTGCTCGGAGGCCATTGTATTCGAATTGGTGCCAGCTTCGAGAGCTAATATAAAATGGATTTCAAAAAGAAAGTTTCGTGCAGGTATAACCGAATCCTGGAGAAAGCAGCATAACGGTGAGTCAAAGGTGAATATTTTTGTTGCGAGTCTTTTTCATATTACGAAAAACTTTTTAAAGGCGGTGGTTATGATATTGGTTAATAATAAATCGCAGCGTAATAGAGCCTGGTTTAAATGTAGTAAGTCGGCAGGGGTTTTATACGGTTTGTTTGGTGGTCAGGTTTCCAGTTACAGTGTCATTGATAGTTAGATAATCATGGCTATTAAAAATATTATTATTTATTCTCCACGACTACCGCCTGAAAGTGTTGGTGGTATGGAGACGAATGGATATTTTCTCATTCGATACTTAATGAAGTTGAATAAATATAATATTAGAGTGATTACTGTGAGTAATAACTCTTTCTTTTTCAATAGAGAAAAAATAGTTAAATTTTCAGAAGTTGAAGTAAAGTTAGACCTGTTGAAAAAAAAGCATACCAAAATGCTTACGCCATTATTAAGAGTGTTTAAGAATACTGGATTTAATCCCGCTGAAACTTTAATTTACCACAACACCCTGGATTTACATGCGTTTTTTTATGATTTTAAAAAAGCGGGATTTTTACAGGTGGCAAGGTCTGGTGGTAACGACATTTTTTATAAAAGTAAAAATAAAGAAAATGATTTTTTGGTTGGTCTTAATCATTTAGATAGACTGATACTGAACAGTGAATATAGCGCAAAACGAAGTGCCTCTATTGGTTTGAAGTCATGCTTGTTGGAAGTTATAAAGGGTGGCTGTGAGATAAACGGAAAAGAATTATCTTCCCAGGAAAGTCTGGTTGATCTACCTGAAAATACGCCAATTATTTTAGCTTGTGGACGGCTTGTAGATTTTAAAGGAATAGAAGATGCGCTAGATGCGCTGGCAATAGTTCATGCGAAAAAAATTAATTTTTCTTATGTGGTTGTTGGTGATGGTGTATTGAAAAAGCAGCTACAAAATAAAGCCAAGCAGCTAGGTTTACAGGCTAATTGCTATTTTTTGGGAAAGTTAAATCCTGAGTTTTTACCACAAGTATATAGTAGGGCGCTAATTTATCTGTCGAGTTCAAAAGATATTATCCGTAGATCACAAGGATATAGCTATGTGCATACGGAGACGATGGGAAGAAGTATCTGCGAAGCTCAGGCGCATGGCGTTCCTGTTGTTTCTACCGATGCAGGTGGTGCGCCAGAGATGATTGTTGATGGTAGGACGGGGATGATTGTTGAACAGGGAAATATAACTGCAATGGCTAAGGCCGTCGAGTTTTTATTAACGAATGAATCAGTTCGACAGCAATTCTCTAGAGAGGCGCGGTTGTTAGCTGAGGATAAGTTCAGCTGGAATGTTGTTTTTGAGAAAACGATAGATTTAGTAGAGCAAATAGACCTCCTCCGTCGGCCGTAATTATTTACGAGGAAGGGCGGTAAGCTTGTATTGAGAATTAATGGATGATCTATTAATTTCGTGTAATGGGGCGCTTGATAAATCGTTTAATTATATCTATAGAAATGTAATAACGATTAGCTTGAGTGGTTTGGGGAAGTTGTTTTTAGAGCTGTAGTGGTGGTGTTTATGAGCGTGGCGCTTGAGGGGGAGAATTGAGTTTGAAGATCGCTATGGCAGTAACAGGTTTCCCTGTCCTGTCTCAAACATTTATATCTTTACAAATATCGAGCTTGATAGACGAAGGGTTTGATGTGACAGTTATAAATTTCGGTCCCACGGGTGATTTTGGGCAATTTGCCGACGACGTAAAACTAAACTTAGAGAGCACGGAAGTTATTCAGCTAAGATCAGGTAATGGCAGAAACCTGCCAGGTTCTTTGATGAAGGTTTTACCGCAGCTGCTCTATTTTTCGTTATTTAGGCCGAGATTTTTATTTTTGGCAATTAAGAAAGTTTTTTTAAAGAAAGGTAGTAAGCGCTTTTCGCAATTGATAGCTTTAGCTTATTCGTTAAGATTCAAATGTTTTGATGTTGTACATATCCAGTTTTTGGTTCTTGCAGAACACTTTGCCTTGTTGAAAATGCTAGGTTTTTTTAGCCCGGCTACAAATTTGGCTTGTTCTGTTCGTGGCTTTGATATATCAAAGAAGAAAAATATTCAAAGATTTGACCGGGCGCTTATATTTGGTCAAATTAAGTACTTTCTGCCAGTCTGTGATTTTTTTAAGCGACGCCTAATAAATATGGGGTGTGAATCAGCTATCAGAATTATACATTCGCCAATTAACTTGGCAAAAATAAAACGAGCTAAAAATCACAATGATAGAGTTAAAAATCAAACGATAGAATTTGTTTCTGTGGGAAGGTTGGTCGAGAAAAAAGGATTTGATGATGCATTGAAAGCATTTTCTGAACTAAAGAAAATTAATCATAAATTCAGGTACACGATTATTGGTGAGGGCAAGCTGAAGAACGAGTTAATGCAGGATATATCTCGTTATGGCTTGTCTGACTGTGTGGTCTTGGCCGGTGCAATGCGTCCTGAAGATGTTATTGAGTACATGAATAATTCTGACGTCTTGCTGGCCCCAAGTAAAACCGCAAGTGATGGTGACAGCGAGGGCATTCCAAATGTTATAAAGGAAGCGATGGCTCTTGGCTTGCCGGTTGTTGCTACGAGGCATTCAGGAATACCTGAGCTTGTTGATCATGGGGTTGATGGGCTTTTATGTGCCGAGGGATCACCAGATGAGCTGTATGATATATTAATACAGATGACAGAAAATCTTCATAAATATGAAAAGCTATCTAAATCAGGTAAAGAAAAAATCACTAGACTTTTTTCGCCCGCGGCTACCACTAAAGAATTAGTCGATGTGTATAAAGCCATTCTATGATTAAGCTGGAGTGGGTGAGCCTTCAGAAATAGAAACTCATATCACAGGCCTCATTGCAGTAGCACAATTGGCATTGTAAATCATTTATAAAAATGAGTGAGGGGTGATGTAGAATAGATTGCTTTGCCTCGTGCCTGGTTTATGTCGGGGTAAAATTCAATCAACGTATGGCTTAAATAGGCAGAAAAGAGGAAGTGGCGGGTGAAAATTTTAGTAACAGGCGGCGCAGGATTTATCGGTAGTGCAGTGGTGCGTCATATTATTGCCGATACCACTTGTGAGGTTTTAAATGTTGATAAATTAACTTATGCAGGAAATTTATCGTCTATTGCTGACGCTGCAGAGTCCAGCCGCTATCAATTTGCTCAAATAGATATATGCGACCGCCCGGCGCTTGAGCAGGTGTTATTTGATTTTCAGCCCAATATTGTTATGCATCTAGCGGCGGAATCACATGTGGATCGCTCTATTGACAGCCCTGATGATTTTATTCAAACCAATTTAATCGGCACCTATAATCTGCTTGAGGTTGCCCGAGCTTATTGGCAGGGGCTGAGCGAGCCGAATAAAGCCCATTTTCGTTTTCACCATATATCCACCGATGAAGTTTATGGTGACCTTGAAGGTGATACTGACTTGTTTGTTGAAACAACCCCTTATGCCCCTAGCTCACCATATTCTGCTTCTAAAGCAGGCTCTGATCATTTAGTGCGAGCTTGGCATCGCACCTATGGATTTCCAGTGGTGGTAACTAATTGTTCCAATAATTACGGCCCCTATCATTTTCCCGAGAAGCTAGTCCCTCATATTATCCTCAATGCCATTCACGGCAAACCGTTACCGGTCTATGGTGATGGCGCGCAAATTCGTGATTGGCTATATGTCGAAGATCATGCAAGGGCGCTATATAAAGTGGCTACAGAGGGTAAGGTGGGAGAAACCTATAACATTGGCGGTCATAATGAAAAGCAAAATATCGACGTAGTTAAAATCATTTGCAGTATTTTAGAGGAGCTTGCTCCCGGGAATAATTATTCCCGAGCAGGTGACAACCCTGCAGGTTTTGAAGGCCTAATCACCTTCGTCAAAGATCGGCCAGGACATGACCGTCGTTACGCAATTGATGCGAGTAAAATCCAGCGCGAGCTGGGCTGGGTGCCAGAAGAGACTTTTGAAAGCGGCATCAAAAAAACGGTAGAATGGTATTTAAATAATCAATCATGGTGGCAGCAAGTATTAGATGGCAGCTACCGACTACAACGGCTCGGGGATGGAAGTTAAATGGCTAAGGCTCGCAAAGGTATAGTATTAGCCGGTGGTTCAGGTACCCGCCTGCACCCATTAACATTGGGGGTCAGTAAGCAGTTGATGCCGGTGTATGACAAGCCGATGATTTATTATCCAATTGCTACATTAATGTCGGCTGGGATAAAAGATATTTTGATTATCACTACGCCTGAAGACCAAGTTCAGTTTCAGCGCGTGCTAGGTGATGGTTATGCTTGGGGTGTACATTTTGAATATGTGGTGCAGCCATCCCCAGATGGTTTGGCTCAGGCCTTTTTACTCGCTGAAGATTTTTTAGATGGCGCGCCTTCCTGCTTAATTCTTGGCGATAATATTTTTTACGGCCATGGCATGGTCCAGCTTTTAAAGCGCGCGAGTGACCAAACTGATGGAGCAACAGTATTCGGCTATTGGGTCGATGATCCTGAGCGCTACGGTGTAGCAGAAATTGACGATACGGGTAATGTTCTGTCTATTGAGGAAAAACCTGAGCAACCTAAATCTAATTATGCCGTAACAGGTTTATATTTTTATGATGAGCATGTAGTTGATTATGCCAAAAAACTAAAGCCGTCTCATCGTGGTGAGTTAGAAATAACAGATCTAAATAAAATATACTTAAAGGCGGGCTCATTACGATTAGAAGATTTAGGCCGAGGTAGTGCTTGGCTGGATACCGGTACTCATGATTCATTATTAGAGGCTTCAAACTATATTGAAACCATTAATAAGCGGCAGGGTTTAATGGTTTTATGTCCCGAAGAGATTGCTTATCAGCAAAAGTGGATTAGCACCGAGCACTTAATGAAAATAGCCGATAAGTATAAAAAAACTCATTATGGGAAATATCTTCAACGTTTACCTAAAATTTATAAACGCCAGTAAAGTAAAAACTAATGAATGTTATTGAAACAAAAATACCCGGTTTAAAAATCATCGAACCAAAGGTCTTTGGTGATGAGAGAGGTTTTTTTTTAGAAACCTACAACGCTCAGCGCTATAAAGAGGCAGGCATTAAAGAAAATTTTGTGCAAGATAATGTATCTTTCTCAAGCAAAGGTATTTTGCGTGGGTTGCATTACCAAAAGCCAATGGAGCAGGGCAAGTTAGTACAAGTACTGCAGGGTGAGGTTTATGATGTGGCGGTAGATGTACGTCATGGTTCACCTACCTTTGGGGATTGGGAGGCGGTAATATTATCTGACCAAAACAAACGGCAGTTTTATGTGCCCCCAGGTTTTGCTCATGGCTTTGTCGTTACCTCAGAGGTGGCACTGTTTGTGTATAAATGCACAGACCTTTACAACCCGGCTGGTGAAATATCTATAGCATGGAATGATCCCGATTTAGATATCCCATGGCCAATAGATACCCCGCAATTATCCGATAAAGATAAAGCTGGTATACGATTAAAACATTTGAGTGAAGCACAGCTGCCTAGCTATGAATAATATAAATAAAAAACGAGTGCTGGTGACAGGCGTGCACGGCCAGGTTGGAAGGGCCTTAAAAAAGGCGCTGGGCCAACAGTGCGAGCTAGTGACTGCGGCAAGAGCGGGAGCGGATGTTAACTTCGATTTATCCGATGCTGCACAAATTAAGAAAGCTATCGAGGTAGTAAAACCCGATATTGTAATAAATCCTGCTGCTTATACCCAAGTTGATAATGCTGAAGACGAGGTTGAATTGGCGCGGCTGATTAACGCAACTGCTCCAGGTGTGATGGCTGAGTTGTGTAAAAAACAAAATGCTTTGCTAGTACATTATTCAACGGACTATGTATTTAACGGCAGGGGCAGCCGACCTTATACGGAAGACGACGCAGTCGATCCTATCAATGTGTATGGAAAAACTAAGTTGGCGGGTGAGCAGGCTATCCAGGCCGTTAATTGTAACCATCTTATCTTTCGAACCTGTTGGGTTTATGATGCTCGCAGTAAAAATTTCCCCAATGCCATCTTAGCTCGCGCAAAAACAATGGAAACATTAAAAGTTGTTAATGATCAGCTAGGTACGCCAACATGGGCAGGTTTTATTGCTGATACAACAATCAAGACCATTAATAAAGTGCTTGATATTGAGCCGTGTCCACTTAATTCAAATCGGATCTACAATCTTATGCCGGATGGCCAAGCAAGCTGGTATGATTTTGCAGATGCATTGATTAAGCAGGAGCTGGCTGCCAAGGACGGAGCGCAGTTGATGGTTAAAGAAATAATTCCCGTCTCGACTGCAGAGTTTCCTACAAAAGCTAATAGGCCAGCTTGGTCCGTGTTAGATAACCAAAAGCTAAAAAAAGATTTTGGTGTGGAGATAGATCATTGGCAGGCTTATATGAAAATGGCATTTTCTATACCTCGCAGCAGCTAATTTGGATTTGAGTACGGCTTTTTCAAGTTGTCGAATTTGAAGAGTTGGGCATCCCAAGTTTGTTAGTTGATCGATCATTAACTAATGAAGTTTGATTTTTTATGCAAGCTAAAATCTATAATAATGGATGGGGGGCTGGGAGTGATGAAGAGAGTTTTATTAACAGGCTCTACAGGTTTTCTGGGAGGATTTTTATTTAAGGCTCTTTTGAATTGCAGGTATGAAGTTACTAATACAATTCGTATTAGCTCAGATGAAGAGCGACAGGATACTTATACCATAGGTGAAATAAACGCATCAACAAATTGGCTGCCCGCAGTATTAGGGAGTGACGTTGTCATTCATTGCGCCGCACGTGCCCATATTATGATTGATAAACTATCTACGCCTTTAGATGCCTATCGCGAGGTTAATACAGCCGGTACGTTAAACCTCGCCCGCCAAGCCGCGGCATCGGGGGTAAAGCGTTTTATCTTTATTAGTTCTATTAAGGTAAATGGTGAGTCTACTACAGGGCTATCGGTATTTTCTGAAACCAATAAGCCTGCCCCTCAAGACCCTTATGGTGTTTCTAAAATGGAAGCAGAGGTTGGGCTACGAGATATAGCTGAAGAGTCTGGTATGGAGGTGGTGATTATTCGTCCTCCCTTGGTGTATGGCCCAGGCGTTAAAGCTAACTTTTTCAATTTGATGAAATTGGCTCGAATGAGATTGCCTTTACCCTTTGCCGCAATTCACAATACACGCAGTATGGTCTATGTTGGTAATTTAGTGGATTTTATCATCCAATGTATTGATCACCCTGCCGCTGCTAATGAAACCTTTCTGGTTTCTGATCGTCGAGATCTATCCCTTGCTGAGTTGTTGACATTGATGCGTAGAGCGATGGGAAAATCGCCGTGCTTGTTACCTGTACCTGCTGCTATTTTTAAATTAGCAGGGGCTATTACTGGTAAAAGCGCTGTGATAGATCGGTTGGTGGGCTCATTGCAAGTGGATTCAACAAAAGCGAAGGACTTATTAAATTGGCACCCTTCGTATACGGTTGAGCAAGGTATCGAGGCGACGGTTAATTCATTTTTACAGGGTAATAAATAACGTGCTGCGTTTGTTCGATATTGTATTTTCTCTATTCGGATTGGTGTTTGGCTTTCCTGTGCTGTTGGCTATTTATATTATTGGTTTATTTGATACCGGCTCTCCATTGTTTTTGCAAGAAAGAGTGGGGCGTAATATCAGGCCTTTCACCTTGGTTAAATTTCGCACGATGAAAATTGATACCGCTTCGGTTGCTAGTCATTTGGCTTCATCAGCGTCGATTACTAAAATAGGTAGTTTTTTGCGTAAAACCAAGCTGGATGAATTGCCGCAATTATGGAATGTGTTGAGAGGTGAAATGAGTCTGGTTGGCCCTCGGCCGAATTTATTTAATCAACACGACTTAATAGCTGAACGTGATGCATTGAGTGTTTATGCTGTTCGTCCAGGTATTACTGGGCTGGCACAGGTGAGTGACATTGATATGTCAACGCCTGCTTTATTAGCAAAAACCGATGCGCAAATGATTGCTGAAATGTCAGTGCGTCATTATTTTAAATATATTTTTAAAACGGTAATAGGTAAAGGGGTGGGTGATCGGATTAAAAATTAGGTTTACCGATCACATAGGTGTTACATGTTAATGATGGATGTTTAATAAAAAGGATTTTTATGTCTATTTCAATTCTTCACCATGGAGCCGTGCAAGGCGTCACTGGGTCTTGCCACGAGTTACTGGTAGATGACCTGGGGTTGCTGATTGATTGTGGCTTGTTTCAAGGGGATGAGGCACACGATAGTGCATCGTCTAGCCAGTTAGCGATTAATTTCCCAGTAGAGCATATTAAAGCATTGGTTGTGACGCATGTTCATATTGATCATGTGGGGCGCATTCCGTATTTATTAGCGGCAGGTTTTAAGGGGCCAATTATTTGCTCTGAACCCTCGGCGTTGCTGTTACCAGAGGTGCTGGCCGATGCTTTAAAGGTCGGCGTTACTCGCGATAAGCAATTAATTGATCAGGTGTTGGGGTTGATTCGTAGTCGGTTGGTTGCGCTGCCTTATCAGCAATGGCATCAGGTTTGGGGTGACGCTGCAACGGGTGTGCAGGTGAGGTTGCAGCGAGCTGGACATATTTTAGGCTCGGCTTATGTAGAGTGTGCGGCGACCAGCGCTGGCTTGACTGAGCGTATCGTGTTCAGTGGTGATCTGGGCGCTCCTGATGCGCCGCTATTAACTGCACCTGAGTCTCCAGAGTTTTGTGACCGGCTGGTGCTGGAGAGCACTTATGGAGATAAAAATCATGAAGATCGTAGCCATCGTCGTTATCGGCTTAAGGCAGTATTGGAGCACGCTTTAGCGGATGGTGGTACGGTGTTGATTCCGGCTTTCAGCATCGGACGTACTCAGGAGCTGCTCTATGAGATAGAGAGCCTGATTGATGAATTTAGCCAGCAAGAGGTGGTAGAGGGGTTGCCGTGGCATCGCCTTGATATTGTGGTTGATTCACCCTTGGCGGCTAATTTTACCAGTCTTTATCGGCAACTTGCAGATTATTGGGATGAAGAGGCAAGGGCGCGAGTAGACGGTGGTCGTCATCCATTGGCCTTTGAGCAATTAACGTTGATTGATAACCATCAGGAGCACCTTGCTGCAGTTGATTATCTGGCGCGATCGGGGCGGCCTTGTATCGTGCTGGCTGCTTCAGGTATGTGTGCCGGTGGGCGGATTGTTAACTACCTAAAAGCGATGTTGGATGATGAGCGCAATGATGTGGTCTTTGTCGGTTATCAAGCTGCGGGCACACCTGGGCGGGACATTTTGCGTTATGGCCCGAGGGGTGGCTGGGTGAATTTAGACGGGGAGAAAATACCGATACGCGCCAAGGTGCATGAACTTGGCGGTTATTCAGCCCATGCTGGGCAAATTGACTTGGTGCGGTTTGTTACAGGTATAGTCAGTCCTGTGAGGGAGGTGCGTATTGTTCATGGTGATAAACAGGCGAAGCTTGCTTTGCGTGAGAGGTTGCAGCCGCTATTACCCACGGGTGAGGTGATCATTGCTTGATGTGGTTCGTAGAGGGTGGGTGAGGTTTGTTTTACTGGAACTTGTCGGGAGAGTATCGGTCCATTTAGTTTAGGTGTCGCTGACATAGGGGTGGTGGATGGTGCGCGAGTATGATATCGATCCTATGGGCTAGGGAAATGGTTTATAATAGCCTCAATACATGATCACCGCGTTTACTGATGCTTTATATGCATGCATAGTAAATCACTCTTAAGGAGCAGTTGCTTTCAAGATGAATCGGATCAGCAAAATATATTATCTGCCCCGCCGCATTAAGCAATTATTTTTTGCAGGCATCGATCTTGTGTTTATCCCACTATCTGTGTGGTTTGCGTTAAATTTACGTTATGGCGACCGAGGCGTTAAATTTAATGAGGTAGATTATTATGTTTTAGCGGTGTTCACGGTTATCAGTATAGTCATCTTTGCTACCAGCGGCCTGTACCGTGCTATTGTCCGCTATATGGGACAGCAGGCTATGCTGACTATTATCCGTGCCATTTCTTTATCCGCTTTGGTGCTGGCACTGACTATGCTGCTCGCTCGTTCTAGTATGCCCCGCTCGACACCTTTTTTATATTGGGGTATCGCGTTAATGCTGATAGGCGGTTCACGATTAGCTGTTCGCTCCCTGTACCATTACATGCAACGCCAGGAATCCGCCAAAGTTGTTATTTATGGTGCGGGTGACTCTGGACGACAGCTGCATAATGCTTTGCACCATGGTGGCCAGTTCACGCCGGTAGCGTTTATCGATGATGACCCTGCTTTGCAGGGGCGGGTGATTAATGGTATTCGAGTTCATGCCTTCGCCGATTTATCTAGGCTGGTTAAGCGCTGGGATGTCAGTGATGTTCTATTAGCGCTGCCAACTATTGGGCGCGCACGTCGTGCTGAGATCGTTAATAGTTTGGAACCTTTGGCCGTTTGTGTAAAAACAATTCCCAGCTTCGAGCGCTTAGTACTGGGGACAGCACGGGTTGATGAAATTCTTGATATCGATATAGAAGATTTGTTAGGGCGTAATATTGTATCACCCAGCCCAGGTTTACTACGTCATTGTATTGAGAATAAAGTGGTAATGGTCACGGGGGGCGGTGGCTCGATTGGCTCTGAATTGTGCCGACAGATTATCCGCAACCAGCCCTGCGAATTGATCTTGATGGACTCATCCGAATACGGTTTGTACCAAATTAATCGTGAGTTAACCCAGTTGATTAAAGAGATGGGTGTAAATATAACGTTGGTGCCATTATTAGGGTCGGTGCAAAATGGAGCACATTTAAAATCTATTTTTTTGAATTTTGGCGTCCAGACTATTTACCATGCGGCAGCTTATAAACATGTGCCTCTGGTTGAATTTAATATATCAGAAGGTGTTAGGAATAATGTGTTTGGTACTTTAGCGGCGGCGCGGGCGGCGGCAGCGGCGAAAGTTGAAACCTTTGTATTGATTTCGACAGATAAAGCGGTACGGCCCACTAATGTGATGGGTGCCTCTAAGCGGATGGCCGAGTTGGTTTTACAGGCTTTTGCTAATAAATATGCGAACACTCAGTTTTGTATGGTGCGTTTTGGTAATGTTTTAGGCTCATCTGGCTCGGTTGTACCGTTGTTTAGGGAACAAATAAAAAGTGGTGGGCCAGTAACGGTAACTCACCCTGATGTCGTGCGCTATTTTATGACTATCCCAGAGGCCGCACAGCTAGTGTTACAGGCCAGTGCGATGTGTGAGGGCGGGGATGTTTTTGTGCTCGATATGGGAGAGCCGGTCAAAATTATTGATTTGGCTAAACGCATGGTGCGCTTGATGGGGCATGAAGTGAAAGATGCAGCTCACCCCGATGGTGATATGGAGATAGCTTATTCTGGATTGCGACCGGGCGAGAAATTAAACGAAGAGCTGTTAGTCGGTAATAATGTCACTGGTACTGGGCACCCTATGATTATGCGTGCTCAAGAAGAGTATTTATCGGAAGAGGTGATAGATGCTTATCTCAAAGAATTAGCTGAGGCTTGTGAGCGCCATGACTGTGGCAAGATTCAGAAAATTTTACTAGCTGCAGTGACAGGCTTTGATGCCAAAGATGGCATATCTGATGCGTTGTGGCTGCGCTGTATAGATAATAAGCGCGCAACTGATAATATTATTACCGGCAGCTTTCCCAAAATTGGTTGAGCGGTGCTACCCATAATCGATGTCCATACACTCTAGTGCAGGCGATGATTACCATCCCCTCGAATTTCCCTTCTTCTCTGCTGTGCGCTAGTTAGTTTTTATGTGTCGAGTTTAATAATCACGGCAGATATTGATTCAGCACAGCCATTAGTCGCGCCAAAGCACCTCTGTTAGCGGCAACGGCGTTAACCGCAGCGGTGCCCATAGTTTGGCGCTGTGTGGCTGAGTGGCTCAATGTGTTGAGTGCTGCGAATAAGCTATCAGCGTCTGTGGTTTTTATTAAGGCGTTTTGCTGCTGTAATAGCGCGCTGGCTGCAGCAAAGTTGAAGTCACTCTCACCGGTAATAATAGCCAACCCCCAAGCGGCGGGTTCCAGCATGTTGTGGCCACCACTGGGGATAAAGCTACCGCCGACGATGGCGATATTCGCGCAGCCATAAAGTAATAATAATTCGCCCATGGTATCGCCTAAATAAACCTGAGTACTGGCTGATGGCGTATCGCTGATAGAGCGCCGTTGGCAGGAGAGGCCTGATTGCTGGATTAGCCCTGCTACTTTATCGAAGCGTTCTGGGTGTCTGGGTACTAGTGTTAATAATGTATTGGGTGCATGGGCGAGTAATTGTTTAAACGCGTTTAGGATGATTTCATCTTCGCCTTCGTGAGTGCTGGAGGCTAATATAATTAAACGCGTATCTTGTTGGCTCCATTGCTGTTTGAGTTGAGCTGCGTGGTTTTGTAGCTCGGCAGAGATTTCTACATCAAATTTAATACTGCCGCTGATGATTAGTTGTGTGGGAGGCAAGCCTAAAGATAAAAACCGGTCGGCGTCAGCCTGGCTTTGCGCCACGATGGTCGACACCTTGGTTAGCATTGGTTGTATCAGTGCAGCAAAGCGTTGATAGCCCGCTGCAGATTTAGCCGAGAGCCGAGCATTGGCAACGACCACAGGGATCGCGTTTTTGTGGCAGTAATGGATGGTGTTAGGCCATAGCTCGGTTTCCATAATTACCAATAGTTTGGGGCGCAGTCGTTGTAAAAAGCGCTTGATTGGGCCGGGTAGATCGTAGGGGGCGTAGACATGAAATACCTCGTCGCCAAATAAAGCACGAACCCGCTCTGAGCCGGTGGGGGTCATGGTGGTGACGACTATGGGGGTTGTGGGGTACTGTTGTTGTAGCTTTTTTACCATTGGCGCGGCGGCAATGGTTTCACCAACCGATACGGCATGTACCCAGATACAATCCTTTAGTGGCTGTTTAAAACCCTCAGTAGAAAATAGGCCAAAGCGCTCGGCAAGGCGCTGGCGATATGCAGGTGCTTTACTGGCGCGATAGGCCAGCCGCAATAAAATCAGTGGTGTGATTAAGTAGAACAATAAGGTGTAAAGCCAACGAGCCATTAGCGCAGCGTACCATTGATTGTAAAACAATAAGAATAGCGGCTTGAGTCAGCGTAGGCTATAGCAATGAGGGCTATGACGGCATTGCATTTAGTATTAGTGCAGACAATAAAAAGGAGTGTCCATCACGGAGCACTCCTTTGAATTAGCGCTAAGTATTAGCGGTCGAGAAATTCTTTATATTGATTGGCTGAAGCAGCTCCCGGCGCAACCATCCACTTGTTGATATCGTACATATCCTGTGGGCTTAATGTGCCAGCGGCTCTTTTTAGCTTGAGCATATTTAGTACATAGTCGTAACGTGAGTTAGCGTAGTCGCGAATCGAAGAGTACAGATTGCGCTGGGCTTGAAGTACGTCGACGATATTACGTGTGCCTACTTCGTAGCCTGCTTCGGTGGCGTCCAGCGCGCTGCTGGTGGAGATAATTGCTTGGTTGCGGGCTTTTACCCGTTGCACGTCAGTTGCTACAGTAATGTGCGAGGCGCGGGCGTTGCGGATGACGGTGCGCTGGGCATCAATTTGATTTTGCAGCGCAACATTGTACTGCTCGTAAGCTTGGCGACGGCTAGCACTTACGCCACCACCAGAATAAAGCGGCACGGTCAGTTTTACGCCCCAAGTATAGCCGTCGGTTTCAGTTTCAAAGGGTTTGACAGCATTGTTGATATTGCTGATGTTGTCACCATCCTCACTGTAATCGGTATAAATAATTGAGCCAGTTAGTGTGGGGGCGTGGCCCATTTTTTTAGCACTGGCGTTTTGCTTGGCTGCTTCCATAGCGTATAGAGCGGCTTTTAGCGCGTTATTATTTTTCAGTGCAAATTGTACCCATTCATCCCGGTTCATCGGAGTGGGGTCAACCACGGGGAAATCTTTATTGAGCAGCCAGAGATTGCTAGGCATTTGCCCGGTGAGTACGGTTAATGATTCATAACTAGTGCCTAAGTTTCCTTCATCAGTGAGTCGCTGTACCACTGTTGTATCGTAAACTGCGCGGGCTTCATGAACATCGGTAATTGCAATTAGACCGACATCAAAGCGCTGCTGGGTCTGTTCTAGCTGGCGCTTGGTGGCGCGCTCTTCGGCTTTTGAGGCTTCCAGGTTATCCAGCGCACGCAAAACATCAAAGTAGGCCTCGGCAACGCGAACAATCAAATCTTGTTGGTCGGCGGCAAGTTGTGCTTCGGCTTGTTTGGTGATTTCTTTACCGCGTTTAAATGTGAACCAGGTAGACAAGTCAAACAGGGTTTGTTGCAGGCTAACGGTGATGGTGGTGCTGTCAGAGTCAATGTCGTCATCGGACCGGCTGGGTATTAAGTCGTTATCAAGCTCAAAAAAGCGAGCGCTGGAGCTGCTGGAGTCAGTTTCACTGTACTCGCCGGTAGCATTGATCTGCGGCAGCAAGGCTGAAAACGCCTGGTTCTCAGTTTCAATATTCGCTCGGTAAGTTGCTTCAGCCGATTTTAGTTTCGCGTCATTTTTAAGAGCTAGTTCATAGACATCGACAAGAGTGTCAGCTTGGCTACTTATGCTGCCTAGGCAAAGTGCAATGGCCACAGAGAGTGGTCGAAATAAATAATTCATGAGGTTGTCCTGTGGGTATCAGTCGTGGTCGAATCCGTGTATAAAAACTGAAATGGTCTAAAAACAGCATTTGATTGTAGCAAAATGACTGGCAAACCCCTACTACTACAGCTTAATAGTCGCTAATTTTTATGGCGATTAATGGCATCTGTATTGATTAAAGCTGCTAGACTTTGCCAGCATGGCTACTAAGGCCAATAACGTGAGAGTAATAGCTTCAGTTTGTGAGCGTAACAGGCCGATTTTACGAAAGTGTAGAAATGTGATTAAGAAAAAATACAGTGTAGATTTGGCGGGGCAATTAGCGGAATGTGAGGCTAATTACGCCCGCATTATGAAATTGCTGCCTGATATGGACTCAGTTGATCAGCGTGATTTTGGTGTGGAGTTGACGGGGGCAGGGCTGGTGCAGATTCGTATTGAGGTGAAAGAACGCTGCAAATACACCACGATGATAGATATCAGCCAGCAGGTGCAAAGTGACGTATCGCTTTGGGCTAGCACGCCCTGCTTTTCATTACGTGTGTATCACGATGCGCGGATGGCGGAGGTTATTGCCTTTGATCAGCATCAGCGGCTGCGGCCGAGCTATGATTACCCCAACGCCAACATGTATCACCGCGATGAGAAGATCCAGCTTAATATTTATCTAGGCGAGTGGCTGAGCCACTGCTTGGAATTTGGCCGTATCTTGGGAAATCCAGTGGCTAAAAATGTTTGCTTTTTGGCTGATTTTGACTAATTCATCAAGTAACTGGCTTGGGCTTTATTGTTATATTTAACAGGTTGCATCCAAGGCTCCGGTTTAAGGCGTGATGCTAAGATTTATCCTTAAAATATCGACTACTATGGTGCCAATTTGCACATTGAAATAAGCTCAACTCAAAGCCCAATAAGCTTGGTGCAAATTACCGATACTCATTTGGGTGAGCTACCCGGTTCTGTCTTATTGGGTATGGATACCGATGTGAGCTTGGGGCATGTGCTGGACTTGGTTAGGGCTGAGCGCGATCAGGCGGACTTACTGTTGGCCACTGGTGACATTTCAAGCAACGGTTCACTGGCTTCTTACCAGCGTTTTTATCAGCTCTCTCAAGGTCTTGCCCGCCATGCCTGTTGGCTGCCGGGTAATCACGATGATTGGTTAGTAATGCAGCAGGCGCTGGCCAATAAACCTGAGTTAAAGCGCAGCGTGAGAGCGGGTAACTGGCAGATCATCATGCTGGATTCCACTACTCCCGGTCAACCTGGCGGTAATTTATCCAACGCTGAACTGGCTTTCTTACGTCAGACATTGGAGTCGTCGACCGCTAAGCATGTATTACTCTGCTTACACCATCACACAGTACCGACCGGTTGTGACTGGCTTGATCGGCAACAGGTGATAAACAGTGCGGCGTTTTTTCAGCTTATTAGCCGTTTTGATTTGGTGCGTGGGGTATTGTGTGGCCATGTGCATCAATCGCTAGATCACTGGCACCAAGGGATTAAGCTGATGGCGACACCCTCTAGTTGCATCCAGTTTGCCGCCAATAGTACAGATTTTAAACTGGACCGGCTTAATCCTGGTTATCGTTGGCTCGAATTATACGATGATGGTGAGATTGGTACGGGCGTCTCGCGCGTGACGGGAGTTGATTTTGATGTCGACTATGACCAGAGTAGTGGTTATTAGATTTGCGGGGTGAGATAGGGCATTAGAATTAGCATGCATCGGTTTAAGCAGGTATCCTTCACGGCTTTCTAATTTTTGTAATCGTTTAGATACGTTGCGTGCGAGCAGGCGCAGGTAGAATGGCGATTTTTTAAGCTGGTAATTGTCTTTATGCGTCCTCTGTTAATTTATATCCATGGTTTTTTAAGCTCTTCCCAATCACAAAAAGCTCAACAAGTCCGCGATTACATCGAGGCTGAGAAATTACCGATAGATTTTATCGCCCCCACATTATCTAATTACCCGCTGGCAAGTTACCAGCAGCTCCAGCAGTTGGTGGAGCAGCATCAGCCTTGCCCTGTAGCTGTTATTGGTAGCTCCATGGGTGGCTTCATGGCGACGGCGCTAGTACAGCAATACGGTGTACGTGCTGTCGTTATTAACCCGGCGATAAAGCCTTACCATCTAATTGGTGCGGTATTGGGGCAGCATACCAACCCTTATACCGGCGTGGATTTTTGTTTAACCACAGAACACACTGACGAATTGCGGCAATTAGAAGTTACGACAATTAACGAGCCAGAAAAAATCATGGTTCTATTGCAAACAGGCGATGAAACTCTCGATTATCGGCATGCGGTTGAGTACTATCGGGGCTGCCTACAACAGGTAGAAGAGGGTGGTGATCACCGTTTTCAACACTTCGATAAGCATCTGCCGAATATCATGAAATTTTTAAACGTAGTGTAAATATAGCTACGTAAGGTGGATCTTGATCCACCAGACAATCGTCAAAATAAAAGAAGGAAAGGCGGATCAAGATCCACCTTACGAGAATGGTACACAAGCATGTCTGAATATAACGCTCAATCAATAGAGGTTTTAACCGGCCTTGACCCAGTGCGCAAACGCCCTGGTATGTACACCGATACCACTCGTCCCAACCACCTTGCGCAAGAGGTGATTGACAATAGTGTCGATGAGGCTCTGGCAAAGCACGCCAGTCAAATAGATGTGATCCTTCATAAGGATGGCTCTTTGACCTGTACTGATGACGGCCGTGGTATGCCGGTGGATATGCACCCTGAGCAGAAAAAACCCGGTGTAGAAGTTATCCTCACCACTTTGCATGCGGGCGGTAAATTTAACAACGACAACTACCAGTTCTCTGGTGGCTTGCACGGCGTTGGTGTGTCAGTGGTTAACGCTTTATCTAAAGTGTTAGAGGTGACTATTCGTCGCAATGGTGAAGTGCATCGTATCGATTTTGCCAACGGAGATAAATCCGTCGACTTAAAAGTGATCGACACTTGCGGCAAACGTAACACCGGCACCAGTATTCGTTTTTTACCCGATCCAAAATATTTTGATTCGGCCAAGTTTTCCGTTTCAAGGTTAAAGCATGTTCTGCGCGCCAAAGCGGTACTTTGCCCTGGTTTGCGGATGACCTTCAAAGATGAAATCAACGACAGCAAAGAAGAATGGTATTACGAAGATGGCTTGAAGGATTATATCAAAGCCAGCACTAACGGCTGGGAAACCTTGCCAGCCGAACCATTTATTGGCAGTTTTTCCGGTACTACTGAAGGTGTTGATTGGGCAGTACAGTGGTTGCCGGAGGGTGGAGAGTTAATCACCGAGTCTTACGTGAACCTGATTCCTACCGCGCAGGGCGGGACCCATGTTAATGGTTTGCGTACCGGTTTGTTGGATGCCATGCGTGAATTTTGTGAGTTTCGCAATTTATTACCACGGGGAATTAAATTATCTCCCGATGATATTTGGGATAAGTGCTGTTATGTGTTGTCATCAAAAATTGCTGATCCACAATTTTCTGGCCAGACCAAAGAGCGGTTAAGTTCGCGCGAAGCTGCGGCTTTTGTTTCTGGTGTGGCTAAAGATACTTTCAGCTTATGGTTAAATCAACATACAGAAGAAGCTGAAAAGCTGGCTGACTTGTGTATTAATAATGCACAAACCCGATTAAAAAAATCGAAAAAAGTCGCCCGTAAAAAAGTGACCTCTGGGCCTGCCTTGCCGGGTAAATTAGCCGACTGCTCTGGTGATGATGCCGAGCGCGGCGAATTGTTTTTGGTTGAGGGTGATTCGGCTGGCGGTTCCGCTAAGCAAGGTCGTGACCGCCAGTACCAGGCGATCTTGCCATTGCGAGGTAAAATCCTCAATACATGGGAAGTTGATTCGCAGGAAATACTCGCCTCCGAAGAGGTTCACAATATTGCGGTAGCGATAGGTGTCGATCCCGCTTCGGATGATTTATCCGGTTTACGTTACCACAAGGTTTGCATACTCGCTGATGCCGACTCCGACGGTTTGCATATCGCTACATTAATTTGTGCATTATTCCTGCGTCACTTTAGGCCACTGGTGCAAGCTGGGCATGTATATGTGGCGATGCCACCGCTGTATCGTATTGATATTGGTAAAGAGGTTTATTACGCATTGGATGATGGTGAAAAGCAGGGCATCCTTGATCGTATCGTTGCCGAAAATAAAAAAGGTAAAGTAGGTGTGCAGCGCTTTAAAGGCTTGGGTGAAATGAACCCACTGCAACTACGTGAAACTGTTATGAGTGGCGACACTCGCCGCTTGGTTCGCCTTACTCTTGATGATGGTGACGCAACTAACTCCTTGATGGATATGTTGCTAGCAAAAAAACGCGCACCCGATCGTAAAGTTTGGCTGGAATCTAAAGGCGATGAGGCAGAGGTTTAATCGCC